>JAIQES010000057.1 GCA_020073705.1 Terriglobia bacterium
GGGGACGTTGAAAATCTCCCTCGGAAGATTTTTTGCGGCAACGAGCACGATCCTCATCCTTGTCGCCATTCAACTGGCGCTGACCGGGATTCATGAATTAAGCGAGGCGATGTGGCTGCCATCGAGCAGGATTGAAATGGCGGTGGTTGGGCCGATCGTGAGCAATGAAGTCTTCTTTTTCGGCGTAATTCTGGGCGCCGCGGCGCTGCTTGTTCTTCGCGAATGGACGGCTGCTCGCGGCCAGGCCGTCTCAAATGTTGCCGACGCCGCGGCACGCCGGCGCCTGGAGTGGGAACGTCGCAAGCAGCGCCGCTGGGCGTTTGCCTCGGCGTTCACCTGCACGGCAGTAATTTTGATTCTGGCCGCCGAATTTGCGTACACTCGTGTTGCGGCGACGACCGAGGCGCGCGCAATCGAAGCGATCGGCAATGAGGTTCGCATCCCTCTTGCTGAGGTGAGTGATTCGAATCTGCACATCTACAATGTCGACGCCAATGGGACAAGCGTGCGCTTTCTTGTGATTCGCAAACCTAACGGAAGCTGGGGCACGGCGCTGGATGCATGCCTGATCTGCGGAACGGCCGGCTATCGCCAGGATGGCTCGAACGTGGTCTGCCGCAACTGCGGATCCGCGATTTACATACCCACAATCGGGGAAGCCGGCGGGTGCAATCCAGTCGGTGTTCCCTCGCGTACGGGAAACGGCGCGTTGATCATTGATGTTTCCGCGCTTGCCGAAGCGAGGGGCCGAGTCTCTCATTAGAGGCGGCCAGACTATGTTTTTTCGAATCGTCAGTGATTCGTTTGCGCGCAAGCCGCGCCGGAAGGTGTTGACAGCCGCCGCACTTGCGCTTGGCATGGCGATAGCGACGGCCACGCTGGAAGTCGCGCTCGATGTCGGCGACCGCCTCGCGCACGAATTCCGCTCTCTCGGCGCAAATCTGCTCGTTACGCCTGCAACCGATACGCTCCCTCTCGAGATCGGCGGCGTCGACTACCGCCCCGTGAATGCCGGCGCTTACTTGCCGGAGGGCGACCTCGGCAAGCTGAAGACAATCTTCTGGCGCAACAACATCGTAGGGTTTGCCCCGTTCCTCGATGTTCCGGTGGAGATCGCACCGCAGACTGCAAGATCGCACGAAACCTCACGTGAAACATTGATCGGCACATGGTACAGCCACACCGTTGATGTTCCTGACGGCAGCAAATTCGTCACGGGTGTTTCTGCGACGGATCCTTGGTGGCATATCAGTGGCCGATGGTTCTCCGATGGCTCAGAGGAATGCCTGCTCGGCGCAGGGCTTGCGCGGCGCGTCGGCTTGCATTCCGGCAACACGCTCACGGTTCGCGCAGGGGAACGCGTGCACACGCTTACCATCACAGGGATCGTCTCGACAGGCGGCCGTGAAGACGACGCCATCCTCGCGCCACTGCAAGTTGCGCAGGACCTCGCAGGCCGCCCCGGCCGGTATCGCCGCCTGCTCGTCAGTGCGTTGACCAAGCCGGCTGACGCGTTCTCTGAGCGCGAACCCGCCACAATGACCCCGACTGAATATGACCGCTGGTATTGCAGCCCGTACATATCTTCGATTTCGCACCAGATGCAGCAGGAACTGCCGGGCGTAGAAGTGCGACCGATCCGGCAGGTGGCCGAAGGGGAAGGTCGAATCCTCACGCGCGTCAGCAGCCTGATGTGGCTGGTGACCTTCGCGGCATTGTTTGCTGCGGCGCTTGCTGTAGGCGCCACGTCTGCGACCACTGTGCTTGAACGGCGCTCTGAAATCGGCTTGATGAAAGCCCTGGGCGCAAGCCATCGCGCGGTCGGAGCGTTTTTTCTAGCCGAGCAATTGCTCCTGGCGCTGATCGGCGGCATCGCAGGTTACGCATTCGGCTTGGTGCTGGCGCGGTTTCTCGGTAGTGGAATTTTTGGCATAGCTCCGGCTGTTCGATTGATTCTTTTCCCAATCGTGCTGGTTCTGGCGGCTGTGGTGGCGCTACTCGGCAGCCTAGTGCCCCTCGAACGCGCATCGCGCGTCGACCCCGCTCCCGTATTGCGTGGAGAGTGACGACGTGGCGCTTCGCTCCCAGTCGATGTTCTGGCGAATTTTCCGGCAACTGCTCGGTGCAAGCCGCGGGCGGCTTACGCTCGCTCTGATTGCGCTTTCCAGTGGGGCTGCAATTTCTTCGGCGCTTCTGAACATTGATCTGGATGCAGAACAGAAATTGACGCATGAATTTCGCACACTCGGCGCCAACGTGGTGGTCGCGCCGCCTTCGGCGGGCAGCGACGCCGCGCTGGCGGATGCCGCCGTCATGGACCGCATAGCTGGGCTGCACGCTCCGCAGATTGTCGCCGCGGCGCCCTATCTCTACGTCGCCGCAAACGCCGGCGCGCAGCCAGTCATTCTGGCAGGCACGTGGTTCGACCAAGTGGCAAAGATGAATTCTTGGTGGAAGGTCGATGGTGGATGGGTTTCTTCGCGCGATGACCGTTTGCACTGCCTGGTGGGGCAGGCCGCTGCGCGCCAACTCGGCCTCATGCCTGGCAGTCATATCAATTTGCGCGCCGGCGAACATGACATTTCGCTCACGGTCACCGGGATCGTCACCACAGGTGGCGACGAAGACAGTCAAATCTTCACCAGTCTGGACACGGCGCAAGATTTATCTGAGCTAGCCGGCCGCGTGAGTCTGGTCCAGTTGAGCGTTTCGGGAACTCCGTCCGAGATGGAGGCCTTTGCCAGCCGTTTGGCCAACGCCTTGCCCGGACTGGACGTTCGTCCGGTGCGCCAGCTCACCGCCGCCGAAGGATCGATTCTGGGGAGGATTCGCGGCTTGATTTTCTGGACGGTCATACTGATCCTGGCGCTCACAACGCTCGGCGTTCTCGCCTCAATGGCCGCGCTTGCCATGGAGCGCAGCCGGGACGTTGGTTTGATGAAGGCGCTCGGAGGGTCCGTGCCGCGCATCATGCGCTTGTTTCTCGCCGAAGCTGGCGCATTAGGCGTCATGGGCGGCACGATCGGATTCGCGGCCGGAGTTGTGCTCGCGCGGTGGATCGGTGGGCGCGTGTTCGGCGTCGCCATTTCGCCGCGGCTGGAGGTTTTTCCGCTGACCATTGCCTTGACGGTCGGAGTGGCGCTGGCGGGGGCGCTCCCGCTGCGGCTGCTCGGACGCGTCCGTCCAGCGGAGATCTTGCGAGGAGAATAATGGCGCCTTTGGTTCAAGTCGAACATCTCGAAAAGCGCTTCGGTCCCGTCCGGGCGCTCGCCCATGTGAGTTTTGAAGTCGAGGCCGGCGAGTGGATCGCCATCATGGGGCCATCCGGGTCCGGCAAGACAACGCTCATCAACATTCTCGGCGGTCTTGACCACCCAACCTCGGGCCGCGTCGTCGTGGACGGTATGGAGATCGGCAATCTCGGAGAGCGTGAGCTGACACGCTATCGCTCCGACAAAATCGGGTTCGTCTTCCAGCAGTTTCATCTCGTGCCATATCTCACGGCGCTCGAAAATGTCATGCTCGCGCAGTATTTCCACAGTATCACCGATGAAAATGAGGCCGCCGAAGCGCTGCGCCGAGTCGGCCTGGGCGATCGCCAGGAGCATCTTCCGGCGCAGCTTTCCGGCGGCGAGCAACAACGCGTGGCCATCGCGCGCGCGTTGATCAATCATCCCAAGCTTATTTTGGCCGACGAGCCCACCGGCAACCTCGATGAAGCCAACGAAGCCGTTATTCTGAACTTTCTGCGCGAACTGCATTCCGCCGGGCACACGATCCTGGTCGTTACGCACTCGCAGGCCATCGGAGATCTGGCAGACCGCCGGATCGAACTGGAACACGGGCGTCTCGCACGAATCACTGAGCCCTCCCCCGCAGACGAGGAAGGTTTCGACCACGTACTGGAACAGATCTGGGTCTGCGGGGAGAAAGGCGCGACGGCGCGCGTGGATCGTCTTTCTCTGGATGTTTCGGCGGTTCCGCCGCGAACCTTGGGCCGTATGGCCGATATCGCATTGGTGGAAATCCATGGTTCCGAAATTTGCTTTACGGAACGCGGGAGCCACCGGGCACGCGACGTCATCCGCCGCCGCCGTCTTGCCGAGCGCCTTCTAACAGATACGTTTTCTCTGGACGCTCCGGCGGCAAATTCCGAAGCGTGCAAATTCGAGCACATCATCAGTCCCGATCTCGATCAGAAAATCTGCACGTTTCTAAATCATCCGCAGACTTGCCCGCACGGCAATCCCATACCGCAGGGGGAGTGTTGCCCCTCGCGGTGAAACTGAGCCTGCTGTTTGTTAGATCGTGCGATGAGGCACGGAGAAGACTTCTGCTAAAATAGCCGCGAGATGCCCATGCTTCCTGACGTTAGAAGAAAGCCCGCCAGCGTGAAAGTCCATGTGTCTTCGGGCGCTGGCGTCGATATCACGTGGTCCGACGGCCACGCCAGCCATTATGACTTCGCATATCTCCGGGACGAGTGTCCGTGCGCCATGTGCAGCGATGAGCGGCAGAAGAAACAAGACCTGGCGCAGCGAACGGCCCCCGGGTCGGGTTTCACGCCGCTCCCCATGTTCAAGCCGAAGCCCAGCGCCCGCGCGGCCCATGCCGTCGGCAACTACGCGTTGCAGATCGACTTCAATGACGGACACGCCATGGGCATCTACAGCTTTGATTATTTGAGGACGATTTGCCCGTGCGAGGCCTGCGCTCGCGAATATCGGGCATCGCCGGAACAAACCTCGCACTAGACACGGCCGTGTGACCGTGCGCTTTCGCCCAAACAATCCGGAATGGAACTAATCGGTCCGGAGCGAGAGCACGGCGCTGATCAGGCCGCGAAGAACAAGGATGCCGCCCGACATCGCCAGCACCGTCCCAACCCAGCGGAATTCCACAAACACCAATCCAAGCATCATCAACCCAACCAGTGCCAGCGACGCTCCGCCGACACGCACCGCCGCGCGTTCGGCTGTTCGCGCAGCCCGCTTCGTTTTCATCCAGGCCCGGACGCCCCAATACACCAGTACGGCCCCCAGCGCCAGCCACGCGGGTTTCCGGGGATTAAACGGGAACATACCGCTCAGTCCGACCCAAACAAGAAAGCCCCCGAGCAATACAAATATCATCTCGGTCATCATCCGGAATAGATTTGCGGGGCTAAGCATGGCAGCGTCGTGTGGGATCAGACTCGCTCGATCCGCAACGATTTCAGCACCACGGGTTCCTTCGGCTTGTCGTTTGCGCCACGCGGCAATTTCGAAATTTTAACCGCAATGTCCAGTCCTTCGACCACGTCGCCGAAAATCGTGTGCTTGTCGTCCAGCCAGGGTGTCGGCGCGACCGTGATGAAGAACTGACTTCCGTTCGTGCCGGGGCCCGCGTTCGCCATCGACAGCTTTCCCGCCTTGTCGTGCCGCAGAGAGGCATGGAATTCGTCGGCGAAACGATAGCCAGGGTCGCCGGTTCCCGTCCCCAGGGGGCATCCGCCCTGAATCATGAATTGCGGGATCACGCGGTGGAAGACCAACCCATCGTAAAACGGCCGCTTCACCTTCTGCCCTGTGCGGGGGTCTTTGAATTCCTTTGTTCCTTCCGCAAGGCCGATGAAATTCGCCACAGTCTGCGGAGCTTCCTTTTCGAACAGGCGGCAGACAATCGTCCCCTGCGAAGTATCGAATACGGCATAAGTTCCCGGTGCGCGGCTCAAGGTTTCCTCCTCAGGAAAGTGAAATGCCCAGGCATTATGGCGCATTCTGCGCGCCGAGACCAGCACCGCGCCGGGTGCGGCCTGCGCGGCGAAAAGTTTCCGCAAGCGCTGGCGTGCGCCTCGGTGTTAAACTTTCATGTTTTGCGTGTCGCATCGCGGCGTCTGGTTGGTGAATCCAATTGCGGGCAGGGGGAATTCAAATTGAATAACGTCATCATCGTCGGGAGCGGCTGCGCAGGGTTGACGGCCGCCATCTATGCCGGGCGCGCGAATCTCAAGCCGCTCGTGCTCGACGGTTACGAGCCCGGCGGTCAGCTTAGCCTCACCACCATGGTTGAGAATTTCCCCGGATTTCCTGACGGTATTCTCGGTCCGGACCTGATCGACAACATGCGCAAACAGGCGCAACGATTTGGGGCGGAATTCAAGGCGGGAGCCATCACGGATGTGGATTTGGGCAAGAGACCCTACAAGATTTCGGCGGGGAACGACGTGTTTGAAACCCGTTCGCTGATTATCGCGTCGGGCGCATCGGCGCGCATGATCGGACTCGAGTCGGAACGCAAACTGATCGGACATGGCGTTTCGACTTGCGCCACATGCGACGGATATTTTTTCCGCGGGAAGGAAATCGCGGTTGTCGGGGGTGGCGATTCGGCTATGGAAGAGGCGAATTTTCTTTCCAGATTTGCGAGCCGCGTTCACCTGTTGCACCGCCGGCCCGAATTCCGCGCGTCGAAGATCATGCTCGACCGCGCGCGCAGCAACGAAAAGATCCGGTTCATCACTCCGGTCGTGGTCGAAGACATTGCGGATGTTTCAAAGGGCGGCGTTGAGAGCCTGAAGCTGCGCAACACGCAGACCAATGAGGTCACGACCTTGCCCGTGGAGGGCGTCTTTATCGCCATCGGCCACGATCCGAACACCAAGGTCTTTCGCGGCAAGCTGGACATGGATAGGAACGGTTACTTGATCACGCATGACGGCAGCCAGACCAATATTCCGGGCGTGTTTGCCGCGGGCGACGTGCAGGATCATCATTACCGCCAGGCGGTAACGGCGGCTGGGTCCGGCTGCATGGCCGCGATAGACGCTGAAAAATTTCTCGACGCCCACAAAGACGTCTGACTCCGCCCACTTCTTCCGGGCATTGCCGAGCACGAAATCCGATGTTGCGCACGCTGCTGCTGGAACTCGCGAAAAGCTCTCGTCTGCGCCGCTGGATCACTTCCAATGGCGCGATCCGCCGCCTGGCGCAGAGGTTTGTCCCCGGAGAGGACCTGTCGCTCGCCATCGAGGCAGCGCGACGCTGCAACCGGGCCAGGATGACGGTGAGCCTTGATCAGCTCGGAGAAAACGTGCTCAACCGCGAAGACGCGGAGCGCGCGCGGAAGACGTATACCGACGCCCTCGACCGCATCGCAGTAAACCACATCGACGCGAATGTTTCCCTCAAGCTGACCCACCTCGGGCTCGATCTCGGTGACGAGTTTTGCGCGGAGCAGTTGCGCATCGTGACACAGCGCGCGACGGCGCTTCACAATTTCGTACGCGTGGATATGGAAGGCTCGGCGTATACCGGGAGAACCCTCGATATCATCAGGCAGGCCCGCGCGGAAACTGACGCCGTGGGCGCCGTAATTCAGGCGTATCTCTACCGCAGCGAACAGGATATTCAGAACCTGGTGAGCATCGGCTGCCGCATCCGCCTGGTCAAGGGCGCCTACAAAGAGCCCTCGCAAATTGCATTCCCTCGCAAGAGGGACGTCGATGCAAACTATGTCAAACTGATGCGCCTGCTGCTGCCGAGTGGCATTTATCATGCTTTAGCCACACATGACCCGAACATGGTTGATGCGGCCATCCGGTTCGCCGCTGAGCGCGGCATCGCGAAGGATAAGTTCGAATTCCAGATGCTCTATGGAATCCGCACGGACCTGCAGGGCCGCCTTGTACGCGGAGGCTACCGCGTACGCATCTACATTCCGTTCGGCCCGGACTGGTTCCCGTACCTGATGCGGCGGCTGGCCGAGCGCCCCGCCAACTTGTTTTTCTTTGCGAAGAATTTGTTCCATGGGACAACGGAGACGGAATAGGAGTTGTTGCGACTTGCGTTGCCCATGAGTCGAGATCAAACCATGCGCGCAATGGTTCTTGAACAAGCCGGGAAGCCGCTTGTGCTCCGGGAATGTCACGTGCCGGAACCCAGCGGCGGGGAGGTTCAGCTGAAAGTCCACACCTGTGGCGTCTGCCGGACGGATCTGCACGTTGTCGACGGCGAATTGCCTGGTCCGAAGCTTCCGCTGATCCTCGGGCACGAGATTGTGGGCCGAGTCGCGCGGGTGGGCGCGCGGGTCACCGGGCTTTCTGTCGGGGACCGTGTCGGCGTGCCCTGGCTCGGCTGGACGTGCGGGCAATGCTCCTATTGCAGGGCGGGCAGTGAGAACTTATGCGCCCAAGCGCGCTTCACCGGTTACACGATCGATGGAGGATACGCCGAATTTACCGTGGCGGATGAGCGCTTCTGCGTCCCCATTCCCGAGAGATACTCGGACATCGAGGCCGCCCCGTTGCTCTGCGCAGGTTTGATTGGATACCGTTCGCTGGTCCGGGCAGGAGACGGGAAGCGTCTGGGAATCTACGGGTTCGGAGCCGCGGCGCATATCATGGCGCAGGTGGCCCTGTATCAGGGGCGCAGCGTCTACGCGTTCACGCGTCCCGGCGATCATCAAGCGCAACAGTTCGCGAGGAACCTCGGTGCGGCCTGGGCGGGGGGATCAGACCAGCGTCCGCCGGATGAGTTGGACGCTGCCGTCATTTTTGCGCCGGTCGGCGCGCTGGTGCCCGCTGCTCTTGCGGCGATTCGAAAGGGAGGCACGGTCGTGTGCGGCGGCATTCACATGAGCGACGTGCCGTCGTTTCCCTACGAGTTGTTGTGGGGCGAGAGGACGGTCTGCTCGGTGGCCAATCTGACGCGCAGGGATGCCGAGGAGTTCATGAAGATCGCGCCCAAAGTCCCCGTGCGCACAACGACGCAGCCGTTTCCGCTCGAACAGGCGAACGAGGCGCTGGCTCAATTGAGAGACGGAAGGCTCGAAGGCGCCGCCGTTCTCGCAATCGGCGGTACCTCCTGATGGAGATTGGTTCGTGGATGTCAGCGCTTGCGGCAGATGGAGACTCCGTCACGCAACGGCACGATGACCGGATACAGCTCGCGCGACGCGTAAACCATCTTGTTGAATTGTTGGATTCCTAGCGTATCTTTCGTGTCCGCTTTGCGCGCAACACGTCCGCTCCAAAGCGTGTTGTCGGCGATGAGCAAGCCGCCGCGCTTCAGGCGCGGCAGCGCGATGCGCAGAGATTCCGGATACTGGTGCTTTTCTACGTCGCAGAAAATAATGTCGAACGGTCCCTTTTCACGGCGCAGCAGCTCCAGGGCGTCGCCCACCAGCACTCGAATGCGCCGCGTCACACGGGCGCGGCGGAAATATCCTTCGGCGCGGCGCGCATTTTCAGGATTCGTGTCCGTGTAATAGACCTTCGCGAGCGGGCCCGCGGCGCGCGCAAACCAGAGCGCCGAATAACCGATTGCCGATCCCATTTCAAAAATGCGGCTCGCGCCGCTCATTTCCGTAACGAGTGCGAGCAATCGCGCCACTGCGGGGCCAACGATAGGAAGGTGATTGCGCTTGGCGAACTCTTCCATTTCGACAATGACGGCGTCGCGGCGTGGAATAAGATCGTCCAGATATTTTTCGACCGGCTTGTACAGAATATTCGGCACGCAGATCCCTTGATCTCCCTATCTTGCTGCAGCCCCCTCGGATTCCCCGACGGACTCTCCCGGTTTGAGCGAGTGGATTTCGAGGCCAGCGATGTCCTGCGTGAGTTGGCGAAGCGCATCAGGGGTTCCCGCAAGCGGAGGGAAGGTTCCGAAATGCATGGGGATGACGTGGTGCACGCCGAGCAAGCGAATCGCATAGGCGGCCTCGCGCGGGCCCATTGTATAGAGATCGCCGATGGGCAGGCATGCCAAGTCTGGCTTGTAGAGCTCACGGATGATTTTCATGTCGCCAAAGACTGTCGTGTCACCGGCATGATACAGCTTAAAGCCGCCGGGCAGCTGCACGACAAAGCCGGCGGGCTCTCCGGCGTAGACTTTCTTGCCGTCTTCTTCGACGCTGCTTGAGTGGATCGCCTGGACCATTGTGACGGCGACATCGCCGATCTGCTGCGTGCCTCCCTTGCCCATCGGCAGGATGTTGGCGACGCCCTTTGATCCGAACCACGCGGCAAGCTCAAATATGGCGACAACCGGGGTATTGTGCGCGCGGGCCAGGGAAACCACGCTCCCCATATGATCGCTGTGGCCATGCGAGACCAGAATCAGGTCTACGCGCGGGAACTGCTTCATTGCGGCGGGAAACGATGGATTTCCCTCAACCCATGGATCGATCAGAATGACCCGGCTGGTTGAGGTCGTGATTTGAAATGTGGCGTGACCTAGCCACATGATTTTGTTTCCGCCTGTTCGAAGCATTGGAATCACCTCGTTTTGCGTTTTAGCTGTGCATTGCGGCCTCATTGTAACTGGCATAGTGTCGCGGTTCAAGTTTGGGTTCGGAGTGTTCTAGCGTACCGTCAATCCGGACGTGCTATAATTTTTGAGTGAGGAAAAGCGGCTTGTGCAGTGCTCGCTTTGATGATATAAAACGGACTTTTCAATTTGGTCCAGCGATCAATTTTTAGTGATCTTTGAGATGCATATAGCCTCGAAGGAGAGTTGCAATGGCGTACGTAATTGCTGAGCCCTGCATCGGAACCAAGGACACCGCCTGTGTTGACGTCTGTCCGGTGGATTGCATCCACCCGCGGAAAGATGAGGCTAATTTTGAATCTGAGACCCAACTTTACATCAGCCCAGTGGAGTGCATTGACTGCGGTGCGTGCGTCCCTGTTTGTCCGGTGACAGCAATTTTCGCGTTGGAAGATCTGCCGGAGAAGTGGGCCCACTTTACAGCGATCAACGCGGACTGGTACACGAAGAAGGGCTGATCCCCGCCGGCCGAAAACGGTGAAAATGTTTTTCGGAGATTTTGGTGCGGCGTCTCCGTTTTCAAGGGCCGCTTTATTTATCTGTGGGCCAGACAAAAGCGCTACACTGTGATCTGGCGATTGGGGCGTTTAATGTTTTTGCCGGCCCCCCCTTTCCTGGGATTTTGCACGTTGGCTGAGCAACTCAAAGTCCGGCGCTGATTACATCCAGTCGGAACCAGAGGAGCCGTATCTTGTCTTCCATACGATCACCAAGACCTGAAGAGGCAGCGCAAGTGTTCGCAGTCGAGCCGGAATCAGAAGTCAAGGTCAGACCGAATGTGGCCACGGCGGTTGCCACGATCGCCGGAACGGCCACGGCCGTGCCGCCGCATGTGCTGACGCGCGACATCGTGAAACAGCGCATGAAAGATGTGTTTTCACTCGACGGCAAGCGCCTCGAAGCAATCCACACCGTCATCGATAATTCGCAGATTGATCAGCGACACAGCGTATTTCCGGTGGAGCATATTATTGAGCCGCGCCCTTTGGCACAGATCAACACCGAATATCGTGAAAAAGCCGTCGAACTCGGGCTGCGCGCGGCGGCAGACGCGCTGGGGCAAGCGGGGATGGCTCCATCCGACGTGGATCTGCTCATCACCGTTTCCTGTACCGGCGTGATGATTCCGTCGCTCGATGCCTACCTGGCCAAAGAGATGGGGTTTCGCTCGGATGTGCGGCGGCTTCCCATTACTGAGCTTGGCTGCGCGGCAGGCGCGGCGGGACTTGCGCGCGCCTGGGAGTATCTGCGCGCATTCCCGGACCGCACGGCTCTGTTGGTGGCGGTTGAACTGCCCACGCTCACGTTTCAGCGCAAGGATTTCTCTCAGGCGAACCTGATTTCGGCGATCCTGTTCGGTGATGGCGCAGCAGGCGTGGTCATCACCGGCAGAGAGGCCCCCGGCCCGCGCATCCTCGCATCGGAAAGCTATCTGTTTCCGAATTCTCTGGACGCCATGGGATTTGACCTGCGCGATTCCGGATTCCACATCGTGCTTTCGAAGGATGTCCCGCAATTGATCCGGGAAAAGATCAAGGGGCTGGTCGACGGTTTTCTCGCGGGTCACGGTTTGCGACGTGAGGACATTTCTGCGTTCATCCTCCATCCGGGCGGGCAAAAACTGCTCTCCTTCATGGAGGCCGAACTGGGTCTGTCCCGCACCGACACGGAGTTTTCCTGGGACGTGCTGCGCCGCTTCGGCAATCTTTCGAGCGCGAGCGTGCTGTTCATCCTCCAGGAGTGGCTGACCAAGCGCGAGATGGCCTCGGGGAGCTATGGCCTGCTGATGTCTTTCGGGCCGGGCTTCACGGCTGAGATGCTCTTGCTGCAATGGCCATGACGACCGCGTATCTCGCGCTGCTGGTACTGGTAGGTCTTGGCCGGCTCGTGGAATTACGGATTTCACGCCGCAACCAGAGGCAGCTCGAGAGACAAGGTGTCCGCAAGGTTCCTGAAACGAATTTTCACTGGATGGTGCTGGTGCACAGCGGCGTTTTGGCGGGCGCTGCGGCCGAAGTGGTGTTGCTCCGCCGGCCGCTGATTCCCGCGCTGGCCATTACGATGGGAGCGCTGTTCGTTCTCGCAAATATCCTGCGGTGGTGGGTGATCCGGACCCTGGCTGGACACTGGAATGTGGAAGTGATGGCATCGTCACGCATCGGCGTGGTGATGTCGGGTCCCTACCGGTGGGTCCGGCATCCGAATTACGTCGCAGTAGTTATCGAGCTGTTTGCCCTGCCCATGATGCACACCGCCTGGATTACGGCGCTGGCAGGGACGGCGGCGAATTTGGAGATCCTGCGGCACAGGCTTCGCCTGGAGGAAGACACGCTCATGGCCGATCAGGCCTATCGTGCGACGATGGGCGAGAAGCCGCGATTCCTTCCAAAACTCTTCTAGAACTCTTCTAGCTATTCCATAGCGCGTCTCTTCGCAAGGGTGCGGCGAGCTTCACGAAAAAATTCAGCCTTCGTTGTGGCATTCAATATGAGGGAGTTCGTCCTCTTCAGGGTTCTCTCCGGCATCGAGCGCCGCAAGCCACCGGCGGACCGCTGCGCGCAGTGGCTCGAGTTCAATCCCTCTATGAACATGTGGAAAGGGCTCCATTTTTGTCAGTCCTGCCTGAAGAAGTCTGAGGGTGCCACGGCGATTCGCCCTCGAATAGTGGTGGAATGCCGCCGCAACCTGAATCAAACCTTGAAGGAACATCTTCTCCGGGTTAGGAGTCTCGAGCCAGACTTCTTCCCAACGCTCATGCGCGTCAAAGAAATGCGCAGAATTAAAGGCCGCAAGACCTTTCCGGAAAAGCTCATCCTTCTCGTGGGAGTCCATGAACTTTCGTGGCCGCGAACATGCGAGCGGCAAAGAGGATCATAGCAAACCCGGCGCCGTGCCGCCGGCATGGACGAAACCATCGGGTGCTGTGTAATCGTCCGGATAACGGATTTGAATTTCGCCCATTGGCGCCACCCGCGCTATGATGCTCATCTGCACGAACGCGAGGTCCTTAGTTGCCGAAATTTAATTTAGTCCTCCTCATCCACGCGCACCAGCCCATCGGGAATTTTGATGAGGTGATGGAACTGACGTATTCGCGTTCCTATTCGCCATTTGTCGAATGCCTGGCGCGGCACCCGCGCGTGCGCGTGGGGCTTCACTATTCCGGCGTGCTGTTCGAGTGGTTCGCGGAACGGCACCCCGAATATCTCCATCGGATCGGCGCCCTCGCCGCACGCGGTCAGGTTGAGGTGGTCGGCGGCGGATTCTACGAACCCATTCTGATCACGATTCCGCTGGAAGACCAGATTGAGCAGATCCGGCGGTTGAGTGATTTTATTGCGGAGCATTTCGGGAAACGTCCGGGCGGCGCATGGCTTGCGGAGCGTGTGTGGGAGCCTCAATTGCCAGCGGCGCTGGCCGAAGCGGGAGTGGAATACACGCTCGTGGACGACAACCATTTTCTGGCAGCGGGACGTGAACTGCCGGAGCTCTATGGCTACTACATCGCCGAACAGGGCGGCCGGACCGTGAAGGTGATCCCGGGGCTGCAGCGGCTGCGCTACTTGGTGCCGTTTGGGTCCGTGGATGATTCCATTGCATTCCTGCGCGCCGCCGCATCAGAACATCCCGGCGGAATGGCTTCCATGGGCGATGATATGGAGAAATTCGGCGGGTGGCCGCACACCTGGGAGCATTGCTACCGCGACGGATGGCTCGATAATTTCCTTGCGGCGCTGGAAGCGAATCAGGATTGGCTGGAGGTGATTCCACCCGGCGAAGCCCTGGCAGCGCGGGCGCCGCTCGGCCGCGCAGATCTGCCAACGGCGTCCTACACGGAGATGATGGAGTGGGTTCTGCCGACGCCGGCGCGCCAGCGGTTTCACGCGCTGCAGGAAGAGTTCGCGGCGCGGCCGGATCTGCGGCAGTTTCTGCGCGGAGGATTCTGGCGCGGTTTTTTCAGTAAGTATGCGGAAGCAAACCTGCTGCACAAGAAGATGCTGCGCGTTTCGTCGAAGCTGCGGCGCAGAAGCGGAAAAGTCGCGAAGGGAGACGCGAACCGCGCCCGGGCGGTGACGCATCTGCTTCGCGCGCAATGCAACGACGCTTATTGGCACGGGATTTTTGGCGGCCTCTATGCGCCGCATTTGCGGTCAGCGTTATGGCGTGAGCTTATCGCCGCGGAAACTTTCGCGGATTCCGCCCGCCATAATGCCGCGAAGTATCAGGCTGCGAACCGGCTGGACTTTGATGCGGATGGAATGGAAGAAATCGAGATTACGTCACCTAAGTTCGCCGCGTTGATCAAGCCTTCAGGAGGCGGGACCCTGGAAGTGCTCGATTTTCGTCCCAGCGCCGTGACACTGATCAATTCGCTCCAAAGGCGCGTGGAGGCCTGCCACGCGCGCTTGGGAGATGCGACACAGGCCGCGGCGCGCGTCGCGTCGATTCACGATCAGACGCTTGCCAAGGAAGCCGGACTCGAGCACCGCTTGCGGTACGACCGCTGGCCGCGCCACGCGTTCCGGCTATTGCTGTTTTCCACCGGGAAAACGCACGCGGACTATGAAGCGCTTCGTCTTGAAGAAAGTGCAATCTTCGCAGGAGGAGACTATCAGGCCGGGCAGGTGACGCCGCACGACGTAAAGCTTACGTTGGAGGCCCCCCTCTGCGATGTGATTGCTGGAGGACGTCCGGGAGATAAGCTGCGCGTGGTAAAAACGATGCAGTTTGATTGGGATGAAAAAGGTTCCAATGTTGTGTGCCGTCTCGAGCTCGGACGATCCGGCCCGGAGTCACACCCGGCGGGATCTGCGACGCCAACGCAATTCACGGTGGGATTGGAAATCGTGCTCAACCTGCTCGCGCCGAATGAGCCGGACCGGTATTTTGAATTCCCGAGGAACCGGCACGCGCTCGTCTGGAGCGGTGTTGTGGAGGGTTCTCAACTGCGCGTCGTAGACGAGTGGCAGAACGTCGCGGTAGAGATCGATGCCCCCGGCGCAAGCCATCTTTGGGTAGCGCCGATCGAGACGGTTTCGGAATCCGAAGGAGGCTTCGAGCGTGTGTACCAGGGATCGCAGATTCTGGCGGTTTGGCCCGCAGAAATTGCTCCCGGCGGACGATGGAGCGCGGAAACGGCCCTTCACGTTACGCCCGCGCGCCAGCAGAGCGCGGCGCGCGGAAGCTGATCCCTACTGCGCGATCAGCAGGCTCTCCGCAAACGGCCATTCGGAATCCATCCACTGCGAATCACAGCAGTAGCCATTGCGGCGCGCCATGGCAGGAATTTCCTCCGCCCGGTATTTATGTGAGCTTTCCGTCCAAATCGTTTCATCTTTTGCGAAGGATACGGTGCATTCCGCCCGCGCAATGGTGACGGTCTGATCGCACATCGAACGCAAGTGCATTTCTACGCGCCGTTCGGAAGGGTTGTAGCGCGCTTCGTGACGAAATGCCGCGAAATCAAAATTCGCGCCGAGTTCACGATTGATGCGGGCGAGAAGATTGAGATTGAATGCGGCCGTGACGCCAATCGAGTCATTGTACGCCGCGAGCAATTGGGGCAGCGGCTTCTCGAGGTCCGTGCCCAGCAAGAGCGCATCGCCGGGATACAAGATGCGGCGCACTTCGGTCAGGAAGCGCTCCCCCGCATCGCGGTCGAAATTTCCGATCGTGCTGCCGAGAAACAGGACGAGCAAATGCTCATGTTCACGGCGTCCCGAGGCGGCTGCCAGCAGCCCGTCGAGATAGGGCCGCTCGAAACCGACGATACTGACGTATTCGATTTGGCCAAGCTCAGTTTGGCATCGGGCCAGCGCGGTGGGCGAAATCTCGATCGGGCAGTACGTCGTTCGCTGCCGCCGCGCAAGAGCTTCGAGTATCCAGCGCGTCTTTTTTCCGCTGCCGCTTCCCATTTCGGCGACAAGGACCTGTGTCTTTATGCGGGAGACAATGTCTCTGGCGTGGCGCCGCAGGAGGCGCTCGTCGGCTCGGGTCAAACCATATTCCGGCAATACACTGATCGCTTCAAACAGAGCGGAACCGACTTCGTCGTAGAGATATTTTGAGGGCAATTCCTTCTGACCCGGGCGGAGGAGTCCGGCACGGACGTCGCCGGCAAAGTCAGATTTCGAATATTGAGCTACAACTGCTGTGTCCATGAGGCCTCCTCGATGGGTATTCGGGCGTCAGCGTTCG
Organism: Terriglobia bacterium; assembly: GCA_020073705.1. GTDB lineage: Bacteria > Acidobacteriota > Terriglobia > Acidiferrales > UBA7541 > Palsa-360. The sequence goes on from JAIQES010000057.1 coordinate 16,509, forward strand.
ACGCAGCGGAAGGTAGCGTAGACATACGGATAATGCGGCTGGAACCAGTTGCGAAACGACCGCCGCAGCATGCACGCGGCCGTGCGCGGCGAGCCGCCTTTCATCACGAAGTGTTTCCCGTCGAAGAAATTCGCGGAATAGCCGGGATAAAAAGAGAACGCTTCAAACCCCGGAAAAGGCGCGAAAAGCGTGCGCGTCCATTCCCATCCATTGCCGGTAAGGTCGGCAACACCGAAGTCGCTGGACCCGTCGGGAAACGATCCGACAGGAGCGGGATCCCATCGTTGAAAATCGAAATGGCCGTGCCGGGTCCCAGGTGGCTCCGTACCCCAGGGATACGGGCGCTCGCGGCCATTGCGCGTCACGCAAGCGGCGCGATGCCATTCGGCTTCGCTCGGCAATTCCTTTCCGGTCCAACGAGCATAGGCAGTGGCTTCATCATGGCTTACGTACACGGGCCAGTCGAGCGGCAACGGAATTTTGTCAAACATCGTGCGATAGGCCCACGAATCGCCTTGGCGGAGCCAGAAGACAGGGTGATCGCGGCCCTGCGAGGTGATCCACTCCCAGCCGGTTTCGTTCCATAGCGTGCGATCACGGTAGCCTCCCTCAAGCATGAAGCGCAGATAATCCTGATTCGTTACGTTGTACGCATCGATCATGAATGCGGGGACTTCTACACGATGTTCCTCGAACTCATTGTCCCAGCCAAAGGGTCCGTCCTGCATGCGTGCCATGCCGAGCGTTGCCATTCCCGCGGGGATTTCGACCCTGCGCAAAACGCGTGGCGGGGCTGGAGGGGGGAGGGGAACCGTCCGGCCAAATTTGCGCTCGGCCGGCAACTGGTGCAGCATGTAGCAGAGCGTTTCGGCATGCATCAACCTATGCTCGATGGCAACGTCGAGCAGGCGGCCATGTTCAAGACGCGTAAGACCGGGATCTTCCGCAGCGACGGTACGGAGGGCGGCATCGAGCGTCTTGCGCAATCGCGCGTTGTAGCGCTGTACCTGCTCGACCGAGGGCCAATCCTTCGGCTGGTCACCCGGTAGGCCCCCGTCCACAGGATCGATGCCGAAGGCGAATAGCTTATCGAAAGCGGGGTCGAAAGACGCAAGCCCGAGCGGACCAAGGAGGAGGTTCCAGTCGAACGCTTCGAGGTGGCCCAGGTAAAAAATGATACGGTGGCGTTCGGGGATAGGGCGGTCGTAGAGTGCTTCTGGCCTGACAATTTCAAATAACTCATTGCTACGGGCGCGGGCCTCCAAAATACGTGCATGAAGTCGCTCGAAACGGGACTGCGCAACGGCCGTGGGGTTCATAGGGATCTCCCGACATATGAATTCAGGAGGTTGCGGTGCAGCGGCATGGCTTGGCCTCTTGGAAGGAACGGAGAACCTGACAAGACTCTTGTTTAGCCGTCTCGGAGAAAGAAGTCAATACATGCCTTCCGTGACCCTGTGTAAGTCAGGCGCTCGTGCGGAGGAGATGAGATATGGCACAGCCAATTGCCGGAATCCAGAAGGGTTGTGCCTTGGAATGCCGGGGCGTGACCTATCGATTGCCATCGGGAACGGCTCTGGTGTCCGATTTAAATCTGACCGTTGCGCGGGGCGAGACACTTGTGTTGCTCGGGCGCAGCGGCTCCGGCAAGACGACCACGTTGAAGTTGTTTAACCGTCTACTGGAGCCTAGCGACGGCGAAATCTTCATTGCCGGACGGCCTTCTTCGGCCTGGGACCCGATCCAATTGCGTCGCGGGATCGGTTATGTCATTCAGGACGCAGGGCTATTTCCACACTGGAGCGTGGAGAGGAATGTTGCGCTGGTTCCGCAGCTCGAACACTGGCCGGAAGAGCGGATTCGGGCGCGGGTGAAAGAGATGCTGGAGCTGGTCGGTCTCCCGCCTGCCGAATTTGCCACACGGCGCCCATCTGAACTTTCAGGCGGACAAAGACAGCGCGTGGGGGTGGCACGGGCGCTGGCAGCGGACCAGCCGATCCTGCTCATGGACGAGCCCTTCGGCGCGCTCGATCCGGTCACACGTGCGGAATTACAGCGGGAATTTCGGGTACTCGCGTCGCGTCTCGAAAAGACGATTGTCTTCGTCACGCATGACGTGCGGGAGGCGCTTTTCTTGGGCACACGGATTGCGCTTCTTGCCGGCGGCCGCCTGGCCGGCGTACATGCGCGGGAGGAATTTCTTAACGCCACCGAGCCGGAAGTCCGTGCATTCGTCGCGTCTTTGCAGTTGAGCCGTGGCGATGAGGAGGTGCGATGAATTGGTACGATTTCCTGCTGCGAAACCGGGGCGAAGTGCTCGAAAGAACTGCCGAGCACATTGGGCTGGTCGCTGCGGCCATGGCCATCGCGCTGGCCATCGGATTGCCCCTTGGGATCGCGCTGGTCCGGCGCGTCACATTGCAGCGCTGGGTGCTTGCAGTGGCCAACGTTGTGCAGACGATCCCGAGCCTGGCGCTGTTTGGCTTCCTGATTCCGGTGCCGTGGATCGGCGGAGTCGGTGCAAGCACGGCAATTGTCGCGCTGGCGCTATATGCGTTGCTTCCAATCCTCCGCAACACCTGCACGGGCATCACAGGGGTGGACGCCGCCGTAATCGAGTCTGCGCGCGGGATGGGAATGACGCCCCAGCAGGTGCTCTGGCAGGTGGAGTTGCCATTGGCGGCGCCCGTGTTGCTCGCGGGAATTCGCGTGGCGACAGTGATTTCCGTTGGCATCACGACCATTGCGGCTGCGATTGGCGCAGGTGGCCTAGGCGTTTTCATTTTTCGTGGCGTGGCCATGGTCAATAATCAGGTGATCCTTGCCGGCGCAATTCCTGCCGCGCTGCTGGCGGTCTTGGCCGACTTCGGCCTCGGAGTCGTGCAGCGGAGACTGGCTACACGGTGAGTCAACGATCGACTTTTGCGCACCGAAGCTGTCTGTGTTTATCGAGAGGCGTGCTTCTGCTGCTCGCCTCCTTGTTACTAACGGCGGCGGGATGTCGCACGCGGCGTGGAGAAACGATTGTCGTCGGTTCAAAGAACTTCACCGAGCAGATCGTGCTTGCGGAGTTGTTCGCGCAACAGATCGAGGCACATTCGGCACTGCATGTGGAAAGGAGGGTCAATCTCGGAGGCACATTGCTGTGCCACCAGGCGCTGGTGTCCGGAAAGATTGATCTCTACCCTGAATACACTGGCACGGCATTCACAGCAATCTTGAAGGAGTCTCCCCGCCTCGGTCAGACGGCCGCGGATACATTCCGCGTGGTACGGGAAGAATATCCGGATCGATTCGACGTCGAGGTACTGCCGCCGCTCGGGTTCAACAATACCTTCGCGATTGTCGTCCGCGGCGACGATGCCGCGCGGCTCCATTTGCGCAAGGTTTCTGATATCGCGGCCTACACGCCAAAATGGCGCGCGGGGTTCGGTTACGAGTTCATGGAGCGCCCGGATGGTTATCGCGGTTGGATGGCGGCATATGGACTGCATTTTTTGGGCGCGCCGCGGATTCTTGACCTCGGGCTGCTCTATCGAGCGCTTGCGGACCGTCAGGTAGACATCGTGGCGGGGAACGCGACCGATGGTCTGATTGCGGCGCTGGGCATGGTCACCCTCGAGGACGACCGCCACTATTTCCCGCCGTATGAAGCGGTGCCGCTCGTGCGGCGCGCAACACTCGACAAGCACCCAGAGACCGGTGTGGCGCTGAAAGAACTTGCAGGGAAAATTTCCGAGGAAGAAATGCGCCGCATGAACTATGCAGTCGACGGCGAACATCGTGATCCGACCGAAGTCGTTCGAGCCTTCCGCGAGGCAAAGGGCCTGTGAGGATTGGCAGCAGTTCGGCCTGACCGGACACCAAAGTTTGCCTGGAGCCGCTCTGTTCTCATGCACCCGTGGTGGGCCAGTTACCGAGAATTTCGTTTATCAGGATGTGGCGGCGACCGCGCTGCTATTGCCCTTGCTTTGGGTGTCGGCCATGCTGTTCATACAGATTGCATCCACATTAAGGACAGAACTGCAATTTACTCCCAGCTTCGGCGACGGGTTCAGGTGGTTTCCGACTAAGACGACGGTATTCTAAAGAAAATGTATGTCAGTCCTGGCATTGATTGGCACAAGGAACTGTTTGCTTCCTCACTAGCTAAGCATGGTTCTCAGGACGCGCAGGACGAGGAACGAAACGAACCCATAGACGGTGACGTCGGCCACCATGGCTAGCACGACTCCTATGTCATGGGTGCCGTAACCAGTTGCATGAGCGAGACGAAGGCCCGGCGACAAGAGAATTCTATTCAGGTTGGGCGCAACGTCTTGATTCTCAGCCACGGCGAGCAACAGAACAATCGTGGCCCCAATAACTAAGGCCAGAACGATGTCTCTGGATATGGATGGAAATTCGTGTTTCATACTTTCACGCGCCTAATAAGCGCCTGCCAATAGCATCGGGAAGTGATCTCGCTTGACGCCCAATCGGAGTGTGCAACAAGGACAAGCCGGTTCTCATCGCTCACTTGCCGAACACCTCTTGCAACAAGCTCGTAGTCCGAGCCACGGGGTCCTTCCGAATCTTCTTTTCTTCCTGGCCCAGTGTATAGAACAGCCCATCTAGTGCCTTGGAAACCACATATTGCGTTATGTCCACGCTCGAACTTTGCATGAATGGAATACTCTGGGCTTGCCCTAGAAGAGCATTGTACTGTTGCGTCACGCCATTCTCGTTCATCGTCTTCTCTACCACCGGTCGAAATGCGGCCGTCAGCTGTGTGCTGGTCTTGTTTTTGAAATACTCGGTTGCCGCTGTGTCTCCCCCGGAAAGGATCTTCCGGGCATCGTCGAAAGTCATGGCCAGAATCGCATCGGAGAAAATCTTTCTTGCTCCTGGAGCAGCAGCCTCAGCTGCCCGATTCATGCTAAGAACAAAACCATCCACCTTTGGTCCGTAGCCTACAGCGCGGAGCCCTTTCTCTACTGGACGCAGACTATTCGGCATCAGGATTATGATAGCTTCGTTGCTGAAGTAACCATTGCGCCGGCCACGGTATTGTCCGCACCGACCCTCAGGGCCTCCTTCAAGCCTGATGCAACTTTTGAATCGCTCAATCCGCTTGTAATGGGAATCCCCAGACGTTTAGAAATCTCATCGGACTGTGGAAATGAGGCTGTTGTAACGACCAACAGAATCGAACCCAGCACGAGTCCACGTAGATACATCATTGGAATACTCCTTGCCGCTATAGGCCACCTTTTCCGTACGTCAAGCGGATTCCAGTAGTTAGCAATAAATCATTCTTCTTGATCCCAGGAATCGGGTTGCTTACATATCGATCTACGAAAGAGGCTTGCCAGTTGAGCCAGTTACTGATCCTGGTCGTTACGGTCGAATCAAACGTAGTGCGATACTGCCCCGTGATACTCACGTTCGGGAAAAACTGTAATCGTTCAGAAAAACTAGAGCGACTTGAAATCTGATAGGAAAGCTCTTCGCCAACAACCGCTTCGCCGCTCCTCAGACTGACTCCAGTGGAGTAAAACGCCTGATCGTACGCGCCTCCACCGAACACATCGAAAATGGTGTGTTGGGTTTTCACAACGTGATAGCCGATGCCGCCTCCAACAACGTTTCGCAAGTCAAGTTTTTGGAATTGGTCGAATTCGAAATCGGTAAAGCCAAATACAAACAGCCGAGGCTTCAAATTCAAGTCGCCGCGAATTCCCCCGCTGATCGCGTGGGCAGTAGTAACAGAGGTGCCTGTAGGGCTACTCTTTGCGAAGATGGAATTAGCATAGACCGTGATCTTGTCACTCGGAGCTGCTCGTACCGCTTTGCCGCCAAGCGCGAAGCTCAGAGTATCTGAGTTGCCTTTCGTCGTGCTAAGGCCAGCGTCCAAGAATCCACCCCAATAGTCTGTGAGGTGCGGATGTCTTAGTCGGTCCAATTCCGCGTCGTAGGCTGCTTGCTCTTTATCGGAACGAATGACCAGAATCGCGTCCTTCGTAGTCAGGATCGGACCCGCTTCCCGAGTCTGCAACTGTACTTTACCGTCAGTGGGTGTTGCCGTCCCGACGATGGTCTGGCCATCTTTGAGGCCGACGTGGAGCGTTTGTGTCGAACTGATCGTGTCAACCGCTGCCCACTGGACGCTCACTTCTCCTGCAAATTCCGATTTGATGACGAGAGCTTTCTCGTCTGACTTAATGATGTCTCCGGTAAGTTGATCTCCATTTTTTAGCGTGATCCGATCTGCAAGCACGCTTGATGGAACCAGCATAATCACCGCAGTAACTAGGGTCAATCTTTTCATTTTGCCCTCACAAACTCATCGTCGAACCAAACTTACTTTCGACCTGTTCGTCGTTACGCTACTGGTCCTGAGGGAGTATTGCTGTGCTCTATGTCACACCCCAAAACGCACGTCGTCACATGTCCGCATGAGAGCACAGTTTTTGGATTGTGACAGCTTCTGGGGATTGGACTGGCTGCGGTAGAAGAAGCTCGGTGAGGGTCATCGAGATCACATTAGCCCACAGAAATCTCCAAACGAATGGCCGCCGCAGTCTCAATCTAGCCAAGTCCCGATAAGTCGGCTTCTCGGAAACTGGCCCACCACCGGTGCACACATGGAGTTGCCCAGGGCAAATCCTCTCTGCTACAGTGCGAACGTGCCAAACGACCATCTCCACAGGAGTCGTACACAAAGGAATCCTGAGCCGCTACCGCTTGTGCATCCCTTATGACAAATAACAACCGAAAACTGGTGCGGATTGTAACGGCTCTTCGCGGCCGGCGGATTGGCGTGGCGGGCGATTTCATGCTGGACCGGTACGTCTGGGGCGCAGCCACGCGGCTTTCGCCGGAATCTCCGGTTCCCGTGGTCGATTTCATGAACGACAGCCAAGTGCTGGGCGGAGCGGGAAACGTGGCCGCGAACCTTGCCGCGCTTGGGGCCACGGTTCTGCCATTTGGCGTAATCGGAGAGGATGAGCCGGGCCGCGCGATCCGCGAATGCCTGGCTGCCGCTGGAATGACGACGAAAGGATTGCTGGTTGACGGGTCGCGCATCACCACGGTGAAAACGCGGATCGTCGCGCGACAACAGCAAATTGTGCGTGTGGACCATGAGCGCCGCGCGCCGCTTAGCCACGCGCTGGAAGAGAGCCTGATTCGCCGGATCAAAGCGGCGCTCGGGCAGCTCGACGCGCTGGTCATCTCGGATTACGACAAGGGCGTAGTAACCGACCCGTTGGCTGATCGTGTGTTGACGGAATGCCACCGCCGCAGCGTGCCGGTGTTGGTCAAGCCAAAGACGTCTCGCTTATTTGCCTACCGGGGCGCGACTGCCATCGTTTGCAATGCGAAAGAAGCAGGTTTTTTCGTGACACGACAGCTTGACGACGACGAATCCGTGGGGCAGGCGGGCCGCGCCCTGCTGGCGCATTTTGGCTGTTCGGCAGTGGTAATCACGCGGGGTGCAGAAGGGCTGAGTGTGTTTGAAGATACCGGGCCGCGCGGCTTTCACGTGCCCGCGACCAGCCGCGAGGTCAGCTATGCGCGTGTGGGGCAGGCTGGGGTGGACCACGCCTCGCATGGGCGCCAGGTGTTTGACGTGACCGGCGCGGGTGATACGGTGCTCTCGGTGCTCGCCCTTGCTGTTGCGGCGCGCGCTCCGATGCGCGATGCCGCCGTGCTGGCCAACGCCGCCGCTGGCGTTGTCGTAGGAAAACTCGGCACTTCGACCATTACGCCTGCCGAATTACTCGCCGCCATCGGAGATCTCAGATAAGAGATCCCGGTTCGATGTGGCAAGTTCGTGGAATCCCAGTTCTACGGCCGGATTCGTTCGTGCAGGCAGTACGCACTATGGTGGGGGGAAGCTCAGCGATTGATCAGAACGCTCCACCCAAAGCTCTACTTCGCGGTTCTGAGCGAACTTTATCTTTTCCTCGGGCTTAGGAAACGGGGTGTAGGCGCTGAGTTCGAGGGTGACGGTTACTCCGCTGGCTGATTGTCCGCTGGGGACCGGCGGCATTTCGGCCTTTTCGATCCGGTAGCTCTTGACGGGACTGTAGTAGCCCCTCGGCCCCCAGTAACCGAGGAATTCCTGATAGGTGAAGCTCGGGTGCGGGTGCCAGATTTGATAGGCCTGCTGGGTATTTCCCGCAAGGACCGCGTTCATGAACCGCTCTACGGTGTGCTTTTCCCGCGAGTAGCGCAGGGAATACCACAGCCCCAACGCAATCAGTATGACCAGCGCTGCCGCGCTGATGACGTAGCGCCGGGTTTTTGATTTTGGTTCTTCGATGACGGAATCGAGTACGCCCATGAAAGCAGTTCCCGCCTGCATTCTATATCTCCCGTTTGAAAAATGCGACAGACAGACTGACGAGCACTATAGAAAACCCTGCCAGAATAAAAACATCCGAGTAAATGCCAGCGAACCCCGTATTCTTCAGGAGCAAGGCTTTGAGCGCATGGACGGCATAAGTAAACGGGTCTACGTAGGAAATCCAGCGCAGCCAGACCGGGAATCCTTCAATTGGATAAATGGCGCCGGAAGGGAAGAACAGCAGAGTATTGAGCACGCCAAAAGCGGCGCGAGGCACGAGCGGGTCTGTGGTGATGACCGCCTGGGTCGTGCCGCATCCGCTGTTCTCATCCGGTGCGCCCGGCCTGGCCGATGCCATCGCCATCACTTTTGGCGGCCACATGCCCGACACGGTGAGCGCGGCTTCGGCGCTGGGTTA
>JAIQES010000074.1 GCA_020073705.1 Terriglobia bacterium
CGGAGGAAATTGACGATCTGCTCTCCACTTTCGAGCGCATCGGGATCAGCATCTACGAGGACCTCGCCGCCGCCAAGGCCGCTCGCGCCACCCCAGACCCCCTCGTCTCCGAGACCCCCACGGTTGAATGGAGCGACAGGTTCCCGGTTGCAGAAGAGAGCGAACTCGACCTTACGCCGGGGATACTCGACAAAAATAACGATCCAGTCCGGCTCTATCTGCGGGAAATGGGCCTGGTTCCGTTGTTGAAGCGCCAGGATGAAGTGGCTATCGCCAAGCGTATGGAGCGCGGGCATCTTATGGTGCTCAAGACAATCTCTCGCTCGCCAATTGTGCTAAAGGAATTGATCGCTGTTGGCGAGGAGCTTCGCAATGGCACCCAGTCGATCAAGAAAATTATTCACTTCGACCAGGAAGAGCTGACCGAACAGGAAACTGAGAATAAGGCACGTGATATTCTTCGGATCATTGGAAGGATCGAGCAGCTTTATAAAGCGGCGCTCAAGCAGGCGGCCCAGTTCCGGAGAATGCCGAGGACGAACAAGCGGATCTACTTGCGGTACCGGAATCGGTTGGCTCGGACACGAGTTGAGATGTCACAGCTTGCTCGATCGATCGAATTCCACCCGCTTGAGAAAAAACGGCTGATTGATAAGATTCGCCATACCGTCGAGCGGCTGCAGTTCCTCGAGCGCGAAGCACGCAAGCTTGAACGGAGGGCCGACGCCTCGAAGGGCGATAACGCCGCCGAGGCGCGCAAGGAATTGCGCTCCCTCCGCACCGAGCTGCGCGAGATTGAAGTCGCAAGCGAAACCGAACTGGCCGGCCTGAAACGAATGCTCCAGGTGATTCTCCGGGGGGAGGCCGAAGCGGACCAGGCCAAGAAAGAAATGGTCGAGGCCAACTTGCGCCTGGTAGTTTCGATTGCGAAGAAATATACGAACCGCGGCCTGCAATTTCTGGACCTGATTCAGGAAGGCAATATCGGTCTGATGAAAGGCGCGGATAAGTTCGAGTGGCGTCGCGGCTATAAATTTTCCACCTATGCGACTTGGTGGATCCGCCAGGCCGTCACCCGTGCCATCGCAGACCAGGCCCGCACGATCCGTGTCCCGGTGCATATGATCGAGACGATCAACAAGCAGATGCGAACCAGCCGGCAGCTCGTGCAGGAGCTTGGCCGCGAGCCAAATGCCGAAGAGATCGCCAGGCGCATGGACGTTCATATCGACAAGGTGCGCAAGACCAAGCAGATCGCGCAGCAGCCCATCTCGCTCGAGACACCCATCGGTGAGGAGGAAGATGCGCACCTGGGGGAATTTATCGAGGACAAGTCTTCCGTGTCACCCTCGGACGCTGCCATCAGCATAAATCTCCAGGAACAGACGGAATCACTATTGAAGACGCTGACGCCGCGCGAAGAAAAAATTATCAAGATGCGCTTCGGGCTGGAAGACGGCTCCGAGCACACGCTCGAAGAAGTCGGCCACTCGTTTGCGGTCACACGCGAGCGCATCCGTCAGATCGAAGCGAAGGCGCTTCGCAAGCTACGCCATCCGTCGCGATCGAGAAATCTCCGCACCTTCCTCGATCGCAGTTTGTGAAAAACCACTCGTAACCAGGAATCAAGGGCAGCGAAAGCGCAAGAGCGGATTGTCGCCGCGACTCACACTGCTCATTCATGGAGACATGAAAAGCCACAGGAACGCGCACCCTGACTGCTCTGGTAGAATGCCCTGATGCTCCCGCGAAGACTTGTTCGTTCCCATCGTCTTCACGGCGCGTGTGCGAGTCTGCCGGTACGGATCGTTTTTCCCTGGGCAGGCCCGGTAACTGGAGCTCAAAAAACCAGCCCAACACAGGTAAGAACCGAAACTAAATTGAACACAAGCGCTCTCGTGGTTGCGCCAAATCACGAACAGAAAGGCTCGAAGAAAATCTTCTTCAAGAATTTCATGGACGCGCGAGTGAATTACGTGATTCTCCCGGTCGCCAAGCGCCTGCTGCGGGCCGACCAGGCGGCGCTTGCTTCCGCCGAAGGCTATCTCGCAACGACGATGATGCATGAGATCTCACACGGTCTGGGCCCGGCGTTTGCCCGCACCCGCTTCGGGCAGCCCCCGACCCATCTCCTCGGCCAGCGCCTCGGCCTCCAGCACCACACGCGCTTACGTGCTTAATACGGGCTGATGCCGGTAAGCTGAATGCTGAGCTTCCTGAGCTTCTCGCGCGCTTCCTTATCATACGCTTGGTCGTTGGCGCGCGCCGGCGTCAGAATGTCGAAGTATTGGCCGCTCTCCAGATCGGGCGAGGTGACCAGGTGGAAGACAGCATCCACCGCGTACTCTATCGGAGTTTTGGGGTGCACCCCTGTGGAGAGAACCCTGCGCAAATTGGAGCCCGGCTGCAAGACGCTGACTATGACGCCGGTGCCCTTCAGCTCGCGTGCGAGGTCGAAGGTGAACATCACTTCTGCAAGCTTGCTCTCTCTGTAGGCTTGCGAAGCCGTGTAGTTGCGCTCCAGCATCACGTCGTCGAAGTCAATCGTCCCCGACTCCTGGGCGCTCGACGAGATGCTCACGATGCGAGAAGGGGCGCTTTGGATGAGCCGTGGCAACAGCATCCGGGTAAGCAGGAACCCGGACAGATAGTTTACCGCGAAGGTCAGTTCGTAACCGTCGGAGCTGACTTGGCGGCTGGCAGCCACATTGGGACCTCTCATGCCGGCATTATTGATGAGGACATCCAATCTGTCGTAATCCCGCAGGATCGTCTCGGCGAACTTTCGAACCTGCTCGAGCGAGGCGAAGTCTGCCGCATAGAACCTTGCGGTGCCTTTCCCCTGCTGCTCGATTTCCTTGACCACCTCCATGCCGCGCTCGCGATTACGGCCATGAACGATGATGTGAGCACCGGTCGCGGCAAGTCTAACCGCGACTTCACGACCGAGGCCATCCGTGGAACCCGTGACCAGTATGACCTGCCGCTTGGCGGGTCCCACGCTGGCCTGCGCTGCGGATTCCGTGACAGCCGACTGTGCCTTGCGTGCCGGCGCGCTCAGAGCCAGTGCCACCGCAAGGCCAGCCCACAGCGAAAAGCGGCCGAGCAGGGCTGCACGACGTGAGTGCACCAGCATCTTTTCGGTACTGCTCTTGTTTCGACTCATGACAGCATCCCCACCGTTGCTCCTGTGTGCTGGATTCTTCGTCTCACCTCGCCAATTCCTCTCGCGCTCAACGAGCGCTTCGTGACCATGGCGTCGCCGATTTCGACACGCGCGTCTGTTCGGCGATCTGCCGGACACTCCAGTGCGTTCCGTCTTTCGGTTTCGTCTCCAGCGTCTTGCGAACCAAGCGCGCCACACGCTCGTCACTGATCGGGCGTGGCGACTGCCAATTTTTCCTGTTTCCGGCCGAGCCAGAAGCCGTTCAGCAGCCACAGGAGCGAGATGGGTACCGCGGCAAAGCCGATGCCGGCCACGCCCAGGCCGAGCCAAATCATCAATCCCGAGGACCACGCGCCGAGCTGGTCGCCCGTACGGTAGACGAAAGTATCGATGAAGCTCTTGGCCTTGTACTTGTCTTCGCGCGGCAGGACGGTGAACAGGACCTCGCGCGTAGGGCGCGTCACGGCGAAGTTGAGGGCGCGCCGCGAGACCTGCAACACGACGAAGACCCAGAGCACCGGCGCCAGGCCCAGCAGGAAAAAGCCGGTGGCGCTAAGAGCTGGCAGCAGCGTCAGCGTGATCGCAACGCCGAGCTTCTTCAGGATGCGCCCGGTGAAGAGCAACTGGATTGCCAGGGTGAGGGTGTTGACGGCGAGGTCGATGTCCGCGAAGAATGCGGTGCGCGAGAGGCGGTCGGCGAAGGCGTGCTTGGCAATGGTGGCCTGCTGGAAGTACAGGAACGTCGAAAGGATGGTGTATAGCAGCATGTAAAGGCCGATGTTCAGCAAGTAGGGCGACTTCACGGCGTGTGTCAAGCCGGAAAGGACGCCTCCACCGATGGCGCGCTCCTCGGCGGCCGCGGCGTGACGTTCGCGCAGGCCCTTGGCGATGCGCGCCAACCGGCAGACGCTGAAGACCGCCACTTCCAGCAGCAGCATGGAAAACAGCATCAGCACGCTGCGGCCCGTGTGCCGGACCAGGGTGGAGGTGAGCGTGGAGCCGAGGATTCCGCCGAGCGTGCCGCCGGCGGCGATGAACCCGAATAGGCGGCGGCCCTGCTGGTTGCTGAAGACGTCGACCATGAATGCCCAAAAGACCGAAACCACGAACAGGTTGAAGACCGCGCACCACACATAAAAAGCGCGGCCGGACCAGAGGTTGACGCTGCCGGAGGTGGTCTGGAGCAGCACCAGGAACAGCAACAGGTTGGAAATGAAGAAGCGGTAGGTGATGGAGATAAAGCGGGCGGGTGAGAGGCGGGCCACCAGCGCGGCAAACGCCGGGTTGGCGACGATCATGCCAATCAGGGTGCCGGTGAAGAGCCAGGGGAGGTTCTCGATGCCGCCGGCCACGCCGATCTCGTCGCGGATCGGCCGGATCACGTAATAGGCCGAAAGCACCGCGAAGAAGTATAGCCACGCCCAGGCGAGCGCGGCTACTTCGTCGGGGCGGACATCGATGACGTGCCGCAGCAGGCGGTACAGCAAGCGGCCGCTGGTGCCGCTGGATTTTTCATTCATAGCGGACTGCCTCTAGGTTTTGATGTCGTCGATGAACTGCTCCATGCGTTTGCGCATAGCCGCATCGGGGAGACGGCCGCGCGCGCCGCCCAGGTTATCGGCCACGTATTTTACCTGTGCCGTGCCGGGGACTACGCAAGTCACGGCCGGGTGCGAGACCAGGTATTTGAGGAAGAACTGCGCCCAGGTCCGGCAATCAAACTGGCTGGCCCAGTCGGGCAGTTTCTGATTCTGCACGGCCTGGAAGAGCCGGCC
>JAIQES010000058.1 GCA_020073705.1 Terriglobia bacterium
TTTCCCCTCAATCACCTTAGGAAACGTCTGGAAACCTTATTATCATCACATCTGCACTTAAGCACTTCGAAATTAACGCTTACATGCAAGAAGGCAAAAAGAATGAAAGACATCAAACCTACAAGAAGCATCTGTCCAGAATGCCTAAAGGCAATAGATGCAACCATCTACGAAGACGACGGAAAAGTTTTCATGAAAAAAACATGCCCTGAACACGGGGCTTTCAATGAGCTTTACTGGTCAGACTACGACCAATACATGCGTGCGGAGAAGTTCCGCTTTGACGGCGACGGAATCGAAAATCCCCGAACCGAAAAGAAAAAGGGCTGCCCAAACGACTGCGGCATCTGCCCCGAACACAAATCCCAAACTGCACTCGCCATCATAGATGTAACGAACAGGTGCAACCTCAAATGCCCCGTCTGCTTCGCTAACGCCGCCGCTGCAGGATACGTTTACGAACCTACTGCCGAACAAATCACAGGCATGCTCGAAAACTTAAGGGCAAACAGGCCGGTGCCAGCGACTGCGCTGCAGTTCAGCGGAGGAGAACCAACCATCCGCAACGAGCTCTTCGATTTTATTCGAAAAGCCAAAGAATTAGGGTTTAAACACGTCGAAATCAACACGAACGGCGTGCGAATCAGCAAAGACGTCGAATACGCAAGACAACTGAAAGCCGCAGGCGTGAGCACTATTTACCTGCAGTTCGACGGATTAACCCCTGACGTCTACAAGTTTATCCGCGGCGTGGATCTCCTTGAAACCAAGATGAAAGCTATCCAGAATCTGCGTGAAGCAGGTTTTGACAGCGTAGTCCTCGTTGTCACATTGGTTAAAGGCGTAAACGACGGGCAACTGGGCGACATTGTAAACTTTGCATTAACTAACTTCGATGTCGTCCGATGCATCAACGTGCAGCCTGTTTCGCTATGCGGACGCTTGCCCCAGCAGGAACGGGAAAAAATGCGTATCACAATCCCCGATTTCATGCGTTTGGTGGAGGAGCAGACAAACGGCAAAGGGCCTGGCGTGAGCATCAGCCTTGTCGGAGGATGCATTTCATTCATCGGGTCGGACATGTCAACAAAACCTCATTTCCCTCACACAGTACATTCCCGGAGCCCCGCAAAAGTTTGCGATCAAATGATGCTGTCGCTCCGGACAAACATGGGATTCCTTCTTTCGGAGAAAAAACCGAACAAGACCATAGTTTGCTCGCTTCCACTGGTCCGCGCAACGCCTAATGTGGCTCAAGTGACTCAGTTTGGACATGGCTGCCGGGCCGGGGCTAGGCTAGAATACTGATGCATATCGCAGTCAAGCCGCGCACGAGGTCCAAGTGATTCATCGGCAAGTTTTCCATAACGACCGGATCGTTCCTATCGAGCAGGTAAGACTCTCTCCGGGCCAGGCCGGCTTGATGAGCGGTTGGGGATTGTTCACGACACTGCGGATATTTCAGGGTGAAGCCTTCGCCTACGAGCGTCACTGGCGGCGCCTTGAAAAAGACGCCGGGCGGACCCGGCTCCCCTTTCCGTTCGATCCGGCGCAAGTGCGGCGGCACTTGAGCGAGTTGTTAAGCGCCAATCAAGTTATGGAAGGCACCGCTCGAATTTACATGATCTATAACCGCGTCGGATTCTGGCAGAGCGATGAACCAATGCCGCAGGTGGACTTGATTCTCTGCACGGCCGGGCTACCGGCCCATCCGGAACCGGCGCGCCTGTGTATCGCCGAACACGGACGCCATGCGGCCTCGCCGCTCGCCGGCGTGAAAGTCACTTCCTGGCTGAACAACGTCTGGCACCTGACCGAAGCGCAGAAGCAAGGCTGGAGCGAAGTCGTCTTGCTCAACGAGCGCGGAGAGGTGGCCGAGTGCACGTCCGCGAACATATTCAGTGTGAAGGACGGGAAAATCACGACGCCGCCGCTCTCGTCCGGGTGTCTTGAAGGGGTGACGCGCAGCGTGCTGCTCGAGATTGCTCCTCGTAGCGGCATGCTGATGATCGAGAAAACTTTGATGCCGGAGGATCTCTATGCCGCCGACGAGGTCTTCATCACCTCCACCAACCGCAGCTTGCTCGGGGTAAGCGAAATTGCCGGGCAGAAATATGTGGCAGCACCCGGCCCGGTCGCGCAGAAACTCGAACGGGCATTCGATGCCACCATGCGAGAATACGTCGCGCAACGGACCGCAAGCGTCCGCACCTGACCCGCACACCACAATAATGGGTGTCATAACGTCTATCGAGACCTATCCGCAGAGGCAAAGTTAGTGACTGAGAGCCTTGCGAATGGATCGTTCTTGGTGCGCCATTTTCCCGCAAGAGATGCGGATTATCGAACACTGCTTGCGCTCCGATGTGACGAGAGCACTGCCTGATCGGTGTAGGGCGTTACTTGCTGGCAGGATTCGAATCGATGTCTTTCGCGGGTTCGGCGCGGAAGGGCAGCTTTAATTTGCGGGAGATTTCCGGCCAGAATTCGCGGAGCACATCGAAACCCATGTCGCTAAGAACGCGGTACCCTAGCCTTTCCGCGGATGGCACGAAGCCGCGTTCGTTGCCTGGGTGATAGACGTTGCTCAAACTGACAGCGCTCGCCGTCCCGAGCCATTCCGAAAAATTGAACATGCGATTGCCATTGTCGCGGTGAGCCACGAACGCGTGGTTGAGCGCATGGAGGAAACGCCTCCCGCCGCTGCCCTGCGCCAGGCGGTAGTATCGTGGGTCTTCACTAAATATCGAGGGATACGCAAAGTCCTTGAAGAACCTGAATGAGACCTGATCGGCATAGCTAGCGCCAAACCGTTTGCCATAACCAGCGGCGCCCTGCCCGAAGGTGGGGTCTCGATTTTCCGCCTGATTGATTCCGGCGAAGAAACCCGCGGCGAGAAATGTCCCGGGATCATATGAATCGCGAACGAACAAGAAGAATTTGTCCTTTAGCTCCAGAGAGCACAGCACCGCGCCGGGCTTGTAGTGTGGCGGGTGCACCGACTTGCGTTCCAAGGGCCCGGCAAAAAATGCAACGGTTTTCTGGAAGGGTCCGTTGTAGTCTTGCAGCCTCAGCATTGGCGGGGGCTGCACGCACGGCACCGCCACGCCGTTTGTCGTTCCGTTCTGCGAAGGGACAGGTTGAACGGACGGCTTCGGAGCTGGCGATTCTTGGGCGCATGACGTGCCGGCCCATGCCAGTAAAGCCAGTAGAACCATCCCTGCCGAGCTTCGGAAGCGAGTCTGATTCCTCACGGATCGGCGTGAATCTTATCACTGACTGACAAATATTTGGCAGAACACAGCAGGCTTGGCACTAGCCCGCAGTGTCCAGACTTGGCCGGCGCGATTGGTCCGGAAAGATCGGCTTATCGAAAACCAGCCCGTTACCGGCTGATAGCACCAACCACCCAGAGGAGAGTGCCGCTACGTCCAACCCGCGAGTAGCAGTTGCCAGGGTTTGGCTTGCCGGTTGCGGTGGCATAGAATGCATATATGGTACTGGCCTCGTATGCGATGGATGTGGCAAGGTCTCGCGGCCGGTGTTATCCCGAGCCGCCACATCCGTACCGGAGCGACTATGCGCGGGACCGCGACCGTGTGATCCACTCGCGAGCATTCCGGCGCCTCGAGGCAAAGACGCAAGTCTTCACGACACGATATTCCGATCACTTCCGGAACCGGCTCACGCACACGATTGAGGTGGCACAGATTGCCCGGACCGTGGCAGGGGCGCTTGGGCTCAACACCGAACTTGCCGAAGCGCTGGCCCTGGTGCACGACATCGGACACCCACCGTTCGGGCACGCGGGCGAGCGGAAGCTCGATGAATTGATGCGCCCGCACGGTGACCGGTTTGACCACAACCTGCACGCGCTTCGAATCGTCGAGAAGTTCGAACAGCGCTACCTGGATTTCCCCGGTCTCAATCTGACTTTCGAAGTCCGTGAGGGAATCGTGAAACATTCACGGAGTTACGATGCGGCGCAGTTTCCCGAGTTGTCGGATTACCTGCTCGATCAGCGGACGCCGCTCGAAGCGCAGTTGATCGATTTTGTCGATGAGATTGCCTATAACACCGCCGATCTGGACGATGGCTGCGAGGCGAAGCTGCTGGATATCGACATGATTTGTTTCGACGTCCCACTGTTCGCCGAATTATACGGAGAAGTGGAACGGAGCCACCCGCAGGGGCGCGACAAGCTGAGATTCAACGAGGGGCTCAAGCGCATGCTGGACCGTCTGGCGACGGACCTGATCGAGAATACGCACGCGGAGGCGGCGGCCTCGGGCGTGAAAAGCGTCGAAGATGTGCGCCGCCTGCCGCGGCGTCTGGCGGGATTCAGCCCGCAGGTCACTGCGGAAAACGCAACGCTCAAGAAATTCCTACTCGACCGGCTATACGACCATCCGGCAATCGTGATGGATCGCGAGCGGTCCGTGGCAGCGCTGGCTCAATTGTTCGAATTCTACCTCGATCATCCGGAAGCTATGCCCAAGTTCTACACCGAACTGGCCCAGCGCGCCCCGCGGCATCGTGTCGTGTGTGACTACATTGCCGGAATGACCGACCATTTTCTCCTGCGACAACACCTTGATTTGCTCGGTACGAGTTCCGTGTCGGCGGCAAGCTAGGAAGGAAGCCTAGCCGAGCATACCTTTCCCGCCAGGAATCTCTGCTTTTCCGTTCGAAGTTCACGCGAACGCGGACGTGTCTGTTTCGAAGCAATGCTGTGGAACGGTTAGGCGGTTTCCTTGACATCACTAGGGCGGGACTTATAATGGATTTTGGCGGGAGGGCCAGGGACTCCCGTACAAACGGCGAACAATCGAATGTTTCTGGATATCAAAGAACTGGCGGTCCGCAAGATCCGCATACGGAAGAGCTATGCGCCCGGTACGGTAGACTATCACACGGGCGATTTCCGGCAGGTGGAGCCTCTTGAGGTGCGTGCGACGGCTGAGTTGCTTGAAGGGCAGATCCGCATCACCGGAGAGCTGCATACCCGGCTCGAAATGATCTGTGCGCGTTGTCTTGAACCGGTGAATGAAGATGTGACCCGGGAATTCGACCTGTTTTACCGGCCGCTGGCCTCTATGACGAAGCAAGAGGAGGAACGGCTGAAGCTTGACGACACCGAAATCGCGTTTTTCGAGGGTGAAGGTCTGTTCCTAGCCGACGTCCTGGCCGAACAAGTGCTCCTCGCGCTGCCGATGAAGGCTATCTGCCGCAGCGATTGCCGGGGACTTTGCCCGGAGTGTGGAGTCAATCTAAACAACGAGGAATGCCGTTGTGAAGCCCACGTCGCGGACCCGCGCATGGCGCCCCTGGCGCGTTTGAAGCAGGAGTGGTTCAAAAAGCAATAGAAATCCAAGCGGAAACACCATACAATGCACCATTCGGTCCGGGGCTAAGGGGGGATTCTGTATGCCCAATCCAAAACGACGTCATTCGAAATCCCGAAAGAATAAGCGGCGCGCGCATGACTACCTGATCGCTCCGGCGCTAGCGGAGTGTCCCCATTGCCATGAAATGAAGCAGCCTCATCAGGCTTGCCCGCACTGCGGCTATTACAAAGGGCGGGAAGTCGTGGACACGGGAGCCTGACGCCCGGATGTTCACGGCGCCCCGCACGGATCCCCGCCGGAGTTCTTGATGATCACCATCGCAGTGGATGCAATGGGAGGAGACCATGCGCCGCGTCCTGAAGTCGAGGGCGCAATTGCGGCGGCCCGTGAATACGGCGTGCGCATCCTGCTGGCCGGCCTCGCACCGGAACTGAAACGTGAACTTGCGAAGCATTCGCACCGCGGGTTGCCCATCGAGATCGTGCCGGCAAGCGAAGTCATCACGATGCGCGACTCGCCGTCGCAGGCCTTTCGGAAGAAAAAGGACAGCTCGGCGCACGTGGCTGCGAAGTTGGTGCGCGGCGGCCAAGCCGATGCCTTGATCAGTGCCGGAAATACGGGTGCGGTGATGGCCGTTGCCCGGTTTGGACTCGGAACCCTCTCCTCGGTAGACCGGCCGGCGCTGGCGGCTCCGTTTCCGACTTCGCGCGGCGGAACGGCCGTGCTGCTCGATGTGGGCGCGAACGTGGATTCGAAGCCGGCGCACCTGGTCCAGTTTGCGGTGATGGGCGAAATCTATTACCGTGCGATCTTTGGCACGCGGCGGCCGAAGGTAGCCCTGCTGTCGATCGGCGAGGAAGAAATGAAAGGCAATGAACTGACTCGCGAGGTGCACAGCCGCCTGAAACAATCCTCGCTGAACTTTGTGGGAAACGTCGAAGGACGGGACATTTTCGACGGGTCGGTGGATGTGATCGTCTGCGATGGGTTCATCGGGAATATCGCCCTGAAAATTAGTGAGGGCGTCGCGCAGCACATCGTCACGCTGCTCAAGGACGCCCTGCAGAGCACGTTGAGCTCACAGGTTGGATATGTGTTATCCCGGAAGGCTTATGAGAACTTTAGAAAGAAGATTGATTACTCGGAATATGGTGGCGCGCCGCTGCTTGGAGTACGAGGCGTGACCGTGATTGGCCACGGAAGTTCGAACGCGCACGCCATCAAGAACGCGGTCCGAGTAGCTACGGAGTTGGTGCGCGGCGGGGTCAACGAAAAAATCGAGCAAGAGCTTTCCAAGCTTCCACTCGCTGTGGGAGCCTGAGCGGCGAAACGGCGGTTCATTCAATGGGAAAACTGGCATTTTTGTTTCCGGGACAGGGTTCACAGTACCCGGGCATGGGCAAAGAACTGGCCGACAAATACCCGGCCGCCAGAAGTGTGTTCACCGAGGCAGACCAGGCGCTCGGATTTTCCGTTTCGGATCTGTGCTTTACGGGCAGCGAAGACTCCCTGAAACTGACCGCGAACACGCAGCCGGCAATTTTGACGGTATCCGTGGCCGCCTACCGGGTGCTCGCAGAAAAAGGGGTGCGTCCGGATTTTGTCGCCGGGCACAGTCTGGGCGAATATTCTGCGCTCGTCGCGGCGGGCGCGTTGGAATTTGCGGATGCGGTGCGGCTGGTGCGGCGCCGTGGGGAATACATGCAGTCGGCAGTTCCCGAAGGCGTAGGTGCGATGGCGGCTATTTTGGGGCTTGCGCCAGTGCAAGTGGCGGAACTCTGCCGCAAAGCGGCGGGCGGACAGGTGGTGGCGCCGGCCAATCTGAATTCTCCCGAGCAGACCGTGATTTCAGGCGACGCAGCGGCGGTGAAGCACGCCGTGGAACTGGCTTCGGCGAGCGGCGCAAAGCGCGCTGTCATGCTCGCGGTTTCGGCACCCTTCCACAGTGCACTGATGCTCCCCGCGCAGCAGCAGCACGACGTGGATCTGCGGAAGACAACCTTTCAAACGTTGCGAGTGCCACTGGTCACAAACGTGGACGCGGAAATCATTACCAGCGGTGATGAGGCGCGCGAATCGCTGATCCGGATGGTCACCTTGCCCGTCCGATGGGAGGAGTCGATACGCGAACTGGTCGAGCAGGGTGTGAACACGTTTGTCGAAGTGGGGCCGGGGCGCGTCCTGACGGGGCTGCTGCGGCAAATTGATCGCTCTGTCCATGTGTTCAACGTCGAGGATGAGAAGTCCCTGAACTCCACGCTGGAGAGATTGGCGCAAGCACAAAGTGAAGCAGCAGAAACGTAGAGGGGTGAAGGATCGCACAGGCTTTAGCTCATGCTTTTGCGTAACACGGCTGGAAGGCTGTCCTACGGAAAGTAATCCATGTTCAGCTTGAAAGACAGAGTCGCGCTGGTGACCGGCGCATCACAAGGAATCGGACGGGCCACCGCGCTGGCGCTGGCGCAAGCAGGCGCGCGCGTAGTGGCGGCCGCGCGGAATGCAGAAAAGCTGGCCGGAGTGGTTGCTGCAATCACCGCCGCCCAGGGTGAGGCGATTGCCGTGCCGATGGACGTGGCCGATGCAGAGCAGGTCAAGGCCGGGTTCCGGAAAGCTATTGAAAAATTCGGCAAGCTGGATATCTTGGTGAACAACGCGGCAATCACGCGTGACGGTCTGGCCGTGCGGATGAAGACCGATGACTGGGATGCCGTGCTGCGCACCAATCTGACGGGCGCGCACTTGTGCGCGCAGCAGGCCATGTCCGTCATGATGCGTGCGCGATATGGGCGCATCATCAATGTGACCTCGGTCGTGGCGGAGACGGGGAATCCTGGGCAAGTGAATTACGTCGCGGCGAAGGCGGGATTGATCGGTTTGACGCGCGCTCTGGCCGTGGAAGTCGCATCGCGGAACATCACGGTGAATGCGGTTGCGCCGGGGTTCATTGTTTCACCCATGACGGATCCACTGCCGCAAAACGTAAAGGACGGGTTGCTCACGAGAGTGCCGCTGGGACGGTTGGGGACCGGCGCGGAAGTAGCGGCAGCGATCGTGTTTCTGGCAAGCGAAGAGGCGGGGTACATCACGGGGACGGTTCTTGACGTCAATGGCGGCCTGCGGATGGGCTAGGCGCGGCGGCGCGGGTCAAGATCAATTTGGATGGGCTCCGCCATGAAATCCGCAAACGAGATTCAGAGTTAAGTTGACCTAATGCGAGACCCTACATAGAATATGCGGGGCTTAAATTTCAGCAAGAGAAGAAGTCCAAGAAAAAACAGACGAAGCCGCGCACAGCGCGCAGCGGAGGCAAAATAGAATGGCC
This sequence comes from Terriglobia bacterium, assembly GCA_020073705.1. Taxonomy (GTDB): domain Bacteria; phylum Acidobacteriota; class Terriglobia; order Acidiferrales; family UBA7541; genus Palsa-360. The sequence continues at coordinate 8,671 of JAIQES010000058.1, forward strand.
AGTGTCGAAGAACGCGTAAAGCAGATTATTGTCGAGCAACTCGGAGTGGACGAGGGCGAAGTGACGCCCACCGCTTCGTTCGTGGACGATCTGGGTGCGGATTCCCTGGATACGGTCGAACTGGTAATGGCCTTTGAAGAGGCCTTTGGGATTGAAATTCCCGACGAGGACGCCGAAAAGATCGCCACAGTGAAAGACGCCGTTGAATACATCCAGAAGCACGCCTCGGCCAAGAAGTAGTTTGCCGGCCGCCGGAAAGTCATCAGGAGAGTCGCTAACGTGAGCCGCCGGGTTGTCGTAACGGGTGTCGGATTGGTCTGTGGTTTGGGAATCGGCACCGACGAAGTCTGGAAGAACCTCCTGGCGGGGAAGAGTGGCGTTCGCTCCATCACTCAATTCGACACCACCGGGTTCGACTGCACGATTGCCGGAGAAGTCCGCGACTTCGATCCCCTGCACTGGGTCGAGAAAAAAGAACTCAAAAAGATGGGGCGATTTATTCAGCTCGCTCTGGCCGCGACCGACTTCGCGGTGCGCATGGCGGATCTGAAGGTCACACCGGATATCGCGGAATTGACCGGAGTGTACGTCGCCAGTGGAATCGGCGGATTTGACATCATCGAGCGCGAGCACTCTAAGCTGCTGCAGGGCGGCCCGGGGCGCATCTCACCGTTTTTCATTCCCGCAGCAATTATAAATCTGGCTTCCGGACACATTTCCATCCGGTACGGAGCCAAGGGGCCGAATTCGGCGACGGCAACGGCGTGTTCCGCGTCGGCGCATGCGGTGGGGGATTCGTTTCGTCTGATCCAGCACGGTTATGCGGAAGTGATGATTTGTGGCGGCGCAGAAGCCTCCATCACGCCGATGGGCGTGGGTGGGTTTGCCGCGATGAAGGCGCTCTCCACACGCAACGACGAGCCGGAACGGGCGAGCCGCCCGTTTGACGCGCAACGCGAAGGATTCGTCATCGGTGAGGGGTCCGGAATTCTGGTGCTGGAGTCGTTGGAGCACGCGGAGGGGCGCGGCGCGAAAGTTCTGGCCGAAGTATCGGGTTACGGAATGTCAGGGGACGCGCATCACATCACGGCGCCGGCCGAAAACGGCGACGGCGCATACCGCGTGATGCGCGCCACGATTCGCGATGCGAAGGTCGAACCTGAACAAATCGGATACGTCAATGCGCATGGCACCTCGACACCGCTGGGTGATGCCATCGAGACCCGGGCCATGAAACGTGTGTTTGGCAAGCACGCAGAAAAAATCGCCGTCAGCTCGACCAAGTCCATGACGGGCCACCTGCTCGGCGGCGCGGGCGGACTCGAAGCCGGTATCAGTGTGCTGGCGCTGCGCGATCAGGCGCTGCCGCCCACAATCAATCAGGAGACACCGGACCCCGAGTGCGATCTCGACTATGTGCCGAATTACATGCGGAAGGCCGATGTCGAGTATGTGTTGTCGAATTCATTCGGTTTCGGCGGAACCAACGCCGCCCTGCTGTTCAAACGCTGGGCGTCCCAATAGATAAAGCGCAACCAACAAGAGGTCCGCGATGAAGATCGTTGTCTGCATCAAGCAAGTGCCTGCGAAGGATGCACCGCTGGTGATTGCCGAGGGAGGATGGATTCGCGAGAGCGAGATAGGGTTTGAGATGAACGAGCCGGACAGTTTCGCGCTCGAGGAAGCGCTGCGTTTGAAGGAGAAGCACACCGGAGAAGTGATTGCGGTGTCGATGGGGCCGGAGCGTGTGAAGCAGACGATAAAGGAAGCGCTGGCCAAAGGAGCCGACCGCGGGATCCACATCGCCGATGACAAGGCGCATAGGCTCGATCCACTGGGTTCTGCGAAATCGCTGGCGGCGGCGATCGAACGCGAGAAGCCGGACCTGGTGCTGACCGGTTTGCAGAGCGACGACCAGGGATTTGGACAGACAGGGGTCCTGCTGGCGGAGCGGCTGGGTCTGCCACACGCGACAATCATCATGCAGATTGAAGTTCAGGGCAACCACATGCGCCTCAAGCGCGAGCTCGAGGCTGGATGGTTCCAGTGGGTCGAGATTCCGCTCCCCGGGGTGCTGACGATCCAGTCCGGGATCAACAAGGTTCGCTACGCGACACTGAAAGGTATCATGGCGGCGAAGAAGAAAGAGATTGCCACGATCACGCGCGAGTCGCTGGGCGTGGCGCATGAGCCGACGCAGCGCACCGAACGGATGTACGTGCCGATCAAGGCCAAGAAGACCGAGTTCCTGACCGGCACGCCGAAGGAAGCAGCCGCGAAGCTGCTCGAAAAACTCAAGCACGAAGCACGAGTGCTGTAAACGGGACCGCCAACGATGAACATCCTGCTGATCACCGAACAGCGCGAGGGAAAATGGAACAAGACCAGCTTTGAGACTTTAGCTGCCGGGCAGCAGATTGCGGAAAAGACGAAAAGCCGGTTGTTGGCCGTCGTCATCGGCAAGGGAGTTGCAGCACTGGCCGATGAACTGGCGGCAATGAATCTCAACGAAGTGCTGCTTGTCGAACACGATCTGCTCGCAGCGTACTCTCCGGACGGATATACGATTGCGCTCCAGCAAGCCATTGCGCAGGCTAAGCCAGATTTGGTCCTGTTGCCGCACACTTACCAGGTGCGCGATTTCGCGCCGAAACTGGCCGCATCGCTTGGCAAGGGGATGATTGGCGATTGCATTGGCTATCGTCACGAAAATGATAAATTGATTTTTGTCCGTCAGATGTTCCAAGGCAAAACGATGGCGGATGTGGTGTTCGAAGGTGCGGGGCCGTGGTTTGCGACGTTTCAGGCCAGTGCGTTCCGCGCGGATCTGGTCGCGCAAGGCGCGTCAAAAGCGCCCGTCACGCCGGTGCCCGTCGAACTCAAGGCCGAACAGATTCGCACTAAGCCGCTGGAGCTGTTCCGCGAAGCCAAACAGGCCGTGGATCTGACGCAAGCGCCGATTCTGGTTTCGGTGGGACGCGGGATCAAGGCGCCGGAAAATATTCCGATGGCGGAAAAGTTGGCGCACCTGTTGCATGGGGAACTGGCAGCATCGCGTCCGATCTGCGACGAAGGGTGGCTGCCGATGGATCGCCAAATCGGGAGTTCAGGGCAGACCGTCGGGCCGAAGCTGTACCTCGCACTTGGAATCAGCGGAGCCATTCAGCATGTGGTAGGTATGAAGAGCTCGCGCACGATCGTAGCGATCAACAAGGACCAGAACGCGCCAATCTTCGAAATTGCCGACTACGGTATCGTCGGCGACCTGTTCGAAATTGTCCCTGCCCTCATCGAGGAACTCGAAAAGAACCAAGCTAATTGACTTGTAGGACTTGAGAGCGTGATCCGCATCTGAGTAGGCGCGCCTACCTAGTGTGCCAGACTGAATTCAAAGGGCGGGACACAAGGTGGGTCTTGAACACTATAAGATCGCGCTCTATCGGGGCAAAGCGGCCGCGAATGCCGTACCGTTCCCCTGGGAAATTGTTAGTTATCGGGAAAAGTGAGCTGGTTCACGCGGCGCAGCTCAGGGAAACTCCACGCCCAGAGGGCTGTCACGACCAGTGTCCCAATTCCTCCCAGCACGACAGCGGGCACGGTTCCGAACCATTGCGCCGTCAGTCCGGATTCGAACTGTCCGACCTCGTTCGAAGCACCGACAAAAATCATGTCTACGGCATTCACGCGGCCGCGCATCTCATCCGGCGTTGCGACTTGAACCAGCGTGCCGCGGATGATCACGCTTACCATGTCCGTGGCGCCGACGAATAAGAGCGCCAACATGGACAGGACCAGGCTGCGTGAGATTCCAAATAGAATTGTGAAGACACCGAATCCTGCCACGCACCACAACATCGTTGCGCCGACCCGGCTTCGCAAAGGACGGTGGGCGAGAAGGATCGCCATGCCGCCCGCACCGATGCCGGGAGCGCTGCGCAACAGCCCAAGCCCCCACGGTCCGGTCCTGAGAATTTCTCGCGCATAAACCGGAAGCAGAGCTACAGCTCCGCCGAGCAGGACCGCGAACAAATCCAGCGAGATGGAACCCAAAATGATCTTCTGTTTCCGGATATAGTGAAGCCCCGCCAGCACCGTTTTCAGGCTGAGCTGTTCCCGCGGACGCGGCTTGGCCTGAGACTTAATTTGCAGCGTGGACACAATGGCGCCCACCGCGCTCACCATCGATATCGTATAGACAGCCGAGGGGCCTTTAGAGAGCGCGTATACCAAGCCGCCGATAGCAGGGCCCAGAATCGTCGCACTCTGATTGACGGAACTGTTCCATGCCACCGCGTTCGGAAAATGCTCTTCGGAAACAAGCTGCGGCAGCAACGCCCGGCTTACGGGGCCGTTGAACGAGCGAACGACACCGATGAGAACTACCACGATGTAGATGGGATATACCGCGTGCATTCCCCGCAAATAGGCGGATAACAACAGGCCCGAGCAAACGGAAAACCCGGCGTAGCACGTGATCAGAAGATTGCGGCGATCGAAGCGGTCCGCTGCATGACCCGAGACCAGAAACAAAATAATTCCGGGCAAGAACTGAGCGAGACCCACAAGACCCAGATCTAGCGGTCGCTTTGTGATTTCATAGACTTGCCATCCGATCGCAACCGACTGCATCTCTAGTGCTGCGACGATGAAAAATCGCGCCAGTTCATAAAGAGCAAAGTCTGGATGAGTGAAGGCAACGCGCCCGGCGCGTGAAGAGTTCCCCGATTCGGCCATCGGGCTCTACTGTGCCACAAAACTCCAATTTCCACGAGAGCCGTAAGGTGGACGGTACGTTGATTTCTCTTACCGAACTCCTCCGTTTGAGTCTCTGCCCCTAATGTGATACGAACTTCCTTGAACCAAAGCGGCGCTCACGAAAACGCAGAAAAACATGGTACGCTGAAAGGCCGTGTTCGTTCACGTCTAGACGGCCTGTAGGAACACTCGCAAGCCGTCACTTCGTACAGGAGAGGAAAATGGCGCAGAGCAAGAAAGCCGCATTGGTTACAGGTGCGGCCACTGGAATTGGCCGGGCTGCGGCGGTGGCTCTGGCCGAAGCGGGCTTCGATGTGGTCATTAACTATAGCCGCAGCGAACAGGCAGCTCGCACGACCGCCGAACAAGCACAGGCGAAGGGTGCAAGGACGCTGCTGTTCAAATGTGATGTCAGCGATGATCCCAGCGTCCGCAAGATGCTCGAAGCGGCCAAGCTGGAGTTCGGCCGCCTGGACGCGCTGGTGAATAATGCCGGCATCACAACCGAAATCAGGCCGAAGGACTTCGACGCCATGACGGCTGAGGAATGGGACCGCGTTTTCGCGGTCAACGTCCGCGGAATGTTCCAAGTTGCACGCGCCGCCGCGCCGCTTCTGAAGGAAACCCGCGGCAGCATCGTCAACACAGCCAGCATCGTCGGGCTGCGGCCGGGACTCCAGCCGCTGCCTTACGCCGCAAGCAAGGCCGCTGTCGTGAGCCTTACCAAGCTGCTGGCGCTCAATCTGGGTCCGGAAATCCGCGTGAACGCGGTGGCGCCGGGGTGGATGGAAGGCGACTGGATGGTGCGAATGCTCAAGGACAAGTATGATGATTTGATGGCGCGCCGCGCGAAAAACACTCCGCTGCGCCGCGTCGCGACGGCCGAGGACGTGGCCGAGGTCATGGTCAATTTAATCGTGAGCAACCGCTTCGTCAATGGCGAGGTCATCGTCATCGATGGCGGATACGCAGCTACAACCTGAAGCAAGAGGGGAGAGCGAATGTTGGAAGGGGTTGTTCCGTTTCCGCCCGAGTACGCGCAACGTTATCGTGAGCGCGGATATTGGGCTGACAAATCACTGGCGCAAGAGTTCGAGGCCGTTTTTGAACGCCACGCGGACCGCATTGCCCTGATCGACCGAGACCGTTCCATTACGTATGCCAAACTCGACCGTTTTTCCGGCAATCTGGCCCTGAACCTTCTCGGCGCTGGCCTCGCGCCGCTCGATCGGGTCGTGGTGCAACTGCCGAATGTGGCCGAGTTCGTGATCCTATACTTGGCCCTGCAAAAAATCGGGGGCATCCCAATTGCGGCTCTGGTGACTCATCGATACGCAGAACTCAGCCAATTTGTGAAGCTCTCCAGGGCCACTACGTGCGTGATTCCGGATCAACATGGCGATTGCGATTATGGCGCGATCGTCGATCGCATTCGCGCGGAAAGCCCGACGTTGAAGTACGGCATCTTTTTGGGCGGGCCACGCAAAGGTTTTCTGTCTCTCCCGGACATGATTTCCACGCCTGCTAAGTTACCTGTGTCAGCTCTCTCTGAGATACGCATCGATCCGACCGATCCTGCAATTTTTCAGCTCTCCGGCGGGACCACAGGCATCCCGAAACTGATTCCGCGCACCCACAACGACTACGCCTACAACTCCAAGGCCGCCGCGGCCGTTTGCGGGGTTACTGCGGACTCTGTCCTTCTCGTCGCGCTGCCCATTGCGCACAATCTGCCTCTCGCGTGTCCCGGCATTCAGGGTTTTCTGTTTCGGGGCGGGAAGGTAGTGCTCAGCGCGAGCACCAAGCCGGACAATATCTGCGCGTTGATTGCGAAGCACCGGGTAACACACTTGAAGGTGGTTCCTGCGCTCTTGATCCGGTTGCTCAACGATCCCGCGGTGAAAAATTACGATCTCTCTTCGCTGCGTTACATCCAGAGCGGTGGCCAGCGGCTCCAGCCGGAAGTGCGTCTGCTCGCCAAGAAGTTGATTCCAAGCGCTTTTATTCAGGAAAACTTCGGCATGTCCGAAGGTCTTTTGATGTTTGTGCGCAGGGACGATCCTGAGGACGTTCGCCTCGAAACGGTGGGACGCCCTATCTGCCCGGATGATGAGGTACGTATCCTGGACGATGATGGGAACGAAGTGCCGTTTGGCGAGGTGGGCGAAATGTGTTGCCGGGGCCCATACACCTTGCGGGGCTACTTCGGTGTTCCCGAGTACAACGCCCGCACCTTCACTCCGGGCGGTTTCTATCGGTCGGGAGATCTGATGCGGCAGCATCCCTCGGGCAACTACATGGTCGAAGGAAGAAAGAAGGATCTGATCAACCGCGGCGGCGAGAAAATCAGCGCGGAGGAAGTGGAGAACCTCATCCTGTCGCATTCCGCGGTCAAGAATGTCGCCTGCATTGCTGTCCCGGACCCCGACCTGGGCGAACGGATGTGCGCCTGCGTGTTGTTGCGCGACGGCGCAAGCCTGGCCTTCGACGACCTGAAGCATTTCCTGCTCGGCAAGGAAATCGCCAAGTATAAGCTTCCGGAGCGGCTGGAAATTCTGGCGGATTTCCCGCTGTCGACGTTCGGCAAGGTATCCAAGAAAAAACTAGTGGAGATGATTTCCAGGAAAGTCGCAACAGAGCGGGCAACGCAAGGCCGTGTTTCCACATAGGCAGCGACTTATCATTTCCTTCGGAGCATCCTGTGAGAATCATTGACGTTCATTGTTACCCAAACACCAAAGAGTGGATCGCCTGCCAGCAGCCGTACGTCGATGCGCTCGCGAAATACTGGAAGCGAGCTTGGGTTCCAAAGACCGAGGACGAAGTCATCAGGGATTTCACGGATGCAGGTGTAGAAGCCATCTTGGTTGCGCTCGATCTCGAAACAACCGTCGCGACGCCTCCTTGTTCGAATGATTTCGTGTCGGCCATGCGGAAGCGCCACCCCGGCCGGATCATTCAAGCGTGGGGCGCGGTCGATCCATTCAAAGGCGAGGCCGCCATCCATGAGGCTAAGCATGCCATTCAGGATCTGGGCATGCTCGGGTTCCACTTTCATCCCATCATGGGGCACTTCGCGGTCAATGACCGGCGACTGTATCCGCTCTTTGAGGTCATTCATGAACTCAAGGTGCCGGTGATGATCGACGTGGGCACGACCGGGATGGGAGCTGGCATGCCCGGCGGAATGGGCGCCCGGATTCGCCATGCGCACCCATCGGCGCTGGATGAGCTTGCGGCCGACTTTCCGAACCTGACGATCATTGCAGCGCATACAGGTTGGCCGTGGGTCGAGGAGATGACGGCGGTAGCCCTGCACAAGGGCAACGTCTTTTGGGAAGTGTCGGGCTATGCGCCAAAGTACTTCCAGCCGCAGTTGAAAGCCGACATACGAGGGCGGTTGAAGGACAAGATTCTATTTGGCAGTGATTATCCGAGCATCCCGTATGAACGTCTGCTGCGCGAATGGGATGAACTCGGGTATTCGGATGACATCATGGAGCGGGTGTTCTACAGAAACGCCGAGCGCGTACTAGGTCTCGGCAAGTCCGGGGCGTAGCCCTGGGAAACCAGGAGAGGAAGCCAACCGACATGCCTAGCGCATTCATCTGTGAGGGGATTCGAACGCCGATCGGACGGTACGGCGGAGCGCTGTCGCAGGTTCGTACGGACGACTTGGCGGCGCATCCGCTGAAAACATTGCGCCAGAAGTTCGAAAAGAGCGACTGGGAATCGGTCGATGAAGTCATCCTCGGTTGTGTGAATCAAGCCGGAGAAGACAATCGCAATGTCGCGCGGATGGCGTTGCTGCTTGCTGGTATTCCCTACAGCGTGCCCGGTGCAACCGTGAACCGATTATGCGGGTCTGGAATGGAAGCAGTGTCGATGGCGGCGCGAGCCATTGCGGTGGGCGAAATTTCACTGGCCATCGCGGGCGGCGTGGAAAGCATGAGCCGCGCCCCGTTCGTGATTCCCAAGGCGGCGTCCGCGTTCTCACGGAACGCGGAAATCTACGACTCCACAATCGGTTGGCGTTTTCCCAATCCAATCATGCTGAAGATGTACGGCAACGCCTCGATGCCGGAATCCGCGGAAAATGTCGCGGAGAAATATAAAGTCGACCGGGTTTCTCAGGATCAATTCTCCCTTCGCTCGCAACACAGGGCTGCGGCGGCGCAGAAGGCGAGGATCTTCGCGGACGAAATCGTTCCGGTCAATGTTCCGGGTCCCAAAGGTACCGTGAAGGTCGTTTCAGAAGACGAGCATATCCGCCCGGATGTCACTATCGAAGCGCTTGCCAAATTGCCGACCCCGTTTCGCCAGAATGGCACTGTGACGGCTGGAAACGCCTCCGGAGTGAACGACGGAGCCTGCGCACTATTCGTGGCCTCGGAACAGGCAGCCGCCCGGTTTGGTTTGAAGCCGGTGGCGCGCGTTCTGGGTTCGGCAACTGCCGGCGTGGAGCCGGACTACATGGGGATCGGCCCGATCTTCGCGGTTCGAAAGCTGCTGACACGATTGAAAATGTCACTGGCGGACGTGGACATATTCGAATTGAATGAAGCGTTTGCCGCGCAGGCACTGGCCGTGACGCGCGACCTTGGTCTGCCGGACGACAGCGAAAAAGTGAATCCCAACGGCGGAGCGATCGCGCTCGGGCATCCGCTGGGGATGAGCGGCGCGCGATTGGTCTTGACCGCATCCCGCCAGCTCCAACGCATCAAAGGACGCTATGCGCTGGTGTCCATGTGCATCGGAGTGGGACAGGGCATCGCCATGATGCTCGAGAGGGTGTAACTCCGGAAAGGGAACAGAAATGCGCGAGTGGCTACCTGAACCGGCGCCCCGTGACGGACGTGGAGCATAGGATTCGCCGCCTGGTCCGACGCCTTGATTTGCCGGCCCGCGACGCCGAAGTCTGGCTCGGCACCCTGCGACAATTCGCAATCGGAAATTCTCGTTGAAATCGGAAATTCTGGATTAAGATAGGCTTCTTGCTAAGTTTACTATGATAGAAGCAAGATACGGCTTCGCGTATCGGCCGCGCTGGGGCAGTTCACGCGACGATCACGAGTGAGACGGAAATCCAATCAGGAGCTTTCCAATGGTCCGGTCGAAGTGTTGGATCCTCGCTGCAATTCTGTTGGTTGGACCGGTAGCGTTTGGTCAATCCCAAGGACAGCAAACCACCGCTCCAGACCACATGGAGCACCGGTTCGACAATCCAGAGCAGTTGGCCAAGAGTTTTGACGACCCGGCGCGGGACGCGTGGCAGATGCCGGACCGCGTCATCGCAGCTCTGAGTCTCAAGCGAGGACAAGTCGTCGCCGATGTCGGTGCCGGGACAGGGTACTTCACAGTCCGGCTGGCAAAAGCGCCGACCACACCCAAGGTTTACGGCGTGGATATCGAGCCAAAGATGGTGAGTTACCTGCGGGATCGCGCGACCAAAGATGGACTGCACAATGTGGTCGCCGTGCAAGCGGCCGCGGACACACCGAATCTGCCGGAACCGGTGGACGTCGTTCTAATCGTGGATACGTATCACCACATCGGCGGGCGCGAGGCGTATTTCCGGAAGCTGGCAAAGTCGCTCAAGCCGGGAGGCAAGGTGGCCATCATCGACTTCCGGACAGATTCGAAGGAGGGCCCACCTGCGGAGTTTCATTTTCCTGCAGAGAAGGTCAAGGCGGAGATGTCCGCGGCGGGATACAAGCTGGCAGCTCAGCATGATTTTCTGCCGCGGCAGCAGTTCCTGATCTTCGAACTCGCGAGCCGTCCATCCCGGTGAGGTCTCGGATGGTTCGGACAACCGTCCGTGCAAATTGAGTTCTTCATGCGTTCTTCATCGACGCCACGCAGCGTTCCAAATGTTGGTGCATTTCCTCGGCGGTACCGTGGCCAATGCGGCCATGTCCCGGCAGAACCCACTCGAACCGGTAAGCGAGCAGCTTCTCCATTGAACGCGTCTGCTCCGCCCAGGAAAACCAACAGACATCGCGGAAGGCCGCCAAGGTTTCGCGTTCCGGCGACCACGCCAGATGGTCGCCCGTGAATAGCACTTTGTCCCGATAGAGAAGAACCTGATGACCGCGTGTGTGGCCAGGCGTGGGGATCAGCAGAAGGTCATTGTCGATCCGCATCGAATCCATTCCCGCGATTACGCGCTCGACACCCAACGCTGCGGCGCTGTCGCCCTGATGCATCACGCGCGGACAATGGAAATGCGCGGCAAACTTGGCGTGGTCCGCAATATCATCACGGTGCGAAAGGAACAGGAGGTTCACGCCGCCCATCTGCTCGATTCGCTTCACCAGCGGAGATGTGAATCGCGGTGAATCAACCAGCACGTTGCCGCCTTGTTCCGGCGGCCGCACAATCAAGTATGACCATGCGCCGAAGCTTGATTCCGAGGTAAAGCCACAGAAATAAACGTCGTCCACCACGTGAACTGGAAATGCTTGGACACCTTGCCGGGCGCTACGCCGAGATACTGTCCCGATCGATGCCGTAGGGCAGGCGACCAGCGCCATGAGCGCGCGATGAAGCTCACCCGGATCTTGCGGCTGCCGGTAAACGCTGGACTTCCCGCCATGATCGCGAAAAATCGCCGGCGCAATCTGCCGGCAGGCATCGCAATCGATGCAGCTGGAGTCCACGTAGAATTCGCCTTCGATGTTCTGTGGCAAGCGGTGGTCAATCTGGGCCATGCCTACTTAGATTCCGTCCTGGCATGGAAAGTCGCATGTCCGGGCCATGCCATCAGAGTCCGATGGCTGGATGCCGAAATGCCTTATAATCCTTGGCGTCTAACGGAAAGGCGATGCTTGTGCCTGTTCCCAGCGAGGTGATGAATTGGTGGCGAAACCGAACCGTTCGAAATCCAGGTCCAGAAACAAACCCGAAACTAAGAGTAAGAAGAGGCCTTCCCATAAGAAGTTGAGGATTGCTCTTGCCGGCTTCGGCACTGTCGGCCGCTCGGTTGCCAAACTGCTGTGTCAGGAGGCGAATGACTCCTTTGAGTTGACGCATATTTTCAATCGCAATGTGAGCCGGAAAAAGGTGGATTGGGTGCCCTCAACTGTGCGCTGGACGGAGAGCATCGACGAGGTGCTTTCCTCAGACGCGGACATTTTCGTAGAGCTGGTGGGAGGCATCACGCCTGCCGGCGAGTGGATTCGGAGAGCGTTGCGTGCGGGCAAGTCGGTCGTCACGGCGAATAAACTTCTGATTGCCGAAAGCGGTCCCGAATTAGTGGAACTGGCTGGCGAGATGCGCAAGCGTCTTGAGTTCGGGGCCTCCGTGGCCGGAGGAATACCGGCGATCATTGGGATCCGGGAAGGATTGGCCGGGGACCGGCTTTATAAGATTGCGGGTGTGCTGAACGGCACCTGCAACTATATTCTGACCAAAATGGAAGCGACGGGCGCGAGCTTTGAGACAGCCTTGGAGGAGGCGCAGGAGCTGGGTTTCGCAGAAGCCGATCCCCGGGACGACGTGGAGGGATTTGACGCCCGGGCAAAGTTGGTGATCTTGACGCAAGCCGGTTTGCGCACCCGCGTGCGCAGCGAACAAATCCCATGCTGGCCGATTTCATCGGTTGAGGCCGTGGATTTTGCTTACGCGCGCGAACTGAACTGCACGATTCGCCAGATCTCCCTGGCTAAGAAGGAAACGGAAAATGGATTGACCGTGCATGCGTTTGTCCGTCCGGCGCTGGTACCAGTGTCCTCATTGGTCGCGCATGTGGAGGGAAGCAAGAACCTCGTCATGGCAACGGGGCAGTATGCCGGGCAGATGGTGTTTTCGGGTTTCGGAGCGGGTGGAGATCCCACTGCCGTGGCGGTGATTTCAGACCTGTATTCCATCGCGCGAAGCGGTGACGCCCCGTCTGGCCATTTGCCTGCGGCCGTGGAAGTACCGCAGGAGGTGAGCGGACAATTCACCGCGCCTTATTATCTGCGCTTCGTCGTGAAAGACCGGCCGGGGATCATCGCTGCGGTGGCGACCGTGCTTGCCAGGTATGGAATCGGCATCGATGCCGTCCTGCAGAAGCCGGGCTTCCCCCGTTCCGCTCTTCCGTTCATCATTACCCTGGAGACTTGCACGAGTGCGATGCTAGGCTGTGCGCTTCAAGAAATTAACCGGCTTGACTTCCATGTGGAGCCGGTTCTGTGTATGCCAATTCTCCTGGATTAAGGACGCTGGAAGCAATTTCACTTTGCGCGTCCCGATTTACGGGCAGACGCTAGGCACAAAGCCTGATTGGATAAGAGCGAAGGCTCCGTTCGTGCTCCGAGTATGGCGGGTGGGGCGGGTGGCCCACTGTTTAGTTTCTCCGTGAGAGCGCCTCATGGGAGGATAATACCATTGCTATAGGTTCACAGGGAGCTACATACGGGGCTTGCGGGTGCCCCGTTCTTGAGAAGAAGTTCGTCGAGAAACTTCAGTATATGCACACGAATCCACTAAGGAGGAAACTGTTCCCCAAGGACTGGCTCTGGAGCAGCTTTTCGTTCTACGCGAAAAGGCATCCATGTTTGGTCCGCATCGATCCTATGAGTTGATCCTGGTCCCCAGGTTTACGTCAAAAGCCCCAGCCTTCAAAAACCGAAGACTGGGGCACCCCTCACTTCAAAGTCGCTAAAAGCCCGGGCCACCCGCCCGGCGACAGCCCCATCAGGATTTCGTCCACCATCGTGCGGATCGGCCGCAGCGGATGGTCGCTGCGCACTCGCTGCTCTGGGGAAATGTAGCTGAACACGTGACTCTGCTGCTGATCGGTTCCTCGCATTCGCCATTGGACGCGCTCTGCGCTGCTTCGTTACAACATTTCAGACTTTTTTCAGCAGCCTGCTAGGGGATCAGGGTTGAGCTGCCGGTGGGGACGACTGTTGCATGACAGAGACGGGCATCTTGAGCGAACTCGCGGATGCGGCCAAAGGGGTTGCGCCCGCACGGCGGTTTCGCTCGAATTCGACGACTTTCTCGATGATCTCGTCGAGCGAGGTCTTCGGACGATATCCGATGCATTGCCCGATTTTCTCCAGGGACGGAACCCTCCGGGGCATATCCTCAAAGCCTTCCTCGTACGCCTGGTCGTAGGGGACGTATACGATTTCAGATTGGCTCTGGGTAATTCGGCGAATCCGATGGGCGAGCTCTTTGATAGAAACTTCCTCGTCGTTGCCGATATTGAAGATCTCACCCACAGCGTTTTGGGTGCGGATCAGCTTGCTGAGGGCCTCGACCACATCGCCGACATATCCGAAGCAGCGGGATTGTTTGCCTGTACCGAACACCGTAATGGGCTCGCCATTGAGCGCCTGACGCACAAAGTTGGGCACAACCATCCCGTAACGACCGGTCTGTCGCGGCCCCACGGTGTTGAACAATCTCACGATCGTAACCGGGAGGCGCCGCTCCTTCCAATACGCCAGGGAAAGAAATTCATCGATCGCTTTCGAGCAGGCATAGCTCCACCGCCCCTTCGTGGGAGGGCCACTCACCAGGTCGTCTCCTTCCCGGAACGGCAGCTTTTCCGATTTGCCGTAGACTTCCGAGGTCGAGGTGATCAGGACTCTCTTTTTCTTCTTTGCGGCCGCCTGGAGAACAATCTCCGTGCCCCGGATGTTCGTCTCGATGGTGCGGACAGGACTTTCGACGATCAACCGGACGCCGACGGCGGCGGCCAAATGGAAAATCGCGTCACATCGGTCCACCAGTTCGGCCACCAGAGGAGCGTTCATCACGCTGTCCACTCGGTAGTGAAAGGATGGGTGATTCTTGATATGTTCGATATTTTCGATCGAGCCGGTCGATAGATCATCGAGGACCCACACGTCGTCGCCCTGTGCGAGCAAGAGCTCGGTCAGATGCGAACCGAGAAAGCCCGCACCCCCTGTAATGAAAATGTGCATGTGTTTTCTCCTTCCCGTTTGACGGGTGTAAATTTGTGCATTGCCGGTCTTACCGTGTCTGCAAGTGTCCGAGCGCTGGTCTTCAGTGATTCCGGTAATTGACACCTAGCAACTAACGCAGACTATTGGGTGGCGTGGGCTGAAATTACGTGAGCTGAATGCACAACCGATGAAGGAGGTCGTTCGAAGCATGTGGACCTGTGTCAGGAAAAGGAAACAGCGAGGAAACAACAGTCCGCTCGACGATCTCCAGGTGCTGCGCCGGCGTGACGTCGGAGCGGCCCCGCAGGCGGTCGGCGAGGATTTCCCCCTCCAGCATCCGCTCCGTGGCCTCGGCGAGAATGTCGACCAGCCGCAGGTTCCGCGGCCGCAGCGCCATGTTCATGGACCGGATGTACAGGTAGTCGCCCAGCAGGACTGTGAATGGGTTGCCGAACACCCGGTTCGCCGTGGTGCGACCGCGGCGCGTCACGGCGTCATCGATGATGTCGTCGTGCACCAGGGTCGCGGTGTGGATCATCTCGCAGACCGCGCCCAGCAAGGTGTCGTCGTCGCCCCGGTAGTTCAGCAAGCCCGCCGACAGCAGGACCAGCATCGGCCGGAGCCGCTTGCCGCTCGTCGCCGCGAGGTACCGGCCGGCCTCGTCGATGGACCCGTAGGTCGAGGCCAGGTTGCGGTGGATCTCGGCCTCCGCCGCCGCCAGTTTCGGGCCCAGAAGAGCCGCGCCCGTGGCGAACGCCGAGGGCGTGGTGGGCGCGGGCTGGGTCGCCCCTTCGCTCACTGGACGCTCCCCTTCCCGCCCGTCGGCGACGGAGTTCCGGCCGGCGGCCGGTCAGCGAGCACGGGACGCCGCGTGTCGACCAGCACCCCGTCACGAAACACGTAGACCACGTTCTGGTAGCGCCACTCCGCCTGACCGTCCTTCTGAATA
>JAIQES010000075.1 GCA_020073705.1 Terriglobia bacterium
GGGTCCGCCAATCGGCCTTCACGGTATTTACGCAGCATGACTCTCGCGGACAAGCCAGTGCGCGCTCGTGCAGCCGATTCCAGGGATTGCAAAATTTCCTCTCGGCTCAGCTTGACCACGCGGGAAAGCCTGCCGTCGCCATTGGTGCACGGCTTTTCGGCCAAGAGTCTGTGTTTTGCCTGCTTGCGCATCGTCTTAGAATCCGAAACACGACGGGAGAGTGGCGGAGCGCCTTAATGCACCGGACTGTAAATCCGGTAGACCGACTAGCTTCACCGGCAACCTGGGTCTCGTGGGTTGGAATCCCACCGTCTCCATCCTTCCCTTGCCAGCACTGGTATTCAGCTTACATTTCGTCGCCAACATAATTCAAGCATGTCAAGCGCGAAATAGCGCCGCTTTTTTGCTGGATTCGCTGCTCATATTCTAACTGCACCAGCGCCGGCGCGCCGGTTTAGCCAGCGCTCCTTCTGACTAACTACTCGTTTGCGGGATTGCGGCGGCGGAGCATCCGCTGAACCGTGCACTCCATGATGCTTTCGCCGTCCTGGTTCAAAACCGTGTGCGCAAACGTCACTATTCCCCGGTCCGGCCGCCGGGTGGGCCGGGTCTCGAGCACTTCCACCCGCACCTTCATCGTGTCTCCCGCGAACAAGGGGCGCTTGATCGTCAGCCCATCGACGGACAACAGCGCCAGGCCCACGCCGTGGATACATCCGGTCAGCACGATGAGCCCCTCGGCGAAGGAAAAGGTGAGCGCACCCGGTGCGAAACGTTTCGGATAGATCGAGTGCTTCTCGACGTATTGCTGGCTTACGAACAGCTCCTCGAAGAGCCCGCACAGGGTGACGAATTGCGTAATATCGGTGTCGCCCACGGTCCGCCCGATGGTTTCAATGACGTCCCCGGGTTTCCAGTCCTCGAAATATCTCGGCTCCATCGATTCCCTCCTGTTTGAAACTCCCTCCCACGCTTAGCACGATCGGCAAGTGCTCGCCCTGGGAATCGCGGGGGCCGGCCGGGCGAAGATCCCCTGTTCGATCAATCTCAACACGGGCGCAATCAGCATGGATTTTCAGAGAACACGCTTTCTGAGAACCGCCCCGCGCTGGACCTCGGGCGGGGACACCGCTAAATGTAGCGCGACTGTGGAGGTCGAGGTGATGCGATGATCCGTGGACGATGGGTGCTCATCTGCGTCCTGGCCGCGCTGGCGGCGGGGTGCGGCGGCCAGCAGCAACCACCAGCGCCGTCTCCTCAGCGAAGTTCGTCCTCGACGATCAGCCGCGGCGGTTGCACAATCGACTTGCGGAAGGTCTGCCAGGCATTTATCGACCAGCCGCACTTCGTCTACCACAGCGTGGAGTACGACTGGCGCAGCTTCTCGCAGGACAATCCGCCCCATGCCGAGATCCAGCTTCCTTTGAATCTGGCAAACGGAGAGTACCTCGGGACGGTGAACTGCCACGTGACTACCGAGAGCCGCAAGGCCACCGACGCTGAGTTGATGCACGGGCCACCGGTTTCGGACAAAGCCGTCGAATACATCAAGGGCAAGGGATGGTGCGAGGAGGATTCTCCGGATTACGGCAAGCTGATGTCGGAGATCACGCGAAAGATCGCGCCGGAATAATAGCGCCGCTCTTCACCACGCATCCCTCCACCCTTGGGATTACTCAGGCAGACGACGACCTGCAACTTCGCGAATTTCCTCAACGCCCGGTCACGTACGCCAGGGAAGGTCCATTATCTCGCCGGTCGGGGTGCGAATGAGCGAGCCAATCGGCATTGCCGCAATCGAGTCCGCATCGGTTTCGGCGAAAAGCTGGTGCACTTTCCCTGCCGGCAGGATCAGGGTGTCCCCCGCCTGGAACTCGAACTCCTGGTTTTCGATGCGTGCGCGTCCCCTGCCGCTGAGGACCACGACAACCTCCTCATGGTCATGCTGATGCGGCGGGGTCGCCGAACCCGCATCCATTTTGGCCCGCCATACCTCGACCTCCCGGGTGCTGCAGCGGGGCGTCGCCAATCCCACCATGTGATTGCCGGCAAGTTCAAATGACCTATTCTGGGCCTGTCGAACGATCGCCATAGGGGTGAGCCTCCCATCTTGATGATTTCGATACGAGACGGTATCGTAACGATATGGTGAAGTCAATTCCGACGCAGCGCGCGCCGCGAAAGACGAAGGAGAGGCTGAACGCGGCTGAGCCGGGCAGCCGGGTTCCCGGCCGGCCTCGAGAGCCGCAACTCGATGAAGCCATACTCAGCACCGCACTCCGTCATCTGGCGGAGAAGGGCTACGGCCGCATGTCGCTCGATGCGATCGCCGAGGCTGCGGGCGTAAGCAAGCCGACCATCTACCGGCGGTGGAAAAGCAAGGCCGAGCTGGCATCCGCCGCGATCGCCTGGAACATCGATGTCGAGGCCGAAGCGCCGCGCGAATGCTCTACGAAGGAGGCTCTGGCGCGCGTCCTGCGCAACATTCGCGAGCGGCTTCTGGGTCTCAACGGCATGTCTCTGGTGGGCACCGTGCTGGCGGAAGAGAAGCAGACTCCGGAACTGATCGCGCTCTTTCGCGAGCGTGTAATGAACCGCCGCCTCGCAATGGCGCGCAAGATCCTGCAAGCGGCGAGCGCCCGCGGAGAACTGCGGGCAGACGTGGACCTTGGCGCGGCCATGAACATGCTCATCGGCTCGATGTACTCGGTATACCTGGCGGAAGGTTCAATTCCGAAGGACTGGCCGAAGCGAGCCGTGGAAACCGTTTGGCGGGGGATCGCAGTCCCGGCGGTTTTGTAAAGCGCCAGCTCACTTCGGCGTTTTCAATAGCCTGCGGGAGTGGCTTGCCCCAAACGCCACGCCTAATATCCTGAGATCCGAATCAACCATGAACGACGAAAAACGGAACCTGCCCCATAACGCTCCGCAAGGAACTCCCGCCCCCGCGCGGCTGCATTGGCGCACGCGCCTGATAGCGGCCAGTGCGGCATTGGCGCTGGCGATTGCGGGCTTCGCGACGCTTCCCGGGCGGGGCGCTCACGCCAACGATTCCGACAAAGAGGCGCGCTACCTCCGCAACCTCAAGCAGATCACCTTCGACGGGACCCGCAGCGGCGAGGGATACTTCTCGCCCGACGGCAGCCAGATCATCTTCCAAAGCACGCGCGCGCCGATCGGGCATGAGGAGCAAAACCCGTTCTACCAGATTTTCCGGATGGATCTCCGCAGCGGCCGGCTATGGCGGGTCAGCCCCGGCATCGGCAAGACCACCTGTTCGTTTTTCCGCCGCGACAGCAAGCGCGTGATATTTGCCTCGACCCATCTCGATCCCGCTTGCATTGGCAAGGACATAATAAGCACCTTTGGGCTCGCTTTTCAGGCCAAAGCCAATATCCATTAGCCTTTTTAAAATATACTTCCTGTGGTTATCGTACGTGGCGACCATCTCCTTAACATGCTCCTGCGGACCCAGAAGCGCAGCCACACCGGCATGCTGCACGAAGCTGTTGGCGCAGATGAAGAAGTTCTGCTGTAACTTCTGGAGCGGCCTCATGTACTCAGGCGGGGCGATCATATATCCAAGGCGCCATCCTGTCATGGCATACAGCTTGGAGAAGCCGTTCAGGACAAAAGCGTTGGTGGTATGTTCAAGGATGGAGTGGTCTTTGCCTTCATAGATCAAGCCCTGGTATATCTCATCCGAGATTATGGGTATGTCGCCTCCTATTTCAGAGATACCTCTCAATACTTCGGAATTCATCACACAACCTGTGGGATTGCATGGTGAGTTAATCAGAATAGCCTTCGTTTTTCGTGAAATTTCGCTTGCTACTGCCCCGGGTTCCATGTCAAACCCTTTATCGTCATGCGTATATGCGAAGACTGGTTTTCCCCCCAGATATTCCACGAAGTTGGGGTAGCAGGCGTAATGGGGGTTGGACATCACAACTTCATCGCCTTGCTCCAGAAGGCCCATGAAGAGCAGGAGCAGTGCCGGGCTTGTTCCTGACGTGATGATCACCTGCCCGGGGTTTAGATCGAGGTCGAACTTCTGGTTGTAATGATCCGTTACTGCTTCCCGCAACTGCGGCAGGCCCAAGCTGTGTGTATATTTTGTTTCACCGGCTTTCAGTGCATCTATCGCAGCTTCGCAGATATGTGGTGCTGTAGGGAAATCGGGTTCGCCGATCTCAAGATGTATTATGTTCTTACCTGCGTATTCAAGATCCTGAGCTCGTTAGAGGACTTCCATCACATGGAAAGGTGGAAGGTTTTGGGATTTCTTAGAGAACATACTTTCTGCGGTCTAGAGTATCATAGTTCACATAAACTATTGGAAAAGTGTCCATGAAAATATTGTTGAGTTAAAACGCAGTCCAGGATCAGGAATGAGCAGTGAATATTTTCGAAGACATTAGGCCACACATTCCCCGATGATTTTTGTGGCACGAAGAGTTTCAAGCGAAGTGAGCTGTTGATTTGCCTCTGCTTCCGTAATTGTC
>JAIQES010000005.1 GCA_020073705.1 Terriglobia bacterium
GGTGGCTATTTCGGCCACAGCGGGCGCCAGCATAAGGCAAGGCCTGCACCACTCCGCCCAGAAATCCACCATCACGGGCTGGGTATTGCTTGCGTCGATGACCTCAGCCTGAAACGTACTATCCGTCACACTGTTTACAGTATCTGCCATGAGTGCCCTTTCGTATGGAGGCTGCCGGGGATGCTATTCCACTCTGCCCCGGTTTAATTAGATGTAACTGCGTCCTTTCGGTTTCTCGATTTCCAGGCCACTTCGTAAAGCCTTGCGTATTCTATCGCGGATGCCCGCCATGAGAAATCCTTGGCCATGCCGTTGGCCTGTACCCGCCTCCAGGCCGCCCCGTTTCGATAGACGTCCAGCGCCTGGCGTATCGCGCCGAGCAGCGCCGCTCCATCATACGCTTGAAACTTGAATCCCGTGCCGCGTCCCGTTCCCGGATCAAACGGCTCGATCGTGTCATCGAGGCCGCCCGTCGCGCGGACCACGGGAACCGTACCGTACTTCAAGCTGTAGATCTGATTCAAGCCGCAAGGCTCGTACCGCGAAGGCATCAGAAACATATCTGCGCCCGCTTCGACCTTATGCGCCAGGGTATTATCGTACGCCACCTTCACACTCATCTTCTCGGGATACAGTTCCGCCAATTCGTGGAACATCTTTTCATATTTCGGCTCGCCCGCTCCCAGCGCTACGATCGCCACGTCTTCGGTGAGCAAGTCCGGCGCCACCTCCGCGATCAGATCGAATCCCTTTTGATCGGCAAACCGGGAGACGATCCCGATCAATGGTCTGTTTACGGCCTCCGGCGGCAAGCCGAACACTTCAAGAAGATTCTTCTTGCATGCCAGCTTGCCCGAAAGATCCTTGGGTGAATATTTCGCGGCGATAAGCTTGTCCTTCGCCGGACTCCACGCGGCATAATCCACGCCATTCAAAATTCCGACCAGGCGGTCCGCACGATCCCGCACCACGCCGTCGAGTCCATGTCCGTACTCGGCCGTTTGGATCTCTTCCGCGTACTTGCGGCTCACCGTCGTCAGGTAGTCGGAGAAATTCAGCGCGCCCTTCAGGAAATTCACTTTGCCGAAGAATTCCATCGCGCCGACCCTGAACAATGTCTCGGGCGCGCCAATCTTTTTCAAGACCTCCCGCGGGAATAAACCGTGATACCCCATGTTATGGATTGTGAAAATTACCGGCACCCTTTGGGCCGCCACATCATTGGCGTACTGCGTTCGCAACAACACCGGCACCAAAGCCGACTGCCAGTCATGACAGTGAATCACATCGGGCTTCCAGACGTTCTTGGAAAACTCGATGGCCGCGCGGCAAAATTCCGCAAACCGCTCCGCATTATCCGGATAATCCTTCCCTGCCACGCCGTAGAGTTGTTCGCGGTCGAAATATTCCGGGTCCTCGACGAAATAGTATCGAACCCTGCGCAGGCTCCCTCCATCGATGATGGCAGGGAAACGCAACGTATTGCCAAAAGCGATGGTCAGGCTTGGCGCAGCCACCGCAACGGCATTTGTGTTGCGGTACCGTGGAAGCAGCACGGCGACCCGGTGCCCCAGCGCAACCAGCGACCTGGGCAGCGCTTCCATCACGTCTGCCAGGCCTCCCGTCTTCGAAAACGGAAGCCCCTCGGATGCCACAAATAATATTTTCATATCCCCTCGTTCGAACTATCCACCGTACTGAAAGCTGCCGGGGCCGTCAAGGACCCTGCGTGATGCAAGTGGCGCGCGCAAAAGGACAGTTCTCTTGTTACACTTCCTTGCCGTGTCACCCGAAAAGCTGGGACAACATTTCCTCACCGACGCAAGCTGGCAGGAACGGATCGCGAGCGCGATACGAATCAACGGGGGCGTCTGGGTCGAAATCGGCGCAGGCCACGGGGAGATGACTTCACGGCTGGCGCGGCGCGCCAGTAAAGTGATCGCCATTGAATTGGACCGCCGGCTTGCCGCGCGCCTGCGCGAAGTCACAGCGCCGCTCGGGAATGTCGAAGTCGTCGAAGGCGATGTGCTAGCGGTCAATTTTGGCAGCTTGACGCGAGGCGCGACCTTTTCCGTGTACGGAAATCTGCCCTATTACATTACTTCTCCCATTCTGCACCGTCTGTTCGAGCTGGCGGATCAGATCGCCGTAATCCACGCCGTGATGCAGTTCGAAGTGGCATTGCGGATCGTTGCGGCGCCCGGCCGCCGCGATTATGGGTATCTCTCCGTGCTTTCGCAGTGGTTCAGCCGGCCGGAACTCGTACTGCGGATTCCGCCGGGCGCATTTCGTCCTCCACCAAAGGTCGCTTCCGCACTGGTCAGCCTTCGCATGCCGGGCGCGCGCGCAACGATTACCGCCAGCGATGAAAAGGCATTCCTTGATTTTGTGAAAGAATGTTTCAAGCAAAAGAGAAAGACGCTGCGGAACAATCTTCGCGCCCGGCTCGGGACGCGCGCCGAAGGGATTCTCCGCGAAGCGAGATTGTCCCCTGACGCTCGTGCCGAGCAACTTTCCATTTCTCAGTTTGCCGCGCTGTTTCAATTGCTGCAGGGAAAATGACAGGTAAATTTCGATGGCGCGCTCCGGCGCGCGTAACACCGTAACCGGAGCTCCCTAGCTACGTTTTCCGCAAGGCGCTGACCAGGCGATCCGGATAATCACTCATGATGCCGTCCACCCCCGCCGCAATCAGCTGTTGCATCTGCCCAGGCTCGTTGATGGTCCAGGCGACGACCTGGAGGCCCGCGCGATGCGCTTTTTCGACCAGGGCAGGTGTGACGAGATCGCCACGCGGGACAATTTGCCGGGCTCCGGCCCGCACGCTGCGCTCCACGAGATCGTTTGAAGGATCCTCGCACAAATAACCGGTCATCATCGTGCTGTCCAGCCGGTGGACGGACTCGATCGTGGCAGGATCGAATGAGAGAATGATGACGCGCGCAGCCTCGCCCGAGTCGCGCAACGCGGCGACGACGGCGTGCTCGACGCCCCAGGCCGAGTCGGACTTAATTTCCAAGTAGAAAATGACGTCGCGCTCCTTCGCAAACTGAAGGATTTCTTCCAGCGTGGGAACGCGCTCGCCGGCAAAGGATTCGGCCGAGCGGGAGCCGAACCACGCGCCGGCATCGAGCGCACGCACTTCCTCGAGCGACCTCAAGTGAACCAAGCCATGTCCGGTCGTGGTGCGGTCGAGCGTGGAGTCATGGATGGCCACGACCCGCGCATCTCGCGTCAGGTGCAAGTCGGTCTCAATGAAACGCGCGCCCATATCGGCGGCGCGGCGAAATGCCGCCATCGTATTTTCCGGCGCGTGCCCTGAAGCACCGCGGTGCGCCACGACCCACACAGCTGTCGAATTCCTCCACCACTGGTATTTGGAACTGCGTGAAAATTCTTCCCGCTTCGCCATCCTAGCAGAATTGGTCCGCAGCGTTGCTCGCCTTCGGGAATGGCTGTGCCCAAGCCGCCGTCTGAAGTGGGAAATACCGGGTAGGTTTCCGGAAGACCAAACATGAAAGGGCCGGCCCCATATTCGGGACCGGCCCTTTCTGCATTCGACCGTGCCTTCCGCCACAGGCTAGAAGGTCAAGCGGAAGCCTATCTGGACCGAGCGGGAAGCTCCCGCTCCGATGGACGGATTATTGTTGGACACGTCCGGAGTCTGGCCGGCAGTGCCGAATGTGTCGGGGTTGTTAAAGGGATCGTTTCCACCAGGGGCGTTGAATTGCGGATTGGCATACTGGGTGTGATTGAGAACATTGAAGACCTCAAACCGGAACTGGCCGCCAATGCGTTCGGTGAATTTCCAGTCTTTGTTAACCGAGAGATCCAGGAGTTGAAGGCCATTGCCGCGGAACGTGTTGCGGGTCATGCTGCCAAACGTCCCCAGCCCAGGAGGAATCATTACCGAGGTGCCTTGTTCGAAGCAGCCGTATTTGTAGAGGGCTGCCGTTGCCGCCCCTGCGGTTCCTCCATCCAATGCCAGGGCCTTTGAAGTGCAGTCTACGTTGTTTTTGGCGTAAGCGGGTGATGTTGGGTCCGACACTGGAGGCAGCCCAGGTAAGAAGAATGGAACCGATGTGGCACCCAGATGACTGAAGTCCGAGGAATTGCCGTAGAAGTTCCACCGATCCATGAATTCCCCGGTTCCACTGACGTCGGCAGAGGAGTTTACGCGGCCGTTGCTGAGTACGCCCCAGGGCAGAGCGCCCTGGATGTTCACGATGGCATTGATCTTCCAGCCTTCCAGCATCTGCGCATATCCCTTCTTCCCGGGAAGCGCGTAAGTTGTTGTGAGCGTGAAACGCCGCCGGATATCAAATCCGCTGTTGGAATACTCCGCTCGCGGGTTCAGGCTGTTCTGAGGGACGTTCTGTCCCCAGTCGTTGGTGATGTCGTCAAGGGCGTGCGCCCAGGTAAACCCAAGCGTATAGGAGAATCCGTGGACGGGCCTCTGGGTCAGCGTGACCTGCATTCCATGATAGTTCGAAAGGTACACATTTGAAACGAGGTTGATGTTGGATAGATATGGGAAGCAACCCGCGCTGCCGAGGCCGGTGGGAAGTGGTGTCGGACAGGCCTTGGTGAATGGGCGATTGGCTTGTATAAGGGTCGCACTCGGCGAGCACTTGGCGCTCGTGCCAAAGGATGAGAGACATGAGGTAATATCATCAGGGATTGTAAATCCCGCACCCATAGGCGGCGCGTTACGATCGGTAAGCCCGATGAGCTTTGTGGCGTGGTTGCCCACATAGCCCACTTCCAGTGACAGGTTGTTCGTGAACGCGTGCTGTATGCTCAAACTCCAGTTTCCAACGTAGGGAGATCGCAGGTTGGGATCAACCGACAAAATGGGGCACGGTTTGGCGTTGGTGCAAGAAACCAATCCTGTCGGAAAGATCGAACCCCCATTGATTGCCGGGTTTTGGTTCCAGTTAACCTGCGCAGTGGTAAGAGCAAGGCCTCCGGCGGTAATCGTGCCCGGACCCGCGACCCCGTTGATCAGGGCTCCGGTAGGAATTGTATTCAGGCCGGTTGTGGTTGCCACGGTGAATTGCTGGGAGACAAATATGTTGAAGCCCTCCAGCACGTAAATGATGCCGCCACCGCCGCGCAGGACGGTCTTCCCGTTGCCCCTAATGTCCCAGGCAAACCCAACACGAGGAGCGAAGTTATTGTGATCGCCATTGTAGGGTGTGTTGATTTGCTTGCCCACTTGCACCATGCCCAGCGTCGGATCGAAATTTCCGATCAGGTTGTTGGCGTCCTTGATTGGGGTGACGTATTCATAGCGCAGGCCCAGGTTGAATACTAACCGATGTGTGATGCGCCAATCGTCCTGGGCGAACCCCGCAAATCCCCAGGTCCTCAAAGTCCGCATGGGGTCTCCACTGAACAGTTGGCCGTTCAACGCCGTTCCGGTCATGAAATTCTGCAACGAAGTGAATGTAATGCGGCCCTTCCCCGTGTTGAACGTGCCGCCGTTATAGATATTCTTGTGCAGTTCACCGCCGAATTTGAAGCTGTGGGCGCCGTGCAAATACGACAGATTCTCGACAAACTCCCAGGTCAT
This sequence comes from Terriglobia bacterium, assembly GCA_020073705.1. Taxonomy (GTDB): domain Bacteria; phylum Acidobacteriota; class Terriglobia; order Acidiferrales; family UBA7541; genus Palsa-360. The sequence goes on from JAIQES010000005.1 coordinate 5,576, forward strand.
ATCCGGTCCCTGGAATTTCGGGAAGTTCGCGCAGCAACCAATCGCGCCGCTGAACCCCCTCAGCGTGAGATTTGGAAAGCCGCAGGATCCCGCACCGGTATTGAGGTCGAACTCCGGCTGGCCGGCTCCCGAGCCGGGGCAGTCGGCCGGCTTGAAGGACTGCGTGTACCGGCTGAACCCGACTCTGGCTTCATTGACGATCGCGGAACTCGGAATGTAATTCCATGTCCCTCCGACCATTTGAGCGCGAGTGTACTGCGCCGGCCGCCAGTACGGTTGCGTGATGGCGGAGCTGTTTACGGGAAACCCGGTATTCTGTCCGGCAAAATAAGTGGCGTGCAGCATGTTCTTCTGATTGATGTGGTAATCGATCTTTGCCAGGCCGTTGTCCACCTGCAGATCGGTGTTAAAGGCCACAGCATAGTTGGCAGACGGACCGGACTGGAATATCGTGGGGCCAGTGGTCCTGGCGCAGGTTGTTGCATCGAGTCCGGCAACTAGCAAGCTTGTCGAGCTCCGGCTCCCCGCTGGAACGGCCAGGCACGCGTCTACAACACTGTGCGCCGAGTCTCCGATCGAGGTCGTCGTGGGAAAAGTGATCCGCGCGGGGTTCCCGATCGCATAACGTTGTCCTTCGTAGCCCATGAAGAAGAAGAGTTTGTCCTTCTTAATGGGCCCGCCTACGGACGCACCGAACTGCTCGAGGCCAATGTGCTGCTTCGGAATGGGATTCCCATCGCCGTCTAGACCGGAGTCGAAGGGATTCCGGGCGTCTAGGGCATCGGTGCGGCCAAAAGCGGCGGCCGAGCCGTGGAAGGTATTCGTGCCCGATTTCAACCCGATGTTCGCTATGGCTCCCGGCTTCCAGCCGTATTCCGCCTTGGGGTTCTGTTGGGTGTTGAATTCCTGGATGGAATCGACAGGCAATAACGTTGCCGCATCGCCGGAGAGACCCACGCCGTTTACGACGCTCTGCGCGCTGAAGGGTTCAATCGCCGTGATGCCATCAAGGATGTAGACATTATGCTCCGGACGAAGGCCGTTGGTGCTCTGCGTCCAAGCGCCGCCACCAGGATAGATCGTCACGCCGGGGCGCAACTGCAGCAAGTTCATGAAGTTCCGCCCATTCAAGGGCATGTCCTCGATGGTCGCATTACTCAGCGTCCCACCCAATGTGGCATTGGTGGTTTCCACCAGAGGAATCGCCTCGCTGACAGTGATCGTCTGCGTTTGTGCGCCGGGCTGGAGGGAAAGATCGACGCGGATGTCCTTGCCGACCTCCAATACGATGTTTTCCCGCTGCACAGTCTTGAAGCCCTGATATTCCGCTTTAACCGTATAGGTTCCTGGAACCAGGTTCGGAGCGTTATACGCCCCGGCATCGTCTGTGGTCAAAATTCGCGTCGTGCCCCGGTCCACGTCCCGGACGCTCACGGTTGCTCCCTGGATGGCGCCGCCGCTTTCGTCCGTAACGCTTCCGGAGATACGTCCTGTATTTGCCTGCGAAAAAGCCGACAAACAAAGCAGGAGCACTCCCAGACAAACACCCAACAACTGAATTGCATTCCTTGCACCCACCCAGCTTATAATTCTCATACGTGCCTCCAAATCAACCGACTTAGAAACCAGCACCGAGAACTAAAATGCCGTTGGCCCGTATTAATTATTCACTCGAGGGATAGTAGCTTCGTGTGCCCTGCATAACATTGGCGGGAAGTGAAGTCAAGTCAAATTTTTGCGATATCTATGCGTCTTCTTCTAGTCGGCTGCGCGGCACGCCTTTAACCGGAATTTCCATTTTGACTTCCCAGACGACCGACAATGTCCCCCCGGAAAACAAAAACTACTTAGCCTATGCTGTCGCAAGCGCATTACCACTCGAAGATACTTTTTTCTGCCGATTAAGTTATTGTAAATACATCATTTAATTTAGACAAAAAAATTATGGCGCTAAGTAGACCTTAACCTTATACAGTTTTCCACATAATCCCATTCCCAACTCCATGGTCTTTAGTAGAGTTCAAGGGCTGGTTGTACCATTCCCATGCGACTTCCGCCAGCGCTGCTATGCCCAACGCGCAGGCCGGAGTATGTGATCGGTAGGCTGCCGCTACTTGCGGGAGCGGTCTTTCAGCAGGCCCTTCAGTTCGGACATGAATTCCTTGACGTCCTTGAAGTCCAGGTAAACCGAGGCGAAGCGGACGTAGGCAACCTTGTCTAGTTTCTTGATGCGGTTCATCAGGAGTTCGCCGATCTCGCTGGTCTGGCGCTCGCGCTCGGGGGCTTCGTGTACAAAGCGCTCAACTTCGTCCACCAAGGCTTCGAGCTTAGCCGTGGCAACAGGACGTTTTTCGCACGATTTCAACAGCCCTTGCAAAATTTTCTGGCGGTCGAAGCGTTCCCGGCGGCCATCCTTCTTGATGACCATGTAGGGGATTTCATCGATACGCTCGTAGGTGGTGTAACGCCGTCCGCACTTCAGACACTCCCGGCGACGACGGATCAGATCCCCGGCCCGGCCCTCGCGCGAGTCGATGACCTTGTCGTCCACGGACGAGCAGAATGGGCATTTCACCGCGCAGAATCTCCTCGTTCCCTTCCGTTCAGCCCCTTGGAAATCGCCCCGCCGTTAGCCCGCGGCACCGCAATGTGCGTGCCGACCTCTTCCGCCTCGGCCTCCGCGCGCGCCAGCTTGCGAAGCTCCCCTACGGACACTCCTTCGTGAATCAATAGTGGAATCCCGATCAGGGTCGAACCCGCGAACGTAATGATCCATAGTACGACGGCGATGGCCACCGCAGGTTCCTGGTCCACCCCAAAGATCTTCGTCAAACCAATGAAACTGGCGATTTGAGCGCCGCCGCCGACGCCGGGAAGTTGCAGCACCGATCCCACCAGGGTGACTGCCAGCAACAGCATGGCTCCAGCGAAATTCATGTCGGAATGAAGGAACGCAACCGAGAACGCCTGTGCAACCCACAGATAGATCAACACCGCGACAGACCAGTGCACCGTCGTGTAAAAGATTGCGGCCAACAGGTCGGGAAGGGTGCGAATGGCCTGCAATCCTTCGTTGACGCCTGTAATAACCGAGGCGATGCGCATGCGCATCCCGCCGACCGCGCGCCAGTGCTCCAGGCCACGGTCGAGCGCCCCCGCCCCATGCAAACGGTGATAGACCAGAAGCACGACGAGAGCGCTCAGGACGCCAAGCAACAACCAGCCGCCGTGGCGCGCCCCGTCCACCCAGTTCATATCCGCGCCTGCGTCGGAGAGCTTGCTGGAAAACACGAGCAGGCTCAGGCATGCCAGACCCGCGGCTGCGGCAAAATCGAAAAAGCGTTCAAGAAAGAAGATCCCGAACATGCTTGCTACAGGCAGGCGATCCTTCCGCGCAAGCAGCAGGGGCCGGACAGGCTCGCCGGCTCTCCCCAGAACGAAAATCGAGGCGAAGCCCATCAACGTTCCACGGTACGTATTCAAGAAACTGGTGGGGCCTACGTAGCGGCAAAAGCATTGCCAGCGGCGAGCGCGGATTGCATAACAGGCGTAAATCGCCACAAGGGAGAGCAAGAGCAGCCCAATATTCGCCTGGCCGACACTGTGGATGAATTTCCTCCACGTAAAATCGGCCAAATGAATCTCATGGCGGCTTCGAAAGGCGATAGCGACCAGGGCCGCCAGAATCAAAAACGCGACAAAAAGCCTGCGAACAGTTCCACGCATCCGCACGCGAGCGTAACCGTTGCGGCGAGTAAGTGTCAAGAAAGGACATAATCATGCGTTCCCGATTGAATGTGTGCTTGGGGTACAAGATTGGGACGTGGTCACCTGGATTTCACATGTTTCCCGCTGTTCGCCTCGATGGATGGGCAACTAACGCTCGACCAGCCGCTCCAGCGTGGAGAAGAATTCAGGGAATGAAACGCCCGCGCACTCCGCATCGCGAATAACCGTCTCGCCTTCCGCACCGAGTGCTGCGACGGCGAACGCCATTGCCATGCGGTGATCGCCGTGCGGTTCAATCTCGGCTCCATGCAGCCGGCCCGCCGATCGTCCAGCCACGCGCAAGCCGTCCGGACGCTCCTCGACTTCCGCACCCATGCGGCGGAGATTTTCCGCCAGCGAGGCGATGCGGTCGCTCTCCTTCACACGCAATTCTCCTGCGTTTCGAATCTCAATTCCCTGCTCCGTGTATGGGCCCAGCACGGCAATCGCGGGAAGCTCATCGATCAACTGCGCGATAGCGTCGCCTTCGATGACTCCTCCCTTGAGCGCCTCGTGACGGACGGCGACGTCGCCAACAAGTTCGCCGTTCGAGCTGCGAACCGAGATCAGGCTGACCGGCGCTCCCATGGAACCCAGGACGTCGAGCACGGCAGAACGCGTGGGATTCAGGCCGGCATTGTGGATAACCAGGCTCGAATCGGGAAGCACCATCGCCGCAATTAGAAAAAACACGGCCGAGGAAAGATCGCCGGGAACTGCCAGTGAGCGCGCCTCCAAGCGTGGCCTCCCATGGATGCGGATTGCGCGGCCATCGTGGTCCAGGCGCGCGCCGAATTCGGCAAGAGCGAGCTCCGTGTGGTCGCGCGTGCGAACAGGTTCGATGACCGATGTCACGCCGTCCGTAAACAGTCCGGCGAGCAGGACGGCGGACTTCACCTGCGCGCTTGGAACGGGAAGCGTGTACTCGATCGGCGACAACCGCGCGCCTTCGATCTCCAGAGGGGCGTAGCCTCCCTCGCGAGACCGAATCCGCGCGCCCATCTTCGTCAGCGGATCGATTACGCGGCGCATGGGACGGCGCCGCAGGGAACCATCGCCATCGATGGTCGAACGAAACTCCTGCCCGGAAAGAATTCCCGCCAGCAGACGCATGGTTGTCCCGGAGTTTCCCGCATCGAGCGCGCGGCGCGGCTGGCGCAGTCCACCGAGGCCGGCTCCGGTGACGCGGACACGATCCCCCTTCGCTTCCACCGTGACGCCCAGACGTGAAAGACAATCCAGCGTGCTTCGGCAGTCCGCCGCGGCGGAAAAATGCGTAATGTCGCTGGTACCTTCGGCCAGCGCCGCGAGCATCGCATAGCGGTGTGAAATCGATTTGTCGCCGGGAACTTCGAGCGAGCCGGAGATCGTGCGAGCGGGACGTATGATTTGTTTCGCCACGTCTGGATTCTAGCATGCAGATTCGCACAGGCGCAGTTGTCCCATCAGTGGGTAGCGGGCCACATTCCGATAACCATGCCTAGCGCAGCCGAACTCGCATAGCCATAGCTTAACGGCGCGGCTCCGGCGCAGACATTCGATACTTTCGGTAGCACAGGACACACTTCCCGGATCAGTCCGCAACATTGATTCTCGGTGGTCTCCAGATTCCATGGACGGAGCGAGTGACCACTTGGCCGAGTAATGGGTTAACTGCAGCAGGGGGATCTGTGCTCGTCAGGACCTGGGTATTGCAACGACCGGTTCCGGACGGATTCTCGCCCACTCGAAAACGATCTCAGCGTCTTGCATCTCCCCCTCTAACGTCGGCGGTAACTTGGCCAACTAGTCCGCTAACCAAGAACTGCATCACATCTCACATAGGGCCAATTAAAAAGACTCGCCGATGGTCCATTGACGTGCAAGTCATGCGGGGAACACATTGATTTGCGGAAACGTCAGACTAGTGCGAAAATGCGTCCATGCGAAAACCATTTACAACAGCGGTAACCATATTGGCGACGGGAATGATCCTAGCTGGAAATGCCCGGGCGCAGCAGACTCCAGCGGCGAAGACTGGGCAAGCACCTGCGGCGAAAAGCCAGAACGAGGTGGCGCTCAAGACGCAGAAAGACAAGGCCAGCTACGCCATCGGGCTGAATATCGGGAGGAGCCTGCAGAAGGATTCCGTGGACGTGGACCCGGACATCCTCCTGCAGGGCCTAAAAGACGCGCTGGCCGGGGGCAAGTCGCTTTTGAGCGACGACGAAATGAAGGCCGCGTTGACCGCGCTCCAAGCCGACGTGAACAAGAGGCAGCAGGAAAAAATGCAAGTGGTCGGAGAAGCGAACAAGAAGGAAGGCGAAGCATTTCTGGCCGCCAACAAAGCAAAAGAGGGTGTCGTCACGCTACCCAGCGGCCTGCAATACAAGATTTTGAAAGTGGGTACGGGACCGAAGCCCGTGGCCAGCGACTCCGTCGTCTGCGACTATAGAGGCACGCTCCTAGACGGCACGGAATTTGACAGCTCGTACAAGCGCGGCCAGTCGGCGACGTTCCCGGTAGGCCAAGTCATCAAAGGCTGGACGGAGGCCCTGCAACTCATGCCGGTGGGATCGAAGTGGCAACTTTTTATTCCGCCCGAGATGGCCTATGGCCAGCACGGCGCGGGCGCCGACATCGGGCCCAACGCTACCCTGATTTTTGAGGTCGAATTGCTCTCGATCCAGGGCAAGGGGCAGTGAGATAAGGTCTGGAGTTGTTGAGCCAAGGACAGTGACGAGGCTGAAGTCGCAAATTGGTTTTGAGTTGAGGACTAGGCGTTAGGAAACGTACCGAACGGTTTCCGCTGAGCGCTTAGGTAGCGCCGACATCTTGCTCGTCCTGACTCAGAAAGGGTCGGCTGTGTTCGTGTTGCACGAAAGGGCAAAGAGCCGGTGAGACGCCGGCGCTACCAATCGCCCTTGTGATTGATTCCCACGAGTGGTCCGCGTATCATAATAAGCAAATGTACCCAGTTCAGACCAAATGCGGTGTATTCCATCCGGCTTCGTTCCAGCGCATCCTGCTCCTCGGCGTCTTGCTTTCGCTGATTGCCCCCGCGTTATTTGCCGCGGATCCGGAAATTTTCCCGCTCTCTCAAGTTAAACCTGGAATGAAGGGCGAGGCTCTCACTATTTTTGCCGGAGAGCAGATTGAAAAGTTCGATCTGGTAGTCATCGGCGTGATGCCCAACTTCCTCGGGCCGAAGGAATCCATCATCTTGGTGCAGTTGGTGGGCCCGAAGGTCGAGCACACCGGCGTGGTTGCAGGGATGAGCGGAAGCCCGGTGTACATCGAAGGGAAACTGGCCGGGGCGCTGTCGCTCAAGCTGGGCACATTTACTAAGGAACCGCTGGCCGGTGTCACACCGATTGAAAACATTCTGAGTCTGCCCACTGGGCAGCCGGGCGCTATCGGTGCCGAAGCGCCGCAGGGGGCATCAGGCGCGGAAACTGTCTCCACGATGCAGCAGTTCGAAATGCCGCCGGTCTGGACGTCGCGCTCAGGCGTTCCGGGGGGAAGTTTTCTCAAGCCGATCGATTCGCCGCTGGTCTTTTCGGGCTTCAGCGCGGTAGCGATCCGGCAGTTTGCGGGCGCGTTTGCAGCCTACGGTATGGAGGCGGCGCAGGGCGGCACCACCGACGCGCGGCCCGATGATCGGGACATCAAGCCCGGGGACATGGTGAGCGCGGTGTTGCTTGAAGGAGACCTGTCCCTGAACGCCTCGTGCACGGTCACGGCCATCGTGGACGGGCGCGTCTATGTGTGCGGGCATCCCCTGTTCGGCTTTGGTCCCGTGCAGATGCCCATGGCGCGCGGGCGTGTGCTGACGACGCTCAGCTCGGACCTGAACTCGACGAAAATTGTGAACGTGGGCGGCACAATCGGGTCGTTCGACCAAGACCGCGTTACATCCGTCATGGGACATCTGGGCACGGCGCCGAATTTGATCCCCATCGATATGACGGTAGTGACAGCGGCCGGAGATAAGCATTTTGCGTTCCGCATGATGTCCAATCCAAAAATTACGCCGATTCTGATGGGCATCGCCGCCCTGAATGGTCTCGTGCAGAACAGCGTTTACGGCGAAGGCACCACGCTGCGGCTGACCGGAGGAATTGAGATCGCCGGCCACTCGAGCGTCGCGCTCGAAAACCTGTTCACTCCCACTGATTCATTCATCCCCGACGGCATGTCGGTTGCAGGCGCCGTGCAAAACGTGTTCCTGAGAATCTTCTCGAACCCGTACGAGACGGCGAAGATCGAGCGTGTGACGCTGCGCATGGAAGCCCTGCCGGATCGCCGCCAGACGACGATCGAGGGCGCCTGGCTGGATAAGTCCGAAGCGGCGCCGGGCGACACGGTGAATGTGAAAGTTCAATTGCGGCCTTATCGCGGCTCGCCTGTGATCCGCGACGTGCCGGTTACAATTCCACCACAAGCCGTGCGCGGCACATCCATGCAGATCCTGGCGAGCGATTCGGGAACCTTGAACCGCATGAGCGTCGTATCGGGATCGCAGGGACGCCTGCAGAATCTCGAGCAGCTCATCTCGGTCCTGAACCACGAGCGCCGGAACAACCGGTTGTACATCACGTTGCTTGGGCCGTCGCCGACCATGGTGGTACAGGACAAGGTGATGCCGAACGTGCCGGCATCACAAATCAATCTCCTCGACCAGCGCGGAGGGCCGGCCAGCTCGCTCTTGGTACGGGAATCAACGGCCGGAGAGTGGTCCGTGCCACTCGAACAGGCCGTTCAGGGATCCACATCCGTTACGATTCGAATCAAGTAAGCGACCGGGAGGCGCGCGGCGTCACCCCCGAGGAGTCTCATGCGCGTTGCTTTTCCAAATTGTTGCCAGTTACGCGGCGCAAAGCCATCCGACCGCGTGAGATCCCTGGTGGTTGCCGCAGCTGCCGTCATTTTGGCCGCCGTGCCGGCGCTCGCCGAACACACCCGCTGGTGGCGTCAAGCCTCGTTCGAAGATTTCGCAAAGGGCACGACAAAGGGAGTGGCGCTGCGCAGCGACGGCAAGCTCTTCCTTGCGCCGCGCTTCGCCGAATTTGCCGATGCCAATCTCGCCTATCTCTTCACGTTACGCACCGATTCGAAAGGGAATCTCTACGCCGCAGGGGGTTCGAACGCGAAGGTCTTGCGCCTGGACGCGAGCGGTAAGGCCACAACCGTTTTTGAATCGGCAGAATTGGCAGCCCAGACGCTCGCCTTGGACACCGCCGGCAACCTTTACGTGGGCACGTCGCCCGACGGAAAGGTCTATAAGGTGACGCCCGCGGGGCAATCCTCCGTCTTCTTCGATCCGAAAACGAAATATATCTGGGACCTGGCCGTGGACCGGGATGGGACCGTGTATGTCGCGACGGGCGATACAGGCAAAATTTTTGCGGTTGCCCCGGACGGAAAGGGCCAGCTTTTTTATTCCAGCGAGGAAACGCACATTCGCGCGCTGGCACTCGATTCAAGCGGCAACCTCCTGGCAGGCACTGAACCCAGCGGGCTGATTCTGCGCATCCCCAAGGTGGCCGATCCCTCCGCGCAAACAGGCGCATCGGGCCGTCCCGGTGATTCCGCAAACAATACGCGCCGCGCCTTCGTGTTGTACGAAACTTCGAAAAAGGAAATTACGGCTTTGATGCAGGATGGGAACGCCAACCTCTACGTCGCGGCAGTGGGTGAGAAAACACCTCCCTCCCCCGGATTGATTCGAACGCAGCTTGCGGAGCTTGCAACCCCCGGGAGCTTCACTGTTACGGTGGGTGCTACAGGCAACGCGACAGTGCCGTTGCCGCAGGGACAGGTCAATCCACTCGTCCCGTTTCCCACCGTGATCTCAAGTGCCGTCTATCGGATCGCTGCGGACGGCTCACCGGAGGAGCTTTGGAGTTCGCGCGATGATCTGGTTTACGCATTGGGATTGCTGCCAAACGGAAAATTGCTCCTTGGAACTGGCAACCAGGGCGCCGTGCTGGAACTGGAAAACGATCACACCTTTTCGCGTCTGGTGAGAACCGCTTCCGGACAAGTGACATCGATCGCCACGGGAGCCGGCGGAAAGCTGTTCCTGGCGGCAGCCAATCCAGGAAAACTTTTCACGATGGGACCGGACAACGAGCCGGAGGGAACATTCGAGTCACAACCTTTTGACGCGCATATTTTCTCGCGCTGGGGGCGCGTGCAATGGTTCAGTCCAGGCGGCGCGCGAATCGATTTCTACGCGCGGTCGGGCAATACTTCCGATCCCCAAAACAACTGGAGCCCCTGGGCAGGGCCATATTCAAATGCCTCGGGCGGCAAACTGGACTGCCCCTCTGCGCGCTTTGTACAATGGAAAGCGGTCTTGCATGGCGCAGCACATGGGCCGGCTCCGGAGCTCGACTGGGTGAGCATCGCATATCTTCCGAAAAACATATCGCCGGATGTCACTGGAATCGCCCTCCAGGATCCGGGTATCCGCGTACAAGGGATTTCCCTTCAAGGCCCAACCGCGGCATCACAAACTCCCGTGCAACTCCGCATGCCGCAGCCCGCGGCATCTACGTCGCCGATCAGCTCAGCCTTCACCGCCGCGGCTATTACGAGCCTGGGGACGTCCAATTTCACGCGTTTTGAAGCGGTCCCGCAGGGTTTTTCGCAGAAGGGCTATCAAGCCGTCGTATGGACTGCTGACGATGCGAACGATGACCAGCTCGAGTTTGCCATCTACTTCCGCGGCGAAAATGAAACCACGTGGAAGCTGCTGAAGGACAAACTCGATACGCGCTTTTATTCCTGGGATACCACGACGATGCCCGACGGCGCCTATTACCTGAAGATCATCGCCAGTGATGCGCCGTCCAATCCCACGGGCGAAGCCCTCGCGTCCGAGCGCGTATCCGACCGCTTTGAGGTGGACAACACCCCGCCCGCGATTGTCCAACTCACCGCGGAGGCAGCGGGCGGCACAGCGACTGTGCGGGTCCGATTCCAGGCAAGTGATCCAGCGAGTTCCATCGCGCGCGCCCAGTACAGCCTGGACGCGGACGATTGGGCGCTGGTGTTCCCCACCGGAGGGCTAAGCGATGCGCCCCGCGAGAGCTACGACTTTCAGTTGCAGAAGGTCGCCCCAGGCGAACACACAATTACGGTTCGCGTGTACGATCAGTTTGAAAACGTATCGACCGCCAAGGCGACGGTTCGCGTGCCGGCCAGCGGAAACTGACGCGGCGCGCAGACCACGCAGATAAATTACCCATGCTCTACCGGTTGTGTCTTCTGCTGGGACAAGCTGTGCCATAATGCAACTGATCTACGAGTCCTCCTTTGAGCGCTCCAACCACTCAGCCTTTCGCGGGACCTGGCCTCCGCGCTATCCGAGAGGCGCATCTTCGCATTTCGCCCCACATCGAACAAACGCCGATCATGATTTCCGATGCGCTCGATGAACTGGCCGGCGCGCTGCTCTTCTTCAAGTGCGAAAACCTGCAACTGTCCGGCTCGTTCAAGATTCGCGGCGCGGCAAACGCCGTCCTTTCGCTGAGCGAGGCCGAAGCGGCGCGCGGCGTCGTGACGCACTCATCGGGCAATCATGGTGCGGCCCTTGCGCTGGCCGCAAAGATGCGCGGTATCCGCGCGTGGGTGGTGATGCCCCGCAATGCGCCGAAGGTGAAAATCCGCGCCGTCGAGGCCTACGGAGGAGAAATTACTTTCTGCGAACCCACGCTTGCCGCTCGCGAGGCCGCAGCCGCCGAACTATTGCGCCGCACCGGCGCCGTGATGATTCATCCCTACGATGATGACCGCGTCATCGCGGGCCAGGGCACGGCGGCGCTCGAACTTCTGGAGGAGATTCCCGATCTCGATGTGGTCTGCGCTCCGGTCTCGGGAGGCGGGCTGCTTTCCGGCACGGCCATCGCGGCGAAGTCGCTGCGGCCTGAAATTGCCGTCGTCGGATGCGAGCCAGCCAACGCGGACGACGCGGCGCGATCGCTCGCCTCCGGGCGCATCGAACCCGCCGCCACGACGGTTACCATCGCCGACGGCCTGCGCGCGACACTCGCGCCACGCACGTTCGCCATTCTGCGCGAACGGGTGGACCGCATCGCTCTGGTCGCCGAAGACGAAATCCTCCGGTCGATGCGCCTGCTTACCGAACATCTGAAATGCGTGGTCGAGCCCTCCGGCGCCGTCTCAGCATCACCCGCGCTGCACCGCCAGCTCGGCGTGGAAGGCCTTAGAATAGGAATTATTGTGTCCGGCGGGAATCTCGATCCTGAGGTGATGGCCGCGCAGTAGGAGGAATAGAGATTCACCACAGAGAACACAGAGGGCCACAGAGAGCTAAGGTTCAGCTTCCGGAAATGGAGCACAACTCTGGCACGCAAGATTGTCCCCGCCTGAGCGCCTGTGCCACCTGACACGCTATCAGGTCACCACAAGGATGATCGACGTGTTCTGCGTTGTCCCACTGGACGGTGTTCCTATCACGGTGATCGGGTATGTGCCAGCTGGAGTTCCGTTCGGATTCACACCACCGCCTCCGCCGCTGCTTCCGCCGGAGCCGCCACAACCCGCCACAAGCAATACCAGTAACAGAGCTAGCACGCTAACAGGAATCAATGCTTGGACTCGGCGTCTGCGCAATGCCAACAGGGTCAAAATGGAAATCGCTAGCGCCAACAGCGCCTCCCCCCACAAATTAAGGTGGAGAGGCCTGGTCGGCATCGCTGGGGTCACGGCCAACGTACGGGACGTCGTGGTGATGACCAAAGAAGCAGTCGAGTTCATACCCACTGACACAGGGGAACATGCCGCGCCGGTGGGTAATCCGGAACAAGTCAGCGCGTACGAGACATTTCCCGTATTCGTGATCGTGTACGTCGCGGGTGACCCGGCAGCTGCGGTCTGGGAAGCTGGCAAACCACTCAAGACCGCCGGGTTCACTGTCAGTGTGAAATTCTGCGTTGCATCCGCTCCCACTCCATTATGCGCGGTGATGATGATCGGATAACTGCCGCTAGTGCCTGCCGCAGGCGTGCCGGAGAGAACTCCTGCGGTACTCAGCGTGACCCCGCTTGGGAGTGCACCTAATTCAGAAAATGTTGACGCTGGCGTCCCCGTTGCCGTCGCTGTGAATGTCCCCGCCGTGCCCACCATAAAAGTCATGCTATTCGCGCTCGTGATCGCTGGCGCCTGATTTACCGTCAGAGCGAAGCTCTGCACGGCGTTCGTGCCAACCCCGTTGCTCGCGGCAAGAGTGATCGGGTAATGGCCACCGGTCCCTGCTGCTGGTGTCCCGGCAAGTACTCCGGTTGCAGCTGTGAAGGTCACACCTGACGGCAGCGCACCTGTCTCGCTGAGCGCTGGTGTTGGCACCCCTGTTGCCGTTAAGGTGAATGTCCCCGCTGTCCCCACCGCAAATGTCGTGTTGTTTGCGCTCGTGATCGCTGCCACCTGGTTCACTGTCAGCGTGAAATTCTGCGTCGCATCTGTTCCCGAACCGTTGTGTGCTGTGATCGTGATCGGGTAGGTGCCAGCGGTTCCTGGTGCAGGCTTGCCACTTAGAACTCCGCTTATAGCACCGAGCGTGACTCCTGTTGGGAGCGCGCCCGCTGCAGTAAACGTCGGTGCGGGTGAACCTGTCGCCATCACTGCGAATGATCCTTCTATGCCTACAGTAAAAGCGGCATTACTGCCGCTCGTTATCACGGCCGGCGAAGGTGCGGGGGTCGCATTAGTGATGTTCAGGACGGTCTTGCCACCAAGCAAGTCCGCACCTGTTTCAGGCGGACCAAACGGCGCCACCATGAAGTAATACTTCGTCCCCGCTGTCGCCGAAAACGTCAGCAAGGACTGCGTGTACTGACCGCCAGAAACGTCATCGTTACATGCCACGTTAGTGAGGCTCCCGGGTGTACCTATCCACACGGATAGCGTCGTATCGTAAGTGCTTCCGATTGTCGACACGGTGACTAAAGCGGTCCCTGTCGACGCGAGCGACCACCATACTGTCTTCGTCCGCGGATTTGTGCTTGGAGGCACAGCTGTCAATGCGCACGGAGGGGTTGGATCTGTGATTCCACCGGTGTCGGTGGTTGCCGCAGAATTGTCAACAGTGCCGGTGAAGTTGCTACTCGTGATGGCAATCGCATTGGCAATATTGTCGTTAACCGGCGGGGTGCCATTCACGGTAAAGGGCTGTGACGCGGAAGATTCCCCCGCCTTCGCCGCATTATCGGTGACAGTAACCGAGGCGATCGTTCCGTAGGCCACCAGTGTGTGCGAGATCGTCGCTTTGATTGATGTGGATGTTCCGCCGGACTGCATCGTGATACCCGCTGTAGAACCGTTCCAGAGAATCTGGGCATTGGTGGCAAAGTTGCTCCCGGTCGCAGTCAGCGTAAAGTCGGCCGAGCCTGCAGAGATGGACGTAGGGAAAACCGAACTTAGTATGGGGGACGACCCTGCGCCCGTGCTGATGCTTGACCATGCGTTCACCAAATTCGTCACGTCAATTGTGCCCAGCCCCGTCGCCTGATCGTAGCCAAGTCCGGCGGTGAAGCCGATCGGGCTTCCATCAGGACAATCCTGGGTGCCCAATGTGCAAGAGCTTGCGTTATTCCACGTCGTGACATCGTGAAATGCTGTTGGCGAACTCGCAGCCAAGGGGTAAAGAATGTAGTTCACATTTCCCTGACCCGTTGAGCCTGTCTTCTGGTTGATTAGTGCCAGAATGCCCGCGAACGTCGGACCGCCGAACGAAGTGCCGCCATAAACCTGCATGTTGGTATTTGTATTGGATATTCGGAACCCGTTCGTACAGCCCGATACAAGTGGGTTCGTGCCTTGGACTTGCGAGCAGATCAGATAACCATCGTGATTCGGCGATGCGTTCACTGAGATATCGGGGACATCGCGGACACCATCGGCCGGGACGCCAGTTCCAGTCTGCCACGAGGGTTTTCCAAATATTGAACTTGCTCCCCCACCTCCTGCCTCCAGCCCAATCGGAGGCGGGGCCGTGTCGTTCCAAGTCTTTTCTGGAATGTAAGAAATCGCGGAACCGTTACTGGAGTTATTTGTGGTGTTCCAGTAGGTGCCATTCCCGTCATCGAATTCTGTGCCGCCGACCCCAGTCACATACGGCAGGCTGCCGGGGATGTCTACGTTGAGCCCAAGTTCGGCGGGATAGTTGTTTAATTCTCCGTCGCAGTCGGTGGCCCCGCCATCCCCAACAGAAGAAACAATCGTGATTCCCTGGGAATTCGCCTGCTGCGCCATTGCAACGAACGAATTGATATTGGAAGCAGCAAATGTGGCCTCGCAGCCGCCATAGCTGATGCTGATTACAGGCGCGAGATTCTGTCCAATGGCGTATTGCAACGAGGTGAAGACATTTGGCGAGTACACGTAAATGATCGTGGCATTTCGCGCGACGGCCCCGGACCATTCGATATCCAGGCTTGCCTCTTGCACGTCACCGTCGAGGACGCCCGGAGGCGTAACGTTCGGAACAGGGACCAGTTGAGGAGCATTGACTGGCAGTCCGGAAAGTGAACGAAATGTGGTGATATCGCTGGTCACAATACTCGTTTGCCCAACGATCACAATTTTCTGCCCGGTCCCGTCTATTGGCGGACTGCTGGCGTAGAGTGGCTTGAGATCGTAAATCGTCGCAAAATCGTCGGGCGCTATATAGTGACTGACTCTATTGCTGTCTGTAAAATTCGGCTGCACAGAACTGACTCCGCTTTTCTTGATCGCCCGTGGCTTTACAGGATAATTGTTGAGGCCGCGAAACCCGAGCACCAAACCCGCCAATGCGGCAGGGACTGAAGGTTCTGCAGAATTTGCATAAAATGTCTTTCCATTTGCAGCGTAGTTGTGAATCTCCGTATGGAAAGCGGATTCTACCTGCGCGGCCGTGCCACCAAAAACGATCCACGTCCGGCTGGGTGGAGTTTCCACCACGGCGAACCCCTGAGCTTGCAGCCAGGTTGAAACCTTGGTCAGATCGCTTTGTGTGACGCCGAATCGGTCGGCATATTGCGCTGGGGTGAGCCACTGATGAAAGCTTGGCGATGTGGGATTCTGCTGCGCGGCCAAAAGCGCATTGAGGTCGGCCTGCTGCGCGGCCGTCGGCTGGAACATCATCGTGATACGTTCGAGCTTGAATGAAGGATCGACCTTGCCATGGTCATTCTGTGGCCGCGCCTGCGGATGCAGATTTCCTGAAACAACACTCATCTTGCTTTCATCGATCTGCGTCGTAATACGCGTCTGCGCGGAGCTGCCTTGCGCGGATGCTTGCCTCGGCATGGCAACCAGGAGCGCCCCCACCAGAAGGCCGCTCAACCAGGGGTGTTTGCGGCGCGCAAAATTCCTGACTAGGCCGCACCATCTCCGTAGTACGCTGCCATCCTGCTGAATGTGGTTCTGAACATGCGTATAGCCTGTAACAGCCACAGTTTTTCTCACCGTTCCCTCAGATCCCAGATGTATATGGCTCTTCCGGGACATCGCCCGGAAGGAAAGTACCACCCAATAATCAACTTCGTTGGATGCAGGATTTGGTTCCAGGTTTTCTCATAGAATTGGGACCCCAAAGTCCCAAGCCTCTCTGTTCACAGGATACTCCCGTTGCTGGAAAAGATTCCATGCAGTGTGCTGAAGGTGTGACTAGCCGTCGGACGGCTTCCAGTCTGGGGAGGGGAAGGAAATCTGCCAGAAAGAAAGCGACGGTTTGCTGAATTCGATGGGAATCAGATACCCCTCGGCGCTCTCGCGCGGGGCACGTGTGACGCGTGCGCTGGTGCGTTCGCCGGTGCGGTCGTTGAGGATTTCGAGTTTGGTCTCGGCATCGAGCGGGCGCGGACAAAACACCATTGCGCCGTGGATGTTGACAGCAACGGTATGAGCAACCACGGTGATCTTTTGGCCTGACATGGTTATTTCCAACGTGACAGGCATACGGATGATGACGCGCTGGCTGCGACGCCTCTCTTCTCCGGCCAGAACTGGTGTCGCCGGGTCCGGCTGCCCTTTGCTGCGGGTCATAGATCAAGCCCCCAAAAGCCCATCTCCGGATTGATCAACTCGATCCCCAATTCCCAACCTTCGGCCCTCTCATTCCCGCGCCAGACAATGACGGCCGGATTGGCTTGGCGGCTCACAAGATTGGTAACCTGAATACGCTGGTCTATCTCGAGATTCTGCGGTAGCACCACCAGGCACCCGTAAGGTCCAACCACGCGCGTTTGCGCTTCCCCGCGGCGGGTCTCGCCGCAAGCGTCCCATTCGACGATGATGGGAACGCGTGAATTCACCCGCACGCCCCGACGCTTCTCCCGACCGGACGGAGAAGTGTTTTTGGCACTTATGCCACTCGCGCCCGGATGACGCGGGACAGGCACTGTCCGAAATTTGACCATTAAAACCCCTCAGAAGACACAGGGAATGCCTTTAAGACCACCGAGAGAAAGCCTGCCCCGTGCCTGCAATAATGCTAGAAGAGGGTCATAAGGGCGTCAATGGTACTGTTCCACAATCGACAGCGGCGGGTAGAATCGGACTTCCGGCCTTCAACAAAATTCAAGACCTCTGCTATCGAAAATTTGCCGTGTAGCCGCTATCATGTTCCAGCTTTCGAGTCAGACGACATGAGAGGTGATTCGATGGATACAGTGCGCACGGAGGATGTCACGCTTCACGTAGCGGACGGCACGACGATGAATTCCTGCGTCGCGGCCCCGGCCGGCGGCGGAAAACTGCCGGGCTTGCTCGTCTTTCAGGAAGCCTTTGGCGTGAATTCACACATTCGAGATGTCACGCAACGTTTCGCCAAGGCCGGGTACGTGGCCATCGCCCCTGAACTGTTTCATCGCACGGGACCCGGTTTCGAAGGAGACTACAATAATTTTCCGGCCTGCATGCCGCACATGCAGGCGCTGACTCCGGACGGCTTGACTCAGGATGCGCAGGCGGCGTTTGACTGGCTACAGAAAAATCCGCGCGTGCTGCCAAACCGCACCGCCAGCGTGGGCTTCTGCATGGGCGGGCGCACCTCGTTTCTTGCAAATTCAGTCCTCCCCTTGCAAGCGGCGATCTCGTTTTACGGCGGCGGCATTGCTCCTGCTCTGTTGCCGCGCGCGCCTCAAATTCATGCTCCCATGCTTTTCTTCTGGGGCGGCTTGGACAGCCACATCCCGCAGGACCAGGTCCGCGCTGTGATCGACGCCATGCGGCAAGCGAAGAAACCATTCGTGAATGTCGAATTCTCGGACGCGGATCACGGATTCTTTTGCGACGCTCGCGCAAGCTACAAGGAAACAGCGGCAAAGCAGGCGTGGGACCTCTCACTAAGATTTCTCGCCACCTACGTCAAGAGCTGAATCGGAACCGGCGGGAAACTATTCCCTGCCCTCGCAAGTAGATTTAGTTGCTCTAAGACGAAAGAGGAATTGGAATCCGTCAACCGCGCCCCGGACGCGGCGTGACCGGAATCATCCGGCCCTTTTCCAACGTAAACGCACTGCCGCGCCACTCAATCTGGTTCATGCTGAAGCTCGCCAGCCAGACAAAAAACGAAAGCAGGTCGCGCACTGGCAGCAGCCAGAACCGTTGCCGCAAGACAGGGTCGCGCAGCCCCCAGACGCCCACCACCCACGCCATCGCAAACCGCAGAGCGAAGTATGCGCCCAGATACGCCGCTGCCGTGGCCCCTGACGGGGCTAAACAGGCTGCCGCAATCGCCCACGGCAGCCCGTGCGTGAACAACATGCCAAAGTGGCCGCCGGGACGGATATTACGGATTCCAATCGCCCAACGCAATTCGTGCCGCAGATACGCGCCCAGAGTCTGCGACGGAAAGGCCATCTGCACCGGCTCGGGCAGCAGTTCGATGCGGTAGCCGCGGCCGGCAATGCGCCGGCCCAGTTCGTAGTCGTCCGAGTGCAGGTCCACCAACGCCTCGAAGCCGCCGATTTCCGCCAGGCGCTGCTTCGTCGTGGCCATCGTCGAGCCCATCATGAACTTGATGCCTTCGAGTTCTCGCGCCACCAGAGCTGCGCCGCAAAACGCCGCGGACGAGCCGACGCAGTCCATCGCGGCAACGAATTGCAGGTTATCGTCGCCCCGGTAAAGCGCCGTCACACCGCCGACCTTGGAATCACGAAATATCCCCGCGATGCTGCGCAGATATCCCGGCTCGACGCGCACATCGCTATCCGTGATCACCAGCAGGTCGTGCCGCGCCTCGCGTGCCAGCCGGCAAAGGTTTGAAACCTTGCTGTTCGGCCCGAGCTGTTCCGCCACCACGACCAGCCGGATCGGACGCCCGGGAAAATCCGCGATAAGCTTCCGCACGACGGGCACGACAGGGTCCTCGCTATCTGCAACTGCAAATAGAATTTCGAATTCGGGATATTCCTGCCGGCAGAAGCTCGCAAAATTTTCGTATGCGTGGAGATCAAGCCCGCGCACAGGCTTCAGCACGCTGATCGGGGGAGTAGTAGTTCCGGCAGGAAGCGCCGCCTGGGGAGAAATACGATGCGCCACACCGAAAAATCGCCACGCGGAGTAGATGCCCACGATGTAATAGAACAGCGGGCCGAGCGCCAGCGCGAGAATCGCCCAGCGAACAACGGTAAATATCGAAGGCCAGTGCGGAGACGCCGGCAGATCGTCGGCCCACGCCATGGCCACGCCGAAGCAGATCAACAGAATTCCAGCCCAGCGCGTCGCGTTCAACCGCTCGCCCAGGAAAATCTTCGCGCCGAACGCGCCCGCCACATAAGCCAGCGACGTCGCAGGAATGACAAAACTTACCGGAAACCACGACAGCATGGCCAGAAATGAAAAGAACGACGCCGTCATCAGCAGCACGCCCAACCAGAGCCAGTTCACGCGGAGCGCGCGCAGAACGAAGGATGCAATCGCGCGCGGGCGGAAATCGTGCACCTCGCCCAGCAGCTTCATCGCGTGCGTCAGGCAGAGCTCTCCACCTACGCCCGTCAGCACCACGAAAGTAAGGACAAAGGCTGTGCGCATGTCAGCTCGATCTTGCCGGCTCAGTGGTGCGTTGCGGAGTGCGGTTGATTAAGAGAACTCCCAGGAAAATCAGGAGGATTCCGATCCAGCGCGCCACCGAAACATTTTCACCCAGAAATAAATATGCAAGCAGGGGCACCAGCGCATACGCGATCGCAGAAAACGGCATCACGAAGCTGTAATCGGCCCAGGACAGCACCAACATATGGCAAACCATGAACAGCAGCATGAGCGCGATGCCCAGCCAAACCGTTCCGCTCGACAAAACACGCACCGCGCCAGCCTCAATCGCCGCCAGATGCGAAATATCCAGATCGCCGACGTCCTTCATTCCTTTGCTGAGGACTGTGTTACCGACCGACCCGAGGAAAACGAGCAGGAACAGCAGCACGTAGGTCTTGGTCTTGCGGATTTTGGCGGAGGTCATTTCGGACACAGTGCTACACAGGCGAACACGAGATCAAGTGTGCCAATCCGGGGAACCTGGTTTGCTCGTTAGTCACCGGCACTCGAGGCGGAAATCGTCGCTGCCGTCTGGGCCATTTCGCGCGCCGTCGCCTTGCGTTCGTGCAAGAACTTGAAGAATTCGACGCCCTCGCGGAGCCGCCGCTTCATCACTTCGGGGTTACGCAGCATGCCGCCGAACAGCGAGAACATTTTCCTCGGACGGAAATAGAACTTACGGTAGAACTCTTCGACCGAATTGAAGATGACGGTCGAATTCAGGCCGGGATAATTCAGCGCCGCGGTTTGGATCCCATGGGTATCCACCATCTCGCCGGTCTGGATTTGCAACCAGCCCTGTTCCTGCGCTTGCCGATAGAGCTCCGTGCCCGGATACGGCGCCGCGAGGGAAACCTGAATCGTTTCCGGGTCGATGTCGCAAGCGAACTTGATCGTCTCTCGGATCGTTTCTGGCGTCTCGCCCGGGAGGCCGAGAATGAACGTGCCGTGGATCGTGATGCCGAGATCCTTTGCGTTACGCGAAAACTCGCGCGCAATGTCCAAGCGAATCCCCTTCTTAATGTTGTTCAGAATTTGCTGATCCCCGGACTCGTACCCGACCAGGAGAAGACGGAGACCGTTGTCCTTCAGGATTTCGAGCGTCTTGCGCGGCACGTTGGCTTTCGCGTTGCACGACCACGTCAGCCCAATCTTTCCCAGACGCCGCGCGATTTCTTCGGCGCGAGGCAGATCGTCGGTGAACGTGTCGTCGTCGAAAAAGAATTCGCGCACTTGCGGGAAATGTTTCTTCGCGAGAGCCATTTCGTTCGCGACGTTGTCCGCGCTGCGCACGCGATAGCGGTGCCCGCCCAGCGTCTGTGGCCATAGGCAGAACGTGCACTTCGAGCGGCATCCGCGCCCGGTATAAAGCGACACGTAGGGGTGCTGCAGATAGCCGATGAAGTAGTTTTCAATCGTCAGGTCGCGCTTATAGACGTCCACGACAAACGGCAAGTCATCCATGTTCTCAATCGTGGGCCGGGGCGGAGTGAACGTCACACGTCCGTTGTCCCGGTAGGCGACCCCCCCGACGTCCTTCAGCGGCTTACGCGCCGCAATCTCCGCGCAGGTATAGTCAAATTCCCCGACCGCAACCCAGTCCACCGCCGGCGCGGCATTCATGGATTGCAGCGGCAGAACACCTACGTGCGCGCCGACCATGCCCACCATGATTTTCGGGTTCACTTCCTTGAGGTGCGCGGCAAACTTCGCATCGTTGGCAAACGATGGCGTACTGGTGTGCAGTACGGCTAGCTCATAGTCATTTGCGAGGGGGGCCACCTGTTCAACCGTCAGCCCATCCGGAGGAGCGTCAATCAGCCGGCTGCCGGGAACCATCGCCGCCGGCTGCGCCAGCCACGTCGGGTACCAGAACGACTTGATCTCACGCCGCGCCTGGTAGCGAGCGCCAGCCCCGCCGTCAAAACCCTCATAGCTCGGCGGATTCAAAAACAATGTCTTCATCACTTCGGGCATTATTTCACTCGCTCTCGCACCAAGTCTCCAAAAACGAAAGATTCCGGCTGGAACCGATATTTTACCTGAAACGAGGCCTTCTCCAGGAGGAAAACTCTGCACGGTTGTTCACGCCACGGTGAATGCTCGCATTGTCTCGCGCCCATCAGAGCCATGCGTGCTGTTCTTCCCCTGGATGTCTTCTTGCGCAAACCGCGGCATTCTTCCCATTACGATCTCGCGAATCCCCGCTATTGCAGCACCGTAGCCACTTGCCCGGTGGTCCGAAGCAGTTCGAGCTCTGCCTGCTGCCGGGCATAGTTCGCATCCAGATAGGACAGCCACTTATCATTCTCGTTCAGGTGCGCAGCCTCCAGATCTTTCAGGCTGCCGCGTCCCTGGTCGAACTGCATCTGCAGATTGTGCAAATTCTCTTGCGCGAGCTGTAGTTCCAGCCGGGCCACATCTCCCCCAAGATCGGCCTCCCGCACCAGCCTTGCCTTTCGGCGGACGTCTAGTGAGAGTTCGCTGCGCTTCTTCTGGAGCGCCAGATTCGCCGCGTTCAAGTCCGCCTGCGCAAACGCCACCTCGGCCGATGTGCGCGACGCAAAAATCGGGATGCGTATTTCCAGGCCGAATATGACATTATTCCGTTGAAATTTGTTGAAAAAATCGGTGTAGTTGTTCATTCGGCTCAACACGTTGTACTGGCCGGTCAAGCCGATCGTGGGCCAATATCCGCCGCGTTCACCCTTTAGTTTTTCCTCGCGTGCGCGCCGTTCCGTTTCTGCCTGCTTCAGTTCGATATTGTTCGCCATCGCCTGCGAGACCAAGTCTTTCGCTTCATCCGCGGCGGCACCCGGGATGTCCTCCGTCGAGACTTCGATCGGCAGGTCCTGCGGCAGGCCCATCATGTCGCGTAGTTCGCCGGAGAGCGAATCTTCGCGGTCTTCCATTTGCGCTACGCGCTGCTCGATTCGCGCGGTCGTGAGCTGGGCCCGTGTCACCTCAATGGGCAGCTCACGTCCCGCCGCGGCACGGTCCCGCATCGCGTCAAGGATCCGTCCCGCGCTCAATCGCTCGCTGCGCATCAACTCCAGCGCGTGCCGCACCTTCGCAAGTTCCAGATACAGGAGCGCCGCCCGCACCATCACGCCGTCGCGTACGCCGTCCATCGAAAGCCGTTGCCCCTCCGCCCTCTGCTCGGCCGCGCGCTGCTCACCCTTGAGGGGAGGATTGAAGATCTGCTGGTCGTACGACAAGCTAAAGATAGCGGGCACGCCGCCGCCAGACATTAGCGGAAATCCGCTGGTGTATGCGGCGCCCGTTCCGCTGTAGAAGTTCGGACGGAACGCCGAGCGGGTCACGCCGGCCTCGCGCTGCAATACACCGTATTGCAAACGGGCCAACGCGAGGTCGCGACTGTTCCCCACGGCCAGGCTGACGGCTTCCTTGAGTGTCAGCTTACGTGAAATTTCTGAGTCCTGCGCGCGACCGGCTGAAACGCCACTCAGTACGAGCAGTATCAGCCATGCCCGGCGTCCCGCACTTCGTCGCCGAATTTCCACCGTGACTGCTCTTTCTTCCATGCCCGCATTCTCACTTTCCGGCTGGCGGCGCGTTGTGCCTTTTCGCTCCTCTGCATTGCCCTCGGTCTTCAACTGGCCTTCTACGTCGAATAAGAGCAAGCGCGGCTATTCGTATCGCAGCGATTCGGCGGGCTGCAGTTTTGCAGCTCGGTCCGCCGGCAAATACCCGAAGAAAACGCCGACGGAGCAGGACACCAGAAACGCCAGCACTACCGACTGCCAGGGCACCGGCACGCGCAGATTCCCCGGAAGTAACGGCTCTGCCATGACGGGAATTGCAACGGCAATCAAGATCCCCAGCACTGATCCGAACCCACTGATCAAAAAAGCCTCTAGCAAGAACTGGAAGAGAATCTCGCTGCGCCGCGCCCCGATCGCCTTCCGAATCCCGATCTCACGGGTGCGCTCCCTAACAGTCACCAGCATGATATTCATAATCCCAATCCCGCTGACCACCAGCGCAATGAATCCGATCAACACCAGAACCACGGTCAGCGCCAGCGCAATTTGTCGCGCCGCTTCCACTATCGAGTTGAGGTTCATCACCTGATACCGCGCGCGGGTGGGATGCCGGTTACGCAACAGCGCCTCAAGCTGGCGAGTCACCGGGATTACTTCCCCGGGCGACCTTGCCTGCGCGTACAGCATCTCCAGCGAAGTATCTCCCGTGTAATACTTCATGAGTGGAAATGGGATCAAGACCGAGTAATCCTGAATCTCCGAGAGACCGTAGGTTTGCACGCGCTCTCGGAATACACCAATGACGGTGAAACTGAGTTCGCCGACTCGCAGGTTTTGTCCGATCGGGTCGGCAAGGGGGAAAACCAGGCTCGCGAGCTGCGTCGTAATCAAACAGACCCTGCTGCCCGAACTCATGTCCTCGGCATCCACAAACCTGCCGCGTAAAATCAACAAGTTGCGAATCTGCTGGAACCTTTCGGTGACGCCCACCAGGTTTACGGTGCGCTCGACCGATCCCGCCAGCACGCTACTCTGTATCCCGCGCGTCCCCGCCACCGTTACGATACCCGGAAGCGCCGCCTTCGCGGCATTCATGTCTTCCAGCGACAATTCATCTTGCAGCATGATCGGCCGATTCGGATCAATATCGAGACGCGCATAGACCAGGTTCGCGCCAACCCCTTCAATTTGTGCGATGACATAGCGCCGTCCGCTCGACGCCACGGTTACGACAAGAACAATACATGCGCTGCCGATGACCACGCCGAGCGTGGTCAGAAACGCGCGGATCTTGTTGGCCCAAAGGGCTTCGAGCGCGACCGCCCATGTTTCATTCCGGGGCATCATGATTGCTGCCGTCGACTATAACAAACCTCAGATGAAAAAACCCGGCTGGAGGTTGGCATTCTATTTGTAGTTCGAAACCAGTTGGTCATGCAAATTCGCCGAACATCCATGTGCAATACTTGGAAACATTCCGTGACCGCTGGTGATTCGCGGCCCTTTATTTTTTCTCCACCCGCTTCAAAGCGTCTTCCACTGCTCTATTGTGCGGATCGAGAGCCAGGGAGGCGCGATATTCTTCTGCCGCTTCCGAAAATCTCTTCTGGGCCTCACAGAGCTTTCCGAGCCATTCCAGCGCGGAAGAATGCGCAGGAAGATCGGAATTGTCGGGGACCGTAGCCAGATAGGCCTTCAGCAATGATTTCGCCTCGGTGGGATTCTCCCCTTTCATGACGAGAAGAATGCCGCGGTAGAACTTCAAGCGGCGGTCGTCAGCATCGATTCGTTCGGCGGCGGCAATCGCCTCACTCATTCTTGCGGTGTTCTGGCGGTCGCGGTAATAATCCGCCACCTCGAAGCAGACGCCGATTCGATCCGTATTCGAGTCCAGGATCTTTGCGAAGACCGTATCCGCTTCCGCCAGACGTTTCTTCGCGTTGAGGAACTCTCCGCGGGCAAGTTGCCCTTGCAAGGCGTCGAGCTTCTCGAGGGCTTCGATGTGCTTCAAGGCCCGGTCGTCGCCGCCGCTGAGGATACCGGGCGCGTACATCTCAAAGCGGATCAAATCGCGCTGCGCCTCGAAATTAGAGGGGTCGAGATGGACCGCAACCTCAAATTCCTTGTGCGTTTTTCTCGCCCATCCCATCGCGCTCAGGAACATGGCCTGCTCGGCCCTGCGGCCGTAGGCCTTGCCAAGCCAGTCGTGATATTCGGACTGCCCTGGGACCAATTGAACACTACGCTCGAAACTCGCCACTGCACGGGTAAATTCGCGAAGTTGGTAATAACACTGACCGAGAAGGAAATGAAGCGACGCGTCGTTAGGAGATTTTACAACCGCGTCCGACAGGGTGTCCACGGCACGGTGGTAATGCCCGGCGTTATATTCGCGCTGCGCCTCGGCCACCGGACTCTGCTCGGCGCGGGCCGGAACTACATCCGGCACATGAATCGCAAACAACAGCAAAGCTGCCAATATCAAACGGGGGTTCATTCCGGGCGCATCGCTCGTATCCGTAGATTTTCTTTAAGCGACACCTCGCCCGGCAGCGCGACTACATCGCCCTGTTGCAGGCCCGAGAGAACTTCGATCATCGTCGGATTGGCGATGCCGACCTTAATATCGCGCCGGTGCAAACGATCGTCTTCTACCCTATACACGAACCGCTTGCTGCCATCGACGTACACTGCACCGCGAGGCACCACAAGTACGTTTGGCCGCTCACTGACGTGAATGTGCACGTCCACGGTCGTGTTCGGAAGCAGATCGAGCCGGTCATTGGACACCGAGCAAAGCAATTCGCCGACATTGCGCGTGCCATGGGTGACGACCTGTTTCGGGACAACCCCGGTACGGCCACTCCACGTGCGTTCGGGATGCGCGTCCCAGAGAATCTCCACTGCCCGGTTGGCGTCGATCTGCCCGAGTTCGGGTTCGTCAATAAATGCGCGAACACGAACGTGATGGAGATCGGCCATCTCGGCCAATAGATCTCCTTCCTTTACGAAATCACCCGAGCGTATGGGAAGTGAGTACATCGTGCCATCGAACGGGGCCGTGCCATGCGCAGAGCTGACCTTTTCTTCGTAGTCTCGAACCTGAGCTTGCGCACGTTCAACCAACAGCGCAACCCGCTCGATGTCCGTCTGTGCCTGACGGTCGGAGGCCTGCTTCATCTTATCGAGTGACTGGACGTCGGTTTCGGCCTGGGCCAGCGCCACCTGGTTCTGCTCCAATTCCTGCGGTGTAGCAGCCTTCTGGGCCACCAGCTTGGTCAGTGATTCATTGTCGCGGCGCAACTGGACCAGTCTAGTCTGAGCCTTCTTCAGGTCGGCGGCGATCTTGGCGACCTGATCGACCGGGCCGCCCGATCTTGCCACGCGCAGCGCTTCTTGTTCCGCAGCCAAGTCCGCGCGCGCCTGCGCCAGTCCAGCGCGGGCCACCTTGTCGTCAAGTGCGAAGAGCAATTGGCCTCGCTTCACCTGCTGGCCTTCCACCGCGTAAACTTTCTCGACGGCCGTGGCGAACCCTGCGCGAAATGAACGCGGTGTGATAGGTTCCACTTTCCCGTTGGTTGAGACCATAGAACTCAAGTCTTGCCGTACGACATCCGCGACATCCACGCGCGCTGTTGATTCCCGGCCGCTTATGAAAACCAGGACAGCCGTAAGCACAAGGGCAGCGCCCACGATAAACCACAGTCTTCTTCCGAGTCCCGTCGCCATTCCGTCCTCGTTCTACCGGTCTCTGCCGGCGGGTCAAAACACGGCATTCTAACAAAGTTTGACGCGGCAAACGAGCGGCCAGTGGAACTCCTGGACATCTCCGGCTCCTCGTATTTGAGATGCGCCCTGCTCCGGCGGGGATGCCGTCAACCAACGCAGGTGCGCGCCCGGGGTTTCGAGTTGCTCACTGCCGTGCTAGAATTTGGTCATGAATGCGGAACCGACCCAAGCACAGGCTCATGCCCCAAAACAGGAAGCTCCGACGCCGGGGCAGCCGGTCCTGCACCGCGTTTGTACCCAGTGTAACAACATGTTCCGCGTGACGCCCGAAAATTATGACGCCAAGCAGTGCCCCAACTGCCATAAGGGCTAGGTTCCCGCGTCCCGCCCTCCGTCCGAACGCCTGCAACATGCAATTCCCTGCCAGGTTCAGCTACAATCTGCACGGCATGATCGGGAAACGATGGCAATCAGCCGCAGAGACTCCTGCTCAAAGTGATGAGCGAATAACACGAACCTGAATGATTGAAGCGCAAAACCTGGTGAAGCGGTTCCGCGACAAGAAGCGCGGTGAAGTGTGCGCCGTGGACCGGGTGAGCTTCCGATGCCGGCCGGGTGAAATCTACGGACTCTTGGGCGCCAACGGCGCGGGGAAAACGACGACCTTGCGCATGCTCGCGACGATTCTGACCCCCTCCGAAGGCACTGCCATCGTCGCCGGGTACGACGTGAAGAGGGAACCCCAAAAAGTGCGATCCTGCGTGGGATTTCTTTCCACCGCGACCGCGCTCTATGGGCGCCTTTCGGCGCAAGAGATGGTGGAATACTTTGGCCGGCTGCACGGACTCGACGAACCGACCCTGCGCCGTCGCATCGACACCATCTTCGAGCGGCTCGAAATGAACGATTTCCGCAACCGGCGTTGCGACAAGCTCTCGACGGGGATGAAGCAAAAAGTGTCGATTGCGCGGACCCTGGTGCATGATCCTTCGGTGATGATCTTCGATGAGCCCACGGTGGGCCTGGACGTGATGGCCGCGCGCGCGATTGTCGGTTTCATCCGGGAGTGCCGCGAACATGGCAAAACGGTGATCTTCTCCACGCATGTGATGAGCGAAGTCGAAAAGCTCTGCGATCACATCGGAATCATCCACGGCGGCAGGCTGCTGGCCGAGGGGACTCTTGCCGAATTGCGCCTGCGATTCGGCAAGCAAGATTTAGAAGACATCTTCATCGAGGTCGTCGAGCCGTGAGCCTGCGGAACATTGGCATCGTCTATCGCAAAGAACTGGTCGATTCCTTGCGCGACCGGCGAACTCTCATTTCGATGGTCGCCGTTCCCCTTCTGCTCATGCCTCTGCTCACCATTGGCATGGGCGTGCTTTCCGCAAAACTGGTCGGCCAGGCGATGGAAGAAGTGCCGGAAGTAATGATCCTGGGCGGCGAAGACTCGCCCAAGCTGAGGGCCGAGCTGGAAAGAATGGAGAATGTGCGGATCGTTCCGGCGAAATCCGACTACGCCGAGGAAATCTCCAGCAAACAGATTCGCGCGGCCGTGGAAATCCCGGAAGGCTTCGACACAAAGCTTGCGAGCGGCGCGCCGATGACCGTGAAGATTTATATGTACGAGGGCGAACTCAAGTCCGGCTTCGGCGCGAACCGGC
Organism: Terriglobia bacterium; assembly: GCA_020073705.1. Classification (GTDB taxonomy): domain Bacteria; phylum Acidobacteriota; class Terriglobia; order Acidiferrales; family UBA7541; genus Palsa-360. The sequence goes on from JAIQES010000005.1 coordinate 34,272, forward strand.
TGCAAAAATTCTTCCGCGACTTGCGTGACCGCGCCATTCGCGAACGCCTCGAAGCCCGGCAACTCCCTGAAAGTCTGGTCCGGCCGTTCGATATTGAACAGCAGAACGTGGCGCCGGCGGAGAAAGTTGGCGGCGCGGTTCTGGGCGGGCTTGTCCCTTATTTCGTCATTTTGCTTTGTCTGACCGGGGCCATGTATCCCGCCATGGACTTGACCGCTGGCGAGAAGGAGCGCGGCACGATCGAGACGATTCTTTGCAGCCCGGTATCGCGCACACATCTGGTGCTGGGAAAATTCCTGATGGTGCTCACAGCTTCGGTCGCGACGGCTGTGCTCTCCATTAGCTCGATGGCCGTTTCGTTCGGCGTGGGAAAGAAGATGCTGCTGGGCATGGCGAACGGCGCCGCCGACGCGGCGCTCCAAATCACGATGACCGGAAAGGCTGTGATCTCCGTATTCTTCATGGTGCTTCCGCTGGCGGTGTTATTCTCGGCGGCTCTGCTGGCCATCGCGCTGTTTGCCAAAAGTTTCAAGGAGGCGCAGAGCTACATTTCGCCCCTGATGATTGTTGTGGTCCTGCCGGCAGTGGCCGCGCTGCTGCCTGGGGTTGAACTGAACACAACACTTGCGCTCGTGCCCGTGCTGAACACGAGCCTGGTCAGCAAGGAAATCATCACCGGAACCTATCACTGGAAATACATCGCGCTGATCTTTGCATCGTCGTGCATCTACGCCGCTGCGGCAATAGCAATTGCAGTAAAATTATTCCAGCGGGAAGACGTTCTATTCAGGAGTTAAGAAGGAGGCAGGAGCCAAGAGGAAGGAACGGCACACACCGTTCTTTTCCTTGTCTGCTTGCATCCTACATGCTGGCTCAAAACCGGGTACAAAGCATTCATTTCGGTGTAGTTGGGTCTCCCGCAATATAGCTTGCAGCTTCTTTGCCTCGTTTTTTTATACATGGTGCGCGTGCTCGTGATGTTCCTCCCACGCATTCGAGAGGCGGCGAACGGTTTCCCGGAGGCGCACGGCAAGTTCGGCGATGGTCTGCAGGCGCTCTATGGCGGCAGGAGGAAGGCGGTCTCGCCGGGCAAGCAGCAGTTCCGTATTGCCGAGAATGCCGGTCAGCGGATTGTTAACTTCATGGCGAAGAATTTCGCCGAAGTCCCCGTCCAATTCTTCGTTGGGGAACTGGATCACCCCTGCCGTGCGCTCGGCCATACGCACGCGGCGGTCGAGCAGGCCAGCCGCGATAGGCGCGAAACGGCCCGTGCGCGTCACGAAATCCACTGCGCTGGACGTAATCAAGAACGCCAGATCGGCCTGCTTTTCCGGCGCCGCCGCGACCACCACCGGCGCCGTCTCAGTGAGCAGCGCGACCGCGGATTCGAGTGACTCTCCGTGCACAAGATCAACGGCGGATTCGTCGAGAAACACGACGGCGGGCGGCGTGCGCCGGAATTGTCTGCGCGCCTCCTCGACCGAACTGGCCATCTGTATCTGAGAGTGGCCGCCAGAGGCGGTAAGTTCATTGATGCATTCCTGCGTCGCCGCCGCATCGGCGCTGATGATGAACATTGTTCGGTCCGTCAAAGTCATTTCCCCCTCGCAATGGCTCGCGGCCATCTTGCCTCAGCGGCAGTTTCCTCGTCAGCCGGAGCGGCGGCGAGAGCCTGGCGCACAGATTCTTTCAACTCTTCCACCAGAAACGGCTTCGCCAGGTATCGCACGCCGCTCGAATTCAGAAACTCCAGGGTGCGCGGGCTCACCGTGTCCCCGGTGACAAACAGGAGCCTGTGCTGCAAGGGACTTCCGGCGCGTACCAGTGCACGGTAGAGGCCTGGCCCGTCCAAATGCGGCATCTTCAAATCGCAGATGACAAGGTCATAGTTTTTTTTGTCCAACCAGTCGAGGGCTTCCCGGCTGTCGAGCAGCGTGTCCACCTGGTGGCCTTCCTCAGACTCCACGTCGGCAATCAGTTGCGCCACGGTGGGCTCGTCTTCCACCACGAGAATGCGCTCCGGATGCCGCTCAACTCGAACGGGGCTTGGCGCGGGGACAGCCGCGACCGCGCGTGGTGCGGCGGCCGGCTCTTCCTCGGCAAAATCGAGCGCGGCGGCGGCCAGCGCTGGCAGCTCGACGGTAAGGGTGGCGCCGTGGCCCGGCTGGCTTTCGACACTGACCTCGCCGCCGTGCTCTTGCACAATGCCGTAAACGATCGAAAGCCCCAGACCCGTGCCGAGGCCCACCGGTTTTGTGGTGAAGAATGGATCGAATATGCGCGAGACAACCTCGGGTGGAATACCGGGACCATCGTCGGAGATCTCCATTCCAATGCGGTCACCGGCAAGCCGCCGCGTGCGGATGCGGATCCGCCCATGGCTGCCCCCTTGTTCACGTCCCTGCTGGATGGCCTGCTCGGCATTGACGATCAGATTGAGCACCACCTGCTGCAACTGAGCGGCATCGGCCAGGGTGTGTGGCAGGCCTTCATCGAGGACCAGATCTACAAGAATGTTTTCGATTTTCAGTTCGTAAGCGCGCAGGGCGAATGTGCGTTCGATGACTTCGTTCAGATTGACCGCGCGGCGCTCAGGCTTGGTTTCCCGCGAAAACAAGAGAAGATTCTTGACGATTCGTCCGGCGCGCGCGGCTTCCTGCGAAATTCGCCGCGCATCGGCCGCGCGGTCCGACGCGGAACGGCGGCTGAGCAGGAGCTGCGCGTAGCCTTGAATGCTGGTGAGCGGATTATTGAGTTCATGGGCGATGCCAGAAACAAGCTGGCCGAGGGCGGCCATTTTTTCGGTCTGCAGAAGCTTGGATTGAATCAGCCGCTGGCCGGTGATATCGCGGTAGACCTCAAGCCAGCCCAGGCGCGCGCCGTCCGCATGGAACAAAGGCCGCGCGAAACGTTCCACGACCTTGCGCGATGGCCGCACCAGTTCGAGTTCGTCCCAGCTCGCTTCGTCCCCCCGGCGTACGCGCTCGCGCCAGCGCGCCGCCGTCCCGGCTGGATGGCTGAACCGGCCCGCGAGGCTTTCGATCAGCGCGTCGATCGTGCCCAGTTCGAACAGGCTGCGCGCTTCCAGCCCCATGATTTGTGCCAAGCGGTCGCTGACCACCCGGATATTTCCCGACGCATCGAGCAGCAACACGCCGGAATCGATCGAATCCATGAGGCCGTGCATCTCCGCTTCCAGGCGCCCTTCCGCTTCCCGCAGGGTCTTCCGCGAGCCGTGATCCTCGAAATAAATCAGCCACCGCCGGATCTCATCGCCTCTCGCATCGATCGCGGAGCGCAGATGCAGGCGCACGGCCGCGCCGGCGGCGAGCGCGGCTTCGAGCGGAACCACCAGGCGCTTAGTTCCGGGCGCGAGTTCGGAATCGTGCCTGATAAAACGCTCCCGCCATTCGGCCACGGCATTGCGCGCGGCCGGGGAAAACAAATCTTCGAGCGGGATCCCCTCCGCACATCCCAAGTCGAGTTGCAGGAAGGAGCGCGCAGCCCGGCTGGCTTCGCGAACTTGTCCCTGTTCATCAATGACTACAAGACATTCGCCGCTTTCCTCTACAATCCGTTGCAAGGAATTCACCCATTCGGCGCGCATTCCCCGCGTGGCCTCCCGGTCCAGGGCAGAAGCAGCCAGCAACGCATAGGACTCCAGAGCTGCCATGTCGTCGTTCGAATCCTCCGAAGGTAGCAACCCGGCCATCAGAACGCCGCAAGTGCGATTCCCTATTTCGATGGGAAAAGCGATCACGCGGTCCAGTGCCGGCAAAGCGTGGTCCGATGCGGAGCCCGGCCGCACTGGGAGGGCTTCGCCCTCAATTTCTACCTCACGCCCTTGCTCGAGAACGGTTTGCCATATATGGAGGAGAGGTTCCTGCGGGAGCAACGTACGCCATTCGTCTGGACCGTCCCAACCATCCGGGAGCATGGGCGATCCGCCAGCCTTGCCTAAGGCCACGAACTCCGCCTGAACGTGATGCCGCACGGCGCGCGTAATCTGCGCAAGGATGGAGTCCACCGAGACGCCACAAAGGATGGCGCGGGAGAGGCGCACCTGAGAGCGAAGTCCCTCGGCCGCCAGTTCGCTGCGGCGGGTGTCGCGGTAATGCGCGACGGCAAGAGCGATCTCATCCGCACGCATGCGCAGCGTCTCGAGATCCAGACCCGCTGCGGCGCGGGCGCGGTCGTAGGCAACCATGGCCAGACCAAACGTGCAGTGCCGCGCACGGAGCGGAATCCAGACGGCGCCGTGCATTCCCACCAGCGGGCCAAGGCGTGGCATCGTTTCTTCCGGACCGAATTCGGCCCGGAGCGGCTCCGGACTCTCCAGCACCGCTTGCAGAAAAGGCGTTGAGACGTCGAGGTGCTTCCACTGTTCCGGAATGGGCCCAGGTGCGGCTTCGACCACGCGACCCCGGCCGAGTCCGCCGCGCCCCTTCCCGGTCAACCAAAGGCCGACTCGGTCCGCGGCGCCGGTCGCGAGCAACATCTGAGCACCCAGCTCGAGCAGATGATCGAGCGAGTCACCCCGCGCGGCAGCGCGCACCAAAGCGCCCGCCTGCCCCTCCGAGGAGTGTGCAGTCCCCCATTTTCGCATCCAGCCAGAGGCGGCCATCACGTCTCCTAGAACCGCACTTGCAGGATAAGATAGCTGAATAGCAGCGCGGTGCCGATCATGACGATGGCGGTGATGGTTTCGCGCACCAAGCGGTAGTGCAGCAAATATTTCCGATAGAGCACGGGAGCCTCCTGCGCTTCGTCTTGCACCGCTGTAACCAATGCACGAAATCACGTAAGGCGCACAGAATCAGCAGGTTTTTGAATGCGTGTTCATTAGAAAAATTAGTAGTTTTCCCATCCCGAAACTCCGCCAGGGCGCAATTCCCGGATAGGAAATCCCGTCGCCTCGGAACCTCCGTACTTAGAGGCAGGCATGCGCACGCAACTCCCATGCGGTCTAGGTTCCATGCACAATCGCCCCTGAATTTTCCTTCACTTCGGCTGGTGCCACGATCCCCGGTCATGTCATGATTACAATTAAGTGCTTTTCAGTACCAACTACGAACTGTTGAGCAAGGCAGGGAAAGAGATGGCATGGAAGTCCTACAGCCACAATCAAACTGGTTCTATCGTCGTCAAATGAAGCGAAAAAGGGGCAGCGTCCTAATTTGGAGGGTGTCGGGATAATTCCAGTCCTCAAGCCCACCTGCGATAGTCATTTCGGGAAGGAGAATGATGGGATCAGGCAATGGGGGAAAGAAAATTGCAGTAGGAAACTCCACACGATATCAGGATGGTTCCAGTTACATGTCGAGACGCCGATTTATCTCCGCACTCGCGGCTCTCGGCGCAACGCAATTGATGCCGGCGCATAGGGTCGGGCAGAACATAAGACCTGCTATGGGCACCGCTCCTGCGCTTCGAATCATGGACATCCATCATCATCTGTTACCGCCAAGATATGTAGCGGCAAGAAAGGCCGACATTCTGAAAGTCTCCACTAGTCCCTCGGTCATCGATTGGACGCCCGAGCACTCGCTCGACGTCATGGACAGCAGTGGCATCCAGACTGCGTTCGTTTCAGTCTCGACTCCCGGCATCTGGTTCGGAGATGTGGAAGAAGGCCGGCGGTTGTCGCGGGAGTGCAATGACTTCGCGGCGCAAATGGCGAAAGATCACCCGGGGCGATTCGGTTTTTTCGCGGCGGCGCCACTGCCGGATACCGATGGCAGCCTAAAGGAGATCGAATATGCGATGGATACGCTGCACGCAGACGGGATCGGTTTGGTAACGAATTACGAGGGCAAGTATCTCGGTGATCCCGCGTTCGCACCGCTGTTCGACGAGCTGAATCGCCGAAAAGCGGTCGTGTATGTTCACCCCACTTCCACCGCCTGCTGCTGGAACATCGTTCCCAACATTCCAATTTCGCTTGAGGAGTTTGGCTTCGACACGACCAGAACCATCACCAGCCTGCTCTATAGCGGAACTCTCTCACGCTGTGCGGACTGTAAGTTCATCTTCTCGCACGGTGGCGGGACAATACCGATGCTGGCCGGGCGAATTGGCGGAGGCGCGCGCCAGCTCACCCGCCTGGTGCCGCACGGTCCGGATTACGAATTCCAGAAGCTTTACTTCGATACCGCGAGTGCGGCGAATGCGCCTGCGATGGCCGCGATCCTGAAACTGGTTTCCGTTAGCCAAGTTATGTTCGGCACCGATTATCCCTGGGGGAATGTCGGGAACGCGCTCAAGGCGCTGGAAAGCGTGGGCCTCAGCGAAAGGGAGATTCGGGCGATCAAGTATGAAAGCGCGCTCCGGTTGTTTCCCCGGCTGAAGGCGTGAATCGCATTTTCGCCGGCTACTCTGGCTCAGAGCGTGCAATATGCGAGCTGCCGCTTGAGCGGGGCGCAATGGGATGCCGGCGAAGCTTTTGCGTAGCGCACCTTGGCGAACATCGGCCATTTGCTCGCGAGAATCCAGGCATCACAAGAAATTCCTACTCACTATCGCGCAGCCCTCGATTTCGAGCGCCCCGCGTTTGAGGTCTTCGAGCGATGAAGTGGTCCCTGCTCGCGATGATCTGAAGCCAGTAGAACGTCCAGCACATCCATTCTGGAACTAGATTCCGTTCGTGGCTTTGCGCACGAATGGACCGTTCGAACCATCGTGCGGTTCGGATTCATATTGCTTGAGTTTGCGGTACAGTGTGGTCTTGCCGATGCCGAGCAGCCGTGCGGCAGCCATCTTGTCGCCGGCCGTCTCCCGAAGCGCGCGCAGAATTGCGCGGCGCTCAAGTGCCTCAAGCGGCACCAGTTCGTCGTTTTCCGGCAACTTCTCCACCGATGCGTACTGCAGGCTGGACGGCAAATCCCCGACGTGCAGGATCGGCCCCGTGCCCAGCGCCACGGCCCGCTCAATGGCATTTTCGAGCTCGCGAATGTTGCCTGGCCAGTCATACGCCATGATGCGGCGCATGGCGTCTTCGGAAATCGTATGGATCGGATGCGCCGGGTCGCAGAATTTTTCGAGAAACGCATTGACCAGCAAGGGAATGTCGGTCCTCCGATCGCGAAGCGGCGGCAGCTTGATCTGTACGACATTCAAACGGAAATAGAGGTCCTGCCGGAAATTTCCGGTGCGGATGGCGGCTTCGAGGTCCCGGTTGGTGGCGGCAATCACGCGCGCGCGGATGCCGACCCGCTCATTCGAACCGACCGGTTTGACCTCATGCTCCTGAAGAGCGCGCAGCAGCTTCGCTTGCAGGTCCACGGGCAGATCACCGATTTCATCCAGAAAAAGCGTGCCCTCGCCGGCAGCTTCGAACAGACCTTGTTTCGAATGTTGCGCGCCGGTGAACGCGCCTTTCACGTAGCCGAACAGCTCGGATTCGATCAGCGTGGGGACCAGGGCGGAACAGTCCACGGGGGCAAAAGGTTTATTGCTCCGCGGTCCCGAGAAATGAATCGAGCGCGCGACAAGTTCTTTTCCCGTGCCGCTTTCTCCCAGGATCAAAACGGGGTACGTATGCTGCGCGACTTTCTCGATGAGCTTGTAAACGCGCTGCATTTTCGGCGAGACGCCGATCAATCCGCCAAAACCCGGCCGGCTGCGTAGCTGTTGTCGCAGCAGACGGTTTTCCTGATCGAGCTCGATGGCATGCACCAGGCGATCCAGTTTGGCGCGCAACTCTTCGACGTGAAACGGCTTCGTAATGTAGTCCGCCGCGCCCAGCCGCGTCGCTTCGATGGCCGTTTCGATCGTGCCGTATTGCGTCAGCACAATGACAGCAACCTGCGGATTATTCTCGCGAATCCGTTTGATCAGTTCCAATCCGCCGACTTGCGGGACCTTCAAGTCCGTAATGACAATATCGACCGGATACTGGTCGAGGATCTCCAGCGCCTGTTCGGTGGTCGCGGACGCGTAAACATGCAGCCCTGTTTCGAGAGCTACATCATTGCAAAGATTCCGCGTGGTTATCTCATCGTCCACAATCAGCAAGCTCAAACCGGCGGATCTTACTGCTGAAGTTTCGAGTCTGGCATCTGTTTCCATCACTAGGCGCCTCTTTTCAAAATAGGAGCAAAGACAATGCCAAATCAGGAGAAAGGCGAAACTACGTCCAATAAAGCACTTAACTGGGGAACAATTGCTTATTGGCCGATGATTCTATGCCCATATCGGGAATTAAGACAAGTCCATTTTGATTCATGGCAATGGTAAGCTCTTTATTACCATAGCGAAGCAACAATGGGAATCATTTATATTTCAAAGCGGGACAGACATCCGGAAACGAAGATCTATTCAGTTAAAATCTCGCGGAACCCAGTTCCGGTGCTCCGTTCATTAGGTTCTTGATGGAGATCATCACAATGCTGGAATTACATGAACAACCTTAGTTCTGAGGTGGGACCGGATAAACGGGGGCAGCCGCGAGAGCAGCAGTCCATTCCACTGCGTACAATCCATCCGTCGCAGAGGCTGCGAATATAACTCCCAAATTGTTTTTCGTCGTCACGGCAGGAAAGAAACCATCGGCGAGCGTTCCAGCCAGGCGAGTCCACGTCTGGCCGGAGTTCGAAGAGATATACAGGCCTCCGGTGCGCATGGAGGCAAGAAAAACATTTCCTGAGAGAGCAAGATCCTGCACCGGCGTGGATGGCAAACCTGCGCCAGCCTGCTGCCAGCTTTTCCCTGCATCGCGCGAAATATAAAGACCGTTGTGCGCGATAGAGACCAGCGTGTTTTCGTCCGCACGGTCCACATCTAAAGTGATGGCGCCGTCCGCCTTGAGCGGCAGATCGTGCCAGGCCCAGGATTTCCCCCCGTCGGTGGAAAAAACCAGACCGCGGAGCGATGCAACCCACAGCCGCTCGCCATTCGAAGAGACACGTATAGACTGCACCGGCAACGCGGTAAGCGGGCCGATCGGATTCAGGGTCCATGTGACGCCTTGATCGGTGGACACCAGCAGGCCGTTCTCGGTAGCGGCGAACCAGCGGCCGGAACTAAAGGCCATGTCGTGAACAACCTGTCCAAGCTGGCGTGCCGCGGTTCGCGCGGTGCGAGAGAGGGAGCGGGAACCTCGCGCAGGCGGGACCGTGACGGCGGCTGCCTCGCCGGTAACCGTTCCGGCTCGCTGCCAGGATTTTCTCCGTGCGTCATAACGCATCAGGCCGCCATGCGCAAGCGACGCCCACCATCCGTCCGGCGCGGCGTAAACGCGAAGCATCTGCTCGGTGTGCAAGCCCGGACCGAGCGGTCCCCAGGACTTGCCATTGTCGTCGGTCGCCAGAACCGGTTCGGGAGCGTGCGCGAGCACGGCCAGGACCCGGCCCGGACGCGCCGCATCGAGCGCCAGCGCGAGAATCTGACGGTGAAAGAATCCTGCGTTCGCATCTTGAAAGTGCTCTCCATCGTCGTCGCTCGAGAGCACGCCCAACTCCTCGGTGCCAATCACCACGCGCCCCGGCCGGCCCGCGGGCACCACGACCGTGTTGACCACCCAGTCTTGCGGCGTGGTGCGCCGCCAGGTCACGCCCCCGTCAGCAGTCTTCCACAGACCTTCCGAGGTTGCAGCGTACACAGAAGCCGGATGTTGCGGGTCCTGCGTGATGACGTAGGTGCGGCGCGCCGCGTAGGGAATGCCCTGGATCTTCTTCCACTGCGCGGCGCCGTTCTCACTGCGATAGATGCCCGAACAGGCGCTGGCATAAATCCGCCCGGGACTTGCACGATCGACCAAAAGACTCATCACGTCAGAATCATCGATCATGCCGTCGTGGATGGGGCGCCACGTGCGCCCGCCGTCGGTGGTCTTCCAGGGAAGGTGAAACGTTCCAGCGTAAATCGTCTGCGGGTCGCGGGGATCCACGGCAAGCGAATCGAAGTTGCGCAGTTCGTCGTGATGCACGGGCGAGATGCGTTCCCAGGATTTTCCGGCGTCACGCGAGCGGTACACGCCGTCGAGTGTCCCGGCCACGAGCACGTCCGCGTCGGAGGGTGCGATTGCGAGCGCGCGCACGGCCTGGCCTTGCAGTCCCGCAGCGCGCCAGGTTCGCCCGCCGTCGCCACTGCGAAATACGCCCCCGCCTGCCGCCGGGTCTTGTGTCCAGGCGGAAGCAAAAAGGATACTCGCATCGCGCGGATCCACAACGATGGCTGTGACCACAGCGTCCCGCCTCGTGCTCGCGCGGCCAAGCAGCTCCCAGTGCGCTCCGGCATCTTCGGATCCGAAAATATGGCCATCGGCTGTGCCGAGAAAAAGCCGTCCGGGACGCGACGGATCGGCAGCAAGCGAATGGACGTCGCCGCCAGGCGGTCCGAGCGGGCGCCATGTCTGGGCGCCCGCGACTGTGCCGCCCAATACCATGAGCAATATGACAGCGAGTGGACTCTTGTTCATGAACAGACGCCGGCCGCGCAACTTCGGCGGCAAGACACATTCTATTCTAATCCAGATTGCGCGCCTTGGCGGTGTCAGTCAGGGTCCGGCGTGCTTGGTCCGAGGTGAAACTTCCGGCCTAAAATGCAAGCTCGATGTTAGCGATTGTCCGCAATTCAATGCCAAGGCAACGCAATCTTGACGCAAAATGGCGCCTGGCGTATGGTCTTGCACAAATGGGAGTTTGTATTAGGAATTCCAAGTTACATTTGAGAGAGGAGAATCCATGATCGTCGTGCGCAATTGCTTTGTCGCCAAACCCGGGAATGCAAGCAAGCTTGCCGCCCAGTTGAAGAAGGCAGCAGCCGTTGCCAAGATTCCCAAGCATCGTGTTTTGACCGATCTGACCGGTGAGTTCAATCGCGTCATCCTGGAGTACGAAGCGGAGAACGTCGGCGAGTTTGAAGCCCGCATGAGGGACTATGCGACAAATGAGAAGTTCCGCGAGAGTATGAAGGGCTACACGGATTTGTGGATTACCGGAAGCAGGGAAATCCTTCAGATCGCCTGAATTCCAACGGCCGATAAAATAACTCTGCCTGATCCTAGGCAGCAAGAGCCGCCTGGCGGGCCTTAGGAAGCCCCGCAAGTGGCCGGTTAACGTATTGGGAGCAGCGGCCCCTCGCTCACGGGCTTGTTTCCGGGTGATTTCTCAATTCTTCGGGCTCACAGGTTTCGGAATCTTCCTCACCTGCCAAACAAAACAGGCTCCGTGCTTCCGCAAGACCAAGGACGCACGGAGCCTGGAAATGAGACCCACAGAGCGCTAGTAGGTTGCACCCTCGGGAACCCAGATGACGTCAATGCGGCGGTTATTGGTTGCACCGGCCTGACCGCTGCCGGTACGGGTCGTGACTCGCGAAGCATCGATGCCCTTCTCGCCGAGGTACTTTACCGCATTGGCGGCACGATCCCCTGCGACCTTTTCGGGCTTGCGCTCCTTCGGATCGGAATAACCGATGATCACGCTGGTGGCGCGCGGCTCATTCTGCAGGCGCAGCGCGACATCGTCGAGGATGCGCTTGCAAACGTTATCAATGCGCGTGCTCAACGGTTTGCCGAACAGGCATTCGTTGATCTTGCTCGCCTGCGGTGGCGGAGGAACGGCTTTCACCTCAACCGTCATCGAGCAATCCGCGGCACCGCCGCGGCCGTCGTCCACGCGTACGGAAATGTTATAGGTGCCAGGCGCGAGGCCAGTGGTATCGAAATCCGCGGCGGCGCCGGAGCCCACCACTTGACCGGCGTTGGCGCGCCATGTATAGGTGAGCGGGTCGCCATCAGGATCGCTGGCGTTGGTCGTAAGATGCACGCGTTCGCCGGCGAAGACTGAACTGTGGTCCGCCGAGCAAGTAATCGTCGGCGGCTGATTCGGCTTGGGCTCGACGCGGATACCCGCGCTGCAACTCGCCGCGCCGCCATGACCGTCGTTGACCTGCGCGGTGGCGTTGTAATTTCCAGGATTTTGACCCGCGAGATCCCAGCGGGCATTCGGTCCGCTGCCGCTGATGTTCCCGCCAGTGGCCGTGTAACTGTACGTCAGCGAATCATCATCGGGGTCGGACGCATTGACGCTGAACGTCACCACCGTGTTCGAGCCAATCGTCACCGAGGTCGGATTCACCGAACAGGCCGCCGTCGGAGGCTGGTTGATCGCCACGGGCTTATAGCCCCAGCGGATCACCAGGCCGGACGAGGCCCGTATGTCGTTCTGGTGCGTGGGAATTCCGCTGATATCAGGATTAAACTTCGTCAAGAAGTACTCCACTTGGAAAAGGCGAATCGCGAACCGGCGGTTCAGCCCTAGATCAAGACCTCCGCCCGCGGCCATGGCAAAGCCGTTCGACGATCCCGAGGTGCTGGAGGAGAGGCTCGAATAGTTGCCGTGCGCGCCGCCGAGCAGGATCTGCGCGAATGGCGTCCAGCGCGTGTTGTTTCGATACGAAATGCGCGGGCCGAACAGGTAAGAGAATATGTTGGCGTTTATGGCGTCCCCATCATAGTCTCCCGCGTGATACCCCCCGAAATCACCCACCAACCCAAAGTAGCGGTTGAAGTTATACGCGAAGGAGGCACTTCCGCCGTTGAAATCTGCCTGTGGCAGACCAGCCCCAGGAGCGAAATGCAAGTAGGAGTAGCCGAGAAAAAGCTCTTCGTGGGGAAAATCGCTTCCCGGCTTCACATGCGGATCCTTCGCCTTCTTGGCGGGAGCGGGATCCGGCGCGGCGGCCGAAGAAGAAGAAGAAGAAGAAGGAAGTAAGGTCTTGTTGACGTCTGTTTTGGATTGAGCAAATCCCAGAGAAAGCGCGCAGCAGCATAGGGCTAGTACGGTGCAACTTCGCAATACGACTTTCATGCAACCCTCCATTTGAATTACTACCCCGCCAGCATACTACCTCAGATTTCCAAACTTCAAACGTATCGCATCCCGTCTATACATCCAAGATTCAGGTTAACAGCGCCCCATCTCGCAAGATCAATCGCATCATGAGTTCAAACCTCCGCCGCAAAATGTGACTCTACTCTACTCAGGGAAATACCTTAATACTCTATCAATAAGAATGACTCCATTTCTCGGAACATACCGACACCTGACACCGAGTCCCCTCGGTTCCAATCGGAAACTCAGGGCGAGCGCAATTATATAATGCGGAACCGTCCTAACGCCCTTCTTTTAATTCTTTATCCTGTCATCGTCGGTGATGTGCATCACATGCCTGAGTGAGCTATATCGCGCATGAATTCGAGAACAAACATGATCACATCCTACGAAAGTGCTTTTTCTTTTTCCCCTGATTGTCAAGCGCTTGACATGTGTATGACTTGCAGCACCTCCCAAAGTCGAAAACATATAGCCCCCCCTGAGATTTCTCCACCATCTGAATGAATCCAAGAACAGAGTTTATTGTGATCTCAGCTTGGCAGAGGCGCGCTCTACTGGTAGATTCGAGGTGAGGCGCAGCCCCCCAGGCAGGGGAGCTGCTCACAACCCGAATGGCTGTTTCAACCCGTTTTGAAACGACGAAGCCTGCTGCCGATCGCATCCTGATCGTCGAGGATGAAGAAAACGCCCGCATTGGATATGAAGCGCTCCTGCGCAGGTGGGGCTACGAAGTCCTGGGCGTGGGCAGTGCTGAAGACGCTTTAGCGCGCTTTTCTGAATTTGCACCCGCGGTTTTGATTGCCGACGTGGAACTGCCTGGAATGAACGGGCTCGACCTGCTCGCCAAGCTCGGGGGGGAATTGCAGACGGTTCCAGCCATCATCATCACTGGCAAGGGCAGCGAAGAACGTGTCATTGCCGCGATCGAAGCGGGCGCATTCTGGTACATCGAGAAGCCGCTCAAGGCCGCGGTATTGCGCTCCCTGCTGGACCGCGCATTGGGCCGCGTCCGGGATCGCCGGCAAGTAGTGGCTCTGACGCGCCAGTTGCGCGAAACTGGAAGACTGGGCGATCTGGTCGGCGGATCCAAGACCATGCAGGATGTCATGCGGATTCTCGAGCAGGTCTCGCCGTCCTCCGCGTCGGTGTTGATCACGGGCGAGACCGGTTCGGGCAAGGAAATTCTGGCGCGAACCATTCACCGGCTCTCACCCCGCGCCGATCGGCCCTTTATTGCCATCAATTGTTCGGCGATTCCCGAATCCCTGATGGAAAGTGAAATTTTCGGGCACGAACGCGGTGCGTTTACGGGGGCGGCCGAGCGGCGGATTGGCTGTTTTGAAATGGCCGACGGCGGCACGCTGCTCCTCGATGAAATTGGCGAGATGCCGGCGCCGACGCAGGCAAAGCTGCTCCGCGTGCTGGAGGACCATAAAGTGCGCCGACTCGGCAGCAAGGTAGAAACGCCAGTGGACGTGCGTGTGCTTGCCTCAACCAATAAGGAGCCCGAGCAGGCTGTAGCAAAGGGCGAGCTGCGGCAGGATCTCTATTTCCGCCTGAACGTATTCCACATTCATTTGCCGCCGCTGCGCGAGCGCAAGGATGACATCCCGCTGCTGGTCGAGCATATGCTGCGCGATATCAACGCGAAGCATGGACGCCAGGTTCGCGGCGTGAATCCTGAAGTGCTCGAAATGTTCGCGGGCTATTCGTGGCCGGGAAATGTGCGCGAGTTGCGCAATGTGCTCGAGCGCGCGGCCATCGTCACCGACCGCGATTTGATTGGCCGCGCACATCTGCCTGCGGATTTCGGGCACGCTCCCGCCGCGACTGCCTCCGATCTCGCTTCGCTCCGTTTCCCCCCGGGCACTACGGTGGAGGCCGTCGAGCGCGAGCTCATTCAGCAGACGCTGGCCTCGACAAGCAACAAAACGCGCGCGGCGGAGCTACTGGGCATCAGTCTGAAAACTCTGCACAACAAATTGAAAGAGTACGAGGCCGCGAAACCTCCCTCGCAGTGAGGCGCGGGGCAACCATGCAACTCCGGCTAAAAACCAAGATCACACTAACCACGGCGCTGCTGGTGCTGGCCGTCGTGGGAGTGAACTCCACACTGTACGTCATTACCCTCACGCGGCAGGTGGTTCGCCAGGCGGACAATCGCGCCCTGCAGGTTTCTCGCCGGATTTTCTTTCAGGCACAAAATGCCTTGGCTAGCGCGGCCAAGGCGGGCGAGACGCCGGCTTCCGACAGCCCCCAGGATATGCGCGAGTTCGTGCGGAAGGCGCTCGACGAAAGTGCGGCACTGAATTTGGCGATCGCGTCCGAGACGAGCTTTAACTCCACGGTGGATGAAGTCAGCATCACAGACACGGATGGAATCGCCCTCGTCTCAAGTGTTCCCTCACTGCTCGAACACCATCCGCAACCGAGGACGAACCTTGCAGAACTGGTTTCAGCCAACTTTCGAGGCCAGATTCGCGTGATTTACGGACCACGGCGCGAATACGAGGTTTCCTACCCGTTCAAAATGGGGCCCCCGGGAAAGATGGTTCCGTTCGGAGACATTCGCGTCGCTGTGGATACAGGGTTGCTGCGCAGCGATATTAATCCTGCCATACGGTCGGCGGCATTGCTCGCTCTGGCTTCGGTGGCGTTCTCAGGATTGTTGGCCGCGCTGGTCAGCGGTGCGTCCCTCGCTCCGTTGAAACGCATTACCACGCAGTTGGATCGTATCTCCAAAGGTGAATTCGACCAGAAACCGCTTGAGAGCGGAGATGAATTTGGCCAGGTCAGCACGAAAATCAGCCAGATTGGCATGCAACTCGGTGGCGTTCGGGAGATATTCAGCACTCTGCGTGAGAACCTGGATCAGGTCCTCGGCGGGCTCGACGATGGCTTGTTGTTGTTCTCTCTCGACGGCCGGGCCGTCATGGTGAGCCCTGCGGCTGAACGTTTCCTGTCAACGCCGTCAGACCATCTCTTGGGGCGCCGCGCGGAGGATATTTTTCCGCCCGATCATCCTGTCAGGGAAGCCATCAAATTGCACGACGGTGAGTTCGAGCCGGTCGCATCTGCGGAGGTCGTTCTGGCCGGTCCGGATTCGCCGGCGCGGCGTGTTGGAGTCAGTGTACAGGTCATCACAAAGGGAGATACGCGGATGGGCGCGTTGGTGACGTTCAAGGACCTGGAATCACGCGAGCGCATCAGCACGCAGTTGCAGGTTTCAGAGCGCATGGCCCAGCTCGGGCACATTACCGCGGGCGTGGCGCATGAAGTGAAGAATCCGCTGAACTCCATGCGGCTGTGGCTGGAAAATTTGAAAATGAGTTTGCCCGAAGGCGATGACCTGCCGCGTCAGGCCGTTCGAGTTCTGGACAACGAGATTGACCGCCTTGACACCGTGGTGAAACGCTTTCTCGATTTCACGCGTCCTCCAGAAATGCACCAGGAAGAAACGAATCTCAAGGATCTGCTCGAAGAAGTACTCGGAGTGGAGCGGCCGCAGATGGACCAGGCGAATGTCAAAGTGGAAGCCCGCTTAGCCACTGATGTTCCGCCCGTGCTGGTGGACCGGCAACTATTGAAGCAGGCGCTGATGAACCTGCTTCTGAACGCCGTTGAGGCCATGCCCGGAGGCGGCCAGCTAACCGTCTCGCTCGAACGCCGCGGCGAGATGGCCGGTATCGAGATCGAAGACACCGGCACGGGCATCGCTCCCGAACACCTGATGAGAATCTTTCAACTGTTCTTCACGACGAGGCCCGGAGGCAGCGGGATTGGACTCGCCAGCACCTTCCGAACTGTGCAATTGCACAATGGTTCGATAGACTTCAAATCTGAAGTTGGGCGCGGCACGACGTTTCGAATCGAGTTGCCGCTGGCCCGTCAAACGGAGCCTGCGCTGTCCCGCCCGCACGATCCAGGCGCGGCAGTTGCGCGGAGCACATAAATGCGACAACGCAAACTCCTCATGCTACTGTGCGCCGCCGCCCTTGCATCGGCCGGTTGTGGCAGCAGGCATATTGTGCGTGCAGCTCCTCCTTCGGTGAGCACCCCGCCCCCGGAGGAAACGCCGCCGGCCCCGCCGCCGCCCGCGCCCGTGCCGGCGGAAACCAAGACGGAAGAACCACCGCCGGAAGTTCCGCCCCCCGCACCTCCGCCAGCACCTGTCAGGCGTCCCGCGCCGCGACCGCGCCCGGAGCAGCCCGAAACTTCCGAACCGGCGCCCCCGAAACCGGCGCCGCCGCAGATTTCGCCCCAACTCTCCGCCAAGGACCTCGACGCGGCGAAGAACAATGCGGCTTCGAACATCACCACAGCCGAAAAGAACGTGCAGCTTGCAAACGGCAGGCAGCTCAATGCCGCTCAGAAAGACCTCGTCGCGAAGATCAACGGCTTCCTCGGCCAGGCCCACGAAGCGATTCGCGCCGACGACTGGGTTCGCGCGCAGAATCTGGCGGAGAAAGCACGCATTCTTTCCGTCGAGCTCGTGAAATCGTTTTAACGCAACAGTCCCCTCCACTCCCTCTCCCCGCGTTTGCTGATAAGATAATTATATGAATACGTATGACGTCGTCATCGTGGGCGGCGGTATCATCGGCGGCTCGATTGCCTTTGAGCTGTCCCGGCGGAATCTTCGCGTTGCCGTGCTCGACCGCCAGGAACTCATGCACGAAGCGTCGTGGGCGGCGGCCGGCATGCTTTCGCCAGCCCCGGACTGCCCTGCCGCGATTCCGCTTGTGCCGCTCGGCCGCGCCAGTCTGGCCCTCTATCCACAGTTCGTCGCTTCCATTGAAGAATCCTCGAATATGCGCACCGGCTACCGCACAGACGGCACGCTCGAAGTTCTGTTCCACGGCGATGCCGGACGTGAACTCAGCACGCTGGTCGCACTCCATCATGGGCTGGGCCTCGCGTGTGAGCCGCTTCGGTTGGAAGAAGCAGGGGAGATGGAGCCTGCGCTTGGACGCGATGCGCGCGCTGCCGCGCTGCTCCCGGACGAAGCTTCCGTGGACAGCCGCGATCTGGGTGCCGCGCTGCTCGCCGCCTCAAAAACCGCTGGCGTGACGCTGTGCCCGGGAGTGGAAGTAATTTCGCTCGTCAAGGATGGGAAACGGTGCGCAGGCGTGAAGACCGCAGACGGCGGCGCATTTTCCGCGGGACAAATCGTGATGGCCGCGGGCTGTTGGACATCCCGTCTTCCCGAGGCCGCGCCGTACGCGCCGACGCGCCCCGTACGCGGCCAGATGGCCGCTCTGCGGCACACGGGCAAACCTATCCGCCGCGTCCTGCGCTCGGAGCGTGGCTACATCGTGCCGCGCGACCACGCCAGCCCGCAAAAGCTGGTTGTGGGAAGTACGCTCGAAAACACCGGCTATGCAAAGTGCGTTACTTCGGGGGGGCTCGAACAAATTTTCCGTGCCGTAAATGAGTTGGCGCCCGAACTTGCCAGCGCAGAAATTCTGGAAACATGGTCCGGCCTGCGCCCTGGCACGCCTGACCAGTTGCCCATTCTCGGACCGACCGGCATGGAGGGACTGGTGATGGCGACTGGCCATTACCGCAACGGCATTCTGCTCGCGCCGATTACAGCAAAGCTCATCACCGAGTGGATCACCGAACGCAGAACATCATTGAACTGGGAAGATTTTAGTCCTTTGCGATTCGCGAGTGGGAACGCCGAGCGCTCCGCGACAGGGTAATAGCCAACCCTGACCAAACCCATGGCAGCATGAATCTCCGGCGGGACGCAACGGGAGGACCAGTCTAAGAGGGATCTGTGAGCAATCGGCCATCTTGGGACTTCAGTATTGTTCCGCAGCCGCCAGACGGTTCTGCATGCAAAACGGGGTGGGTCGTCTTGAATGCGGAGGCAGTTGGAAGATCAAAACGGAAATCCTGGCTTGATGCATAATGCTTGCTGCGGGTCTGCGGAGCGCGCCAGGAGAGGGTAGAGTGGAAACCATGGAAGTGATGGATACGACGCTGCGGGATGGAGAGCAGACACCCGGCGTCAATTTTACGCCGGACGAGAAGTTGATCATCGCCGAGGCTTTGCTGCGATCCGGAGTGGACGCCATTGAGATTGCCTCGGCCAGAATCTCGGATGGCGAAGCGCAGGCTGTGCAGCGCATCACGGAGTGGGCGCGTTCCCATGGCCTGGTGGATCGAATCGAGATCCTGGGCTTCGTGGACGGAACCAGATCCGTGGATTGGATCGTGCAAAACGGCGGCCGAGTGCTGAACTTGCTTGCCAAAGGCTCGGAACACCATTGCCGGGTGCAACTGAAAAAATCCCCGGATGAGCATTTCCAGGACATCGCCCGCACAGTCTGTTACGCGGACCAATGCGGCCTGAGCGTCAACGTGTACCCGGAAGACTGGTCCCAAGGCATGCGCGACTCCCAAGAGTACGTCATGGCGCTGGCCGGCTGCCTTTGCGAGCTGCCGGTGAAGCGCATCATGCTCGCGGATACGCTGGGGGTGCTGGCTCCCGAGGAGGCCGAAGCGTATGTCCGGTTGATGACCAGCCGCTTCACCATACCGTTCGATTTCCATGGCCACGACGACTACGGGCTGGCCGTATCGAACTCCCTGGCCGCGCTGCGCGCCGGCGCCGGGCGCGTCCACGTAACCATGAACGGACTCGGCGAGCGGGCCGGGAATACCAACCTCACCACACTGGTCGTGGCTGCGCGAGACCTGTACGGCATCACCTGCAAGGTGGATGAGCGGGCTCTGGGAATGCTCAGCGATCTGGTTGCGGGCATCAGCGGCGTGGAACCGGCCGCCAACGCTCCGGTGATCGGCCGCCTAAGCGCGATCCAGGGATGCGGTGTGCACGCGGATGGCGACAAGAAGGGCAACCTCTACCAGAACAAGCTGGATCCCGCGCGCTTTGGGCTCACGCGCAGTTACGACTTGGGCAAAACCGCGGGGCTGGCGTCCATCGAGCAAAATTGTCAAGAGCTGGGCATCGAGATCAGCCCGGAGCAGCAGCGGGCCCTGCTGGCCAAGGTGAAGGAGCTGGGCGACCAGAAGGTGGCCGTGACACAGGCAGACATCATTCTTCTGCTCAACGACATTCTTAGCGCCAAGGGGAATGTCCTGAAACTGGTGGATTACGAGTTTGCGGTGCGGAAAGGAACGTCGCCCGCGGCCACGCTACAATTACGCCGCAACGAGGAACAATTCGTGGCTCACGGCGTGGGCGACGGACAGTATGACGCTTTTATCAACGCTTTGCGCAGCGTTTGGCCTGAAATGCCTGAGCTGGTGGACTACCGCATCGGAATTTCGCGCAAGGGCACCAGCGAAGCTCTGACAGAGGCGACCATCACCTGGCGCAGCGAAGGCAAACTCTTCTCGACTCGCGCCGTGGATTCCGATCAGCTTGTTGCGGCAATGAACGCGACGATGCGCATGCTGAACTATGTGGAGCTCAAGCGAGAGCTCGGCAAACATTGAACTGGAAAGATTTTAGTCCATTGCGATTCGCGCGTGGGAACGCCGACCGCTTCGCGGCAGGTAATAGCAAACCCTGACCAAACCCAGCGCAGCACGAATCTCCGGCTCGATATGCCGGAACGATGCTTCAAAACGGTGACCTACTGCGTGTGGGTTCACGGTTTGCCGGGCCAGGCAGTGTCGAGGCGCGGCCCGGGTCCGTGAAATTCACGCGGCTGGCGTCGAGATAGAGAGTGCGGTCGAGAACGACATCAACCGTCGTGCCACGCGGCAACTCGAGTTCAGGGCCACGCGTGAGAAGCACTGCGGCAAGCCCCACGGCCGCACCGGCCCCAGCACCGATTCCCGCCCCTCTGGCGCTGCGCCCCGCGATCGCCCCGATCCCCGCGCCAACTCCGGTCGTCTTTACAACTGTGCCTACATCGGTCGCCTTGTCGGTATCCCCCTTGATCTTTCCCTCGCTGTCGGTGGATTCGTTGCCGCCCGTGCCGGCGTTGGTCGGGGTGGCGTTAAAGTCCACCATGTAGCCATTGGGGAGGATCATCGAGTTCAAGCGCATTCGGATTTCGCCTTGCCCTTTCACTTTGCCGGGGCGTTTGGCTTCCAGAATTTCCCCCTGCACGTACGTGCCTGCAGGAATGAGAATGCGATCCTTGATGACAATGGGGAAAAGCGTTTCGAGATATACCGGATCGCCGGGCCGGGCGTTGCGCGTGGTCACTGCATTGTGCAGGACCAGGGGCAGATGTGTGCCGGTCGGAACGACGAGCCGATCCGATGCTGAGGCATTTTGCGTCTGTGCTGATGGCGACTGCGTTTGCGGGGGCACGGCTAGCTGTGGTTGCTCTTGCGCGTACAACCTGCTGCCGTTCGCCAGCAAGGCCACAAGCGCCAGAATGCCCGAAATCTTCCGCATAGTATTACCTCACTGCCCGGCTACGATGCGCTTTCGACTTACGAGGATGCCGCGATTATACGCTTTAACAGGCTGCGAAAAAGCTCTTTGGCATCGCCTCAGAGGTTGAGACCTCTGAGGGAAACGCAGGCTTTATGTCCCGGCTGAAGAGCTTGGGGGAAAAGTGGGTTAGGGTGTCATTGCCGAACGGAGCGAGAAATCTCTCTGTTCAAAAGTCAAGAAAAGAGAGATTCCTCGGCACGCAGCATGCCTCGGAATGACAACGTTTTGAGTTTTTCCGCAGCCTGTTCTGTTTGACGCCAGGAACAAGACGGCTTAGGCTTGGCCTTCACGAGGAGGCAAGATGGCAAAGCTGGCGCTGGTCTACGGCATGCGGTTGTTTCCAGCCGATGAATTGGGCGAGGTGAGCGATGCGGTCATTACGCTGAAGGACGGCCGCGCGGCGCGCGTGACGATGCACTTGATCGAAGGCACTAAGGAACAAATCGAAGAAACTCTGGAACAGTCGGTCAACGCCTTTTTCGAAATGTATCCCGAGATCTGAGTGTTGTCGGACGGATTTCGGCCCGTATGATTCAGGCCTCAGCGATTGCCGAAACTTTCTGGATCGAAGTCCGCGGAGCCAGGAGCGGCGGCATTCGAGGAAATCAGCACGACGCTCTGTCCGGTCAGTTCAAAACGCTTCCGGCACTTGCGGCACGCCACCAATTCATCGACACGCACCATGTAAGAGCGCGCCAGTGCGAAGCGCTTCTTGTCTTCTTCGCCTGCGCCGCGGGGCAGCTCATTCTTCTTTGTGCGCACGAGCCAGCGAACCGGGTAGTTATCTTCCTTGCGGCAAGCCGGACAGGTGAGAGGTATGTTCTTGGTTTCCTGCTTTTCGTTATAGAACTGGCGCTCGTCCATGATTTCCCTGCTCCTTTCGTGTCCGCGTTCAGCGGGTCAGGTGCGCAGCGCCCGCGTCGAACCGCCTGCTGCAGGCGATTCGATTGTAACAAATTCAAGGCCGGCGTCGCGCCAGCGTGGAAGCCAGTGTTCGAGCGCGGCGACCACGTGATGCCGGTCGCCGCCCAGCGCGCGATGATCGCCGTCGTGGAGCAGGACAACGTCGCCGCGCGAGATGCCAGGGCGGGCCACGCGGGCGAGCCTCCCGATCAGGCGCTCCGGCGGCTGCGGTTTCCAGTCCCAGCAAATCCTCGACCACATTACGATGCCGCTCATGCCGGCGCGGTGAACCTCTCCATCCAGCATGGGGCTGCGATACCCATAGGGCGGCCGCATCCAGCGCGGCGAATCCGAGCGCGTGGCAGCGGCAACCGCCTCCTGGCACCGCGCCAGCTCTTCTCGAATGCCCGCGCGCGATTGAAAGATCAGGTTCGCGTGCGTGTCCGTATGGTTGCCGAGCAAATGGCCGCGCGCGGACATTTCCCGGACCAGATCGGGACATGCCCGTGCGAATTTTCCGATCAGGAAAAATGTCGCGCGCACCGAGTAGCGATCGAACAAATCGAGCAGTCGAGGAGTGATGGCCGGGTTTGGTCCGTCATCGAACGTGAGCGCGAGCGTCTTTGTGGTTGCAGTATGCCGCACGGTGGGGCCGAACAACTCCGCTGAGGGGCCGACAGCTCCCCAGGCAGCGATGCCCGCAGCGGTCACCGCGCCAGCCGACATAACAATGGGCCAGGGATTCAATTCGTCTCCACTCTGTTTGATTTTCGCACGGCCTTGCCTGGCATTCCAGCCGCCGCTTGGGCAGGCGGTCGGCCGCTTTCCGAGAAGTTTCTCGGGGGGAAAACCAGTCACTAATCAATCCAAGCTGCCCTGTTCGATTACGACATTTTCGCGCACGATGAGGCGATGTGCGGCCATCTCTCGCAGCTTTGGTAGTACGCGATTTACATGCTCATCCGTATCAACGAATGTGACAACAACAGGAAGGTCACCGCCAGCCTCAACGAGATGAGCTGTACGCACTTTGTTTCGGCCAAGGAACCCAGCCACGGAATGAAACACCACCGCTCCAGCAACATTCTCTTCGCGCAAGTACCTGAGAATTTCCAAGTGCAAGGGCCGGTGATGCCATGAATCGCCTTCGGTGAGGTACATCGTTACTTGCACGGCCATAAGGTCTGCCATTCTACAACGACCGTGCCAGCACGGCACCTGCCAGCACTGAGACAAGGCAAAGCAGGTTGCTGGCGCTGATGTTCAATCCCATTAGAAGCCACTGGCCTTGCTCGACTAAAGCAAACGTCTCAAAAGCATAGCTGGAGAAGGTCGTGTAGGAACCGCAGAAGCCGATCGCGATGAGCAATCGCCACCGAGGATCCATGAGTACCCGCTCGCTTGTCCAAGCGAGAAAGAACCCAAGCAACAGGCTGCCGGTGATGTTGATTATCAGCGTACCGTAAGGAAAGCTAGAAGGAAGAATCTTGGCGATAAAACCGCCGAGGAAATACCGGGCGCTGGCACCAACAACCGCACCCAAAGCAATCCATAGATAAGCCACGATGGAGTTCTCCCAAATGGTCTGGTAGGAGTCATCAGCCCCTCTGGGCGCTTAATGGCGAACTCCATCGCCGATATTTAGTTTATCGCGAACGCAAAGCGCGGGCAAGACAACATGTACGTGTCCTGTAGGCAGGCGATTCAAAGGCTTTGGTGTGTTGTGGACCGCTTCCCGCCACCTCCCGTGAAGTCGGATTCTCAGAAAGTGGCCTGCTGTCCTCGGGTAACCCTTCCCGGCAGGAACGCGTCTAAACGTGAACGACGCGAGTAGCTGGCAGAACTGCCGCTTTCGCCGGGCCGCGAATTTTGGAACTACAGGAGCGGGAGAGCGGTATTTTCATAGGGCTCGAAGGGTCGTGAGGTGTTGGCTAGTAGATTCGCAGTATTGTTCGCGTTGATTGCTGTTTTTGGAATCTCGCTTGCTGCTCAGGAAATTCCAGACGCGAACGCTTCTTCCGAACGGCGCTTGACCGGTACGGTACGCACGGCTGAGGGTATCCCCGTTCCCGGCGCTACGCTGCGTGCCATCCAGACTTCCTCTGGAAAGGCATGGGTGAGTTGGACCGATGAGAATGGAAAATTTGAATTTCCCGCCCTGCCATCCGGTCACTACCGCATCGAGCTTTCCCAGCTAGGTTTTGCTCCTACAACCAGAGAAATCGATCTTGCCCCGGCCTCTCAGGCGCCACTCGAATTGAAACTTGATGTGGGGACCCTGGCGGGGATCAACGCACCCCCCGCAACGCAGGGTATGGCAAAGGCGCCATCCGCGAACCCTCCGCCCTCGAGCGAGACTGCTAAATCTCAGCCCTCCGGCGAGGGTCCGGCAAATCCTACTAAACCTCCTTCCGCAGGTACGGCCGCAACCAGTAAAGGAGGCCCTGCATCTCCGGGCGGCAGGCCTGGTGGCCGCAATAGAGGACAGCAGGGTGGGCCGGGCGGCGGTGGCCCAGGAGGCGGGCAGCGCGCCTTCCAACAAGTCGGCCTTAATGGCCAGGATCAGAACAATCCCGAGAGCATGGGAGAAGAACAGCAGGATGTCCCGGAGGCCGGCGGACAGCTCGGGCAGGCGGCCTCTGCCGATGCGGTTCAGATGATGGGAACCGTCGCGATGGGCCAGACACAAGATCAGATGGGTGGTTTCGGCCAACCCGGTGGTGGCGGTCCGGGTGGTCCGGGCACAGAGGGCGCATTCGGAAATACAGGCATCCCCGGACAGACTGCGCAAGGCCCTACTCCAGGGATGGGAGGTCGGGGAGGATTTGGTGGTCGAGGAGGCGGCGGTCGCGGGCCCGGCCAGCGGGGTGTGCCGCGCGGGCCTCAGGGAATCGACGCGCTTATGGGGGCGCAGCGTTTGTTACGCCAGCGCATCAACCGCGTGCACTACAGCTTCTACGACACCTTCGGCGATTCGGCATTGAACGCCAGACCCTATTCGCTGACCGAGCGCACCCCGCTGAAGATTCCCGGATGGACGGAGTCCGCCGGGTTCAACATGGGCGGGCCGCTGAAAATCCCGCACGTTTACGATGGCACCGACAAAACATTTTTCTACATCAACTTTGGCGGCACGTGGTCGCGGACCCCGGTGGATTCGTTCGCTGCGGTTCCCACGGCGACGGAGAGAATGGGCGACTTTAGCGCGAATAATGTCCAACTCTATAACCCGGCTTCAAATTTGACTGGTCCGAGAACCTTGATGCCTAACGCGGGCTGCCAGCAGGATCTGGCGAATGCGCCCGGCACGTGCATCCCCCAGAGTATGATCAGCCAGCAGGCGCTTGGCCTACTGAACTATATTCCTCCGCCGAACGTGCCCTGCCCCACCACGCCGAACATGCCCTGCCCGACGCTGAACTATCACCTGCAGACCAATCTCCCTGGCTTGAGCAACCGGCTGAACGTGAACGTCACGCATCGGATTTCCTCGAAGCTCAGCCTGCAGGTGAACTACAATCTCAGCAATGGGACTTCCCACTTTCTGAACAGTTTTCCGGGGATCCAGGGAAACACGTTCACGCGCGGACAAAGCGTGATGATCGGGCTGACGCAGAACTGGACCAAGACCTTCATGCACACGTCCCAGTTTTATTTTTCGCGGAGCCGCTCGCTGGGCCTGAACGAGTTTTCCAATCTGACGGACATCAGTTCGCAACTCGGTATCACGGGAGTGTCAACTGCTCCGTTTGATTACGGCCTGCCTATGATCAACTTGACCAACTTCACCAGTTTGAGCGATCCGAACCCATCACTGAATCGCAGCCAGACGTATCGTTATGTGGACAGCGTCCGATGGATGAAGGCGAAACACACGATCAATATTGGCGGTGAAATTCGCAAAATGGACATCAATCGGGATACCGATCCCACGCCGAATGGCCAGTTTTCGTTCACGGGATTGATGACCAGTCAATTGACTGCGGCTGGCACTCCTGTTACTTCGCCGGCCAATTGTGGCGCAGCCAATCCCGCCGTGCCTTGCATCGGAAACGATTTTGCTGATTTCCTGCTGGGCTATCCGGCCAATACAAAGGTTCAATTCGGTAATACCAGCACCTATTTCCGCAACTGGGGATTCGTCGGCTACGGGAGCGATGATTGGCACATGTTCCCGCGGTTCACGGTGACGTACGGTGTGCGCTACGAAGCATTCACTCCACCTACGGAGATCAACAACCGCATCGCCAACCTGGAAGTGAGTTCGGACTTTACTCAGGTGCAGTGCGTCACTCCGGTTCCAACGGGAACTTGCATCGCGGGACCCACTGCATCGCTGTTCCACGGGCATTACAACAACTGGGCGCCCCGGTTGGGTATTGCCTGGCAGCCTCCTGGGAAATGGTTTGCGGGACAGCATCAGATGACGGTGCGCGCTGGATACAGCATGTTTTACGTCCAGTCGTACTTGAATACGCTTTCGAGTGAGATGGCCAACCAGCCTCCGTTTGCGGTGGCGAACACGCTGGTCACGCTTGCAGGCACAACAACGCCGCTTACACTTCAGAATGGTTTGTCCGGAACGCCGACAAACGCGGCGACCAACACGGTTGCGGTAGATCCGAACTACAAAGTTCCCTACGCGATGATCTGGAACGCTTCGATCGAGTATAACCTGGTGAGGGATACATTCGTGGAAATGCTGTACACGGGAACGCGGGGCGTGCATCTGGACGAACTCCTCGGATTCACTCCTCCGAACGCGACCGGCTTCACCTACGACACTTCGGGCGCGTTCTCCAATTTCAACGCTTTGCAAGTGCGTCTCCAGAAGCGAATGAGCCATGGCCTGATGTTCATGGCCAGGTATACGTTTTCGAAATCGCTCGACGATGCCAGCACGATCGGCGGCGGGGGGCAAACCGTGATTCAGAACAACGCGTGCCCACGCTGCGACTACGGACTATCTTCCTTTAACATGACCCATCAGTTTTTCGGCCGATTTTCCTATCAACTGCCGTTTGGCGACCGCCAGCGCTTCGCCACGAAAGGCTGGCAGAAATCTGTTTTTGGAGCCTGGCGGGTGAATTCGACTTTTACCGCGAACTCCGGCACACCCTATACGGTGAGAATCTTCTCGAAAAATCCGTCGTGCCAGAACGTCCCCGGCGTCAACTCCGAGCGCGCCGATCAGACCGGCGATGTCACGCTGGCCAACCCGACGGTGCAGGAATGGTTCAACACGTTGGCGTTTAGCGCGCCCACCGGGTGCTTCGGCAACGCTGCTCGGAATTCAGTCGTCGGTCCCGGAGCGTTCACGATCAATTCAGGACTGACTAAGACGATTCAATTCGGCCGGGATGGCCTGCGGCGGTTGGATTTCAGTTGGAACACAACAAATCTGCTCAACCATGTGAACTATTCGGGTTTGTCCACGGTGTTCGGTACCCCCACCTTCGGACAAATCACGGGAGCCGGGGCGATGCGAAGCATGACGTTTACGACGCGGGTGAACTTCTAATGCGTGCACAAAGCACGACGCGGGGGCTTCTTGCAGCACTTGCGGCGGCTTCGCTGCTCACCGCACCCTTGGGCGCACAGAACTCGCAGCCGCAAGCTCCGCCGCAACAGACCGCGCCGGTCAACCCGCGACAAGTTCCAACGCCACCACCGACGCTGGCGCCGAGGGGAAAGGCGACGATTCGGTCCACGGTTAGCTTGGTCGAAATCGACGTGCAGGTTACCGACCGCAACGGCAAGCCGATCAAGGGGCTGAAACAGGAACAGTTCACCGTCACCGAAAACGGCAAGGCGCAAAGGATATCTACGTTCGAATACAACGACATCGAGAAAATCGAAACCGCCAGCGCGACTGGCGAGGCGCCGATCACTATCCCGCTGGGAACTGTGACCTCGCCCGAGGAAATCAAGTCCGTCGTCCACGATCACAGGATGATCGTGTTGTTCTTCGACATGACCTCGCTTCAGCCGGAAGACTTGCTGCGCTCGACTCGCGCCGCCGAGAAATACCTGCGCGAGCAGATGACGCCCGCCGATCTGGTGGGAGTCGTCGCGTTCGGCAACACGCTGAAGGTGATCGCTAATTTCACAAACGACCGTGCCTTGCTGCAGCAGGCCGTCGACGCCCTGGTACCCGGCCACGAAGCGGCGCTGGCCGCGCTGGCCGATGCAGCCGCGGCGGCCAACGGCGAAACTGCTGTGACCGAAGACGCCGGGGCGGCGTTCACGGCGGACGATACGGAATTCAACGTCTTCAATACCGACCGGAAGCTCGCCGCCATGGAAGCCGTTTGCGAAGTCCTGGGGGGTATTCCCGGGAAGAAATCCGTGATCCAATTCACCAGCGGGATCACGCAAACTGGCGAGGAAAACCGGTCGCAACTGATTGCCGCCACCAACTCCACCAATCGTTCTAACGTTTCCATCTATACAGTGGACTCGCGCGGAGTGCTCACAGCCACGCCGGGAGGCGATGCCAGTGCAGGCGCTTCGCGCGGCACGGCTATGTTTTCCGGCGCGACCGTCATCTCGCAAAGCCAGTCACGGCAGGATTCGCGCGACACGCTGGCGACGCTGGCGGGCGACACCGGAGGACGTTCGTTTTTCGACATTGGTGACTTTGGCAGGGTCTTCCAGAGCGTGCAAAGCGACAATGCCGGCTACTACCTCGTTGGCTATTACAGCACCGATGCCGCATACGATGGCAGTTGGCGGCGCGTCCACGTGAAGATCGATTCGCTACCCGCCGGGGCGCATGTGCGTGCCCGCGAGGGCTATTACGCTCCGAAGAACTTCGGAGTTTTCACGACGGAAGATCGTGAGCGGCAGCTCGAGGAAGCGTTCCGCTCGGACACCCCTGAAGTCGAGCTGCCGGTGGCGGTCGAAACGGCGCAGTTCCGGCTGGAGGGAAATCAGGTGTTCGTTCCCATCGCCGCAAAGCTCGCTCCAAGCGCGTTGCAGTGGGCGCAAAAGCGAGGCAGCCACGAGACCGCATTTGATTTCGCGGCGGAGGTGCGTGACGCGAAGACCAACCGCGTGGCCGGCGCGCTGCGCGATACGATCACAGTAAAAATTGACGCGGAACATTTCCAGGACATGCAGCAGCGTGCTCTGGTCTACCAGGGCGGCATCATACTTTCGCCGGGTGTGTACAAGCTGAAATTCCTTGCACGAGAGAATGAATCTGGCCGAATTGGCACGTTCGAGGACAAACTCACACTGCCGCCGCAGCAGCCCGAACGCTTGCAGTTGAGCACGGTGCTGCTGTCGAGTCAGGTGGAAGCGGCGCAAAAAACAGCGCAGGTGAAAACACAGGCGTTCGCCAAGGACGCGAAGATGAAATCGTCTCCGCTCGAGGTCGGCGGCGAGCGCATCATTCCCAGCGTGACGCGCATGTTCACCAATCAGCAGACGTTGTACGTCTTCTTCCAGGCCTATCTGCCTCAGAAAGCCGACGCAGCTTCCTTGCGCGCCGGTCTGGTGTTTTTCCGCAACGGGCAGCGCCTCTCCGATACGCCGATGGTTGAGCCTGCGGAATACAACGAAAAGACGCGCACGGCATCGTTTCGCATCAGCCTGCCGCTCGGCGGGTTGAACGCGGGCCGCTACACCGTGCAGGTTATCGTGGTTGACGCAGGGACCGCCTACGCGGCCTTTGCACGAAATTACTTCGCTCTCGGCCCAGCGCCAGGACCGGCGACCCGAACGTCAGTCACACCCGCACCGGGAAATTAGCAATGCATCATTGGCGTCCGCAGTGCGCCTGACTGGAACAAATGTTTCGCCCTGGCACATCCTGCTGGGCGAGGCATTTCCTCATCGAAGCGGGCACATCCGCAAACACAAGCGCCGACACAAGTTAGCGAGACAGAAAAACAGTCTCCGTCCAACCGAAATGGTGTGTCCCCTGCTTCATGTGTATCCAGCAAGGATGAACCGATGCTGGAGTGCGGAGTCGACGGCAGTGGAATGTGGGGGAAATTGAAAGTCGCCCCACTCCGGCATCACAAATTTGCGCTTCCCTCTAGACCAACGGTTCACGGCGAACCTCCGATTCGCCGTGAGCACGCGGGATTTTGCAGTTGAGCACTAGGACCTTGCGTTTGACCACACGCAGACCAATTTCGGGGTGACGAATGAATTCCGCTCTAAATTCGATTTCACATCTCAATGCCGCTTTGCTCTGGATGGAAGCAATCTTGGCCGCACTGAGCGGGATCGCAATGTTGCTGGTGTTCATCGTGGCCCGGCGCTCCTACAGGCAGCTTCGCATTCGCCGGTGCGACGCGCTTACATTCAAGATTCACAAGCAATGGCGCGAAATTGTAAGGGGCGATGTCCCAGCGGAAACGTGGCGAAAGGACCCGATGCAGTGCGAAATCGTGCAATCCATTGTCATCCAGGAAATCAGCGCGGCGACTGACAAAGACCGGGTGGGGCTGCAGGAATTTCTTCGCGCGAGCGGTCTGATCGATGTCTGCATCGAAAAAGTACGGGAAGGGCGCGGCTGTGCGCGACGGAGCGCCATGCTGGGGCTCGGCGCGATGCGCGTGCCGGAAGCGATCGCTCCGCTTTCTGAAGCGCTCGATGACTGGCAACTCGATATGCGGATGGCGGCCGTTCAAGGACTGGGCCGTACCGGCCTCGCCGAAGCGGCAGAGCCGATCATCGAAAGCCTCATGGTCGGCGGACTCAAGGTACCGGCGGACCCGGTCTCCAACGCGCTGGTGCGTTGCTTCATGGATCACCCGGAGGCATTGCTGCCCTATCTTCGCCGCTCGCAGGGAGAGCCGCACGCGTTGCTTGCGCACGTCACGAGCGAGATAGCCACGGCTGAGATGGCCGATGAAATGCTGGTTTTGGCGGCCGATCCGCGACCCGAAGTAAGAGCGTCCGCAGCGAGAGCCCTCGCCGTAGCGCCGCTGCCACTGGCGATCCCGGCGCTCGCCGATCTGGCGCGAGACCAGGTTTGGTTTGTGCGCCTCCGCGCAACCACGGCGCTCAACAAAATCGGCCATCCGCGCACGATCCCGATTCTGCTCGAAGCGGTGCGCGATCCCAACCGTCTGATTCGCATACGCGCGGCTGCGGCACTTTCCCGATTCGAACAGGACCGAGTAGCAATTCTCCAGAGCGTCGTTGATTCGCGCGACCGCTACGCGCTCCATTCCATGATCTCTGCGCTCGAGCTTGGTGGCGGCCTCGGGAAAGTGATGGCGGAACTTTCAGATCCCCTACTCCACCACAAAACCGCCGAGCTCCTGCTCGAGGCTCTCCGCGAAGGCGCGGCCGGCCTCTGGAACACCCGGCCGGAGGATCCGGTGGTGGAGTCCGTCTTTCCGTAGTTTGAAATTATTTCCTAACCCTGCATTAAAATCCACAAGGTTTGTGAATCTGACTGAAACAGAATCAGGCGCAGCCGATCCGTTCCACTTGTGGCAATGTCCAGTCCGTCGCGCACCACGGTATTGCGATTTGCGAGGATATAAAACGCATCTACACCGCCGTCATTGGCGCGATCGGGTGCTCGATCGGCAACTCGATCCGGAAGGTTGCGCCCGCGCCCGGTGCGGACTCCACCGCAATTTTTCCGCCGTGATCGCTCACGACCGACAACACGATTGCGAGGCCGAGGCCAGTGCCATGCTGCTTGCTCGTGTAATAGGGTGTGAAGAGGCGCGCGCATTCTTCCGGCGTCAGGCCCGCGCCTGTATCTGCAAATTCGAGGCGCACCGAACCGTTGTGCTGAGACGTCCGCACCGTCAGCGTCCCGCCGGCGGGCATGGCATCGAGAGAATGGAGAACTAGATTTTCGAGCGCCCGGCGCAGCAGAACAGGGTCCGCTTGGGGACGGGTAAGATTTTCTTCAAGGTACAGCTCCGGCGTAATCGGCGGGCGGCCCACGGCGCTGAATTGCGACTCGAATAATTTCACGACGCTGCGAACGGATTCGTTCACATCCACCGGCTCGAATTCCGGCGCGGGCATTTTGGCGAAATCGCTGAACGCGCTGACGATGGTTTTCAGGTTTTCAAGCTCGGCGCGCAATGTTGCCGCGGACTCGGCAAATACCTCGTCAAATTGCCCGGACGTTTGCTCGCGCGCTCGTCGCAGATTTTCCGCGGTCAACTGGAGAGGAAAAAGCGGGTTCTTCAACTCGTGGGCAAACCTGCGCGCCAGTTCGCGCCACGCGGCGACGCGTTCGGTTTGCAGCAGGCGTTCGCGCTGCTCGGCGATCTGACGGGTCATGTCGTTGAAGGCATCAGCAAGCTGGCCGATTTCGCCGCGTGAGTGCATTTCGACGCGCGCTTCCCAGCGTCCTGCGGCGACCTCGCGCGCGCCTGCGGCCAGTTGCTCAATCGGGCGTGTGACGCGCACCGAAATCCACCAGCCAAGAATCAAACCCAGCAAGATCACGCCGCCGCCGGCCAGCAACGCCAGGGCGCGAATAAAATTGAGCATCTCAGCCAGATCCCGGCGCGAGCTTCCCACCAGGAGGACGCCCAGCAAATCGCCTTCCCGGCCCATCAGCGGAATTGCATGGAAGGTCTCGGAGCTTGCCGCGCGATCCGATGTCCAGTCGATTCTCTTTTCCAGCTCCCGGTGCGTGCGCTGGACTTCCGTGATGAGCGGGGCGAACAGGTCGGCCTGCCCCACCGGGCTGTGTAGACCGGTAAGCGCCGATCCCACGAAGCCCGGCTCGAGATTCCGATAGAACAGCGCGCGCACGCTCGCCGGCAAAACCAGCGTCGCCAGGAAATCCTGGTTGAATCGCTGGCCGCCGATCAGATAAAGATGTTTTTCGCCCACGCGGACCGCCCTGACGGCGAGCAAGCCCAGCTCGACGGTATCGGGCATGTCCACGCGGCGCAGGAAGGCGCCCTGCGAATTCCAGTCTTTTACGGCGCCGACCCAGTCGTTCTTGTAACCGAATCGCGCCGGCCACTCGGCGGAGGAAATCAGCGTGCCATCATCGGCGACGATGTCGAGAAAATCGAGCTGCTGCGTTTCAGCGAGGCCGCGCGCGTCGTTGTAATACTGCGAAGCATCGGCCTGCGGACGGCTGAGGTCCATGGCCATGCGGAGCGTGGCTTCGGCGTCGGCAATTCCCTGCACACGGCGCGTGACTTCTTCTCCCCGCTGCGCGTATTCCAGGCGGAACTGCCCCACCAGTGCCTCGGTGCGCTGGCGGTCGAATTGTTGGAACGCTCGCCGCGTGTGCACGGAAATGCCCCACGCCACCAGCGTCACCGCCGCGACGATGGTCAGTGTAAAGAAGGCGAGCAGCTTGGTGCGAAAGCTCATGGCGTTGTTCCTGTGGCTGCGGGCGAGGTAGCAGGATCCGGTGTGGCAATGTGCTGCCGCACCGGCCACATTTCCGCCACAGAAGACTTTGTTGCGTCTCCCACTGCCTGTCCCGAAATTTGCACTGCGATCCCCACTTCCCTCAAGTTCACGGCCACGCGTTCGGCTGCGGCGTGCGCCTCCACACCTTCGGAATCATAGACCAGCAGGAGCGGCGCTGCGCGAGAAAGTTCACGTCGGAGGCAGTCAGCATGCCGTAAGGAAACCGGTCAACCACGCGTGGCGAGACGGGTTGGGCTATACTGTCAATGAGGGCCAGGAAAGCGATGCGCAGTGAGGGAATCCAAATCGGGCGGATCTACAGGATACCGATCTTCCTGCATTTCAGTTGGTTTTTCATTTTTGCGCTGATCACTTACTCGTTTGTTTCCGAGTTTGACGCACTTCATCTCGACCTTCCCGCCTGGCGGTTATTGGGTCTGGGACTGGTGACCAGCGCGCTGTTTTTCGGCTCGCTGGTGTTTCACGAGATGGCGCATAGCGTCGTCGCCAAGCATTACAAAATCCCGGTGGTTTCGATCACGCTGTTTGTGTTCGGTGGGGTGGCGCGTATCAGCCGTGATCCGTCACGCGCCATCGAAGAGTTCAACATCGCGGTTGCCGGCCCAATTTCCAGTTTTCTGCTCGCGGGAGGCTTCTGGATGGTATACCGGGCGGCGGAGCCAAACGCCATACTCCGCGCTCTCACCGGATCGCTTGCCTGGATCAATTTCAGCTTGGCAGTGTTCAACTTGGTGCCCGGTTTCCCGCTCGATGGCGGGCGTATCTTCCGGGCCATCGTCTGGAGCTTCACGAAAGACTATTCCCGCTCGACACGCATCGCCGCGCGCAGCGGCCAAGCCATCGCCTACGGCATGATCGGGCTGGGTGCCATCTTGGCAGTGAACGGGTATATGGCCCGCGGCGACATGATACAAGGGATGTGGCTCGCGTTCATCGGCTGGTTCCTGCTGACAGTGGCGCGCCAGAGCCGGGCGCAGGCAGATGCGCGTGGGGCACTTGAGGGGCTTCGTGTCGCCGACATCATGACTGCGGACCTGCCCACAGTCGGGCGCGAGATTTCGCTCGAAGATTACGCTCGGGAAATTCTGCGCACGGGACGCCGAGCGCATCTGGTGGTTGCGCACGAACAATTGGTTGGACTCATGACCGGTGAAGCGCTCCACTCCGTGCCGCAGGCAGATTGGGACGTCACCTCGGTCCAGGCCGTGATGCTTCCCAAGGAAAAACTCCACTGGGCCGCGCCGGAAGAGGCCGCGCTTTCCCTGCTCGACCGCATGCGCATGGTCGGGATGCAACAAATGCCCGTGATCGCCGGTGGCAACGTTGTTGGCATCGTCACGCGCGACTCCATCCTTCGCGTCTTGCAGACCCGCAGCGAACTTGGCTCCTTTGCCGGGCGGTAAGTCCAACTGCAAGCTTGGTTCCTCGATCAGCCTGCTTTATCTCTCGCGAGGCTTGTGTCCCGCCAGATTGCTGAGGGCATCGTACGCGGCGTCTCTGTACATCTCGGAGAGCGTGGGGTAATTGAAGACAAGTTCGATGAATGTATCGATCGCGCCGCCAGCTTCCAGCACGGCCACGCCGAGGTGGATCAGCTCGGTCGCACTTTCGCCAACGATTTGAACGCCGAGCAATTGTTTGTTGTCACGCCGGAAAATTAGCTTCAGCATTCCCGCGAAGTCGCCGATAATCTGCCCGCGCACATTGTTCGCGTATTTTGCGCGCCCGACCTCATATTCGATTTTCTTTTCACGGCAGGATTCCTCGGATTCGCCCACCGCGGAAATCTCCGGAATTGTATAGATGCCCATGGGGAGATGCGAGGCAGGCCGTTGTTTGTAGGGAAAGCCGAAGGCGTGGCACACCGCCACGCGCCCCTGCTCCATCGAGGTCGATGCCAGGGCGGGAAATCCGATGACGTCTCCGGCGGCGTAGATGTGACCCACTCCGGTCTGATATTGATCATTCACGCCAATATAGCCGCGTTGGTTGATTCCGAGACCGGCCTTGTCAAGGCCCAGGCCTTCGACCGCGCCGCGCCGGCCAGCGGCAAACAGCGCGGTCTCGCTTTCCACGCTCTTGCCCGAAGAGAGGGTCATTCGTATCCCGGTCTTGGTGCGGCCGATGAGCTTCGACCGCTCCTGGAAATTGAACTTCAGGCCCAGATTCGCGAGCCGCTCCCGGAACATCTCGGAAATCTCCGCGTCCAGAAAACGCAACAGGCGGTCCCGGCTATCCACCAGCGTGACCTCGACGCCCAACGCGGTGAAGATCGAGGCGTATTCGCAGCCGATCACGCCACCGCCCACAACGGCCATGCTCTTGGGGATGCGGTCCATCCCCAGGATGGAATCCGAATCGAAGATGAATTTGTCGTCGAATGGAATTTCTGGCGGACGATGCGGTCTTGAGCCGGTCGCGATCAGAATGACGTCGCCTCGCAGATAGCGAGGCGCACCGTGCTGATCAATCGTGTAGACGGTATGCGCATCTTCAAACCGCGCCGCTCCGGGAATCAGTTCGATCTTGTGCGCCACGAGATTCGCGGTAGCTTTCGCGCGTTCGGCCGAAACGACTGCGTCCTGGCGGTCCATGAATCCCCGCACCGTCAGGCCTTCGCGCCAGGAATAATCAATGCCATAGAGTCCCCGCTGCCGCAGCCCGGAAAAGTAAAGCGCCGATTCGCGCAGCATCTTGCTTGGCACCGTACCCGTGTTGATGCCCGTGCCGCCCAGTTCCGCCCGGCGTTCGATCAATGCGACGCGCTTTCCGAAGTAGGCGGCCTGCGCCGCGCCCTTTTCGCCCGCAGGGCCCGAGCCAATCACTACCAGGTCAAAGGATTCCACGTCGAACGCTCCTCCGGTCGGTGGGACCCGCGTTATTGCGGCAAGCCCCTTCACCGTCCACGGGCAAACGATGTCCCCACCTATGCGCTTGATTGTAATGGAACCGGAATCCTCAAGGAAAGGACGGGTTTCTGTGCTTCGGGCGCGATCACCCACCATTCTGGGCTATGCAGTTGACGCTCAATCCCCTACAACGTTAACATGGAGCCATGCTTTCCGATGCCCAGATCCCGCCAGACGTGTCTGCGGGCGGCGCTCCCGACGACCAGCTTGGACGCCCCCTGCGCAGCCTGCGCGTTTCGGTAACCGATCGATGTAACCTTCGCTGCAACTACTGCATGCCGCAAGAGAACTACGTCTGGCTCCCGCGGAAAGAAATCCTGACATTCGGGGAAATTGCCCACCTTGTTGAGGTGTTCACTACGCTGGGCGTCGAAAATGTGCGCCTGACCGGGGGCGAGCCGCTGGTGAGGCGCGAGCTGGCCACCCTTGTGCGAATGCTCGCCGAAAATCCCCGCATCCGCGATCTTGCGCTCACAACCAATGGCATCCTGTTCAGCGAGCAGGCCGAAGAGTTGCGCGACGCGGGCCTGCATCGCGTCACGCTGAGCCTGGATACGCTTCGCCCGGAGCGGTTCCTCGCCCTCACGGGCCGCGACATGCACGCCCAGGTGCTGGCAGGCATCGAAGCCGCGCGCCGCGCGGGCTTTCAGAAGCTCAAGATTGATACAGTTGTGCTGCGCGGCACCAACGATGACGAACTCGCCGACCTGATCGAGTTTGGCCGCCGCCTCGGCGCCGAGGTGCGCTTCATCGAGTACATGGATGTGGGCGGCGCGACGGAATGGTCTCACGATCAGGTTTTCACGCGCGCCGACATGCTCGACCGGCTCGGAAAGCGCTACGGCACGATCACCCCGCTCGAGGAAAATTCCTCCGCGCCCGCCGTTCGCTTCACGCTGCCCGATGGGACCGTCTTCGGCATCATCGCTTCGACCACCACGCCCTTCTGCCGAACCTGCGACCGCAGCCGCCTGACTGCTGACGGCCTATGGTATCTCTGCCTCTATGCGCAGTCGGGCATCGACTTCCGGCAGATGTTACGAGCAGGCGCCTCGCCCGAGGAGCTCGCCGCGCGCATCGCGTCGGCCTGGCGCGGCCGCACCGACCGCGGCGCAGAATTGCGCGCATCCGAGCGGCATCGCGGCGCGTTCGTCGGCATCGAACAGCTTCGCCAGAACCCACACCTGGAAATGCACACGCGCGGGGGATAGACCCGAACCACGGCGCCCTTCGCACGGCACTACGATCTTGCGGTCCCGCGATATCCGTCATGCTCTCGGTGCCCACTCTAGCGCAGGGCTACTCGGGGAGATGGACGACACGTTTAGGAGTTACTCTCTTTGGTAGACCGAACCACAGCGTGACTGTCACGCCGCGCATGAAAGAAAATGTCGCCCACAGAATCCGAGTGGGTTCAAAACATCGCCAAATCCCTGTATAGTCTAACAAATGCCACTCAGCACCCGAACGCGGCGGCGATTGCGCTCTGCACGCACACGACTGCGCGAATTGCGAGGCGTGGTAAAGGGGCTGGTGTCCACGCGGCATCCGCTGCTGGTGCACATCATTCCCATCCGGCGGTGCAATCTAGCCTGCACCTATTGCAATGAATTCGATGATTTCTCGAAGCCGGTCGAAACCGCGGAGATGCTCCGCCGGATTGACCGCCTGGCGAAGATGGGCACGGCGGTCATGACGATCAGCGGGGGCGAGCCGCTGCTGCATCCGGAATTGGACCAGATCGTCGCGCGGATGCGTGGGCATGGAATCCTCTCGGGCATGATTACGAACGGCTACCTGTTAACGGCTGAACGCATCGAGCGGCTGAACCGCGCGGGGCTCGAGTACTTGCAGATCAGCATCGACAACACGATGCCTGACGAGGTTTCGAAAAAGAGCCTCAAGGTGCTCGATCAGAAATTAAAGCTGCTGGCCGAGCACGCTGTATTTCAGGTGAATATCAATTCGGTTCTGGGCAGCGGCGTGAAAAATCCGGAGGACGCGCTCGCGGTCGCGCACCGGGCGCAGGAACTGGGCTTCACCAGCACCGTGGGCATCCTGCACGATGGCCAGGGGCAACTGAAGCCGCTCGGAGCCCGCGAGATTGAAATCTTTGAAGAAATTATGGCGATGGGCAAGCGGTCGTTCTCACGCATCAACGGCTTCCAGCACAACATCGCGAGAGGGAAACCGAACGACTGGCGGTGCCGTGCAGGCTCGCGCTACCTGTACATCTGCGAAGACGGATTGGTTCACTACTGCTCGCAGCAGCGCGGGTATCCCGGCGTGCCGCTTGAAAAATACACAGCCGAGGACCGCCGCCGCGAATACTTCACCCGGAAGGAATGCGCGCCACACTGCACGGTGTCCTGCGTACAGCAGATCTGCGTGGTGGATAATTGGCGCGACCCGCAAACACTCAAGCCGGCCGCCGCGCCGCCATCCTCTTCGGAATCGCTCGTGCAACTTACCGGCGCCAGTTCACGGCCACAACACTAGAAGACAAAAACCGCCTCTGCAGACCCGGGGTATTCGATCACGCGACCTTGTTTCGGGACAGCGCGCGGTCAACGGAAAATGCGCCGCCACCTGCAATCATCACGGCGAGCGACATCGCAATCATAAGCAGATGAAATTCAAATCCCTCGCCCTTCTGCGTGCCGCCCCAGTTCATGAAGACA
Source organism: Terriglobia bacterium (assembly GCA_020073705.1). Lineage (GTDB taxonomy): Bacteria > Acidobacteriota > Terriglobia > Acidiferrales > UBA7541 > Palsa-360. Next base: position 73,420 of record JAIQES010000005.1, read on the forward strand.
TTCCCGGTACGGTGGTACACCGTCAACGCCGCGACGGTCATGTCCACGACAATACTGAAAGCCGCGATCCGGCTGAGGCATCCCAGGATCATGCCCAGCGCCCCGAAGGATTCCGCCATGATGACCAGGAACACAAGGGGGGCGGCGAAGCCCATCTGGCCAAAACCATGGATGGTGCGCGTGAAACCGGCTCCCCCGAACCAACCCAGGAGTTTTTGCAGTCCGTGAGGAAACATCACGCCACCGGCTACGACACGAATCAGCGTCAGTATCCAATCATTCCTGGTCTGGAGCAGTTTAGTGAACATGAGCGTCACCTGAAGTTCATCTAGATTCTTGCCCGTTTGACAGGACCCGAAGACGCGGAATTGCTGACATAAATCACTTGTTTAGCAGAGGAATATCCTTCCCCTGCGGAGGCAGTGGTATCGTTTTCAGGAAAGCATATATATCCGCCAGGTCCTTGTCCGGCATGGCCTTAGTGGTGTAGGGGGGCATCCGGAGCGCGGGCTGGCGAACGTAGCTCACGAACCCCTCGAGAGGAATCTGAGGGGGGCCGATGCGTGTCCCACCGGTTGCTGTCGAGCCCTGCCCTTCCCGCCCGTGGCATTCGTAGCAGCCATCGCTGACGAAAATCTTCTTGCCGTTCTCGGCGTTTCCGCTGGAAGCGTTATCCATCCCGGGAGTCGGGGACGACTGTTGCGCTGGCGCTGCCCGTCGCGCGAAAACCAATACCGTGACGGCCAACAGGAAAGCACACCAGCACGAAGCAGCGAGTCCGCGCCTAAGTGCTACGCCCGTGCGTGATCGTTTCGGATGCAGAATATTCATGGGTTTCTCCTCATCGTGGCTGCGTCACCACATCAATTAACGCGGGTTCGCCCTGCTTGACTACATCCAGCGCGCGCCGGATGGCCGGTCCCAGGTCTTTCGGATCTGATATCGGCCCTTCACCGTGGACGCCCATGCTCCGCGCTAGACTTGCGTAGTCGATGTTCGGAGCAGTGATGCTAGTTCCGATATTGCAGTTCGAGATGCCGCGGCTGTGCCGGGCGGCCATGATCTCGACGTGCATGACCTCCTGATGGTACGCGCGGTTGTTGTGCATGACGCTCAAGAGCGGAATTTTGTGATGCGCCGCCGTCCACAAGACTCCCGGGGCGTACATCAGATCGCCGTCCTTCTGTATATTGACGGACAAGCGGCCGTATTTTCGGTTGGCGAGCGCGGCGCCTACCGCGGCTGGCGCGCCGTATCCTTCTCCGTAGCCGCCCGCCCCGCCGATGAACTGATAATGCTTGTCGAAGGACCACAACCGCTGCGGCCAGCGGCTCACGAAACTGGTTTCCGAGACGAGCGACCAATCCAGGTCCCGGATCTGTGCCCACAGTTCGGCCGAGAGCCTCGCGGTGCTAATCGGACTTGCGTCCCAGGCGAAGGCAGCCGCGTCGCGCGCCTCCTCCAAGGCCTTCTGATGCGCCGCCGCGAGCTTGGCCCCGCGGGCTTGAAACGCCCGCTTGCGATCGTCGTTGATCAGGTGCTTGACGGCTTCGGTCAACGAAGGCAGCGTAGCTTCCGCATCCGCCGCGATGGGTAGATCGACCTCCGTGTAACGTTCGAAATCCTGGTAGTTGCTCTTGATGTAAAGATCGTTGGCGTAAATACTGATCAATTTCGCGTCCGGCCTCGTGATGGAATGGAAGGTCCGGCCCGACATCTGATCCCGGTAACTGTGAGTGGCACCGTAGAAATCGCCAACCTCGAGGCCCAGGATCACGTCCGCAGCCGCGACCAGCGCGCGATTGCGCTCGGTCTGGTTGAGCGGATGCCGCGTGGGGAAATTCATTCGCCCGCCCAAATCCACGACCGACGCCTGCAACGCCTCCGCAAGCTCAATCAGATGCGCGAGGCCAGCCGGCGTGCGTGCCGCACGATCGGCCAGGATGACCGGATTCTCAGCCGCAACCAGCAGCCGCGCCGCCTCGGCCACGGCCCCCGTATCCCCCACCGGCGGCACCGCGCGCACCAGTTTCGGGATGTGGAACTTCGCGTCCGCTGGTATGGGATTTTCCTGCAGCTCGCCGTCCGCAACTATCACCACAGGCAAGGTCGGCGGCGTCATTGCGATCTTGTAGGCTCGCACAGTGGACTCAGCGAAATGCTCCAGTGAGATGGGAAGGTCATCCCACTTGGTAAAGTCGCGGACCATGGCCGCCGCATCCTGTACACTGTGGGTCCATTCCACGCCAGGCATGCGTTTCGTCTCGTCGATGATGTTCCCGAGAATGATGTAAACCGGCACGCGGTCGCAGTAGGCGTCGTAGATCCCCATCGAGGCGTGCTGCACCCCGACCGTCCCATGGGCGAGTACCAGCAGCGGCTTGCCCTCGACCTTAGCGTAACCGTGTGCCATGGCGACCGCCGATTCTTCGTGGCAGCAGGTGAGAAATTCGGGATTCTTATTCCCCCCGTAATTGATGATCGACTCCTGCAGCCCGCGGAAACTTGATCCCGGATTGGCGCAGACATATTCGAAACCCAAGGACTTGATCACATCTACCATGAAGTCCGATCCGGTTCGATCCGCCGTCAGGACTTCGACGTTCGAGGAAATTCCAGTTTCGACTTTTGGCGACATCGTCAGTGGATCATTCCGCCGCAGCTCGGCCTGTTGGGCGGCAACTGTCCCAGGATTTGCAGCCAGCACCGCCGCGCCTGCGGCCGCGCTCTTCAGGAAATTTCGACGATCGACTGCCACTTTCTTTAGTTTGGCCATTGCTTTACACCTCTGCTTTGTTTCCACGCGCCCGTTTACATCACCCGAAATTCTCGATTCCAATTTTACCTTTGCACAGAACCATACGGCAGCCGCCTGTCTGCTGTCAATCTCAGATCGTCTTGGGTGTGGTTGAGTAGCATCGCGAAACGAATTTATCAGATGTGTGAGAGGGACATCGAAGTGCTATCGAAGCGGCTGGGGGCGTAGCGTGTACGAACTCAAGACGCGCATGTAATTGGCTCGTTCATAGGCCGCCGGGTCCGGCACGTTCCTTTGGCTCATGCTCCCACACATTTGGTTGATGGATTCATACTCGTGTTCTTCCATCCATTGAACGATCCCGGCCCGCACAACGTCGAGATGCTCGATGCCATTCTGCAGCAGCGCTGAAGTCATCATGGCGACACGCGCGCCAGCCATGACCGATTTCAAGACGTCCTTTGCACTGTGCACCCCGCCGGTAACAGCCATATCCGCGCGAATGTGGCCGAAAACAATCGCGACCCAGTGAAGGCGCAAGAGCAGTTCGGCCGATTGGCTGAGCGTCAGACTGGGAACGATTTCAAGTTGTTCTATATCCAGGTCCGGTTGGTAAAACCGATTGAAGAGCACTAAAGCGTCAGCGCCCGACGAGTCGAGTTGGATCGCGAAATTCGCTACTGCGCTGAAGAAATGGGAAATCTTTACAGCTACAGGAATCCTCAGGTTTTCCTTCACGGAGCGGACGAGATCACAGTAGCCTTGCTCAACCTGTGCGGCATTCCGCGATGGGTCGGTCACAAGTGAATAAATGTTCAACTCAATCGCGTCGGCGCCAGCCTGCTCCATCTCATGGGCGTACCGAACCCAGCCGCCCCGGGTAACGCCATTCAAGCTTGCGATAACAGGAATGGACACACTTGCCTTGGCCTTGCGGATCAGTTCGAGATAGCCATCCGGACCCAGGTTGTAGTTCATCAGGTCGGGAAAGTAGTTGAGCGACTCTGCGAAGGTCTCTGTTCCCCGGGATAGATCCGCATCCACGGATTCGCTCTCCAGGCTAAGCTGCTCTTCAAACAGAGACGGCAGGACGACTGCCGCGATGCCGTGATCCTCCAGACTCCGGATCTTGTCCAAAGAATCGCACAGAGGCGAAGCCGACGCGACGATGGGATTTTTCAAGTCCAGACCCAGATACCGCGTGCCGAAATCGATCATTCGTCCCCGCTTCCCTTTGTCACAGCATCTTTCTTGTCGTCTGGTTCGTCCGGCACGTCCGACGCTGGAAGTCCTTCTCCCGCCATAGACGCGCGGCTTTCATAGACGCGCCACTGGCGTTCGACGTCGTCTTGCGCCATGCGCAGCAACTCGCGCGCGGCTTGCGGGTGACTGCGCGCCAGCATGGAATAGCGCGCCTCCTCGTAGATATATTGCTTCAGCGGAATGCTCGGCGCTTTCGAATCGAGCTGAAAAGGATTTTTCCCTTGTTCGCGCAAAGCGGGGTTATACCGCACCAGCGGCCAGTAGCCCGAAAGCACAGCGGATTTCTGCTGGCTCAGGCCGAACGCCATGTCGTATCCGTGCGCGATGCAATGACTGTAGGCAATGATGATCGAAGGGCCGGGATATGCTTCGGCTTCGCGGAAGGCTTTGATGGTGTGGGTATCGCTGCTGCCCATGGCTACGCGCGCGACGTACACCGAGCCGTAGCTGATTGCTTCCATCGCCAGGTCCTTCCTTCGCGTTTGTTTGCCGCCGGTAGCGAACTTCGCCACTGCACCGCGCGGCGTGGCCTTGGACATTTGCCCGCCGGTATTCGAATAGACCTCCGTGTCGAGAACGAGCACATTTACATTCATGCCGGAGCCCAGGACGTGATCGAGCCCGCCAAAACCGATGTCGTAGGCCCACCCGTCGCCGCCCACAAGCCACACACTCTTCAGAATCAAGGAGTCGGCGACGGCGAGCAGATCGCGCGCTTCCACGGAGTTAACGCCTGAAAGCTTCTGCTTTAGTTCGGCGACTCGAATGCGCTGCGCCGCAATTCCAGCTTCGGTGGACTGATTTGCGGTTAGTAGAGCGCCCACAAGTTCATCTCCCAGATGCCCAGCCAAGCGATGCACAAGCTCGGTCGCGTACTGGGCTTGTATGTCCACAGCAAGCCGCATGCCCAGGCCGAATTCCGCATTGTCCTCGAATAGAGAATTGGACCAGGAGGGTCCGCGGCCGGCGGCGTTCGACGTATAGGGCGTCGTTGGCAGGTTGCCGCCGTAGATCGAGGAACAACCCGTGGCGTTGGCGATCAGCAAGCGATCGCCAAACAGTTGCGTGAGCAGCTTGATATACGGAGTTTCGCCGCATCCCGCGCACGCGCCCGAGAATTCAAATAGCGGCTCAAGCAACTGGACGTCCTTCACCTGCGCATGCGACAGGCGGTCGCGGTTGAAATCCGGAATCGAAAGGAAAAAATCCCAGTTCGTGTTTTCCGTTTCGCGAAGAGGCGCCTGATCGGCCATATTGATGGCCTTGTGTTTTACCTCGCTCTTGCTCTTGACCGGGCAGACTTCCACACAGAGACGGCAGCCGGTGCAATCTTCCGGGGACACCTGAAGCGTGTAGCGGAGTGATTCGAACTCGCGCCAGCGCGGTTGGGCGGATTTGAAAGCTGCTGGAGCAGCCGCCAGAAGCGGGGCGTCGTATATCTTCGCTCGAATCACGGCGTGCGGGCAGACGAGCACGCACTTCCCACACTGAATGCAAAGCTGTTCATCCCAGACCGGAATCTGCTGCGCGATATTGCGCTTTTCCCATCTTGCGGTGCCGGTGGGAAATGTTCCGTCCGGCGGCAGGGCGCTTACGGGAAGCGAATCGCCGTTTCCGAAGATAATCTCGCCGAGAACGCCTCGAACAAACGCGGGCGCTTGCTCGGGTACCGGCGGCAGGATATCAAAGGGGCTGTTCGCTTGCCCAGACACTCTCACTTCGTGCAAATGAGCGATCGAGGCGTCCACGGCAGCGAAGTTTTTTCGCACAACGGCCTCGCCGCGCTTGCCGTAAGTCTTCCGGATCGCTTCCTTAATGGCGGCGATCGCTTCGTCGCGCGGCAGTACACCGCTAATGGCGAAGAAGCAAGTTTGCATAACCGTATTGATGCGGTTGCCCATTCCCGTTTCGCGCGCGACGGAATATCCGTCGATTACGTAGAACCGCAGTTTCTTGTCCAGAATTTGTTGCTGCACTTTACGAGGGAGATGATCCCACACTTGGTCGGCAGCAAAAGGCGAGTTCAATAGGAAGGTCGCGCCTGGTTCGGCCGGTCCGAGCACGTCCATGCGCTCCAGGAAGGAAAACTGGTGACAGGCAATGAAACTTGCATGGGAGATCAAATAAGTGGATTCAATCGGTTGCGGCCCGAAGCGCAAGTGTGAAATCGTAACCGAACCAGCCTTTTTCGAATCATAGACGAAATAACCTTGCGCGTAGTTAGGCGTGTTTTCGCCGATGATCTTGATCGAGTTTTTATTTGCCCCGACTGTGCCGTCCGAACCCAACCCATAAAAGATGGCGCGTACGGTGTGGGGGTCCTCGGTCGAAAATGCCGCGTCATAACTGAGGCTTGTATGCGTCACATCATCCTGAATGCCGACGGTGAAGTGGTTCTTGGGCGTTTTGTTCGCCAGTTCATCGAAGACACCCCTGACCATTGCAGGAGTAAATTCCTTCGACGACAGCCCATAACGTCCTCCCAGGATGCGCGGCCAGATGCGGCTGGCGCGGTCCGTAGCCGCAGCCTCGGACACAGTGGTGACAACGTCGAGATACAGTGGCTCCCCAGTGGCACCCGGTTCCTTGGTGCGATCGAGAACCCCGAGTGCCCGGACGGTCTTCGGCAATGCTGCCAGGAATGCCTCGGAGGGGAAAGGACGGAAGAGACGTAACTTCAGCAGGCCGACTTTCTCGCCGCGTTTGGCCAGGGCTCCCACTGCCTCTTCGGCTGCTCCTGCGCTGGACCCCATGAGGACAATTACGCGCTCGGCGTCCGGCGCTCCGACATAGTCGCACATGTGATACGCACGCCCCGTACGAGCCGCAAAACGATCCATGACATTTTGAACGATGGTCGGGGCCGCAAGGTAATACGGGTTGATGGCTTCGCGTGCCTGGAAAAAGACGTCCGGGTTTTGGGCGCTGCCGCGAAGCTTCGGACGGTCCGGCGTGAGTGCCCGCTCGCGATGCTGTCGAACCGCGTTTTCGTCCAGCACGGCGCGAAGATCATCGTCCGTAAGCGGGAAAATCTTATTCACTTCATGGGATGTCCGGAAACCATCGAAGAAGTGCAAAAACGGGACCCGCGCTTCCAGGGTCGCGGCTTGGGCAATCAGAACGAAATCACTTGCTTCCTGGACCGAACACGATGCAAGCATTGCAAATCCCGTCGCCCGCGTCGCCATGACATCACTGTGATCGCCGAAAATGGAGAGCGCATGCGTAGCAACTGTTCGGGCGGCCACATGAATGACGGCAGCAGTCAGTTCCCCGGCAATTTTGAACATATTGGGGATCATCAGAAGGAGACCTTGCGACGAAGTGAAGGTGGTCGCGAGTGCCCCGGCCTGCAGTGCGCCGTGTAGCGCACCGGCGGCTCCTCCTTCGCTCTGCATCTCGACAACCGTCGGCACGGCGCCATAAATGTTGCGGCGCCCTTCCGATGCCCATTGATCCGACCATTCCCCCATGGGCGACGAGGGGGTAATCGGATAAATCGCGATGACCTCGTTCAAGCGGTATGCGACGGAGGCAACAGCCTCATTTGCGTCAAGAATTTCCATTTTTGTCGGCATGAATGATTCCTTCACATATTAAAGCGCGCGATCTCTAGACACACATCCATAATTTCTCTTTGCGGGACAGGATCGCTGCCCGCAATGCACTAAAGTAATGCCAAGATCATACTCCTACACTCGTGCCAGGACGAAGCGATCAAGCGAACCTCGTCCGTTCTATTTACATATACCATATCGAAATTGGTTTGTAAGCCGGGCGGCATCCACAATCTTGGCCAATCCTGGGTTTAGTGCAAAATGTTTTGCCGCTCCGTCGTGAACCTTCAGCGCCTTCTCTGCCTCGTTCGCCTAGGATAATCCCTTCGTCGCACGTCGCTTTGGCCACCCGCGCTGCCGCCCTTGTCGAATCAGACACTCGTGCCTTGCAACGTCTACAGTCCTACCTATGAAGAAGTTGTTCCAAGGCATCGAGCGCGCACATGTTCACAACTGAGCATTGTGGCGGTTGCGAGTTCCGAATCGAAAACTTGCGTGGTGAGACTCTTGCGCGCGCTCAGCCCGGATTGTTCATCGTAACGGTTTCAAGACTCCGGTTGATTTGGCCTTGAAAAGCAATGTGTTTAGGATTAATATAGCACTGTAGTGGTACTATATAGCAGGGACCGGAGAGGCGGGGGTAGTCAAGATGGTCAGACTCAGCAAATTAACGGATTACGGCCTGGTCCTGATGAGCCACATCGCCCATGAGCGGGGCCGGTCTTTGCGAACCGCGCGCGACCTCGCAGCCGAATCTCGGCTGCCGCTGTTCACGGTGAGCAAGCTCCTGAAAGAGCTCCTGCGCAGCGGGCTTTTGGTTTCACATCGGGGGATTAAAGGCGGATATTACTTGGCGAGGGATCCGGGTAAGATTTCGGTCCTCGATGTCATTACGGCATTGGAAGGACCCATAGCATTCACCGAGTGCAGTACGGACGTTTCCGGACTGTGCGATCTGGAGCCGTGCTGTTTCATCAAGAATAATCAGCGGATCATTAGTCAGGCGATGCGAGGAGTGTTGGAAAGAATATCGCTGCTCGATCTAATTCAGCCTCTGCAGTTGACAACCATCAAAAATACACGCGACAAGCTCGTGCCGGCGGTTGATCGCGTACCCGGGGGGATGCAATGAACACAAATATCAAAACGATCGGAGACCTGGCACAGCGGGAATACAAGTGGGGGTTCATTTCCGAGGTTGAAGAGGACAGAATCCCCAAAGGGCTAAACGAGGACATCATTCACCTGATTTCTGCAAAAAAGCAGGAGCCCGATTTCATGTTGGAGTGGAGGATGAAGGCCTATCGCCACTGGGCGTCGCTGGAGAAGGCCCAGGCTGAACCCAAGTGGGCCAACATCAAGTACGGCCCGATCGACTATCAGGACATCGTTTACTATTCAGCGCCCCGTCAGAAACCCAGCTTGAAGAGCTTGGAGGAACTGGACCCGGAGATCTTGCGCACCTACGAGAAACTCGGCATTCCGATCGAGGAGCAGAAGCTTCTCGCCGGAGTGGCCGGAGTGGCCGTAGATGCCGTGTTCGACAGCGTCTCTGTCGCTACGACCTTCAAAGGGAAACTCGCTGAGCTGGGCATTATTTTCTGTTCGTTCTCGGAAGCTGTACAGAAACATCCCGATCTGGTCCGGAAATACTTGGGTTCGGTGGTGCCTTACACCGACAACTTCTTCGCGTCGCTGAATGCGGCCGTATTCACCGATGGTTCCTTTGTATACGTACCCAAGGGCGTTCGTTGTCCCATGGAGCTGTCAACCTACTTTCGCATTAATGCGGCGGAGACCGGCCAGTTCGAGCGCACGCTAATCGTCGCCGACGAAGGCTCTTATGTCAGCTATCTCGAAGGTTGCACCGCGCCGATTCGCGATCAAAACCAATTGCATGCCGCCGTGGTTGAACTGATTGCACTCGATAATGCTCAGATCAAATATTCCACAGTGCAAAACTGGTACCCGGGCGACAAAGAAGGCAAGGGCGGGATCTACAACTTTGTGACCAAGCGCGGGAAGTGCCTGGGTATAAACTCCAAGATCTCCTGGACGCAAGTTGAAACAGGTTCAGCCATCACCTGGAAATATCCGAGTTGCATTCTGCAAGGTGAGAACTCAGTGGGCGAGTTTTATTCGGTCGCTCTCACCAACAACTACCAGCAGGCTGACACGGGCACAAAGATGATCCACATCGGCAAGAACACTCGCAGCACGATCATTACCAAAGGGATCTCTGCAGGTCACGGGCAGAACTCTTACCGCGGACAAGTAAAAATCATGAAGCAGGCTACCGGCGCGCGCAACTACACGCAGTGTGACTCGCTGCTGATCGGCGACAAGTGCGGCGCCCACACATTTCCGTATATCGAGGTGAGGAACTCCACGGCGCGTATGGAACACGAGGCTTCCACTTCGAAGATCGGCGACGATCAACTCTTCTACCTCCGGCAGCGCGGTCTCAAGGCGGAAGACGCCGTTTCCATGATCGTCAACGGATTCTGCAAGCGCGTGTTCCGTGAACTGCCGATGGAATTTGCGGTAGAGGCGCAGAAGCTATTGAGCGTCAGCCTGGAAGGGAGCGTCGGATGAACCGGGGCTGCCATTCATGCAATTGCAACGTCGTTCCGGCTAGAGAGGACAGCGAATGAGCTTACTGGAAATCAAGAATCTCCACGTCACAGTGGATCATCACGAAATCCTCAAGGGGATTGATTTGACCGTAGACCGAGGCGAGGTGCACGCCGTCATGGGTCCGAATGGTTCGGGGAAGAGCACCCTGGCGCAAGTGCTGGCCCGGCGTGAGACCTACCAAGTCACCCGAGGCGAGGTGTCTTATAACGGCAAGGACCTCCTGGCGATGAAGGCGGAAGAGGCAGCCTGTGAGGGCCTCTTCATGGCCTTCCAGTACCCGGTGGAGATCCCTGGGATAAGCAACGCTTACTTACTGCGGTCGGCACTCAATGCCATCCGCAAGTACCGCGGCCTTGAGGAAATGGACGCCATGGACTTCCTGCCCATGCTCAGGGAGAAGCTGAAGCTGCTGGACATGGACGAAAAACTGATGAGCCGTTCCGTGAACGAATCCTTTTCGGGCGGAGAGAAGAAGCGTAACGAGATCCTGCAGATGGCGATTCTGGAACCGAAGCTCGCCATTCTGGATGAAACGGATTCCGGCCTGGATATCGATGCGCTGAAAACCGTGGCGCAGGGCGTCAATGCCACCCGCAACCCGGAGCGCGGCATCATTTTGGTGACCCACTATCAGCGGCTGCTGAATTACATCGTCCCGGACCGCGTCCACGTGCTCGTAGATGGGCGCATCATGCGTTCGGGCGGCCCCGAACTGGCTCTGGAGCTTGAAGAGAAGGGTTATAGCTCAATGGAAGCCGAGGCGCGCAGCACGGCCTCGGTCTGAAGCGACCTGACATGGTGAGGGAAACTGGTGATCAAAGCAATTCAACGGTTAGATCATTATTTGGAAAGCTTCACTGCTTTCGAGAAAACTGCCGCCGGCCAAGGGTTGCCATGGTTGCGGCAACTGCGCCGGAATGCTTTTGCTCGTTTTTGTGAGGTCGGTTTCCCAACCGCTCACGACGAGGACTGGCGTTTCACCAACGTCTCGGCTATCGCGCAGACTCCTTTCCTGCTCGGCGGGAACAACCGCGCGCGGCCATTACAACTTGAGCTGGAGCCGTACCAGGTTCCCGGCTTCGCTTGTCAACTCGTGTTCTTGAACGGGCGTTTCGCACCTGAGCTGTCGTCGTTGGGGAAACTACCCGTTTGGTTGGAGGTCAGCAGTCTGGCTGATCAAATTGTCCGCAACCCGGGAGTGATCGAACCCCACCTCGGCCAGTATGTGGACATCCGGCGCGATGCCTTCTGCGCGCTGAACACCGCGTTTGTTGAGGATGGAGCCTACATACATATCCGCCGAAGTGCAGCCGCAGAGGAGCCAATCTACCTGCTCTTTGTATCGACCGCGAATGACACCCCCACGATGGGCCATCCGCGTAATCTCATTTGGGCGGAGGAAAACAGCCAAGTTACGGTTGTTGAGGACTACGTATCGCTTGGTGGCGGCACGGCCTTTACCAACGCGGTCACTGAACTTGTCGCTGGCGATCACGCCGTGGTTTCGCATTACATGGTCGAACGCGAGCATGTTCACTCCTATAGCGTCTCCACGTTGCGTATCCAGCAAGGCAGAGGCGCCAATATCGCGTCACATTCCATACTGACGGGCGGGGCGCTGGTCCGCAACAATGTGCATCCGGTCCTGGCAGGCGAAGGAGGGGAGTGCCTGATTAACGGTCTGTTCATTGGCAACGGCCGCCAGCACCTCGACAACTACATGCTCGTGGAACACCGCAGCCCGCACTGCGCAAGCCGGCAATTCTACAACGGAATCCTCGACGGCCATGCGCATGGCGTGTTCCACGGCCGAATTGTTGTGCACAAGGACGCGCAGAAGACAGACGCCAAGCAGACGAACCGCAACCTGCTGCTTTCTGACGACGCGCAAATTGACACAAAGCCGCAATTGGAGATCCACGCCGACGATGTGAAGTGCACGCACGGAGCGACCATCGGCCAAATCGAGGAGGACGCGCTGTTCTACCTCCGCTCACGCGGCATTGATGAGCTTTCCGCGCGCAGACTCCTTCTTCTTGCCTTCGCCAGTGAATGTCTGGATCGTATGAAGCCAGGACCCGCGCGCACACACGTGGAAGCATTGATCAACCGGAATCTGCTTCAAATGGGCGATTCTGCACCGGATTTGGCGCAAGACCTAAGCAGCTCGGAGGTCGAAAGAAACTGGAGTGAAATCGGATGACCACTGTTGCCAAGAGATCGCCAGAGTTACCAGGGTCATACCTGCGCGCTGCCGGGCATCGATTTGACGTGAGAAAGGTCCGCGGTGACTTTCCTATACTCCGGCAGCAAGTTCGCGGCAGGCCGCTGGTGTATCTGGACAACGCCGCCACTTCCCAGAAGCCACAAGTGGTCATCGATGCGATTAGCCGGTACTACGAACGCGACAACGCCAACATTCATCGTGGCATACATTTTCTTTCCGAGCATGCCACGGAAGAGTACGAGGCGGCGCGGCGGAGTATGCAAGCCTTCCTGAATGCGCAGGACACCACCGAGATCATCTTTGTTCGCGGCGCCACGGAGGCCATCAACCTCGTTGCCCAAACATATGGCCGCACTCACGTGGGCGCCGGCGACGAAGTGCTCATCACGGCAATGGAGCATCACTCCAACATCGTGCCCTGGCAGATCCTGTGTGAAGAGAAAGGCGCAAGCTTGAAGGTCGCTCCCTTCAATGACAGCGGCGAGTTGCTGCTCGATGAGTTTGCGAAGCTGCTGGGGCCGCGGACGAAGATTGTCGCGGTTGCGCATGTTTCGAACGCGCTTGGCACGGTGAATCCGGTCCGGAGAATCATCGAGCTGGCACATCAACAAAACATACCGGTGCTTGTTGACGGCGCCCAAGCCGTGCCTCATTTCCATGTGGATGTTCAAGCTCTGGATTGCGACTTCTACGCTTTCTCGGGTCACAAGGTGTACGGCCCGACAGGTATCGGTGTTTTGTACGGCAAGTCCGCTCTGCTCGATGCCATGCCTCCGTATCAAGCCGGCGGCGATATGATCAGTTCCGTAACTTTCGAGAAGACGATCTATAACAGGTTGCCCTACAAGTTTGAGGCGGGCACGCCACACATCGCGGGTGCGGTCGGCTTAGGTGCGGCTGTCACCTATATGAATGGTCTTGGAATGGAAGACATTGCCGCTCATGAGCACGACCTGCTGGCTTATGCCACCGAGGCACTGTCAGCGATCCCCGACATTCGCCTGATCGGCACAGCGAAAGAAAAGGCTGCCGTGCTCTCGTTCACCCTGGATGACATCCACCCGCACGACATCGGGACGATCCTCGACCAGGAGGGAATTGCTATCCGGACCGGGCACCACTGCGCTCAGCCAGTCATGCAGCGCTTTGGCATCGCTGCCACGGCGCGCGCTTCATTCGCTCTCTATAACACGAGAGAAGAAATCGATGCTCTGGTCGAAGGGATTCGGAAGGTGCGAAAGGTGTTTGCCTGATGCCAGACCTGCGCGATCTTTACCAGGACGTTATCCTGGAACATAGCAAGGCGCCTCGGAATTATCACGAGCTGAAAACCGCGAACCACAAAGCGGAGGGATACAACCCGCTTTGCGGCGATCGCTTCACTATCTATCTTGATCTCCAGGATGATTCGATTCACGACATCGGCTTTCAGGGGTCGGGATGTGCGATCTCCAAAGCTTCGGCTTCCATGATGACTCAGATTGTGAAGGGCAAGAGCAGAGCGGAGGTGGAAACGCTCTTCGATCGGTTCCACAAGCTCGTCACGGGGCAGTCGGCGAACGGGAATCAATATCAATTGGGCAAGCTGACCGTGTTTAGCGGCGTCTCCGAGTTTCCTGTGCGCGTCAAATGCGCAACCCTCGCATGGCACACATTGCGTGCCGCGTTCGAGGGGAAAGAAGAAGTCGTTTCGACGGAAAACACCTAAGAGCTTGTTGAAAAATGCTTCTTATCTTGTCATTCCGAGCGTAGCGAGGAATCTCTCATGGACAAAAAACCAGGAAAAGAGAGATTCCTCGTCGCTTCGCTCCTCGGAATGACGAGCCGCAACAGTTTTTCAACAAAGTGCTAGTACGCAACGCTCAGAAGGCGCGGAAGCACCAAGGAGTACCTTGTCATGGCCCCCAGCGAACCAATAAAACTGAGCCGAGACTGTGAAGTTATCGAGATTCCCAGCGGCAGTCACAGCACTCTTCCGGCTGGCGCCGTCGTGAGAGTTATGCAGACCTTGGGTGGCGGCTACACCGTGGCGAACACTTTCGGCTCCATGTACCGAATCGATGGTAAGGATGCGGACGCCCTGGGGTTATCCAACACACCGGCAGCGCAAGCGCCGATCGGCCCGCAGGGGCCCTTCAACGAAAAGATGGTCTGGGATCAGTTGAAGACCGTCTTTGATCCCGAAATTCCAGTCAACATTGTCGATCTTGGGTTGATCTATTCCTGTCAGATCACGAAGCTAGAACAAGGCGGACACAAGATTGACATCAAAATGTCCATGACGGCGCCGGGTTGCGGCATGGCTAACGTGCTCAAGTCCGAGGTGGAGAGCAAGCTGTCGCGTCTGCCTGATGTGAGAGAATTTCACGTCGAAGTTGTCTTCGATCCGCCGTGGCATCCCGGGCGTATGTCCGAAGCGGCTAAGCTCCAGCTCGGATTTGATCTGGACTATGGCGCAACAACATCCCCGTTACCGATCTTTAGAGGACGAGGCTAATCGTCACCCGGCGCGGTCAGCCGGCCACGTTTGCGATGTTCCCTCGGAAATTGCAATCCTTTGCCAGCAAAAGAGATGTTGCGATTGAAACTTCATTACAGAGATTGAGCCGCGATTTTCGAGCAGAGATCAAGCAACATGCAGGCGCATTCAAACGTCGTGTCCTGAACCTCCTTAGCATAGGCTGCGGAAAAACTCAAAACGTTGTCATTCCGAGGCACGCTGTGTGCCGAGGAATCTCTCTTTTCTTGGGTTTTGAACAAAGAGAGATTCCTCGCTTCGCTCGGAATGACACCCTAACCCACTTTTTCCGCAAACTGTGAAGCCGCGACCCACAAGGCTTCGACCGTTTTTCCACAAGCTGTCAGAGCCGCACTTCCGCCGGGGCTAAGGGCCAATCCCGGTAACACCGCTGCTAGCGCCGAAAACCGCGCCCCCTGAATCCACCATAGTACCCGCGTCCGAAACCGTAGTATCCCCCGAATCCGAGGTAGAACCCAGGATATCCGGGGCCGTACCAGTAAGGGTTATAGTAAGGGTAAGGGTAATAATAAGGAGCGGGATAGGGCGGATATGAACCCATCGGCCGCTGATGGTTTGCGCCCCTGTCGGCTGGGGGCCTGTCATAATCCTCTTGGCTGACTGGCTGGAACGCCACCTGGCTCCGCTCAGTTGATATAGCCGCCGGAACGTTGAGCCGGAAGCTGAGGAGCGTTTCTGGAAAAATCACGGTAGGTCTGCCCCGTGTGGACATGGCAACGGCCATACCCCCGCCAGCACCTGCGATGGCGCCAATCGCCGCGCCTGTCCCGCCTCCGGCAATTCCCCCGATGACAGTCCCAAGCACAGTTGTAGTCGCGACGGTGCCTGCCACTTTCTGGTTTGACGGGCCTGTCGAGGTTTGCACGAGCTGGGTCTGCACCGGCAGTTGCTGGCCGTCCACAATAGTTATCTCGGCGAGCGACAATCCCAATTGAGATACGCCTGAGTTGTGGCTCGCCTTTAGGGCCATGTCAACCCTGCCCAGGACCGCCTGTCCGCGCCGCGCCACCACCCATCCATCGACAACCAGCGGCTGATCTAGCACCGCGCTGAACGTGTCGCCGGGCCGATTTTGGTCGCTCGATAGCCAGCCACTATTTCGCACGGAAATCGTTGTGCCTGCCGGCAAAGTTAGCGTGGGTGGCGCAGCTTGAAACTGTGGAGGCGCGTCTTGACGGGGGGCCTCAGGAGCCGCCCCTGAGTATGGCTGTTGAACTGTGACGTTTGATTGGTCCTGTTGGTTCTGCGCTGCAAATGCAAGCACAGCGCTCAGGCAGAATCCGGCGATCAGAGCGCTCCTGATGATGCGCCGCAACAGCGTGGACCGCTTTTTGTTGATATTCATGCCTTCCATTTGACTAGCTCCCCGTGGTCCGTTCTCCAACCATTATGGAAAACGTAGCGTCAACACGATAGTTGATGACAGTCGGACGCTCTGGGTTGTCTCGAACGAGCGCGCCCTTTGCCAAGCGCGGGTGCCGGCACGAGGCACGAAGGTGCATTGTAATGGCCGAGGAGGTTTAGCCCGAAGATCTTTCTTGTGCGCCGAGACTGTCAGGTGTATAAGAGGAGCGGATTCAAAAATGAAAGGAATGTTTTGAATGATGCAGTCGGTCAGAGCTGATTCTGCGCCGAAACGCTTCTTCCTCTGTCTGGTAGTGTTTTTTTCTCTAGCCCCCCTCGCAGTGGCTGGGCAGAAAAATACAACAAATTCCAAATCGTGGTCCGGCATCCTTGTGTCCAGCGCCTGCAACGCAGACGAAGCCTATATGGAAATACCCGATTGCATCAAAGATATTCCGGGTGCGAAGCTGTCGCTGTATGACGATACGACCAGAGTCATGTATGCCGTTGAGGCGCAGGGACCAGTAGTCCCCCACCTCGGAGACCAAGTAACCGTCCGAGGGATACTCAATGACGATGGCGATACGATTCAGAAGGCTTCCGTCGAATTCATGTCGGTTGGGCTCGCTGTCGGTCAGAAACCTCCCGTTTTTTCGATTCGCGACCAATTTGGACGGGTACAAACTCTCGATACTTTGAAAGGAACGAACGGCACCGTTCTCCTCTTTTTCCGTTCCGCCGACTGGTGACCGATCTGCAAAGAGCAGCTGGTTCAGCTGCAAAGCGCACTCCCGCGATTCGAAAAACAAGGGGTCAAGCTGGCGGCCATCAGCTATGACTCAGAAGAAATCCTGAAATATTATGGTGACCGGCACAAGATCACGTTTCCAATGCTCGGGGATCCTGACTCGAAGACCATCCGGGCTTATGGCGTCTTCAATCAGGAAGCTACCGGAATGCAGAAGGGCTTTGCTCGCCCTGGATATTTTTTTATTGATTCCAACGGCATCATTCGAGAAAAGTTCTTCGACCCGAAATACCGAGAGCGCCTTACCGGAAACAGTCTTATTTCCAAGCTTTTTCCGGAATTAGGCCAAGAAGTAACAGGAACGGTCGAAGCCCCGCATCTTCAAGTTGCCCTCGAGCAATCGGATGCCATCGGCATTTCCGGGTCTCACGTCACCCTCGTTGCTGAAGTGCGACTGCCCCCGGATGTGCATGTCTATGCGCCCGGTACTCAGGGTTATAAGCCCATTCACCTGGCGATCGAACCTATGCCGCTAGTGACGCTCGAACCTGCGGTTTACCCGGCGTCCAAAATCCTCTATTTGCCCGCGATCAAGGAGCGCGTACCCATCTTCGAGGGGACGTTCCGCATCAGCCAGGATGTGCAAGTGCGCACCGGGTCGGAGTCCTTGGGCCCGCTTGGACCGGATGGGAAAATTATCACCATTTCGGGAAAGCTCGAGTACCAGGCTTGCGATAAGACCACCTGTTACCTGCCAACGTCCATCCCGGTCAAATGG
Source organism: Terriglobia bacterium (assembly GCA_020073705.1). Classification (GTDB taxonomy): domain Bacteria; phylum Acidobacteriota; class Terriglobia; order Acidiferrales; family UBA7541; genus Palsa-360. Next base: position 91,271 of record JAIQES010000005.1, read on the forward strand.
GAACTGCGAGTGATTCCCTTTGATCGGACCCGGGCCCCTATGGAAATTCGACACAAGTAGGCAGTGATTTAGAAATCCGGGACGTATTGATCAAGCCAGAGTCTTAGCACGCTCATCTAGCACAGCTTATTTGGCGCAAAGTGTTCGAGCGTCACCGTTCCGCAGGGTAATGCCGTCGCGGTCAAGTCGCTCAAGCAATGGCACGATGACCCGTCGGCTGCAGATGAGCTCTTGGCGCAGATCACTAACGGTCGCAGGCCCATTGTCCCGAATGTATTGGCGGATCAATTCGGCCATGCGCTTCAAACTCTCTGCGGTCAGCACCACCTCCGCGCTGATCTCTACGGCCTCGCCGGTCTCGATCAAGAACCGCAACGCTTGCTGTGAAACCGAATCCGGCGCAAGCTGCTTCCGCGAGGGCGGATCAAACGGTTTGGCAGCCAGCGTGGCGCGCAGCTTCGCGGCTGCCGCTTGAAGCGGTGGCGGCAGCGCTCGCCGATGTGTCACTCGGCGAATCGTGTTTCCAACTTGGACGAATTCACTCCTGCACAAATCGCCGACAAGGGGTTCGAAGAGGTCTGCGAAGGGCAAATCAGCTTCGAGAATCGTTCGCAGGTCCGAGAGGGACAAGCCTGTCTGTTCCGGGTGCGTACGATGGCGCGCTTCAATTGCATCTGCTGCACGCCGACGCAACAGCTGCCACCTAGCGGCGTCAACAGCGAAACCCCCTGCGAGGACAAGATTCCCTTCAGCAGCTAGCCGCGAAACAGCATTGGAAATGTCCGCGGCACTGAATTTCGACTTCAACAGCAACTGGGATCGCCTGACAGCGCGGTCGCGCGCGATTTGCGAGGCGACAAATGGCAGCGCCTCGCAGGGTGATTCTGCGCGTTGACGGAGAAAGCTGAGCCGCGCTTCGCTCCGGAACAACTTCCTGCTCGGGTCTGGGTCGAGCACGACACCTCCTGCCAATGTGTTCTGTCCGGCTGAATCGCGGAGGACAAAGCGGTCCCCGGCAAAAACAAACACGCTCCCTTCGAGCCTAAGTTGACCCAGTGCCTGTTCTCCAGGAGCTAACTCTTTGTGGGAGAAAAACACCACCTTCGCACGGACATTGGCACTGCCATGATGAAAGCGCACTTGGGCGCCGTCTCTGAGTGGGCGGTTCGCTCTCGGTGAGACTTCCAGAGCCACGTCAAGTATCTCGCTCGGCCCGCCAAATTCGGCCAGCGTGACCACGTCGCCTCGACGAACGTCATCAGAGGCAGCAATGTCCGGCAGATTGAGCGCGGTGCGCGTGCCCGGCACGCCAAGCTCGACGTTATGGTTGTGAGACTGGATGTTTCGAATCCGAGCGACTTTGCCGGATGGCTGGATCACCACACTTTGGCCGCGTCGCAAAGTGCCGCCGGTCAGCGTGCCGGTGACCACCGTGCCGATGCCCCGCAGTGTAAAAACTCGGTCAACAGGCAGCCGCGGTTTGCCAATGTCGCGCGACGCGGGCGTGTTGGCCAGAACCCGTGCGAGAGCGGCCTTCAGATGGTCGAGGCCCCGACCGGTAACAACTGATGTGGGAACAATTGGCGCGTCGGCGAAAGGCGAGTCGCGCAACTTGTTGTGAATTGCGGCGGCCGCCCGACGTTCGTCCTGTATTAGATCGATCTTGGTCAATGCGACCACGGCGCGATTGACACCGAGGTAGGTGAGGATTTGCAGGTGCTCCTCGGTCTGAGGCATCCATCCGTCGTCGGCCGCAACGACAAATAGTGCCAGGTCAATCGAGCCGACGCCCGCGACCATATTCTTCACGAAGTCTTCGTGCCCGGGCACGTCAACGATTCCAAGCAGGAAGGATGAAGGTCCCGGCACGGAGGCAGGGAGTTCTAAGTGCGCGAAGCCGAGGTCGATGGTGATGCCTCGCGCTTTCTCCTCGGGCAGACGGTCGGGATCAGTGCCGGTCAGCGCTTTGACCAGCGCGCTCTTCCCGTGATCCACGTGACCAGCGGTAGCGACGATGAAATGTTGGGGCTCTGCCATCGGTAGCCTGTACCTGCCTCCGCAAGTCGCGATGAGCTTTGCCTTGCTTGAGTCAGATTGCGGCGCGGAGCGCCGCCACGATTTCAGCGTCCTGATCCGGGAACACGGTTCGCAGGTCGAGCTTGAGCTGGCCTCGTTCAATATAACCAACAATGGGCGGCGTATGTGAACGCAGGCGTGCAGCCAATTCCTGCGGCCTGAGTCTGTTGTGGGTTATGTCGAGCGTCGTGGAGCGCAAAATCGAGCGAGGCAGCGCGCCGCCACCTATCTGAGCGCGGCCTCTGCCTATTGCGGCTTTAAGCGGGACCCCATCGAGCGCCGCAATGATCTTCCCTGCGCGCACATGCAGTTCGTCGTTCGGTGTGTGCAGCATCGCGAGCAGGGGAATACCCTGGTGACTCGGCGCATTGTCAGACGCGCTTGTATTCGAAAGGCCGGTAGAATTACGCAAGTAAATATCCGCCGTCGCCTCGAGCGCAGCCAGGATTAGTTTGTCGCAGCGTAGTGCGCGAAACAACGGCTCGCGCTTGAGCGCGACGATCAGCTTCGCCTTCCCCGCAATAATCCCCGACTGCGGCCCGCCGAACAGTTTGTCGCCACTGAAGCAAACGAGATCCACTCCATTTCGCAACACCTCCGATGGCGTCGGCTCGTGTTCCAGGCCAGGGACGGTTTCTGTCTGAATCATCGCGCCACTACCCAGGTCTTCGACGAACGGGATTCGTTTGTCGCGCGCCAGCTTCGCGATGGCCTCAGTTGACGGAGAGTCAACGAAGCCATCCATAAAGAAGTTGCTGCGATGCACTTTCAAGATCAGCGCGGTTTCGCGCGTGATTGCGCGAGCGAAATCTGTGAGAGAAGTCTTGTTGGTTGTCCCGACCTCGCGCAGTCGCGCCCCGCTGGCCTCGAGAATTTCCGGAATCCGGAATCCGCCGCCGATCTGAATCAGTTCGCCGCGCGAAATCACGACCTGATTCTTGCGCAGCGGATCACGGTGATGCATGTTCCTGCGCTCGCCAGCAGCGACCGGAGCTTCGTCTCGACAGAAATGGCGAAGAATCAGAACCAGCGCGCTCGCGTTGTTATTCACCACTGTGGCGGCTTCCGCGCCGCACAATAGCGCGAGATTGTGTTCCAGGTACGCGGCGCGACCGCCGCGCCCTCCTTCGGCGAGCCCGTATTCAAGATTGTTGTATCGCAATGCAATCCGGGACACCGCTTCCATTACGGCGGGCCCCAGTGGCGCACGACCAAAATTCGTGTGAACGAGAATGCCGGTGCCATTGATCACAGGTTGGATGCGGTATGCGCCCAGGATTCCCAGCGCGGAACGAATGCGCGACAGCATGTCTTCGAACCCAGGTATCGTTCCCTGTTTGCGCAGTGCAGCCAGTTCGCGCCGAATTGTTGCTACGACGGTAGGATGAGGCAGTCCCGTATCGCCCAGCGCGTACGCTAATTTGTCGACAGACGGGATGCCGCGCAGTTCGGAACGTTTCATGCCGCCACTCTGATCTTCGGCTTGCTGGACCGCACGATCTGACCGACAACGGCGGCGCAGGGTGCGTGATGGCTCTTCAGACACTTCAATACCGCATCCAGATTTCGTCGTGGCACGCTCAGCAGGAGACCGCCGCTCGTCTGAGCGTCCGTCAGTAATGCCTTCTGAGTCGGCGTGGCGCCGTCCCATTCTGTGAAATTATTCGCGAAGGCGAGATTGTCGCGGCTGCCGGCAGGGATGCAGCCGGCCGCAATTAGCTGAAAGACTTCCGCGCTGATCACCGGCACAGCGTCAGCAGCAATCTCGGCGCCGACACCGCTGGCGCGACACATCGCGCCCAAATGCCCGAGCAAGCCAAAGCCGGTCACGTCAACCGCGGCTCTGAGGAGCCCTTTCTCGGCTAGTTCCGGTCCGACATTGTTGAGCTTTGTCATAAGGGCGATAACTCTCCGTTCCAGCAAACGGTTGGTTAGGCCACGCTTGATCCCTGTCGTGATGATACCTGTGCCTAGCGGTTTCGTCAGGATCAGCACGTCGCCCGCACGAGCTTTCCCGTTGGTCAGCATGCGACGCGGCGACACCAGGCCTGTGACGGCAAGGCCGTAGAAAGGTTCCGGGTTTCGAATTGTATGGCCACCGATCAGAACACACTTCGCTTCTTTGATCTTCGCAGCGCCTCCGCGAAGGATCAGATTAATGATGCGGGGCGGCACTAAGTCTGCTGGTATTCCCATGAGGTTAAGCGCCGTCAGCGGACGGCCGCCCATGGCATAAACGTCGGAAAAAGCATTTGTCGCTGCGACCTGTCCGTAGGCAAATGGGTCGTCGACGATCGGCGTGAAGAAATCGGTCGTTTGCACCAGTGCGCGATTTCTGTCAATACGATACACCCCGGCGTCGTCTCCAGTGGCGGTGCCAACCAGGAGATTGCGGCTATTCAGGACCGGTAGCTGACGCAGAACCTGCATCAGAGCCTGCTGGCTGAGTTTAGAAGCTCAACCGGCGCACGAAGACAAAGCAGTTAGCTTGAGAATCTGCTCGCGCGACATGGGCGATCACCTCCTTTCAAAAATGGTTTCGAACGCTAAAAGCTGGCGGAGAGGGTAGGAATCGAACCTACCCCCCGACACGTCGTGTCGGGGCAACGGTTTTGAAGACCGCGACGACCACCAGGCACGCATCACTCTCCCAACAAATGCAGACCAACAAGGCGACAGAACCGCAAACAAGTGTAGCAGTTACCAACGCCCGCCGCCTGAGGATAGACTATAGACTATTGTTGCTTGCCAGCCGCGCGCAGAGTCTTTGCGACTCTTCCCGAAAGTCGCCAAACGCGGAACTCTTCTTGGCCGCTCGGTCCCAACTCATCCCAATTTGGATTATTGTACGCTCGCGGTGGCCATTTTGCGCGCGGCCCCGATATCTCGAAAAGCGAAGCCCACGCCGATGTCGTTATATAGGGCTGCTCTATCTCGCAAGGATCTGCTCGGTAGGCGCCCCTCAGCGCAAGACAGCCAGGGCATCGCCGACGACAACTCCCGAGCCCTCGGGCAGCACGAAGAGGGGATTGATTTCTAGTTCTGAAATCCGATCCTGCCAAATGAGCGCGAGATCACCGACCTGACACATGACTCGCGCCAGGGCTTCGACGTCCGCAGCCGGGCGGCTCCGAAACGCTGTCAGAATGCGGTAGCCTCGAATCTTTTGGATGATCTCCCGGGCCTGCTCCACCGTCAGCGGGGCCGGGCAGACCGCAAAATCTCTCAGGGCTTCCACGAAAATTCCTCCGAGGCCGAAGGTCACCACCGGGCCAAAACGCTGGTCCTGCCGCACTCCCACGATGATTTCTCTGAAGTCACCGGCGATCATCTCTTCCACCAGCACCCCGTCGAGCCGCGCATCGGGATTCCACGCGCTGGCCTTCTCCACGATCTCGGCATACGCCTTCTCGACTTCCTGCGCGTTCTTGACGCCCAACCGAACGACCCCGGCCTCTGTCTTGTGAAGCAGGTCCGGAGAGGATGCCTTCATGGCCACAGGGCCTCCAATCCCACGCGCCAAAGACTGAGCCTCGGCGGAGGTGCGCGCCAGTCCTCCTCGGGGCACCGCAAGTCCCCAGGCCTTCAACAATCCCTTGGCCTCAACCTCGCTCATGGCCGTTCGCCCTTGGATTCTTACATGATCCAGGATCTTCCCGACTTCGGATTCGGGAGCGGGTTTTGGGGTCGGCGGCTGGGGCTGTCGCGAGAGAACCCGTTCTCTGGTCGCCATGTACTGAGACATCTTTCCGAGTGCCCGCATTCCCCGCGATGGTTCGGAGAAAAACGGGACGCCGGCCCGCGTCAGAATGTCACAAACTTCCGGGGCGGGCAGTGGAAACCATGTCACTACAACCAGTTTGTGGGTGCTGCGGACGATATCGGCGATGTCGGAGGCGAGTCTTTCGTGCGCGCCAGGAACGATGCCCAGGAAGTACACCAACGTGTCCACATTGGGATCAGCCAGAACCACTTCGGCGGCCGAGCGGAACAGGCTCGGCCGGGCCACGGCCTGCGCCGTGACATCCATGGGATTAGTGAGCGCGGCGAAGGGCGGCATGATTTTCTTCAGCGCCTCCTTCGTGGCGGGAGTCAGTTCCGGGAACTCCAGCCCCGACTCGCTGCCCACATCCGCCATCAGAATCCCTGCCGCTCCGGAAATCGAAAGGACCTGAACCCGTTTCCCGCGCGGTCTCCTCGATGCCTTCGCCAGCATGGCGAGATCGAAAAGCTCATCCAGGTTCTCGGCGCGCAGGATTCCGTTTTGAGAGAATACCGCCTGATAAACGTCATCCGCCCCGGCGAGTGATCCGGTGTGCGAAACGCTGGCCTTGGCGCCCGCTTCCGAGCGCCCCACCTTCATGATGATCAGCGGCTTGTCCAGGACGAGAGCGCGATGCGCTTCGGCCTGGAATGCCTCCCCGTCGCGGGCATCCTCCATGTAGCCGAGGATCAGCCCCACCTGTGGATCCTCGAGGACGTGATGCAGGTAATCCGTGAAGCTCAGGACGCACTCGTTGCCCGTGCTGATCCAGTAGCGAAAGCCCAAACCCCGCTCGCGCGCTTCGGCCAGTATGTAGGCGCTCAACGCTCCGCTCTGGCTGATGAAGGCGACCGGACCCGGATGAGGAAATCCCCCGTCAAGTCCCACGTTGAATGAAGCCGTCACCCGCTCGGGAACGTAGACAAATCCCGAGCAGTTGGGACCGCAGACGGCGATTCCGTGCTCGGTGGCAGCGCGCACCAACTCCTCTTGCAGGCGAATACCCTCGCCTCCCACTTCCGCAAATCCGGAGCTGATGACCGCCGCCGCCTTCACTCCTTTGGCGCCGCACTCGGCGATCGTTCTGGGAACGGCCGAGGCGGGAAGAGTGATCACGGCCAGGTCCACCTCGCCGGGGATAGCTGCCAGGTTCGCGAAACACGGCAGGCCGCCGATCTCCGAGTGCTTCGGATTCACGGGGTAGATCTTGCCTGCGTAGCCATATTCCCGGAAAAAGCGGAAGGGTCTGCCGCTGAGCTTGGTGAAATCGGCGGAGACTCCGATCAAAGCCACTGATCGGGGATGAAACAGCGCGTTGATGTCCAGCGCTTTTGCCATTGCTGGTCCTCTTGAAGGTCGAAGGCGCGGACGCCTCAGCGCCCGGTGCCCTTTTGCGCCAGCCAGGAAGCCGGCACATAGTCCTTGAGGTCCAGGCGATCCATCACATCCTTAGGAACACGATGTCTTGGAGTGAACAAATCAAGACGGGGCTTGGCCGTGGCGTCGATCCCCATCTTGGCCGTCACACCGTCCTTAAGGTCGGAGGGATCAAGATCCGAGCCCCCTACGTTGCTGATGATGGTCACGTCACGGTCCGCTTGGCAGCGCGTGCCGACCCCCCACTGCACCCGCTGGTCGTTAAAAATGTCGATATCGTGATCCACCACGATCACGTGCTTCATGTACATATCGGCGCCGAGCGCCGCCAGAATCGCATTCTTACCCTGCCCTTCGGTCTTCTTTTCAATGGACACATAAACTGTAAATGGCGCCGGAATCCGCACCGCCTTGACCGATGGCACCATGGCCTTCACGCAACGGAAGATGTTGGCTTCCATGGGAATCGTGGAGAGCAGCAAGTGATCGATGTGCCCCACGGTTATGTCCTGGAAAATGGCGTCCTTGCGGTGGGTAATGGCATTGACCTGAAAGAGTTCCCTTTTGCGGCTTCCCAGAGAATAGCCGGTGAATTCTCCGAACGGACCCTCGTCCACCCTCTCGAAGGGCAGAATCTCTCCTTCCAAGATCATTTCAGCCCGTGCAGGAACTTTGAGGTCCATCGTCTCCGCAGGCACGACTTCCATCGGCTCTCCCGCCAGGGCGCCCATCAAGTAGACTTCTTCCTCGTCGATCGAGCCGATGTTCAGCGCCCCCAGCGACCAGGCGGGATGCGCTCCCAGGATGATGGCCAGTTTCAGTGGTTGGTTGAGCTTTTCGGCGTTGGTGTAGAACTCCCAGAGGTGCTTGGCGACTGTCAAGTGAATGGAAGTATGGTTCTTGTCGATGAACATCAGCCGGTTGAAGCTGCAGTTCAGTCGTCCGCTCAGGGGGTCTTTGGCCAGGGTAATGCCCGCCGTAATATAAGGACCGGCGTCGGCTTCGTGATGGACGATTTGGGGGAGGGTCCGTAAATCCACCTGGTTGCCCTTCAAGATGACCTCTTTGACGGGGCCCGTGCTGACTTCCCGGGGCGGGAGGGGTCGCGCGATCCGGCGCAGGTAATTTGCCTGAGCCGCCCGTGGATCACTTCCGATGGCTGCCGTCAGACGCCGCCGCGAGGCGTGCACGTTGGTTACGACCGGGAACCGAGTACCTTTCACATTTTCAAAAAGCATGACCGGAAAGCGTTTTTCCTGCTCCAGTTTGGCCACCAGAGCCGTGATCTCGAAACGGGGATCCACCTCTTTTGTGATTGTCAGGAAATCTTCGGGTGTCTCTTGGCGGACCTTGTCGATAAAGCTGCGTAGATCAGTCACGGTATGTTTTTCCTCCTAAAATTGCGGCTACCAGTCGAGTTCACCGTATTCCGGAGAATAAAATCAGCGCGAAGCGAATGGGACTTGGTGGTCTAGCCTCGGGGCCAACTGGCACACTGTGAGCCCCTTCCCCTGGACAGTTCCCGCGCCAAGCGGGGGACGGAAATCCACAGAATTACTTATGCTGTCTAGCGGGGTAGCCGAAAATTAAGCCACTCCCATTTTACAGTTACGGCAGGCGAGGTCTCATTGCTCCGCAGCGCGAAATCCTAGCACCCGCTCTATACTGGGTCAAGGCGATTTTGCTGGAGCCTGTATTGGGTATGCACTTGACTGTTATGACTGCCGGCTGTAAGGTCCAGCCGTGTTGGTGATTTTGATGGAGGAGATATTGTGACGTTGTCGGAAGCGGAGATTCTCCAGATCTTGAAGTTGTTAGAAGAATCAAGCTTTGGTGAGCTGCGCCTCGAAATGGGCCAGTTGAAGGTGGTGCTGAGGAAGAAAGGATGTATCGCCTCTGGCGCAGAGACTAATTCCCTACCCGCAAGTCCTGTGCCGGTTGAAAATCAGGTTCCACTTCCCCAACCGGGGATCGAGGATGCGCGCGTCCAGGGTGACGCGGGCAAACCGAAGAAGACTGCGGCCGATCGGGAGGGAACCGTTGCCATAACGTCGCCGATGCTTGGAACGGTCTACCTGCGGCCAAGCCCGGATGCGCCTCCCTACGTGGAGGTGGGTTCCTTTGTAAAGGAAGGCGACAGCCTCTGCCTGATCGAGGTTATGAAGGTCTTCACGGCGGTAAACGCAACTGTACGGGGTTGTATCACAGAGATCCTCGTCGAAAGCAACGAGATGGTCGAATATGGTCAGCCGTTGTTCCGGGTGAGGCCGGAGATCGCGTCTGCCCGGAAAAACGCATGAGCCCGATTTCGAAAATTTTCATTGCGAACCGGGGCGAAATCGCCCTCCGCATCATAAGGGCATGTCGGGAATTGGGGATCGAATCTGTCGTGGGGGTCTCCGAGGCGGATCAGGACAGTTTACCCGCAAAGATGGCTGATCGGGCGGTCTGCATTGGACCTGCCCGCGCCCAGGAAAGTTACCTGAAAGTTGAGACGATCGTCTGCGCGGCACTCGGTACAGGTGCCGATGCGATCCATCCAGGTTACGGTTTTCTAGCCGAACAACCCGATCTGTCAAGAATTTGCAAGGAGCACGGGTTGGCCTTTATTGGGCCCCCGGAAAAGTGCATCAAGGAGATGGGCAATAAGCTCCTCGCGCGAAAAATGGTCAGCGATCAGGGCGTCCCTGTCATTCCTGGATCGGGGAACGTAAGAAACGTCACAGAGGCTGTCGAGGCGGCCAGTGAAATCGGTTTCCCGGTCATCATGAAGGCGGCAGCAGGAGGTGGGGGACGCGGTATCAAGATTGTACGGAACGCCGGGGAGCTCCAGGAGGTATTTGACACCTCATCCGCCGAGGCCCGCGTAGCCTTCGGCGATGATGCCCTCTACATTGAAAAGTACATTCCCCTGGCGCGCCACATCGAGGTCCAGATCCTTGCCGATCAGATGGGAAACGTCATCCATCTCGGAGAAAGGGATTGCTCGTTGCAGAGGCGCTACCAAAAGATGATTGAAGAGGCGCCTGCCCCGTTTCTTTCTGAAGATCTGAGGCAGGAAATACGCAGGGCGGGGGTGAGCATTGCCCGTAGTATCGGATACCAGAGCGCAGGAACGGTCGAATTCATATTGGACAAAAAGACCAACAAATTCTATTTTCTCGAAATGAATACCCGAATCCAGGTGGAGCACCCGGTTACGGAGATGATAACAGGGATCGATATCGTGCAGGAACAGATCCGTGTCGCGGCGGGAAGGCCCCTCAGCTTGTCGCAGGAAAACGTAACGCTTGCCGGCCATGCGATAGAGTGCCGGTTGACAGCCGAAGACCCGGAGAGAAATTTCCTGCCAATGCCCGGGCGCTTGCTCGATTGGGAATGCCCGGAGGGCGAGGGCATCCGGGTCGATACCCACTGCTTCCCCGGGTACTCGGTCCCCCCCTTCTATGATTCACTGCTGGCAAAGGTAATCACAAAGGGAGAAGACCGCGAGGAAGCGGTCCAGCGTATGAAACATGCGCTGGGAAACTTTGTCGTGAGGGGAATACACACGGTAATTCCATTCCTTCTTTTTGTATTGAACCGGGAGGAGTACAGGAACGGGGATGTGCACACAAATTGGATGGAGTCTGTACTGGAGCAAGCTTATTCCAGGAAATGAACCGGCTGGACAGGAGAGTCAGGAGAATTAGGGATGGATCAGGTTAACTTTGTCGATACAACCTTCCGGGACGGCCATGCCAGCTTGTGGGCGGAAGGGATGACAACCGGGATGATGCTTCCTATAGCATCGCAAATGGATGCCGCCGGCTTCCAACATATGGAGATCATCGCCACCAGCCATTTCAAGAAGTGTGTTCGCGAGTTGCGGGAGGACCCGTGGGAACGGATCCGGCTCCTTTCCAAAAAAATCACCAAGACTCCTCTCACGATCATGATGGGAGGTAACATCACGGCGTTCGACCTCACGCCCTTCTCGATGATCAAGCTCTTCATGGAACGAATCTCTGCGGCGGGAATTAATCAGATAGAGCTTATGGATGCAGCAAACGACATGTCGTTTCGGATCCCTGAATGCGTAGGGTTTGCGAGGGAAGCAGGCCTCAAGGTATCGCTCGCGCTCGTCTATTCGCATTCTCCCCGACATACCGACCAGTACTATGCGAAGAGAACCAGAGATGCCGCAAAGTTAAATCCGGATATCATCTATCTGAAAGACTCCGGCGGCCTTTTGACGCCGGAGCGTACCCGCACAGTGATGGCAGCGGTGCTCCAGAATGCAGGAGGAATCCCGGTTGAGCTTCACTCTCACTGCACCACGGGTCTTGCCCCCTTATGCTATCTCGAGGCAGTAAAGGTGGGGGTGCGTACTCTCCACACGGCCATTCCGCCGCTAGCGAACGGTTCCTCACAACCGTCCATCTTCAATATAATAAGAAACCTCCGAATTCTAGGTTACCAGCCGTCGGTAAATGAGCAGGATCTTCTGCCGGTGGCCCAGCATTTGAACTTCATCGCAAAAAGGGAAGGTCTACCCATCGGTGCGCCCCTGGAATACGACGAATACCAATATGTCCATCAGGTGCCAGGGGGGGTCATATCCAACCTCAAACACCAACTCTCGAAGATGCACATGGAAGACCGTCTCGATGCCGTGCTCGCTGAAATAGTCCAAGTGAAGCAAGACTTAGGCTATCCAATCATGGTTACCCCATTTTCGCAATTTGTTGCCAGTCAGGCTGCCATAAACATCATGACCGGTACGCGGTACAAGCAGGTGACCGATGAGATCATCCTGTTCACCCTGGGGTTCTGGGGGAAGGAGGCGGCCGCTGCCATCGATCCGAACATTGCCGACATGGTGTTGAGTCTGCCCCGGGCAAGAGAACTGGCGCGCTGGGAACCTCCCCAGCCTTCCGTAGAGGAGTTGCGCCGGAAACTGGGGGGGAGTTCCGTCAGCGACGACGAACTTGTGCTCCGTTTCATCTTGGGGGATGAAAAGGAGATACAGGCCATGAGGGCCGCCGGCCCCGCCAAAGAATATTCCACTTCGCAGAATCTCTTGGTGCCTTTTATCCAGGAGTTGCTGCGTCGGAACGACATCGATGAGATACACGTGATGAAAGGGGATTTCCTGTTAAGCCTTAGAACGTGTGAAGGAAAGCAACAAACACCGAGTTCTGATTAAGGGAGGCAATAAATAGATGGAGGATAAGGTAATCATAACGGTAGCCCCAACGGGCTCATTCACAACACGAAAAAACACGCCCTACCTGCCGATTACCGCGGCAGAGATCATCCAAGAGACAATCCGGTCGTACAACGCGGGTGCGTCGGTGGTGCACCTCCATGGTCGGGACCCGGAAACGGGCAGTCCGACGGGAAATCCCGAGATTTTCAGACAATATATCGAGGGGATCAAGGCCCAGATTGACATCCTCGTCCAGATTACGACAGGCGGGGGTGCTGTGGCAGGCGGGGGTGGGTTGACCCCGGAACAAAGGCTCAAACCGGTGGAAGAACTGGTACCCGACTCTGCCTCCCTAAACTCCGGTTCTTTCAATGTTGGCCTAGCCAAAGGGGTCTTCTATTCACCGTCCAATGTTATCGAGCACTATGCCAGGCGCTATAAAGAACTCAAAGTGATGCCGGAGTTCGAAGTATACGATGTGGGCATGCTCAACAACATAGATGTTCTCATTACGAAACCGGGCATTTTAACGCCTCCCTACCGGATCAGCCTCGTAATGGGAATGATGGGCGGTATCCCGGCCATCCCTAAGAACCTGCTCTTTATGAGGGAAGCACTCCCTCCAAACACACGGTGGCAGACAATTGGCATCGGTCGCCACGAATTTACGCTTGGCACCATGGGTATCCTGCTAGGTGGTGATGTGAGGGTGGGCTTTGAAGATAACATTTACCTTTCGCGCGGTGTCCTGGCAAAGAGCAATGCGGAGCTTGTGGAGAAAATGGTGAGGATCGTCCATGAGCTGGGTTACGAGGTGGCGACGGTCGAAGAGGCGCGAAAACTCCTGCCCCTGTTGCGATAGAAGTACATCTTGGAGCCTCAATAAAAG
>JAIQES010000006.1 GCA_020073705.1 Terriglobia bacterium
GCGCGTTGGGAGGTTTTTTAGTGACTCCACGTTGGATTAACCATCCAGGTGTTTCTGCGATTGCAATCGCGAACCAAGCTGCTCACTCTGATCGCTGCTCTATCAGCTGCAAACGCAGCTTTTCGCATTGTGTTAGCCGGTGGACCGTATAACGTCAAACCAACGGCTTTCCTCACGATAATCGCCGGGATCGTCGCAGGGCCAATCCCGGGGTTGATTGTGGGTTGGCTCAGCATGACCATAAGCGATCTCGCCCTTGGAGCAGGTTACTGGACCATCGAAACATCCGCAGGGATGGCTGTCGTGGGGCTCTTAGCGGGTCTGTTGTGGCATCGCTCCAGCAGCCTTGGCCGAATAAGAATGACTATCGGAGGCTATCTCCTTACAATGCTCTACGATCTCTTCACTGCCGTAGTAGATGCTCTCATCTACAGCTACCCATGGCAGGCTTCCGTCGCTGGGCTATACGTTCCGTTTCTCACGGGAAGCCCAACTCCCTATCCATTCGGATTCGCTCATGAAATAACAACCGCAGTCCTCTGCCTCGCGATCGGACCAGCTCTCGTGAGCCGCATCAGAAAAGTGTATCATCACACGGCTTGATGATGAAATTCGAATCCTGGAGCAACGCCTGAGACTCAAATGCCATACAGAAAACGGCTAACAAACTAAAGCGCTATACCACGACCGGGGAAGCCTGGGTCGAGACTACAGCTGCTTGCTCTTTCTTCTTCTTGGGTTTGCGAACCATTTTTGCACTGCCCATACTCGATCGGCATAACGCTTTGCGCGGCCGGGTAAAAAGGGGAATTGACACCCTCGATGGCACACTTGGCCTCGGCGATCGAGAGGAGGCATGGTTTGTCAATCAATACTCAAAGATTGGTGGGGGGAAATGGGTGTTGGTAACTTACGGTAGGGGTTTCTCCGATTGGTAACTTGAAGGGGGGACTCGTATTGTTCTGCTAAGTTGATTGGGGGCTAATTTTCCAGTTTTGTGCTGTTAACTTGTGGGGGGGGGTGGGCTGCTGTTTTCTTTCGTCTTAAGACCGCGAATGCCACAATTGCGGCGATCACTGCAATAACCACAAAGACCCTGTTAATGGTATTCTCAGGCGACCAAAATGCAGACACTTGCTCAGAATACTCAGAACTCTCGGTTACCGTCGTGGCGAAAATAACCACGGTACTCGTTGCGGAAACGATGCTGAATCGGAGACTAAACGACCCGATAACATCCGGCACATAACCCGTGGACAAAACGCTGCGGGCGAAATTAAAGAAGACGAACCAGTACTTCCCATCGGCTGGAACAATCCAATCAAGAGAATACGAAGCAACATCTTCGGCGGTAACAAGTGCAGCGTAAGCTATACCGCAGGGTGCAACCGCGAATGCTCGCTCCTGGTCACGGAATTAACTGAGGGCATTTTGTTAAGCGGCAACGAAATCCGCAGCATATTTCTGAAGTTTTTCGTCGAGCGCGGACACCGCATCGTGCGCAGTTCATCGCTGGTTCCGGTCAACGATCCGACGCTGCTGTTCACCAACGCCGGAATGAACCAGTTCAAGGACGTGTTTCTCGGCCTGGAGCAGCGCGGGTACACGCGCGCCACGACGTCCCAGAAGTGCGTCCGCGCGGGCGGCAAGCACAACGACCTGGAGAGCGTCGGCTTCACCAACCGCCACCACACATTCTTCGAGATGCTGGGGAATTTTTCCTTCGGCGATTATTTCAAGAAGGAAGCCATCGCGTACGCCTGGGAGCTGATCACTTCGCCCAAGTGGTTCGGAATTCCCCTCGATAAGCTCTACTTTACGGTGTTCGGCGGAGCGGAGGTCGCGCCCGGAAACATCCTGGGCGCCGACGAAGAGGCCCTGAACCTGTGGGTGAGTGCCGGCGCGCCGCGCGACCGCGTCATTTCCGTCCCCGGCCTCAAGGAAAACTTCTGGGCCATGGGCGATACGGGCCCTTGCGGCCCGTGCAGCGAAATTCATTACGATATGGGCCCGGCCGCGTCCGATCAGGGACATACCGACTGCAAATTCGGCTGCGAGTGTGGCCGCTACGTCGAAATCTGGAACCTAGTCTTTATGCAGTTTAACCGCGATGCTTCAGGCATTGTGACGCCGCTGCCGAAGCCATCGATTGATACAGGTGCCGGCCTCGAGCGCCTAGCCGCTGTCCTGCAGGGGAAAATTAGCAATTTCGAAACGGATTTGTTTCAGCCGCTAATTGAGCGGGCCGAGAAATTGACCGGAGTACGTTATGGGGCATCACCGCGCAGCGATGCTTCATTGCGGATTATTGCCGATCATGCCCGCGCTTCGACATTCCTCATCGCTGATGGTGTCGTACCTTCGAACGAGGGCCGAGGCTATGTATTGAGAAAGATTTTGCGCCGCGGCATCCGCCATGGAAGGTTCCTTGGCGCCACCGAACCATTCATGGCCGAGATGTCCCATACCGTGCAAGGCAGCATGCACGAAGCATATCCCGAACTTAATGAATGCATCGAGCGTGTCTCGAAAATTATTCTCGCCGAAGAAAAACGATTTGCCCATACGCTCGATATCGGACTCATAAAGCTTATGGATGACCTGCGACCATTGATAGCAGAAAGATCCCTCGCGACCAAGCCAGAGGAAGCGAAACAGGGGGTTGAGCAAGTATTTGGGGAAGGTGCGGAACTCGCCGGTTTCATGAAACCGAGTGTCAAGCCGTTTTATCGAGGCGATAAAGCGTTCAAACTTTATGACACATATGGTCTCCCGCGAGACTTCATCGAAGACGTGACGCGCGATGCAGGTCTCCATGTAGATTGGCCTGGATTTGATCGCGCGATGGAGGAACAGCGTACACGCGCCCGCGCGTCCTGGAAAGGCGGGCACAAGGAAATTGCGAATCCGGTGTACGCGAAGCTCGCGGAAACGTATCGCACTGAGCCAGACTTCTACTATGGGGCCAGCGCGAAAGACTGCCTCATCGAAGCCATCGTCACGAAGAACGGCGCAGTGCATGAGTTGCCGACAGGCGCGGAAGGCGAAATTGTCCTCGACCGCACGGTGTTTTACGCCGAATCGGGCGGGCAGGTCTCCGACATTGGGACGCTGTGGAACAACGAGCATACGATGCAGGTTGCGGATGTGCGCGGCGCGTATTATCCCGTCGCGGGAATGATCGCGCACCGCGTCGTGGCGAAGGAAAACCTCACCGTTGGTGATCGCGTCGCGGGAGACGCTGACGGAACCCGGCGCGAACACATCAAGCGCAATCACACCGCGACGCACTTGATGCACGCCGCGCTGCGCAACATTCTCGGCACGCACGTCAAGCAGGCGGGGTCGCTGGTCGAGCCAGGTCGCCTGCGCTTCGACTTCTCTCATTTCGCTGCGATTGATGCAGCCGAATTGCGTGACATCGAGCAGCAGGTGAACGACGAAATCCTGTTGAATTCCGAGATCCAGACCGACGTCACCGCGATTGATGACGCGCTCGCTTCCGGCGCTCTGGCTTTCTTTGGCGACCGCTACCCCGAACAGAATGTGCGCGTGGTGACGATTCCCGATCCCTCGGCGCCGCGCGGCTTCTACAGCAAGGAGCTTTGCGGCGGCACGCACGTTCGCCGCACCGGTGACATCGGCGTCTTCAAGATTGCCGTCGAACAATCGGCGGCGGCCGGAGTGCGCCGCATCGAAGCCATCACGGGCACTCCTGCACTCGCCGATTACCAGCATGCGCGCCAGATCCTTGGCGAGCTTGCCGCGCGACTGGGGATAGGCGAAGACGACCTCTCTGCAGCCATCGAACGCGCCCAACAAACGCAGCGCCAGATCGAAAAGCAGCTCGATTCCCTGAAACGCAAAGGCGCGCTTTCGAAACTCGACGACTTGATCGCCCAGGCGCGCACCATCAAAGGCATAAAGGTCATCTCGGCGGAAATCGAAAGCGTGGACCGCGACACCATGCGCCAACTCGTGGACAGCCTGCGCCAGAAGCTCGGTTCCGGCGTCGTCGTCCTGGGCGCCACCGCCGATGGCAAAGTCGCTCTGCTGGCAGGGGTTACGAAAGACCTTACCTCGCGCCTCCACGCCGGCAAGATTGTGCAGGCTACGGCCAAGGAAATAGGCGGTTCGGGCGGCGGCAGGCCCGATCTGGCCGAGGCTGGCGGAAAAGACACAACCGGGCTAAAAACTGCCCTGGACCACGTTTATCCCCTCATCGAGCAAATGCTATAATTTTGGGCAGTGCCAGGAACGTGTCTGGGCGAGGCCTTCCTCACCCGGTCGTCTTTATGCGTCTGTCGAACAGGAAGCAGAATCATACTGCCTTCCCAGAACTGACTATGAGGCGGCGACATTCCAAAACGTCCGGTATCCTATTGGGGATTCTAGTCTTGTGCACAGTTCCGGCACACGCCCAGATCGTTTCCTATCTGGATTCCAGCGGCAAGCGGGTCTTCATCAATGCCAACCCGGCTCCCGTTCCCCGGCGGGCCACGCCCGTCATCACGGGGGCGGCAGTTACCGCAGGAACTACGCCACACACAACGCAAACCGCGCTAGCCGCGTCTGCTATGCTTGGGGTCGCTGCGCAGGTCAATCGCGAGAAGATTGAGCAAATGCTTCGCGAAGTTTCTGCTCGGTATCACGTGGACCCGGCTTTGATTCGCGCCGTGGTCGAGACCGAATCGAACTGGAATTCATCGGCGGTTTCCCGCAAGGGGGCGCTAGGGTTGATGCAACTGGTTCCGGGAACAGCACAGCAATTAGGCGTAAACAACGCGTTTGACCCGAAGCAGAATCTCGATGGCGGAGTGCGCTACCTGCAAATGCTCCTGGAGCGGTATAATGGGGATCTTGATAAGGCCCTTGCGGCATATAATGCGGGTCCAGGCGCCGTGGACCGCGCCGGAGGAGTGCCGCGGTACCGCGAAACACGCGCATACGTTCAGAAAGTCACCGATTCCTACTTCCGGCCCGGCTCTGGCCGGCTTCCGCATGCGCTCGATGCACGTCATCCTATCTATCGCATGGTTGAGGCGGATGGACGGGTAGTGTTTACGAACGAATGAGGCAGACCGTGCGGCATCACCCCGCTACAATTCGACCCGGCCTGCGCATCTTTTTCGCGTTCTTTGTATCTTTGTTTCTTTTTTCAAGCATCGCACGCGCGGACAAATTCTCCGCGCTCCGCGAAACGGCAAGGGCTCAGTTCGACCGCGCCGAGAAGGACCGTCAGGCACTGGAGGCGCGTCCTGAAAATGGCCGCTCGCTCAAGAACTACACTTCCCTGGTTGACTCATATCGCCGAGTGTATCTGATCACACCGCGCGCGACGGAAGTTCCTCGCGCACTGAATCAGGTCGCTGAGCTGTATCACACCATGGGCGATCTCTTCGACGAAAAGTATTACCAATCGGCCGTGGATTCGTACCAGTTTTTGCTGCGCGAATACCCAACCAGCCGTTATCGCGAGGACGCGATGCTGGCCATAGGCAAAATCGAACAGGACGATCTGCACGACCCGGTTCTCGCGCAGAAGAGTTATGAGGAGTTTCTTGCGCTGCATCCGCGCTCAGCCCACGCTGCGGAAGTCCGCGCCATCCTTGATATGCCGAATGGAGCCAGTGCTGCGAAATCCGGCCCCGAGACTCCCGTCGTGAAGGACCGCTCTCCCGCGAAGACTCCTCTGGCGGAGAAGACTCCGGCTACGATGGATACAAAACAAGAATCATCCCGCGAAAGCATCGCCGCCGCCAGCTCCAGCCCACAAGTGACGCGCATTCGCACTTGGAATGCCGACACCTATACGCGCATTGTGATCGACGTAGGCGCGCGGTTGAAATACCAGGTGGCGCGCATCTCCGGACCCGACCGCATCTATTTCGACATTGAAAATGCAAAGATCAGCCCCGAGTTGCTCCACAAGCCCATAGAGGTAGAAAACGGCGGCTTCTTGAAGAGTGTACGGATCGCGCAGAATCAATCGGGCGTTGTGCGGGTCGTTCTAGATGTAAACCACGTAAAGGATTATTCAGTCTTCCTGCTTCCCGACCCTTACCGGCTGGTCGTGGATGTGTACGGCAGTTCCGCCGCTGCGGAGGAGGCAGCGCGCGCCAATATCCCGGCGCCGGGCCCGACGACCGATATTCCACCGATGAATCCGGGAAAACCGGCGAAGGAAATTGTGTCGAAGCCCTCTGCCAAGACCCGTGAGAAGACAGCATCGAAACCTGCCGCAATCCCGCCCGCCAAGGTAGAGGCCGCGCAAAACGATGGGCCTATGAGAACTAAGAAGGATTCCTACTCGGCAGGAACCGCAATTGCCGCAGACGTGCTGCCACTAGTAGCACATCCGGTGTCTTCAAGAAATAATTCCGTTCGGACAAAGAAATCAGCCCACGACCAAGCGGAAGAAATGGGTCCAGCCTCGACTCCGGAACCAACTCGTGACGGCCAGCAGTCTTTGACTCGCGCCCTCGGCTTGAAGATCGGCCGCATTGTCATCGATGCCGGACACGGCGGGCATGATACCGGCACCATCGGGCCGACCGGGCTGATGGAAAAGGATTTGTGCCTGGACGTGGCGCTGCGCGTGGGCAGGCTCATCGAACAGCGATTGCCAGGCGCCGAAGTGATCTTCACGCGCGACGACGATACGTTCGTGCCGCTTGAACAACGTACTGCGATTGCCAACGAGTCCAGGGCGGATTTGTTCCTTTCGATCCATGCCAATTCGAGCCAGGATCACAAGGCACGAGGGATCGAGACTTACTACCTGAATTTCACCGGTTCAAGCGACGCCATGCAAGTCGCAGCGCGAGAAAACGCGCTCTCGGAAAACGCAGTTCATGATCTGCAAGACATTGTGAAGAAGATTGCGCGAAACGAAAAAATCGAGGAATCACGCGACTTTGCCGGCAATATCCAGGATTCTCTCGCCAAACGCATGGAGAATCTCAATCGCGGCGACCGCAATCGTGGCGTGCGCAAGGCCCCATTTGTGGTATTGATCGGCGCCAATATGCCTTCGGTGCTCGCCGAAATCTCCTTCATTTCCAATCCCTCCGACGAGCAATGGCTGAAGAAACCCGAGAATCGCCAGCGCGTCGCTGAAGGCCTCTACCACGGCATCGAAAGGTACCTCCAGAGCACCAACAGTCTCACGTATAATCAGAGCCATTCCGTTCCCGGCAATCGTGCAGGGATGGTGGCGCGATCCGGGAACCCGCAGTAGAATCTTGGCATCTAATTAAGAGGCACATGCGGCGCTTTACACTCATAGGCATTCTTTGCCTGACTACTGTTGCACTCCCGGCCGCCGCGCAGAGCGTTCTTCCCTCTTCCTTCGCTGGTTGGAGCGCCTCAGAACCGTCCGTTGTCATTCCATCCACAGGACTGGACCAAATTCTTGGCTCCGATGCCGCGATCATTCGCGAATACTCCGTGAAGTCGCTGGAGCGACGCGCGTATGCCCTCGGCGCACAGACCGCGACGATCGCGCTATACCACTTCCGGGACCCCAGCTCAGCCTACGGAGCATATACGTTCCTTCGCGACGATTCGCTTACGCCAGTGACTCTAGGTTCGTTCGGCTGCGCTTCGCGCGAACGGGCATTGATCGTCATCGGCAGTTTCCTGGTCGATGTCGTTGCGAAACAAACGCGCCCCTCGGATGCCGAATTGAAACTGCTTGCTGACTCCCTGGACAAGGTCGCGGATCATACTCCTTTTCCCACAATTGCTGAGTACCTGCCCGAGCAGGGCCTCGTGCACCGTTCGGAGCATTACGTTCTGGGGCCACGTGCACTGGCGCAATACGTTCCCCTCAGCGCCGACGACTGGATTGGGTTCGATTACAGCGCCGAAACCATCGTGGCCCGCTATCGCCTCGCGGGAAAGGACGCCACGCTGTTGGTAGCCTCTTACCCGACGCAGCAGATTGCGGCCGACAAGTTTGCGGTGATGCTGCGGCGGTTTATTTTCGACCCGCCGGGCGGAGTGCCGCCGGGTCAGACCGTGTTGTTCGGAAAACGATCGAGCTCGTTGGT
The DNA here is from genome assembly GCA_020073705.1 of Terriglobia bacterium. GTDB lineage: Bacteria > Acidobacteriota > Terriglobia > Acidiferrales > UBA7541 > Palsa-360. The sequence goes on from JAIQES010000006.1 coordinate 8,055, forward strand.
CGCGATCGTGATCGGCGCTCCCTCGCGAGAGGCCGCCAATACACTGCTCGACCAGATCCAATATGAAAGCCAAGTCACCTGGGATGAGCCGAGGCATACGCTGACGGATCCGAGCATCGGCAGCATCGTCGTCGGGGCGTTTCTTGGGACCGGCGCCATCATGCTTCTCGCAGTCGCCGCCGGGGTGGGTTTTGGCGGCATTCGAGTATTCATGAAGATTTTCTTTCCGAACAAGGTATTCGACCGCGAAGGGCAAATCGAGATTCTACAGCTCGGGATATACAGCAAGCCTATACAGGCTAAGGACTTCTACCAAAAATCTCAACGAGCTCTTGAAAACTGAGACTAATGTTCGGCGTGTATGTTCAGCCAACGCCGGCCTCTTCCTCGCCTAAATAGGCATAGGCTTCTTCAGTCACGCCCGGGGACTGCGCAAAATTCTCCGTCGGTGGCGGCGAAGCGGTTTGCCACTCAAGCCCCTTGGCCCCCCACGGATTCGGTTCCGCGACCTGCCCATATCGGACCGACCACATCAGGTAAATCAACGGAACCAGGTACCCAACCCCCAGGATCGTGGCTCCCGCCGACGACATGACATTCAGCACTTGAAACGTCGCTGGATAGAATGCGTACTGGCGAGGCATCCCGAGGTAGCCAAGCAGGAACTGGGGAAAGAACGTGAGGTTAGATCCAACGAAAATAATCGCCGCAGCAAAAGCGGCCCATCCCTCTGGATACTTCCGCCCTGAGATTTTCGGCCACCAGAAGTGCAGGCCACCGAGATAACCCATCACTATCCCGCCCACCATGAGGTAGTGAAAGTGGGCCACGACGAAGTACGTACCGGTCAAAGGAACGCCTGTGGCAAGCGAATCCAGGAAAAGCCCCGACAAACCGCCTATTGTGAACAGGCCGATGAAGCCCAGTGCGTAAAGCATCGGAGCTTCATAAGAGATCGAACCTTTATAGAGTGTTGACGCCCAGTGGAGGACCATGACGGCTAAAGGAATCGCCACAAGGAAACTCAGCAGCGAGAAGATCAGCTCGGCATTAACGGACTGTCCGGTGACAAACATATGGTATCCCCAGACTAGTAACCCCAGAACGGCGATCGCCACAATTGAAAAGCACATAATCCTGTACCCGAAGATGCGTTTCCGGGCAAAGCAGGCAATAAGTTCGCTGACCACGCCCATCGCGGGCAGAATCATGATGTAAATCGCAGGATGCGAATAGAACCAGAACAGGTGCTGAAACAAAAGGGGATCGCCACCCAATGCCACGCTGAAAATTCCGATGTGGAAAAGGCGCCCCAGCGCCAGCAGAAAGATTGTAATCGCCAGCACCGGTGCGCACAGTACCATGAAACAACTGGTAGCATACATGGCCCATAGGAACAGCGGCATCCGGAACCAGGTCAATCCCGGAGCTCGCATCTTGTGAATCGTCACGATGAAATTCAAACCGGTGAGGATGAACGAAAATCCCGTAATGAACACGCCCACCGCTACGGCCGTCACCTGTGTATTCGGATATGTGCTGCTATAGGGAGTGTAGAACGTCCATCCGGTATCCACTCCGCCCGCAATCGTCGCGTTCAGCGTGAACAATCCGCCCAGGATGTAAATGTACCAGCTCAGAAGGTTCAGCTTGGGAAAGGCGACATTGTCCGCCCCGATCATCAAAGGAATGAGGAAATTGCCTAACACGGCCGGGATCGCAGGCATCATGAAGAAAAAGGTCATGATCAAGCCGTGCAGGGTGAAGAACTTATTGTAGGTTTCCGGCCCTACAAGCGTCCCCTGAGGATCGGTAAGCTGAAGGCGCATGAGAACCGCGAAGAATCCGCCAATCAGAAAGAAAAACGTGACCGAGACAAGGTACAACACGGCGATGCGCTTGTGGTCCAGCGTAAATAGCCAGGATTTCCAGCCGTAGTCGGCGTTCAAATAATTACGCGGCGCCAGCACGCGCGGTTCGAGGAGAGCCGCACTCATTTCTTCTCCTCTTCCTTTTCCGGCGGCTTCCCCGGCTCCGCACCCAGCGAACGGATATAAGCGATCACATCGAGAAGCTCTTCCTCGCTCAGTTGTCCTTGGAACGACGCCATGAGCGGCGGATAGCCGGCCACTCGTCTCACATCCGGAGTCAGAATACATTCGCGGATAAAGGCATCATCAGCTGTGACCGTCTGACCATTCGTCAGCTGAACCGGATGCCCGTACACGCCGGCCAACGAGGGCCCCAGCCCCTTCCCGGCCGCGGGATGACACACGGGGCAACCGCGCTGCTGGAACACTTTCTCACCGGCCGCCGCTGTTCCTCCTGGTGCTCCGGCAGGCGCCGTCGTGCCACCTTGCGCTCCGGCCGGCACCGTCGCCGCTCCTCCCGGTACTCCAGCCCCTTCCTTTTCCGGCGGCTTGCCCGGCCCCGCACCCAGCGAACGGATATAAGCGATCACATCGAGAAGCTCTTCCTCGCTCAGTTGTCCTTGGAACGACGCCATTAGCGGCGGATAGCCGGCCACTCTTCTCACATCCGGAGTCAGAATACATTCGCGGATATAGGCGTCATCAGCTGTGACTGTCTGACCATTCGTCAGCTGAACCGGGTGCCCGTACACGCCGGCCAACGAGGGCCCCAGCCCCTTACCGGCGGCGGGATGACACACGGGGCAACCGTGCTGCTGGAACAGTTTCTCACCGGCCGCCGTTCCTCCTTGTGCCCCGGCAGCCGCCGTGCCACCTTGCGCTCCGGCCGGTGCCGTCGCTCCTCCTCCTGGTACTCCCGCCCCTTCCTTTTCCGGCGGCTTCCCCGGCTTCGCACCCAGCGAACGGATATAAGCGATCACATTGAGAACCTGTTCGTCGCTCAGTTGTCCCTGGAACGACGCCATTAGCGGCGGATAGCCGGCCACTCTTCTCACATCCGGAGTCAGAATACATTCGCGGATAAAGGCATCATCGGCTGTGACTGTCTGACCATTTGTCAGGTGGACCGGATTTCCGTACAAACCGACGAACGAGGGCCCGAGACCCTTACCGTTATCGAGATGACACACGGGGCAGCCGCTCTGCTGAAACTGTTTCTCACCGGCCACCGCCGATCCTCCTTGTGCTCCGGCAGCCGCCGTCGTGCCACCTTGTACCCCAGCCGGCGCCATCACTGCTCCCGGGGCCCCGGCCGCCGCCACCGTTTCTCCTGGCACAACTCCGGTCAGCCACTGCGCGTATTCATCCGGCTTAACGACAATTACCGAGCCTGTCATGCCCGCGTGAAATGCTCCGCAATACTGGCCGCAGAAGAAATGGAATGTTCCCACCTTGGTCGGCTCGAACCACAGCGAGGTGTACTGGCCGGGCAGCACGTTTTTCTGCACACGAAATGCTGGGACGTAAAAACTGTGGATGCCATCTTCGGATGTCATCGTTAGCTTGACAGGACGCCCCACCGGCACATGCAACTCGTTGATTTCGCGCTGCCCCTCCGGATGCTCGACCTTCCACATCCATTGCCTGCCGGTGACGAACACTTCCATCGATCCCGGGGGCGGCTCCGCATTCCGTAAATACAAGCGCGAGCCCCATACGAAAATCACCGCCACGATCACGGTGGGGATTGCGATCCACAGAATTTCAAGGGGCAAGGTTCCTTCGATCGCCTTGGCACGGTCCACCGGCGAGCGCCGCCGGTACTTGATCATGAAATAAAAAATGATCAAGAACATCAGAACTGTGAAAAAGAGCGCAGCCGCAGTGAGGAAGGAAAATAGATAGTCTACCGACGGCGCGATCGTGGAAGCCTGCTCCGGATGAATGGCGATGCCTTGCATCGTGATTCCGTCCTTTCTGTTTCCGCGTTCATTGCGCATCAGCTCCGCCGCCCAAGAGGCTCGGCGGGGCGTTTGCGATCGCGGTGAAACATCACAAGTATATAAATACCAACACCAGCACTGTCAATGGACCTGCTGCACGCACGACGTTCATCAGCACGAGGCCATATTTTCCGGTCATGGGTTCGTACCGAAAGCAGTACAACAGCGCGTGATCAGTCGGAGTCCCGATCTTGCCCCGCGACGCCTCAACGAGGCCAAGGCGATCTCCTTCATCGCGGTACAAATGACGAATTTGTCTCCGAATCTCAATGTTTCTGATTACCTTTCGGGGCCGGCTTTTCTGCTTCCACGGCTGGCGTGTCCTTAGCCACGGGAAGGCCCTTTTCGAGCAGCAAATCCATTGCGCGTTCGATTGGAATGCGCACGGTCTGGGTATCGCGGTTCTCCCAACCGTATGATTCAAGAGATTGCAATTGTTTCGCCCGGAAATTGAGCCAGTCTTGGCGTGGATTGACCTGCAATCGTGGCACGGGCGGGGTTTGCCGGTTCCCGGCGAACGGCGAAGCGAGTGCGGGCCCGGCCTGGTGCGCGGAAACATAACGTAACAATCCCCAGAACAGAAGCAACGCGAACACGAGCAAGAAGCCTAGATACGCGATGAAATTGGACGCCCCGCGGACACTTGCGTCGCGCGTCTCGTAACGCGGCGGACCCCCAGCAGTTCCGTGGGATTTATCCGTGCTCGACGACATGCTCCGCCCCTCCCTCGAGGCGTAGATCGTTCACCGGCAAAATCGGCAGCCGTTGCAACTGCCACATGAAATACGCGAGCCAGATTCCACCCATGCCGAACGGCAGCGCCACGTTCGTCCACGTCAGATGCACATTGCCTCCGCCGAACGCCGGTAGCACCATCCAGTACATGTCCACCAGGCGCATCACCAGAAGCATCACGGCCACGACTACCAATGAACGCGCCCTCCGCTTTATGTCGCGCATCAGGAGCAGGAAAAATGGCAGGACAAAATTCAACACCACCAGAAGCAAGCCGACTCCTCCCCAAGCCCCCTTCATCCGGCGAATGTACCACGGAATTTCCTCCGAAAGATTCCCGCCCCAGGTGATCAGGAACTGCGAAAATTCCAAATATGCCCAGAGCATGACGAAGGTCAGTAGAAAACTTCCGAGGTCCTGAAAGTGCGAGGGCTTGACGACTTCTGACAGCGGTTCCCGATCGGACAGCCAAATCAACACAGTAACCGCAAGCGCGAATGCCCCCAGAACTTGGCCCACCGCAAAAAGCAGCCCATATATCGAGGAATACCAGCGCGGCTCTATCGACATCACCCAATCGACCGATGCGAACGTGACCGTCAAGGCGTATAAGACCAGCCCGCCGCCGCTCATTCCTTCCATGTGCTTCGCAAGCGAGGCATTGCCGTCATCTTCGGCCCGGGACCACTTGTTGAGCAGGTGCGCGAGCAAGAACCAGCACGCGAAGTAGAAGATCATCCGCCCTGTGAAGAAACCCGCGTTCAGGTAGATTCGTTTGGCCAGGATCACCGGGTCGGTCTGCCCGGGCCGGGACCATTCGTAAAGCGTCTTCATGCCCGCCAGAAGCGGCAGCGCGGCCACAGCCATCAGAGGAAGCGTGCGGCTGCCGGCTTCGAGGATCCGCCGGATGACCAGCGCCCACTGCCCTCCGGTCAAATGCTGTATCATCAGAATTGCCAGGCAGCCCAGCGTAATGCCGATCCAGAACAGGAACGCCACCAGATAAGACCGGAAAAAATCACCGCTATCGGAAAATCCGGCGACAATACAAACAACCAAGAGCGCGCCGCCGATCAACACCAGCCGCAACGGCAGCCGTTCGAGTTTCAACTGCTGTCTTATGACCTCGCTCATCGCGACTCACCCATCAATTTCTGCCGCTCAGGTTCCGGCACATCGTTGATCGACGCTTGCCGGCTGAGTTCCAGTGCGCGGATATACGCAACAATCGCCCAGCGATCCCGGGGCGCGACTCGATAACCGTATGGATACATTCGCCCGAAACCGTTGGTAATCACATTGAAGAAGTAGCCCACGGGCGATGTGCGCAGGCGATCGATGTGGAACGATGTCGGAGGCGGAGGCGGGAAACCTCGCTGTATAATCATGCCGTCGCCATCACCGGACATGCCGTGACATGGCGTGCAGTAAATCTCGAAACGCGCCCGGCCGCGCTCAAGAACCTGGCGGGTAACTGGAAACGGAAATACCTCGGCAAGCGCGCCGTTGATTTTCCCTGTGTACAATAGCTCCTGTGGTCCCGTAATCAGATCTCCACGCGGGACCGTCCCCGCAACGGGCAAGCGCGCCGATTGACCGTCGCCAAAAAAATCAGCTGGATCATACGGGTTATAACGCGGCTGCACATGCATATCCTGGCGGCATCCAACACACAACAGCAGCAACCCAAGGACGGCGCTTGTCCAGCCCCGAGTCTTCCCGTTCCGGCGCTCGCATCTATTCGTCAATTTCAGAAACCTCGCGCGCGTTCAAACTTTCCAGAAATTGCCTGGTCCTTTCACGGTCGAACATCGAATCGCGCGCCTCGATGCAGAGAAAAAACCGGTCGCGCGACGCCAGCGCGAAGCGCGGCACATTGAAAACCGGATGGTACGGCGTCGGCAATCCGTTCAGGGCCAGCATGCCGAACACAGCCCCAAACGCGGCAAACAAAATCGTCATTTCAAATGTAATGGGGATGAACGCCGGCCAGCTATTGAGCGGCCGGCCGCCCACGTTGAGGGGATAGCTGATCGCGGCAGCGTAATACTGGAGAGAAAAACCCGTCCCTCCACCTATCAGCCCCCCGATCAGCACGACCAGCGGCAGGCGCGTTCTGCGGAAACCGATAGCGTCCGCAAGTCCTTCGATGGGGAATGGGGCGAACGCGTCGATGCGGCGGTATCCCGCATTGTGCGTGCGGTGCGCGGCCTCGAGCAGTTGCTCCGCCGTGCTAAATTCCGCCATCAGTCCGTAGATCGTATTCTTGTTCATTTCCTCATCACCGGTTCCGCGGATCAAACCGCGTTGCCGGCGTCATTCGGCCTTTTTCTTCTCCGCTTCAATCGCCACCAGTTGCCGCACCTCAAAGATCGAAATCAGCGGCAGGAAACGGATGAAGAGGAAAAACAACGTCAGGAACAGTCCGATGGTGCCGATATACGTGGCCCAATCCCACCTGGTCGGGTAATACATCCCCCACGACGACGGGAGGAAATCGCGATGCAGGCTGGTCACGACAATCACAAACCGCTCGAGCCACATCCCCACGTTCACCACCATGGCGATCGCAAACAGGCTGCCCACGCTCGCACGCACTTTGCGGAACCACAGAAACTGCGGCGTAATGATGTTGCAGACAATCAAGCACCAGTAGATGGCCCCGTAGGGGCCGAACATGCGGTTCAGGGTCATGTAGCGTTCGAACTGATTCCCGCTGTAGTACCCCATAAACGCTTCCATCACATAGCCGTAGCCGACGATCAGGCCGGCGGCCAGCATCACCTTGCCCATGTTGTTGAGGTGACGCATCGTAATGAAGTCTTCCAGGCCGAAGAGCTTTCGCAGAGGAATCGCAAGCGTCAGCACCATGGCGAACCCCGCGTAAATGGCTCCGGCCACGAAGTACGGAGGAAAGATCGTCGAGTGCCATCCGGGGACGATGCCGAAAGAAAAGTCGAAGCTCACCACCGTGTGAACAGAGAGCACCAGGGGAGTTGCCAACCCAGCCAGCAGCAAGGAAGCCATTTCGTGCCGCTGCCAGTGGATCGCCGATCCGCGCCAGCCCATCGCCAGCACGCCGTAAATGATCTTGGTGGCACGATTCTTCGCCCGGTCACGAAACGTCGCCAAGTCCGGAAGCAGGCCGACAAACCAGAACAGCAGCGACACGGTTGCGTAGGTCGAAACCGCAAACACATCCCACGCCAGCGGGCTCCGGAATTGCGGCCACATTTTCATCGTGTCGGGGTATGGGAACATCCAGTAGGCCAGCCACGGACGGCCCATGTGGATCAGCGGAAAAACTCCCGCGCAGGCCACGGCAAACAGGGTCATCGCCTCGGCAAACCGGTTGATCGATGTGCGCCATTGTTGTCGCAGGAGCAAGAGGATCGCGGAAATCAGCGTGCCCGCGTGCCCGATTCCGATCCACCAAACGAAGTTGATGATCGCAAAGCCCCATCCGACCGGAATCTGGATACCCCAGATCCCAACGCCGAGAGCGAAGAGATACGTGACGGCAAACATGAGCAGCATCAGCAGCGCGAACGAAACGGCGAAACCCAGCATCCACCATTTCGGCGTTCGGTGAGTCAGCACGATGCTGCTGATCTTGTCCGTGACCGAGGCATAGTCGTGTCCGGGGCCAAGGATCGGCGCGGACACGTTCTGCTTTGCCAGTTTGTCGGCCGGACTATCTGCCATGAGTCATTTCACCTTAGACTGCAGCCGCTTCCTCGATCTCCGGGTTCGGATTGCGCAGCCGCGCTTGATATGTCGTTCTCGGCCGGGTATTCAGTTCCTCAAGCAGGCTGTAATTCAGGTTTTTCGCCTTCATTTTGGACACGGCGCTATTCGGATCGTTGATGTTGCCAAACAGGAGCGCTTCCGACGGACACGACTGCTGACAGGCCGTAATGATTTCTCCGTCCCGTACGGTACGATCCTCTTCTTCGGCCTTAATTTTCACCGCGTTGATGCGCTGCACGCAGTAGGTGCACTTTTCCATCACGCCGCGACTGCGCACGCTCACGTTCGGATTGCGCAAGCCGAACAGGCTCGGCGTTTCCCAGTCCGAAAAGAGGAAGAAATTAAACCGTCGCACCTTGTACGGACAGTTGTTCGAGCAATAACGCGTGCCCACGCAGCGGTTGTAGACCATTTCGTTCAGGCCCTCCGCGCTATGCACCGTCGCCGCCACCGGGCAGACGAGTTCGCAGGGCGCGTTTTCACACTGCATGCAGAGCAGGGGCTCGTGGTACGTCTTCGGGTCGTCCAAATCCCCATGGTAGTAGCGGTCGATCCGAATCCAGTGCATCTCGCGGCCAATCTTGACTTGCTTCTTTCCCACAACGGCGATGTTGTTTTCCGCCTGGCAGGCCACCACGCATGCGCCACACCCGGTACACGCGTTCAGGTCCACCGCCATGCCCCATGCGTAACCCTCATACTTCACGGGCGGATACAGCGAGAGCGGATTTTCCTCCGTATCCGTCTGCGCGAACTTCGGATTCTTGCGGTACTCCTCAAGCGTGGCGACTCGCACCAAGTCACGCCCTTCCATCGTGCTGTGCGTCTGCCTCGCCGCCAGCGACCATTTCTGGCCCGTCTTTCGAATCTCAAGTCCTGCCCCGATCCAGGGCGTAGCGTATGGCCGAATCCAACCCGCATCGAAGCCCACGCCCGTTCCCACGCGTCCTGCGCGAGTCCGGCCATACCCCAGGAACACGCTCACGCTTTCATCCGCATGTCCGGGCATCACCCAGACCGGCGCCAGGATGGTCCGGCCCAGATATTTCAACTCGATGGTGTCTTCACTGTTCAATCCTAGCCGCTGGGCCGTCTTCGGGCTCAGCATCGCAACGCTGTCCCATGCGAGTGTTGTCAGAGGCTTCGGTAATTCCTGCAGCCAGCCGTTATTTGCAAACCGGCCATCCCAGATGGTTGGGTCAGGACGGAAGATAATCTCAAGTCCTTGCGGAGGGGCGGCGGGAGCCTGCTCGCCGATTCCGGGCTTCATGGAGACTTGCTTGGGAGGAAATGCCGTGCCGGCCATCACTCCATCGCGCAGTGTCTTCTCCCAGAACTCATCAAAGCGTGTAATGGCGGTCATCTGGGCCTGCCAGAATTCGCGCACGATATCGTGGGGTGATTTCCCCGTTTGGCCGTTGAGCAATTCGAGAAATTCGTATTCTGACTTGCCGACGTAGAGTGGCGCGATCAGCGGCTGAATCACTGTAACCGTGCCGTCGTAGGCCCTCGCGTCGCCCCACGATTCAAGTGAGTGAGCTTGGGGAATGTGCCAGTGACACAGCGCCGAGGTTTCATCTTCGTAGAGCCCGAGCCGCACGCTGAATTTCACCTTGGGCAGTAATTCTTTAAGGCCCAAGTCCGCGGGGGCATCGTAGGCTGGGTTGCCGCCGAAGATCAACAGAGTACGGACCTTCCCGGCGCGGATGTCGGCCGCCAGTTCGCCGATGAACTGCCACTGATTGACCGGGGATTCTTCAATTGGCTGAGTGAAATAAATCGTCTTGTCGAAATTTCCCAAAGTCTGATTGATGGCGTGCACAAGTGCGTGCACAATCGCCGGCTGCTGATCACCCGCGACCACCAGACATGTACCCGCATGCTGCTTCAAATCGCGCGCCAGCGCCGGAATCCATTCGGCCGGCACATTGGATGGCCCGACCGGGCTGGCAGCGACGCTCAGGCCGAGTTGCCGCGCAAGCGCGCGCGCAAAGCTCTCGATCTCTGACGCCCGTAACCTCAGGCGATGATCGGCCATCGAACCGGTGTTAGTGGGTGTGGCTTCCACAGCGTACAGCCGGTTCATTTTTGCTTCGCCATCGTCCACTCGCCGTTTGCGCGCAAACTCGCGTGCGTAACGGATACTTCCGGGGCCGCTGGTCAGGAAATCCGAATCCAGCGTGAGAATCACTTCCGCGCGTTCCACGCGGTAAACCGTATTTGTATATTCCCCGAACGCGATCCTCGCCCCTTCGCGGACATTATCGCGTCCCACAGATTCGTACTGATACCACTTCGCGGACGGAAACGTCTTCAGGAAAGTGCGAATTTGCGCGGCCAGTGACGGAGACGTGATCGTACCCGTCAGCAGCCTCACCCCCGCTCCACTGGCCCCCTTTTCTTCTGCAAGTGCGGCGGATAACTCGGTCTGGAATTCGGTCCAACTCCCGATACGGCCATCATGAATTTCAGCTTGCGAGCGGTCCGGATCATACAGTCCCAGGACTGACGCCTGCGCGAATGCGTCGCTTGCGCCCAGGCTGCCTGGATGGTCGGGATTGCCCTCGATCTTCGTGGGCCGCGCCATATGGCTTTCTACCAGCACACCGGTGGCGACGCCACCCAGCGTGACTGCCGTCGCATAAAACAACGGTTTTCCTGGGATAATCTGCTCCGGCTGGCGGACGTAGGGGACAATCTTCTGCGTCGGAAGCTTCGTGCAGCCCGTAAGTCCGGCGAAAGCCGCCGAGGCAGCCATCACTTTCAACAGTTCGCGCCGGTCAATCGCCGCTCCGGGATCATTCGCCCCGTGCGGAAACTCATTCTCCGCGAGCACGCGAAATTCCGGAGTATCGGCAAGCTCATCAAGGCTGCGCCAAAACCGTGGCGCATTCCCCTCGCTTGCTGTCTGTCGAAGCGCCGCGATATCCACATCGGGTCGCTTGCCGTTCTTTCCCTCTGTCTCCATCAATTCCCTGTTTCCTCTAACGGTGACACGTCGTGCAGTCGGTCAGTTTCTGTACATTGTATTCGCTCACGAGCCTGCGCCCGAGCGCCAGTTGATCCGGCGGCGCCGTATAGAATGCATTGAAAACTTCCGAGCGCGGCCGCAGGTATTTCTCCGGTGCGTTGTGACAATCGAGACACCACCGCATATAGAGCGTCTGTGCGCGCCAGGTGATGTTCATTTCCGCGATGGGGCCGTGACAGGTTGTGCAGCCGACGCCCTTGGCGACATGAATACTGTGATTGAAATAGACGAAGTCCGGCACGGCGTTCACGCGCGTCCAGGAAATCGGTTTGGAATCGCGGTAACTGGCGCGCACGGGCTGGAGCATGGCGGCTTGGGTCCAGATCTGTGAATGGCAGGTCATGCAGGTCTGCGTGGGCGGCATGCCAGCCGAAGAAGACACTTCGACCGAACTGTGGCAATACCGGCAATCCACACCGAGTTCACCCACGTGATGCTTGTGGCTGAACGGGACCGGCTGGGGCTGCGCGACGTCCACATCGGTGACATAGGGCGAGTTGTTGACGACCTCCGCGACATATCCCAGCAATGCGATGAGGATCACCGCGCCAAAAATGCTGACGCGCGCAATCGTATTCGTGCTGTGATGAAATATCTGAGCCATACCAACGTCGCTCGGAGCCGTCTCCGAGGTGGACAGCCTAGACGGCCTTAGAGCCTCTCTGTAAACCGCGGAAGCGGCCACGAATCGCGGAAAACGGCGCGCTGGACCACGAAGGGGCTACAACCCGGCAGCGAAACCTCGCCCTTCCATACAATCGCTGCCGGACTGCTCCGAGTATATTTAAGATTGCGATTATAAAAACCCCACCCAACCCTCGTCTGAGACGTGCACTATACCAGCATTGCAAAAAACATTTCAAATGTTTTTTCAAGGGGGCTGAACATCACAATCGGATGCGCGCAACATCACAAGAGTTCAAGCCGTTGGCGATCTGCTGTTGTGCCGCACTCGCGCACCGGAAGCGTTTCCGCACTGAACCTCGTCAACGGTTCGTGCGTGCATGACGGATGGCCAGGAAAAGATTCCGGGCGGGCCCGGCAAGTTCAACCGCTAGCTGGTCAACGGGAAACAGTATCCGCACGAGCGAGAATTCTTGCTTCGACAGGGCATGCGCTACCGTCTCGTCTTCCGTAATCGGACCGACGATGCGCACCCCGTGCATATTCATCGGCACTCATTTGAGCTGGTCGAGATCAACGGGAAAGCAACAACCGGAATCATCAAGGACACCTTCGTCGTGCCGGGCTATGGACGCGTGGCGGTGGATTTAGTAGCCGACCAACCCGGACTAACGCTTTTTCACTGTCACAACCAACAGAACATGGATTACGGCTTCAAGGCGCTTTCTTGCTATACCTAGACCAAGCAAGAACACGGGGGTATTCATGTAACGCAATAAAATTCCGGCGCATCAAAATAGGCATAATAAGGAGAAGGTAGTACAGTTGTGATTTCCCTTCCGCCGGTTTGCGCCGCAGGAAGGATCGGGCTACTTCGAGAACAGGCTATGTGGATTGTACGTATCGCACTGAACCGGCCGTACACATTTATTGTGGTCGCGCTGGTCATCATTCTGATGACCCCGATCGTGCTGCAACGCACGCCCACCGACGTCTTCCCAAATATCGATATTCCGGTGGTCAGCATCATCTGGAACTACACCGGGTTGCCCCCCCAACAAATGGAATACCGGATCGTCACGAACTTCGAGCGATACATGACCGCTGTGGTGGACAACATCGAGCACACCGAATCGCAGACGGTGGGTGGCCGCTCGGTCATCAAGACGTTCTTCCACCCAGGGACAGACGTCCATGTGGCGCTCACGCAGATCACTGCCGTATCACAAGCCATCATTCGACAACTGCCTCTGGGCATCTCTCCTCCGATCATCGTCACCTATTCGGCTTCGGCGGTGCCTATCTTGCAACTCGGCCTGAAAGGCCAGGGGATATCCGAACAAGAATTATTCGACTACGGAAATAATATCATTCGCAGTCAGATGGCGACGGTGCCGGGCGCCGCGGTCCCTTGGCCTTACGGCGGAAAGATGCGCCAGGTATCCGTGAACGTGGACATCCCGGCGCTGCAGGCGAAGGGCCTTTCGCCGGTGGACGTGATTAACGCCATCAGTGCGCAGAACTTGGCGCTGCCTTCCGGAACGGCCAAGCTGGGTTCGACCGAATACAATGTCGAGTTGAACGGTTCGACCGAGACCATCGCCGCATTGAACGATCTGCCTATCAAAACCAGCAACGGGGCGACAATCTATGTCCGCGACGTCGCCAACGTCAGCGATGGCTTCTCGCCGCAGATCAACATCGTGCGCATGGATGGACAGCGCGGTGTACTGGTCTCGGTCTACAAGAACGGAGCTGTCTCGACACTCGACGTCGTATCGCAGATTTATGCCAAGCTGCCGCAAGTCGCTTCCCTTCTCCCGCCTCAACTGGTCATTACGCCTCTATTCGACCAGTCGATCTTCGTGCGGGCCGCCGTTCAGGGAGTGGTCCGCGAGGGGCTGGTGGCCGCCTGTTTAACGGCGCTGATGATTCTGCTGTTCCTGGGGAGCTGGCGAAGCACGCTGATCATCGCCATCTCTATCCCACTTTCAATACTGGTCTCCATCTCCGTGTTGAGCGCCCTCCACGAAACCATCAATCTGATGACCCTCGGCGGACTCGCGCTTGCGGTTGGCATCTTGGTCGACGATGCCACGGTGGCGATTGAGAACATCGAAAGAAACCTGGCGCAGGGCAAAGATACAGTGCGAGCGATTCTTGATGGTTCGCAGGAAATCGCCATTCCGGCCCTGGTTTCCACGCTGTGTATCTGTATCGTGTTTGTCCCCATGTTCTTTCTAACGGGAGTTGCGAAATTCCTATTCGTGCCGCTGGCGGAAGCGGTGGTTTTTGCCATGCTGGCTTCTTATCTTCTTTCCCGAACTCTGGTTCCCACGATGGCAATGTACCTGCTCAAGCACCACCATGGTGAAGAATACGCCACCGGCAACGACATCTTCTCGCGCATCCAGCGCATGTTTGCGCAGGGTTTCCAGCGCATGCGTGACGGCTACCGCCGGAGCCTGAACTTCTGTCTCGATCACGCTTTGTTGTTCCTGGCTCTGTTTCTGCTCCTCTGCGTGGCTTCCGTGCCCTTTCTGTTTGTGCTGGGGCGCGACTTCTTTCCGAGTGTGGATGCCGGTTTGATCCGGCTGCACATGCGCGCCCGAGCAGGCCAGCGGGTTGAAGAAACAGCGCGCGAAGCCGATGGAGTGGATAATCTGATCCGGCGCGTGATTCCCGCGGAAGACCTCGGCAACGTCCTCGACAACATCGGTTTGTATAACAGCTCGATCAATACGAGCTATAGTAACTCCGGCGTGATCGGTGAATCCGACGCCGAAATCCTGATCGGTTTGAAGCCCGGGCACAAGTTGCCAACCAAGCACTATATTGACCGGTTGCGTGAGGATTTGGCCGAAGAGTTCCCCGGAACGCAATTCTTTTTCCAGCCTGCGGACATGGTCAGCCAGATTCTGAACTTTGGGGTCCCTGCCCCGGTCGATATCCAGCTCGTCGGGCCAAACCAGACGGCTAACTACAAGATCGCGCAAGAGATTTCCAATCGCATCCAGCACATTCCCGGCGCGGTGGACGTTCACGTCCAGCAGTTGCGCTCCTACCCGACGCTGTTCCTGGATGTTGACCGCACAAAAGCGCAGTCAGTAAATTTGAGCCAACAGGATGTGGCCAACAGTGTTCTACTCTCGCTGAGCTCGAGCCTCCAGATTACTCCATCGTTCTGGGTCAACCCAGCAAATGGCATTGAATACAACGTTGTCGTGCAGGTGCCGCAGTACAAGATCGACTCGATGCAGGCTCTGAATAACATTCCTGTCTCCTCGGGCTTTACCAGGACGCCGCAGATTTTACAAAATCTGGCGCAGATGAACGTCAACGTAGAACCGGCTCTGATCAGCCACTATAATAGCAATCCGATGGTTAACGTTTATGCTTCGGTCGAGGGGCGCGATCTCGGCAGCGTGGATACGGACATCCAAAACGTGCTGCAAGACTTTAAGAGCAAGCTATCTCGCGGCACGCAGCTCGTGCGCCGCGGGCAAGTGGCTACGATGACCTCCTCATTCGCCGGCCTCGGCGCAGGTCTGGGAGTCGCCATCGTTCTGGTCTATCTCTTGATCGTCGTGAATTTCCAGTCTTGGATCGACCCGTTCATTATCATTACCGCGCTGCCCGGAGCCTTGGCCGGTATTATCTGGATTTTATTGCTGACGCACACCACTCTGAGCGTGCCGTCGCTGACGGGCACGATCATGTGCATGGGCGTAGCCACGGCCAACAGCATCTTGTTGGTGTCGTTCGCGCGCGAGCGTTTGAACGAAGGCCTCAACTCTAAACAGGCGGCGCTGCAAGCCGGTTACATCCGAATGCGCCCTGTGCTGATGACGGCGCTGGCGATGATCATCGGAATGGTTCCGCTGTCGCTGGGATGGGGCGAAGGCGGCGAGCAGAACGCGCCGCTTGGCCGCGCGGTTATAGGCGGCTTGATCGTAGCCACATTTGCGACTCTATTTTTTGTGCCGTGCGTGTTCTCACTGGTCCATCGACATCACAGGCCGGGGACACGGGCAGACGCTGCGGCAGAGAACATTTCTTAGCATAGCCGGAAGTTCGAGGAGAATGTTGCGGATGTCCGAAATCCCTACCGATTCGCATAACGTTTCGCAGCACCAAGATAGCTCCAGCGGCTTGACGACGCGCCGCGGCCCGTTGCTGCGGTGGTTTTTCCTATTCTTTGTCGTTTTGCTGGCGCTGGGCGTCTATGTTCTTGTACAGAGGCGAACCGAACACCGTGTGCTAGCCGAGCAGACGGAGAAGATGGCCGTGCCGTTCGTCTCGGTGATTCACGTGACGCCGATCGTGGGTGGAGGCGAAATGGTGTTGCCGGGAACACTCACGGCATACGTCGATTCCCCCATTTACGCTCGCACTAATGGATATCTGAAGAAATGGTATAAAGATATCGGTAGCCACGTGAACAAAGGCAACCTCCTCGCCGAAATTGAAACCCCCGAAGTGGACCAACAGCTACTGCAGGCTCGCGCCGATCTCACCACCGCTCAGGCAAATCTCAACCTATCCAGCATCACAATGGCGCGTTATCAAGATCTGCTGAAGACCGAGTCCGTTTCCAAACAGGATGTGGACAACGCCAACGGTGATCACGCGGCGCGACAAGCGATGGTGCAATCGGCTGAGGCCAACGTCAAGCGTCTTGAAGAGCTGGAATCGTTCAAGCGCGTCTACGCGCCGTTTTCAGGCGTGATCACACAGCGGAACATCGATACAGGAACGTTGATCAATGCAGGGAATGGCGGTATCGCCACCAAGGAAATGTTTGACCTCGCGCAAATCGATCCGTTGCGCGTCTTTGTCTCCGTTCCTCAGTCCTACGGACCCTCGATTCACTCCGGGCTGAAGGCATGCCTTGAGTTGCTCGAGTTCCCCGGGCGCAGATTCTGCGGCCAAGTCGCGCGCACGTCTAACTCGATCGACCCCGCGACACGCACGTTGCTCACCGAAGTGGACGTGCCCAATCCCTCCGGCACGCTGCTTCCGGGTGCGTACGCGCAAGTGTACTTTGCCGCCAAACTGACCGATCAGCGGCTCACCTTGCCGATCAATGCCTTGCTCTTCCGCCCGGAAGGAACAATGGCCGCTGTCGTCGGTTCGGATAGCCGTCTCAATTTGAAGAAAATCACCATCGGACGTGATTTGGGTACTGCTGTTGAAATTCTCCAGGGGATCGCGCCGGAAGATAACGTCGTGGTCAATCCACCCGACGCGCTAGAACAGGGAGAGCAGGTCAATGTCACGGCGGAGAAACCTGAACGTTCACCGGATGCGCGAGGGTCTCAAGGATCCAAACGATGATCGCGCAACAGTTGAGCCCGGCGCAGCGCAACTACGGCACGGCCCCACACCTTCTGTGAGGACATCAACCTTGCCGGGAGTTTTACGTTTTCTACGAGAATACGGCACCCGCTTATTCTGATGCGCTTATGCACGCGGGCAGTGCAAGTTAACAAACCACAACTCAAGTGCTACTCCGTGCTGAACCGGGCAGGCACTCACCCAAGCACGATTATGCTCGGCAGTTTGGCTGTCAAAGGCCGCCGCTGGTTTGACGAACCTCTGCGCTTCCGCTATGATGCTTTCGCGGGGTGGAGCAGTCTGGTAGCTCGTCGGGCTCATAACCCGAAGGTCGTTGGTTCAAATCCAACCCCCGCAACCAGATTCTAGATGGGCGCTCGGCGTATCTGTTTGAGCGCCCATCACTTTGTTAGTTGACCTTTTCCGGCCTCACACCTTCCGCCGACCCTCTTGCTAACAAATAGCTAACAAATGGAAATGAGGCTTCCACTTTCTCGGCGTATTTGCGCCCCTCGTCGTTGACCATGTGGGTGTAGATGTTCATCGTCGTCGTATCCGACGCGTGCCCCAAGCGCTCCTGCGCGTGGTGCGGAAGGCCGGCGTTTCTGGGTTTGCATCCTAGCGTGCTTCGACTGGAAATGCGGTGCCCCGCAGTTCTTGGAATAGCGTGTTCGTGAAGCTCCCTTTGATCTGCTGAGCCACCATCGCCAGCGAATCGTCGGTAGGCAAATCGCGCACCCAGCTGCGACCACGGCCGCAGCCTAATCCGTCCCCATCTACTTCTTCGTTTGAGGAGGATAATTCTTAAAGAGCTTGGCCATCGCTTTCTGGAGGTTCCTGTAGTTCTTGTCCGGGTCTTTACTCGGCTCAAGCGTCTTCGTGGCCACTCCACGCCATATCAGTTGTTTCCTCGCGGGATCGTACATGTTGATCACCAGTTGTCCGACCTTTATGGTTCTGGTCTCGGCCTGAGCCATGCCTCCTCCCCAACGAGGTCCCGTGCCCCAGACATCCACTCTTCTTTCTTCGTTCACAGCTGCCTGGTAGCCAACGTACAGATCCGCGCCCTTTTCTACCTTGGTCAGGCCTTTCAGCGCGAGTTGTTCATCGACCGCTCGCTTAATGTTTTGGTCCACCAACTGATCAGTCACTGCACCACCTTGTATGTCAGCCCACTGGTAAGTCTTGTAGGCAGCAAAGTTGGTGGCACGGTCATAGTTGTAATGAACGTCTTGTCCCCACGCGACAGCGACCACGCATAAGAAAGCCAATGCCGTTGTGGCTCTCAACGTAAGTGTCATAGAAAAGCTCCTTTCGTTCCGCTTCCGCAAAATCCGATGCAGTCAGATCACACCTCCAACCGTCACTTCCTTGCACCCAGAGCGAGCCAACGACATCTATCAAACAGTGTCGAAGTCGACGCGACTTTAGTCATTTCACGACGTAACCTTTTCCCTCCATGCAGGCGCCGAATCCTTTCTTGAAGCTGTCGAGTTTCTCCTGGGTCTGTGCTTTCGCCTGGGCCTGCTGCTGTTGCTGCTGTTTGGCATGTTCCTGGGCCTGTCGCTGTGCGCGCCTGGCCCTGGCGCGGCCTGCTATTGTTCCAGCGGCCGCTCCAGCTGCGGCTCCCTTCCCGGCATCGCCTGCTATCGCTCCTACGACCGCACCGGTTGCCGCTCCGCCCGCGGCCCCCTTCACCCCCGCTCCTCGTGTTTGGGGAGTTTGTGGTGTCGATGGCAGCGCTGTAGTAGAGGATTGCTGCTTGCTCAGCTCAGCGACGGGGTCGAAACCCGAATCCTGCTTCGCCCAGCTGTAACAGGCTGATTCGTCCTTTTCTTGCTGTGCCGCTGTCTGGTTCTTTGCCGGAAAGGTGTGTAGTCCCAGGGAGTTCGACATCGATTTTTGTGGAGTGGACGCGGTAGGTTGCTGTGCCTGCGTCCAACTTACAACCGCCAACATTAGTGTGCAGAGTAGGAATGTCTTCATAGCTGTAATCCTCCCCCGTTTCATGAAAAGAACTTCCCTTTCGAGTTTCCTCGCCGGGCTCCAATGGCGATGGTTCGTTCTTGACCGACCGCCACCCATTGCCCACGTTGAATTCGAAACCTTTATTGCCGCTTTCATCTCTCAGCCTGAACCCGGCGCATGATGGCTGGCATAACCGGATCAATGTGTTCCCAGAACTTCTTTAGCCCACTGCACAGGTAGTTCAGTCCCGGTTCGCCGCTCGGAGTTCGGAGAAGGCGATTCTTCGGGCACTCGCCATTGCATGCGAACAAATACTTGCATTCGCGGCAATACTGCGGCAGAGAAGCAAATTTATTCAACCCGAACGTCACTTGCCGTCCAGAGAACACTATGTTGGAACTGGTGCTGTGCAGAATGTTGGCGAGTTCGTAGTGGAAATAGACGAAGTGGTCGCAGGCATAGACGGTGCCATCGTGCTCCAACACAACATTCTTGCCGCAGAATTCATGGTAGGTACACATCTGTGAGTCCATACCCATCCACTGAGCCACCGCAGTCTCGAACAGGTTCACAAATATTTTCCCGTAGTCCCTCGCGTACCATTCGTCCCAGACCTTGCAGAGAAACTTGCCCCAATCATTCGGGTTCACCGACCAGTCCGTAACCACAGAGTCAGGATTTCCAGGATGCGCAGCCGAGGATTCAAGACATGGCAAGCTCACCGGATCCCATTGCTGTGGAGCAATGGTCCGGAAGACCTTGGGCTCCACACAGGGAAGGAACTGCAGCTCATAGGGACATACTTCCCGGCTGAGAAAGCGGTACACATCGAGGGGTCGCGTAGCGTTTAGCCGGTTGACGACGGTCAGAGTGTTAAACCTTACACCGTGTTTGTGAAGCAGCTCAGCGGCCGAGAATACTTTCTTGAAGGTGGGCCGTCCGTCTTTGGTTCGGCGATATGCGTCGTGGAGTTTTTCTGGGCCGTCGATGCTGAGACCCACCAGAAAGTGATGCGTCTTCAGAAACCGGCACCACTCATCGTCCAGCAGAGTGCCATTGGTCTGAAGATCGTTTTCGATGCTCTGCCCAGGTCGCCTGTACTTCTGCTGCAGTGCGACCACTTTCTCGAAGAACGCCAGCCCCATGAGGGTCGGCTCGCCGCCCTGCCAGGTGAAGACGACCTCGTCGCCCTCCTGTCCCTCGATGTATTGACGGATATGCGTTTCGAGAATCTCGTCGGAAATTCGCGATTTTGAACTCGTGCCCAGAAGCTGTTCTTTATGAAGGTAGTAACAATAGGTGCAATTCAGATTGCACACGGAGCTCGTGGGCTTCACCATCACATGATAACGGCGCCCTGTGCCTTTCGATGATTGGACGAGAATTATTCGAGGAATCGTCATAGCGCAACTATGTCCTTAGAGTCAGAGCCATGGCCCGCGCCGCTGTGGCGCGGGCCACTGTACTCGTCATACGTTCAATCCACTGCCGCCAGTTCGGCAGCCGCTCGACGCTCGACCTTCTCTGCCGCTGCCTTGGCGGCTGTGTCCTGCGGTTTCAGATCGACCACGACTTTTTCAATGGTGCCGGTAAACTTGAACGGCACGTCGTAGTCCTCGCTCACAGGTGTCCCGGTGTCTTCGCCGACGTCGAAGGTTTCATCGAGGCTGAAGCGCAGGGGCATGGTGGCGCCGATGCGGCCTTGGGCGACCTGCTTGCCGTCCGCGCTGAGCGTGCCAGTGCCACCTTTGCCGATGTCGCCGCCATCGTACTTGAAGTCGAAGACAACGCTGTGCTTGCCGGGCGCAAGGGCGTCTTTGGCCGCGATGTTGTAGTGTGTGACGTTCCCCAAGTTATAATGGAAAATCGGCTTGCCGTCCTTGAACATCAGCGCGTAGCCAGCGGACAGTCCGCCCTGCGTGACTACAATGCCTTGTTCATTGCCCTTAGGGAGAACCACGCTAGTGGTGATGCGGAACGACTTGTTCTTCACATCCGGTGCCCCGCCCTCGGGGATACGCGTCAAGGTACCGTAGTAGGTGAACTCTGTGCGTCCGCGCGTGAGGCTGGGGCGTATGGCCGGGTCCATGCGCAGAGCCTTGCTGTCATCCAGAGGTAGCACGTTGTATTTGGCGGCCTCAGCATAGAACAGCAACTGGAGTTCGTGGAGCTTGTCTGGATTCTGCTCGGCCAGATTAACCGCCTCGCTGAAGTCGTCCGCGACATGATAGAGCTCCCACGTATAGCCGCTGATTACATCAATCGGAGGGATAGAGGTCATCAACACATCTTCCCAAGGTGCCAGGTGCGGTGTCGTGCAGGCCACCCACCCGTCATGATAGATGGCGCGGTTGCCGAACATCTCGAAGTACTGCGTCCGGCGTGCGGACGGCGCTTTGGCATCGTCGAAGGTGTAAGCCATACTCACACCCTCGATCGGTTTCTGCGCCACGCCATCAACGGCCGAGGGCTGGGGTAGACCGGTCACGTCCATAATGGTCGGCACGATGTCGATGGTGTGATGCCACTGGGACCGGATACCGCCCTGGTCCTTGATACGGGCGGGCCAAGAGATGACCATGCCGTTGCGAGTGCCGCCGTAGTGCGAGGCGATCTGCTTGGTCCACTGGAAGGGGGTGTCCATCGCATGGGCCCAGCCGATCGGATAGTGGTTGTGCGTCTTCCACGTACCCAGATCGTTCTTGTGTTTGAGGACCTCTTTGTAATCTTCAGGTATTCCGTTCAACATGGCGATCTCGTTTAATGAGCCTCCCATCAAGCCCTCGGCGCTGGCGCCGTTGTCGCCGACAATGTAGATGACAAGCGTGTTGTCGAGTTGGCCCAGCTGCTCAATCGCATCCAGGACGCGGCCCGCGTTGTAGTCGGTCTGGCTGAGATAGCCGGCGTAAATCTCCATCATGTAGGCATAGAGCTGCTTCTGTTCGGCATTGAGGGAGTTCCAGGCCGGTATCCCCTGGGTGCGCGGGGTCAACTGCGTGTTTTGCGGCACTAGGCCCAGTTTCTTCTGCCGGGCGAGTGTTTCCTCGCGCACCTTGTCCCAGCCCTGATCGAACTGGCCCTTGTATTTCGCGATCCATTCCTTCCTCGGGTGGTGCGGGGAGTGCGTGGCCCCCGGCGCATAGTAGAGGAAGAACGGCCGGTCGGGTGCGACGGCCTTCTGATTACGCACCCATTTGATGGCCTTGTCGGCCATGTCGTAATCGAAGTTGTAGTCCGGATTCCCGAGGTATGGCTCGATGGGCGTGGTGCCTTCAAAAATTGCCGGACGCCACTGGTTGGTCTCCGCGCCAACAAACCCATAGAAATAATCGAAGCCCAGAGCGGTCGGCCAGAGGTCGAAGGGACCGGCCTGGCTGCTCTGCCAATCGGGCACGTTGTGATTCTTGCCGAACCAGCTCGTGTTCCAACCTTTCTGTCTGAGAATTTCGGCGACAGTCGCCGTGTCCTTGCCCATCAGGCTGTCGTAGCCGGGAAAGCCCGTGGCCTGTTCCATGATCACTCCCGTGTGCGCGGAGTGATGATTCCGGCCGGTGAGCAGCGCGGCGCGTGTGGGCGAGCTGAGCGCCGTGGTGTGGAACTGCGTGTAGCGCAGCCCGTGCTGCGCGAGCCGTTCAAGCGTCGGCGTACTGATGGGCCCCCCGAAGCTGCTCGACGCTCCGAAGCCGACGTCATCCAGCAGAATCAAGACAACATTAGGCGCTCCCTTGGGCGCCACCATCGGCTTTGGAAAGTCGGAGTTCGAGTCTTTGACGCTCAGCCCGATTTGTCCCTTGAAAGGCGCCGGAGGTGCGGGCAGCACCTCCTGACCAAACGCCGGCAGACTGCAGCCCGCCGCGGCTACTGATAATGCCGTCAAAGCTATGTTTTGCGATCTCATGAACTAACCTCCTTGTTGCTGATTTGATAGTTGCGTCTCATTGCATAGGTTCAAGCGGATCCTTTCTCCTTTCCCACATCAGCTCCACGCCTCGCATTTCTTCCGCAATGCTTAAGAAGTCATGATATTGAAGTCCCTTGTGTTCGAGGACCTTGGCTTCCGGCAGGTAGAGTCGCACCGTTGTCCAACGTTCTACTTGCCCCCTGTTCCAATCAACTGCTGCAACCGGGAAAATGCCTGGCGGTACTCCAGTTCCGCCTGCAGCACTTCTGCTTCGATTCTCGCTCTCGCGGCTTTGGCCTCTTCGGGTTCATAGTTCACTTCTATCGCCTGACTTGCCGAGTTCATGCGGCGTGCGAGTTGGGTGAGCTGGCGTGAGCGGTCCAGGTCAAAGTAGGCCTTGGCCACGCTCGCGGCAACCTTGGCTTTGACCAGCTGCAATCCGGTCTCTGCCATAGCGGCCTGTGCATTGCGTTCTTTCATCGTGCGCTCGCGCTTGCCGAAGTCAAACAAGTTGTAGCTGGCCATCACACCGACATACGAGAAGTCGTTGGGCAAGAGCGGCACTGCGTTTTGATAGGCATAGCCGCCAATCACGGCCACGTCCGGTACGTAATCCAGCTTGGAGAGTTTCGAGACTGCTTGAGCCTTAACCAATGTCTGTTCCGCCTCCACTACTTCCGGGTTGTTCTGCAAGGCCTTCTCGGCTGCTTCACTGGCGGAGATGTTCTCGCTAAATGGGGCGGGCATCACCGGCTCAAGCTCCGTATCTGCCGGCCATCCCAGGAGCGCGTTGAGAGCCACTGTAGCCTCTTTCACCTGGCTGCTGGCCAGTACGAACGCCTTATCGGCCTCGATCCACTCCATCTCGTGTTCGACTAGACCTGCAGGCGGGGTCGAGGTACTTGCCAGGAGCCGCTTGTTCTCGACCTTCTTGAGCTTCGCTTCGGCGATTTCCCTTTGCCGCTGAGCAACCAGCAGGTCGAAAAACGACTGCTCGACATTGCTGGCCACTTCGGACGCCGGCTCGCCGGCTTTGGCCCTTGCCACTCGCTCGTCGGCGCGGGCAATCCTGAGGACCTGGTGAAGTTTGAATAATGGGGTGATCGGTTGCGTTACCGTGACCGCTACCAAGGTTTCGTCTTTAGACACAAGCGGCACTGCGAACGTGATATCCCCGAGAACCGGTCTTTTGACCAGGAGGGTATCACCCATAAACTTGTTGAAGTGGAGGTTGGCGAAGGTGGAGCTGATCTTCGGGAAGAAATCCGATTGCACGCCCAGCCGGTGTTGTTTGGCCGCTTCGACGCCCAGTGTTGCGAGGCGGAACATCGGGTTGTTGGCTGTTGCGGCTTGCTGTTGTGCTTCGTCCAGCGTAATTCGGCGGGGGCCAGAACCGGGCGCTAACTTCGCAGCTTCCGCTGCCGGATTCCAGCGGACCGGAGTCGCAAGCTGAATCGAGGCCGAGAAGTCAGCTTTCCTGCCGGTAACCGGCGTGAGGTACTGTGCTAGAGGGGTAACGCCTGAAGGGTGTGGGCCCACAGTGACGCCTGTAGCAGGCTGTTCTTGTGCAGCAACGGCCACTCCAAGAACACAAAGACAAACGACAACGAAGACACGCACTCCAGTTGTTGCGATCCGAAGCTGAGCATTTATCCAATGTGTCATGATTTGATCTCCTTCTTCCTGAAAAGATAGGCTGAGGGCGGGTCGACCGTCCCGCCCTGCTTCTCTTATTCCGTTGCGAGCCTTGCCTCACGCTCCATATTGCGAAGCGTCTCTTGCTCCGCAGCGGTAAGGCTTGGCGGTTGGGTGTCGATGACCACTTTCTTGAGCTTGCCGGTGTAGCGATTCGGCGAGGCATAGGCATTGCTTACGGGTGAGCCGCTGTCTTCACCAATGTCGAAATCCTCAAGCGTGAAACGACCCCAGGCGCTCTTTGCAAGCCGGCCCTCCCCGACCTTTTTGTCATTCACGAAGAGAATTACTGTGCCGCCTTTGCCGAGGCCGCCTCCGTCATAACGGAACTCCATGCGGATGACATTCGGCCCCGACGCCAGAACTTCGGAACTGGTCACCTTGTAGCGCGTCTGCGCGGCATAGTTCGATTCGTAGGTCGGCCGCCCATCTTTGATGAAGAGAACATAACCGCCCGGAACCCCGCCTTCGGCTACCAGAACTCCATCTGACCCTCCTGGTGGCACATCCACGTAGGCGGTAATCGTGTACGACCGGTTCGTGAGTTGAGCAGCCGAGCTATAGGGGACTCGTACAGTTCCCGGGTAGTAGGTGTAGGTGGTTCGCCCTGCAATTAGACTGGGACGCAAGGTGGTGTCCGCTATTCGTTCGGTAAGACGATCGTCGAGCGGGAGTACCTGATATTTTTCGGCTTCTCCCCAGAACGCGTTTTGAAATTCTTTCAGCTTGTCGGGATATTGCGCAGCCAGATCGTTGCCTTGGCTGAAGTCGTGCGCCAAGTCGTAGAGTTCCCAGGTGTCTTTGTCAAAATCATAGGTCCCCAGCGTCCACGGCAGGCGGCCATGCCGGACGGAAGCCATCCAGCCATCTTTGTAGAGCGCCCGATTGCCGAGCATCTCGAAGTACTGCACCTTCCGCGTGCCCTCGGCGTTCGCTTTGTCGAAGCTGTACATCATGCTCACGCCTTCTATCGGCTTCTGTTTTGCCCCGTTCACTTCGTTAGGTTCCGAGATCTTTGCTGCCTCCAGGATGGTGGGCGCGATGTCAATCACGTGATGAAACTGCGTGCGCAGGCCGCCCTGATCCTTGATGCGGTCCGGCCAGGCGATCACCATCGGGTTGCGCACGCCGCCCAGGTGCGAGGCGATCTGCTTGCCCCACTGGAACGGCGTGTTCATGGCCCAGGCCCAGCCTA
This sequence comes from Terriglobia bacterium, assembly GCA_020073705.1. GTDB lineage: Bacteria > Acidobacteriota > Terriglobia > Acidiferrales > UBA7541 > Palsa-360. The sequence continues at coordinate 34,165 of JAIQES010000006.1, forward strand.
CCGGGTAGTGGTTGTAGGCATTCGGCCCGCCGATCTCATCCAGGTGCTGCACGATGTAAGCCGGATCTTCCGGAATGCCGCCCAGGGCCGCTGACTCATTGAAACAACCATAGGGAGTGCCTTCCATGGAGGCGCCGTTGTCCCCGATGATCCAGAAGATGAGCGTATTGTGCAGTTGCCCGATCTGCTCCAGGGCATCGAGGACGCGCCCCACTTCGTAATCGGTTTGAGCGGTGAACCCCGCGAACGCTTCCATCAGACGCGCGGCCACACGCTTCTGGTCAGGTGTTAACGAGTCATAGGCCGGAATCTCCTTGGGACGCGGAGTCAACTTCGTATTGGGCGGGACGACGCCTATTTTGAGCTGGCGCTTATAAGTCTCCTCGCGGTACTTGTCCCAACCCTGATCGAATTGCCCCTTGAACTTGTCCATCCACTCTTTCGGAACGTGATGCGGAGCATGGGTGGCGCCGGGGGCGTAGTAGACGAAGAACGGCCGGTCGGGCGTGACCGACTTCTGGTGAAAGATGTAGTTGATGGCCTCGTCCGCCAGCGAGTCGTTCAGCGTGTAGTGTCCTTCCTTGCCTTTCGGGATCGTCATCTCAACTGGCTGGTTGTCACGATAAAGGCCGGGTGCCCACTGGTTCGTCTCTCCGCCGACGAAGCCATAGAAGTGATCGAAGCCTTGCAGAGCGGGCCAACGGTCGTACGGACCGGACACGCTGGTTTCCCAATCGGGGATGTTATGGTTCTTGCCGAAGAAAGCGGTGCCGTAGCCGTTCTGCCGCAGAATTTCCGAGACCATTGCGGCGCTCTTGGGAATCTGACCGCTATAGCCTGGATACCCGCTACCCATTTCAGTAATCACGCCCGTGCCGACCGAGTGGTGGTTGCGCCCGGTCAACAGCGCCGCGCGGGTCGGCGAACTGAGGGCCGTGGTGTGGAAGCGCGTGTAACGCAGCCCCATGTTGGCTAAGCGGTCCAGGTTGGGCGTGGGAATCTGCCCACCGAAAGTGCTCCACCCGCCGAAGCCCACATCGTCAATCAGGACGACCAGAACGTTGGGGGCACTGGCAAGCGCCTTGGTGATCGGAATCTTGTCGGGTTGCGATTCTTTGTATGTGCGCCCGATTTTCCCCTTGAAGGGAGGCTCGGGCTTGGGCAACACCTCCTGCGCGTACAGTGGCAGGCCCCAACACGTGAAGGCCACGGAACATGCTGCGAAACTTATTTTTCGTGATTTCATGTCTTCTGCTCCTAGAAATACATGCTAAGTGTCAGGCCTAAGGTCTCCACTTGCTGATTCGCACGGCCCCCGGTCTGGTTCATGTGTTGGAAAGTGGGTTCAAGTTCGAAATGCTTCTTGAAAGGAAAAACGATGCCAGCGATCAGCGCAGTCGCGCTCCACTTGTTGAAGTTGCTATCGAAATATCCTTCACCACGGATATAGGGCGTGAAGGCGTAGGAACCGACGGAAACTTCGCGTTCCATCGTCAGGCGGTTTCGGTACCGCCAGGAAGTGCCGCCGTTAATCCAGCGCAGCTCACCTCGATTGCGATCCGTCACCAGTATCTTCCAGACGAGCGGAAATCGCGGACTTGCCTCAAGTACAATTCGGTTCTCCGTTACATTGCCAGCCGACTGGAGATACCGATACCCGATCGTCAAGTTCAGCGTGCGGGACTTGAACTTGTCAGGCTGCCGTTCGGTGAGCTGGCGCAGCTTCAGCAAAGGTTTCAGGGAGAGTTGGAGGCTGGGACCGATCTCGGACTGGACGGGGGACCCTTCTTCGCGAGTCCTGTCCGCCTGCACCCAGAGCCGCGCGCTCTTGCTCAGGCTCACATACGCATCCACCTCCGGGCACAAGTCAATGGTCTGGGCCGTGGCGGCCTGGGAGAGAAGCGATACATTCCAGCCTGCGAGAACAACCGAGAACACTTTGGCAGTCAGACCTTCTGCTCTCATACGTCGTCCTATCTTGTCTTGCTGTGGTTGCTACCAAGCACAAGCCTTCAAGGCGCTGGTTTTTGATTCTGTGCCACCGCCCCCCGCTCCTGCAGCAACAGGGAGGATACGATTGGGGAAAAGTACTGGCTCGCAGCCTGACTTCACTTTCTGCGGTATCCAGCCGCGTCCCGTGGCCAATATGTGGTCTAGAAACCTTATATATCAGTGATGTCAAACACACCCTCGTGTGATTACACGCACACTCTCATGTGAGCTCAAGTACAAGAGTTAATGAACGATCTCGTCCTGAAACACAAACGAGTTGCCGGCGTTCTGTCTGGGTCGAACCTCATGCAGCAGAGCTTCAAGCTTTGGCGGCATCTCGATTACGCGCAGTGATTTTCGGGACTCGCAGCGCCCGGCTGTGCTCATGAAAGGTTTTTGGCAGCCGTCGACATGGAACTCCACCGGCACGCAATTATTCTCGCTGGAAGAAAAGATAAGAATCGGGCTGACGCGATCGTCAGATTATTTGGCGGTCTGTCGTATTTCGTTACCCTGTCAGACAACTATGACGGCGCTGATTTCCTCAAAACCCTCGTATTCGATGCTCAGCGTGGCGAGACTAACGGAATGTTGTTCTCTGTGGCAGAGGCGGAACTACTGGAGACGGATGATGTGGCTACGAGTTTGGAAACGATATGGGATAACGTTCGGGTGTCGGGCCAATAGTTCATGGATTTTTCTCGACGCAAGAATTCGGAACCAATTAATACAAGAACAGCAGAACACCTAGGGCGTAGCGTAGACACTCACGGAACAACCGCCGCCTAGTAATAATCTTGGGAAAGATTTGGGAAAGAACTCCACTTGGATTATTGCTCGTTAAGTCGCACAGAATCAACGGGCAGTAAATAATAGTACGTGCTCATAACCCGAAGGTCGTTGGTTCAAATCCAACCCCCGCAACCATGGGCGCTGAGAGGTCACTCCTCGAAGCGCCCTTTTTAGTTTGAGTTGCAGAGTTCACCGACGCTACCTTTGAGTCTAATTAACTGCGTATCACTAGATTTGTTCCCAGTTGGGAACAATTTAGGGAACAAATCCGTTTGACGGTGGATACAGTATAGAATACAGTATTTTTGGAGGAGATATCCACATGGGCATGACGATTGCCCAGAAAATCCTAGCTACAAAGGCCGGTCTCTCTACTGCAGAGCCGGGAGAAATCGTAGAGGCTTATCCGGACCTTGTGATGAGTCACACGGCCACGTGGCGATCAGTCAGCGTTATGAACAAGATTGGCGCCACCAAACTCTTCGATCCCGAACGTCTCGCCATTGTTCTGGACCATATCTCGCCTGCAAAATCCGAAAAGAACGCCGCTGATCAGCAGGTTAGTCGTGCGTTCGCTCGAAAGTACGGGATTCGCAAATTCTTTGACATTGATTCCGGCATTGCCCATTTAGTTCTGATGGAAGCCGGACACGTTGCCCCAGGTGACTTGATTGTTGGAACCGATTCCCATTGCACAATCTACGGAAGCCTTGGCGCGCTCGGCACGGGAATCGGATATACGGAGGTCACGTCAGTCTGGCTTACTGGGAAGCTCTGGATGAAGGTCCCGGATACCTTCCGGATCGTTCTTAGTGGTGAATTTGCGCCGGGTGTTTTCTCAAAGGATCTAATGCTCTACCTCATCGGAACCCTCGGTGCCGATGGATGCAGCTACAAATCGATTGAATTCTACGGTGATTCGGTTGTCGGCCTGAGCATATCCGAACGAATGACAATGGCAAACCTCGCGATGGAAATGGGTGTGAAGTGTGCTTTCTTTCCTCCCGATGCGAAGACTCTGGAATATTTAAAGAATCGGCTGAAAGAGCCTGATCGTTACCACCCCGTTTACGCCGACACGGACGCCGTATACCAAAAGAAACTGGAAGTTGATCTCGCACAACTGGAACCTATGATTGCCTGTCCTCACGAGGTTCAGAACACAAAGCCAATAGGAGAGGTCGTCGGAAAGAAAATTGATCAATTGTTTTTAGGTTCATGCGCAAATGCCAAATACGAAGACCTGGCAATAGCCGCCCAGATCCTCAAAGGCCGCCATATTCACCCGAGCGTACGATTGATTGTCACGCCAGGCTCCAAGAATATTTTGCTAGAAGCAGCCGAGTCGGGCGTTTTTAAGACCCTACTTGAAGCGGGTGGTCTTTTCACGAATCCTGGCTGCGGAGCATGTGTGGGCGATGGAGGTGCCCTTGCCGATGGCGAAGTATGCCTGTCGACAGCTAACCGCAATTTCCTGGGACGGATGGGAAGCAGCAAGGCAGAGATCTACTTGTGTAGCCCAGCAACTCTGGCAGCGTCTGCCATTCGTGGTGTCATTTCAGATCCCAGGGAGTTTTTGCAAGATGCCTGGGCATCTGCAAGAGGGGAGGAGGCATGAAGACGATAATTCAAGGTAAGGCTTTCAAGTTCGGGGACAATATCAACTCTGACGTCATCATCCCGGGCCAGTATCTCATTTATATTGATGCGGAGCGCCTCAGTCAACATGCTTTTGAAGTGCTCGGAGATGACTTCCCAGCCAAACTGCGCAATTATCAAATTCTAGTCGCAGGTCGGAATTTCGGGTGTGGGAGCGCACGAGAACAGGCGGCGACAGCGATTCGGGGGCTCGGCATCAACGCCGTCGTAGCTTCCTCGTTTTCGCGCACCTTCTATCGCAATGCCATTAATGACGGCCTTCCCATCATTGAGTGCCCCGATCTCCATGCTGCAGTTGAGGAGGGTGACGATCTTCGCATTGATCTAGCCCAAGCGTTGATCTTTCACCGGGACCGGCATTATTCCTTCCCAAAACTTCCCGACTCTGTCCGCGGGATTCTTGAAATGGGTGGCCTCGCCGCGTACTTGAAGACGCAGTTGACCTCTCCGCCTAGGCCTTGAACGGAGATATGGCCTTCGCCCGTGCAGCTAGCTCGCTTGTCTTGGATCCGTGATCTGACCTGTTAATGCTGAGACCGCCACAGTTGTAGCGGATGCGAGGTAAAGCCGGGCCTTGGGATGTCCATTGCGACCGGGGAAGTTCCGCGGCTGTGTTGAAATCATCGCTTCTCCTTCTCCCATTGCCCCCATGTTCACAGCTTGGTTGGAACCGGCGCCCGGGGGAAAAACGTTCGCGCCTGCAAGTATAAACGTCTCAATCAGTCCTTCCCGCAATGCTTCCAGATAGATGCCACGCGTTGCAGGGACGACTTGCATCCGAACGCTCTGATGGACTTTCTGGCCTTTTAGCCATTTTCCTAATACGCGCAGGTCTTCTAGGCGCCCACCAGTACTTCCACCAACCTCTGCGATATTGATAGGAATCCCGGCCACGTCCTCGACTGGTTTCACGTTGCCTATCGTCGGGGGGCATGCCACCAGGGGCCCGATTTTGCTCACGTCAAATTCGACTTCATTTTCATAGGTGACGTCAGGATCGTTTTGAAACAGATCGAATTTTTTGAAGGAAGAGTGCGCTCTAGCATATGCGATCGTCTTTTCATCGGGATTGATAAAGCCGGTTTTAGCCCCCAAATCGATTGACATCAGAGGAAATAACATCCGATCCTCGATGGAAAGCGCCTCGATAAAAGGCCCCGTGAACTCCAGCGTTTTGTATACGGCTCCGTCCTCGCCCATGAACCCAACCAAGTGCTGCGCGACATCCCTTGGGCTGACTCCCTTGCCCAAAACTCCATGCAAAAGCACCTTGATGGTTTGCGGAACACGGAACCAAGCTCGACAGTATCCAAATCCCAATCCGACCATCGAATTGTTTCCAACGCCGGTGGAAAAAAGCCCTAGCGCGCCGTAGATGGTAGAGTGGGAGTCGCAACCAATGATGATTTGCCCAGGTGCCCACAGGCCCTGCTCCAAGACCACATGATGCAGGCTGCCAGACCCACAGTCGAAGACCTTCTGGATCCCATGCCGGGCAGCAAATCGTCGCGCATCAACCAGAGTCTCAGCTGCCTCTTGAGTTGCCGGCGAAATATTGTGGTCAAAAACGAATACGATTCGCGACGGATCCGCGATTGTGCCTCCCCCCAATTCGTCACGGAACACCCGAGAGACAAGACTCGAACTCAGGTCGTGCATCACCATCAAATCGATCTTAGCGATGACTATGTCACCGGGAACGACCTGTTTCTTTCCACTCGCTTTCGCCAGAATTTTCTCGATCATGTTCATAGCAGTTCTGCCCCGTTCTCTCCGAGCCGGCATGTGTCTCCATAAAACAATCGGGTTCCATTAATTGGCACTTCAACATCAGCGGAAAAGATCAAGCCCTCACTAAGCGCTGCGGCAGTGGTAGATTCGTACGGATACGAACCGGAGATGTTCCTTAGGCACACTTGCGCCGGGCTTACCTTCTCCCGCCCCAATTTTCTTAAGACTTCCTCAAACCGTTCTCGCGCCTGTTTGACACTAGGGGCCGCTGCTTGGGTTCTTGCCAGACGCACCCAGTAGCCTCGATACTCCGCAGCGACAACAACCGAAAAAACATCCGTCAACTCAGTGCCTCGTGCCGGTGCTGGCGTGGTATTCCCGTCGCTGAACAGCAACAACAGGTCCTCAATGCCGGCCCTGCGAAAGGCACGCTCGAGCCTTCCCGCCAGCGTAAAATCAGTCTTTGCTGGTCCTCGTGGCAACTCCGTCTCCAGAATTCGACGTACCATTGAGGCACCGTTTCTCCACATAGAAAGTTCATTGGGGTCCGAAGTCCGTTTGAGGCTGGGCTCTGCCGATATGTTCACCAGCGAAAGTCCCGAACCCGTCAAGGGGCCGTAGATCTGCTGCGGCAGGTGCTGGAGGTCTAGGATCCCAAGACGCTTCCACGAGTAGTCGGCGCACACATTCAGCAAGTTCTCAGACAGCTTGGGAGACGGCCGGATGTCGTCCAAGATCGTCACAGATCGAATCCAGGGATAGACTCTGGGAGACAGGGCGCAAAGCAGAATCGGAGGCCTTTCCCGGGGAACAATGAGCAGTGACCGGTTCCAGTAAGGCATAAAATTGGACAGGTACCGACCCCAGTTCGACCGCCAAATGTCGGTGTACACGACCAAGGCGGGAAGGTCGTGTGTTCCAAGTATCTGGCGGACTCGCTCGATCCTCATCCGAAAAACATCAGGAGGTAACTCCAGCTTATCCCAGGTGATCCAGCCTCGCTTCAAATCACACCTCTTTTTCAAACAGTTTCTTCTCCGTGCGATTCAAGGAAATACAACCGTCGCCCGTAACAACCAGTGTGTCTCCGAACACCATGTACCCAGCGAGTGGAAGGTATGTATTCGGATGTGCGATCAGCACCATGTCCTTCTTCATGACATAGTTGACATCTTCAAGGATGTATGGATCTTCGTCTAAGTAAAGTCCCAGGCAATGTCCCCGTACCCTGGTGTATTTAGAGCCCGTGTATTCCCCGAATCCGTGCTTGCGGAATACGTCGTTTTGCGCCCTGGCGAGGTCCGATGCTTTCACTCCTGGTTTCAGCAAATTCTGAGCGGCAAGTTGAGCTTCGGAAAAAATAGAAAAAGAACGCTTCTGTTCAGCCGACGGTGTGCCCAAAACGAGAGTCCTGCAAACCTGAGCGTAGTAACCATTTATTTGTGGGGTCAGTTCCGTAATAACTGAATCTCCGCGTTGAAACTCGCGCTCTGTCGGTGGTTTCATTCCGACGACCTCACGCCCACCTGACGCAATCAACATGAAGTTGTCTTCGGCGCCATTCATTTTTAAAAACGCTTCTACTTCGGCGACCAGTTCGTACTCTTTCATCCCCACCGCGACCGTTTCTGCAAAGCATTGGTAGCCAAGGTCCGCAAGCGCAGCCGCTTTCTTCAGGAGTTCAATTTCATCTACCGACTTAACCCTCCGCAATTCCTCCATTTCCCTGCTGGCCGAAACTGGGTCCTGACCGTTCACCTCCCGAATTGCTTGCACAAACCGTGCTTCCATCAATTCCAAACCGGCGACTGCACACACTCCGCCTGCGGCGCTTAGAAAGCCCTTTGTCAACCCGTTGGCAACTTCCGGGTCAAGAATAATACGCGCATCAGTGATCGCCGCTGCGGCTTCTAGATCCCATGGGTCCGACAGGAGAATGTTTATATCTCCCCTTCGAGAAACACCCACCACCGCGTGAGGACCCTGGAAATTCAAATTAACCAAGCTGCGAAAGTAGTCCTTCCGCCAACTATGCCCGTATAACAATAGAGCGTCCCACCCATGGTCCTCGATCATCGCCCTTATCTGACCGAGACGATTCTGGTTCAGCATGCGCACCTCTTAAGGTGACACCGATTCGAGGAACCATTCCGTTGGCAATTCCCTTCCCAACCCCATCTCCCTCGCCCGGCGGAGTACCGAAGCTCCGACTCCCGCAAATTGCAATCCTGCGCCCGTGTTATTGTTGAAGACCGTGATCTCCTCAGCGCTCATTCTTCCTGATATTTTTCCGGATATAAGATCCTGAATCTCTGCAATCTCCTCCCACTTCTTGATCCCCTTTTGCGCAAGTTCCCAAATGTCGGGAGACTGATCTAGCCTTGCCACCTCTTTCGAATGCACCACATACAGATTGGCTCGTCGGATTGTTTCGTCATCCAGTTCGCGCCGTTTGTTGCTGGCATCAGCCCCTCCGATTGAACAGATGTACACACCCTTCTCCACCCAGTGTCCGTCGAAGACAGGATCCCAAGCGGCCGTTGCCGCCTGGATGATGTTGCTACCCTCCACTACTTCTCGAGACGAATTTGCCGCCCGTACCTTCCGTCCTAATCGGGCGCTCATCATTTCACAAAACCCTCGGCAATGTTCCGTGTTGGGACTGTATACTTTCACGAGATCGAAATCCCACAAGCTGCAAAGAAATTCTATGTGGGCGCTAGCTTGCCACCCGCTTCCGAACAGCCCTAAAACTTTCGGTTTTTCCGGCGCAAGATATTTGGCTCCTACGCAGCTCATAGCCGCCACTCGCATTTTCTGAATCACGCCGTCAGGCATGATTGCGACCGGTTCGATACTTTCTGTGTCAAATAGAATCACCAACCCACAATACCGGTCTCCTGTCGCCACTGGGAGTAGTCGCCGCCTTTTATTTCCGGCCGTATAAGAAAAACCAGCCATATCGGACGTAATCCGCAACGCCCAAACTTTACTTTCCTGGCTCCCGCCTTCTTGCGATTTGAATCGGTAATTAAACCCCGGGTGGCGCTTGGACCCCACGGGAAGGTAGGTCTGCGACCGTGGGCGGTTGATGGCCTTTCCCTCAGCCAATTCACGGTAAATGCTTTCCGTTGCGGCAATAGCGTCTTGCGGTGTCAGTGCCTTTTCCACTTCTTCATTGGTCAACAGCAAGGTCATCGAGTGGCATCCTGTTCAGAGGTAAAAAAGCGCGACCCCGATTTCAGCAAGGGGATCAACCCACCGGCTTTCAGCATGTCCAGAAGGAATCCAGTGGGAGCCCGGCCCTCGATTAGCTTCCCAGTCGTCAAGTTTTCCGCTATTCCCCTCTCCACATCCACGCGCAGCCGGTGCCCGGTCTCAACTGCCGCGTGAATACCGGGTACCTCAAGAATGGGCAAACCGATCTCGTGCCCGTTCCGGTAAAGTGTCCGCGAGAAGAATTCGGCTAGGACCACACTGATTCCAGTTGCCTTCAGGGCCTTGGGGGCAATCGCTCGTCCGGATGAACAACCGAAATTCCTCCCTGCCACGATGATGTCACCTGGCTGCACGTTCTTCGGGAAATCGGGATTTGCCGCTTCTAGAACGTGTTTCACCATCTCGTTCATGCCCCCTAACACAAGATGCGTCGGCGTAATCATGTCTGTAGGAATGTTGTGCCCGAATTTCCAGCAGTTTCCTTCGAAAATGAGTCCGGCATTCATGGTAGTAGCCTCGATCCCGCAGTGACTTGTTTTAAACGCTCATCGTGGCAAACGGCAAAACCGCACTTCGACGGACAAATCTCATTGCGCAACAGACGGTACCGGTTCACGAACTTCAGGCTTTCGCCCAATCGCTAGTAGCAGAAAAAATGCTGCGGCGGCCATTGCAAGATCAAACGCAAAGGACGAAAAATACGAACCCGTCCGATCATAAATCAGTCCGGAAACTAATGCTCCGGTGGACGTTCCCGCACCAAAGCACAGCATGAACCATCCAAGAATCGTTCCCACATCATCTATCCCAAAGTATTCGAAAGCGATCAAAGGCGGGGCATTGAAAACTCCCCCAAATCCCAGACCAAAAATTCCGGCAATCCAGAAGATCAGGTACGACCTCGGAGAAATGACGAGGAGGCCAACAATTCCAATTCCCAGGAAAACTACGCTCAGCAACATCGAAATCCGCGCCGAGAATTTGTCGGCCGCTGCTCCTCCAAGGACCTTTCCCAACGCGCTCATCCCCAGAAGGATACTCAATGCAAGCGCTGCCCGTCCCGGACTAATGCCACGACCCGTCAAGAACAATACAATATGCTGCTGAATTCCCGTCATGGAATGCGCGGCGAAGACCAAGCTGATTCCAAACATCCAGAACAACCTCATTGCCCCTGCTCGTCCCCGCAAATGCGCACCTTTTGCCTTCCGCGCCTTGCTCACTGCCCGCTCTTCCCCAGATGTTCTCCAGACGATGACTAGGATCATTACAATTGGAACTGCCATACAGAAGGACAGAAATTCGAAAGCGTGCGAAGTTCCACGCGTACGAATCAATGTGCCAGAAATCAATGGCGCCAGAAAGCCCCCTAAGCCCACCCCGGCATTAATCGTGCCGACTGCCAAACCACGTTGTTTTGAAAACAAAGGAGCGATGAGAAGCGACGTCGGCAGCAGAGAAACGGCGGCACTCCCTATTCCTAACATCAGACACGACCCGTAAAACTGTCGCAGGCCTTCGCTCCGGGACAATAGGACTAGGGAAGCTGCCACCGTGCATGCGCCCGCCAAAAGAACGTTCTTAGGACTGTACCGATCCACTAACCACCCAATCGCAGGTCCTAGCCCGCCAATCAGCAGAAGCACGATCGCACCGCCCGCAGCTGCCTCCGCATGGGTCCACCCGAATTGCTTTGTAAGTGAGGGATAGAAAACGGGAAGAGAAAACAAACCGAACGAAAAGGAAACCAGCAGAACAACAAAGGCCGTGACCAACATTGACCAACGGCGCAGTAACCCAAGCTTCGGCATGATCTCCGTGTGTCGCGGCACGATTTACCCCCCGCTTCGCAGTTGCGGAACAGTAATTCTCTACTAAACGCCCTGAAGCATGTCGCGACTGCATCTTTCTGTCAAACGGATTCAAAGAATCCCTCGCGCGATCCAGCAATGTCAAGAAGAAAGTTATCCACTACTGTATCCAACTAATGAAGCCGCACAACAATTTCCAAGTACATTTCTCGGGCAAGTAGTGACGGGTGACAGAATTATGGAGCAAAGACAACCACGAAGTGCGATGGTTGACAATCATCTGACGTTGAGAAAGACTTAGTCAGATCTCGTCGCTCACGAGACGTTGGCATATGGGTTTCCCGATGAAGAAAACCAGAGGCACTCTCCAACAGAGGGCCTATCAGCGAATCAAAGAGTACATCTTGAACAGCGATTTCTATCCCGGTCAGCATATCCGTCACGTGGAAGTGAGTCGTGCCCTGGGGATGAGTCGTACTCCGGCGCGGGAAGCGATGCAGCGGCTGGTGGAGGAGGGATTGGTCAATCACCTCCCGAACCGGGGATACTTTGTGAATGAGATGACGGTCCGAGAAGCCGAGGAACTCTACGAATTACGCGAAATCCTGGAAGTGTTCTGCGTTCAGCAAGCGATTGATAAGAGCACAAACAAGCAATTGCGGGAGCTTCGGCAGCTCCTGGATGTGTATAAGGACGCGACGAACGGTCGCGTTACGCGTCACACTCTGCTTGTGGACCGCGATTTTCATTTTAAGATTGCACAACTGGCAGGCAATGAAACGGTGTATAAACTCTTAGTAAGTGTCCTGGAAAAAGTCATCATGAAGCGCAATATAGAGCGCATTGCTCCCCTGGACGCAAAAACAGGATTCAAAAGGCACGCAATGATCCTGAAAGCGATCGAAAGGCGGGACAAGCGTCAGGCTGTTCAACAAATTCGTGAGCATATACGTCAAGGAAAAATGCGAGTCTTGGAACAAGTGAACCGGAAGAACGAATTCCGGCTCGGGAGAGCAGCGGACGGTGTGCGTGGTTTCCTGGTTTAGAGCTCTCAAGGTATGAAGCCTCGTGCATTCGACGCTCACGTTTTCTGAAATTCCCCTGTCACATCGGACCTCCCAGCCTCTAGAAAAGCGGACATTCCTACTTTGCTCAAATCGGACATGGGGAAAATCCAGCAAAATGGTCAGTCGCGCGGAACTCATCGGCAGGACCGTTCCCTTTGGTTTTTCGATCGTCTCAAATTAGGGCTTCCGGCTCCGTGGACGGGCACTACGACCCCACACGCCGAAATCGTGGAAGCGACGGCACCTGCGCTGGCGCCGCGAATCGAGATTCTGGTATTCTAGCGGCTAGAGGCAGCATGAAGCTGGTGGCGCGCATTTCGGTGCTGGCGTTGTTCGCAGGACTGAGCAGCGGACTGCTGGCCCTGCAGCGCGACGCCTTTCAGGAACGCAACAACTTCCCGCAACGCAACCGTTCGCAGCAACCTGGCGGCTTCTCGCAATGGTTCGGCTATCCGCAGAATGGCGTCCAGTCGTCATACTTCGGGCTTCCCACGCAACGTTACGCCAGGGGCGGCGCAGGCACGCCCACAGACTATAACGCCAAGACGGAGTGGGCCTTTGGCCGGCTGGTTTACTCGAATCTTAGCGACGTCGGGCCGCCGGTCGCGCATCGCAGTATGCGCCGCTGGTCAGAGGACTGGCCGTACGGCGACTGGCACTTCGCCGCAGGTGTGCAGCGCCTGACGCGCATCGACGCCCGCCACGACGACGAGACCGTGGACCTTACCAGCGACGAGCTTTTCAACTGGCCCTGGATCTACGGCAATCAGGTTGGGAACTGGCGCCTGCCCGACGATCAGGCCAAGCGGCTGCGCGAGTATCTGCTCAAGGGCGGCTTCCTGCTGGTGGATAACTTCCACGGCGGCCAGGCGTGGCAGAACTTCATGGCCGGCATTCGCAAGGTGTTCCCCGATCGCCCCATCGAGGAGCTGCAGACCAGCGACGAAATCTACCACACGCTTTACGACATTGACGAGCGCATGCAGGTGCCGGGCGCGGAATACGAGCTGACGGGCAAGACCTACGTGACTTACGTGCCGGACGGCGTTGAACCGCACTGGCGCGCCATCCGCGACGACCAGGGGCGCATCATGGTGGCCATCTGCCACAACATGCACCTCGCCGATTCCTGGGAGCACGCCGACGATCCGCTGTATCCGGAGCGATTCACTTCGTTCGCTTACCGCGTGGGGATCGACTACCTCATCTACTCGATGACGCACTAGCGTCCCGTTGGGCCTTCGCGGGGGATTCTCGGACACTCGGATCTTAAAACCACTCTCAATGTCTATACACACGCAATACCAGAGTCGTTCCCAAATGTTCCCAAGCTTGACGAGGGAATAAAAAATGGAAAAGTTAATTAGCTGATGCTAAAAGAATTGCAAGAACGGTGGAGCCGAGGCCCAGACTTGAACTGGGGACCTGTCGATTACGAATCGACTGCTCTACCAACTGAGCTACCTCGGCTTTGAGTAATTCACTCTAGCATCGCGCGGAAAAAGGTGTCAAACGCTGCGATGCATCCGCTGCAAGAAACAACTACCGTGAAAACGGGTACATGAGCCAGCCGATCCCAATGGCGACAAGCAGGAAGGCCAGGAACACCCACAGGACATATTCCACACGTTCTGCCGCCCCGCGCTTCGATAGGAAAGCAAAGGTCACGGACACAACGAGCGCGAAAAACAGCAACGCCTGGAAATGGGTTAGGCCGGCAAACAAGCCGTTCATCTAGGTTCTCCACCCGCGGCCGATTTCGTATGCTTCGAGCACCGTCAGGAGATTGAGTATGCCTGCGGTGGCGAACAACCGGGTGCCGTAATCGCCCGAGGCGTGCGCAACATCGGGTCCCGCAGTCTGGATCATATGCGCCAGAAAATAGAATACTCCGGCGCCCATGTCCGCAAAAAATCCAAGCCGGTCGAACATGTCTGTTGCATCGGCGCCGAAGATTCCTCCGCGCATGGCTAGGCCGGCGCACGCCAACCCGCCGACGCATAGGAAGTAAACTGCCGCCTTGCCCCACCGCCGCAACATTAGGTGTCCGAGCCCGGGGACCGCCCAACTCGCCAACGCGACGGAGATACCCAGCCCCAAACTGCCTGTGCCTTGTTTTTTAACCGCTTCGCTCAAGTTGATCGCCCTCACGCCAACAACGCCAGAATCTCAGTCTGCACCGCGCCCGTTATGTACGCATCTCCTTCTTCGACGTACACATTCACCTCACTGCGCACGCCAAATTCGGGCAAGTAAATCCCCGGCTCAATCGAAAAGCACGTCCGGGGGATCACGCGCCGCACATCGCGCGTCTCAAGTCCGTCCATATTCGCGCCTGCGCCATGCACTTCCTGCCCGATGTTGTGGCCCGTGCGGTGCACGAAATATTTCGCAAAGCCCGCCTTGCGAATCACCTCGCGGGCCGCGCGATCCACTTGCCAGCCCTCGATGACGCGCCCGGCCTTCAGATTCCGCCGCACGAATGCGACGGCCGCATCGCGTGCATCGCGCACAATCGAGAAAATCTTCGCATACTTTTCCGGCACTCTGGCGCCCAGATACCCAGTCCATGTAATATCGTAGTAGACGCTGTTTGGCACTAGCGTTTTCCCCCAAACATCGAGCAGCAGTAGATCGCCTTTGCGCACCGGAGCCGAACCTCGCTCTTTTGGCTCGTAATGCGGGTCGCCGGCGTGCGGTCCCACCGCGACGATCGGCGGCGAGTCGGACGTGACGCCACTCGCGCGGAATTGTCCCAAAACCCATTGCTGCAGATCGTACTCACTAAATGCTTCCTTCGCCCGCACACGGCGCGCCGCCTCGGCAAATGCCGCCTGCGTAATGCGGTCTATGGTTCGGCCCGCGACGCGATGTGATTCGAGCTGCTCCGGCGTCCACGCCGCTTCGAACTGCTGCACCAGGTCCGCCGAGCTCACCACCTTGCAGCCTTGTGCGCGGATCAGTTCGACCGTCCCCGCGTCCACCAGCGATATATACGGAATCAGGTTCTTCGGCGAATACTGCATGGCCACTTTCTTCGCCCGCCCGACCAGTTTCCTCAAGTTCTTTTCCATCTCCCCGGCCGCCGCGTAGACCATCTTTTCGCCGGGCAGCGAATCAAGCACCGCCGCTTCGATCCGGTGCACCAGCTTTCGCGGCGCGCCCTTTGCCGGGATCATGTAGAACCAGCGGCGCTTCGCCATGGCGTGGTCGAGTGCGAGCACGCGGTAGGCGATCGGATCGCGATGCAGGATGTCGTAGAAGAGCCATCCGTCGAGCTTCTGCTCGTTAAGGGCCTTTTGGATGGCTTCGATGTCGGGCATATGCGTATGTTTCGTGAGTCGCGGCGCCGCAGGGGAACGCCTTTCAACCCGCCAGTGCGCGGACTGCTCCGGCAGTCACGCCACGAACTTCCACACGCTTCGTGCGGCCGCGCCCGCCCGCTGCGATTCTAACAGCCGACAGCGGCACATTCAAACGCGCCGCCAGCAGCCGCCGCAAAGCCTCGTTCGCGCGGTCGTCCACCGGCGGGGCGGTCAGACGGATTTTAAGCGCGTCTTGCCATTCGCCCGCGATTTCGTCGCGGCTCGCCCGCGGTTGAACTCGCACCGCAAAACTCACTACACCGTCTTTTTCCGTGATCTGCACCAGATGCTAGGCCTTCGTGCGCTCCCCGAAAAGCGCCGTCCCTATACGGATCTCGGTTGCGCCCTCTTCGATCGCTACTTCGAAATCGTGTGACATTCCCATGGAAAGCACCGGCATGGTTTCTCCGCCAAGTTGTACGCGCAGTCCATCCCGCAATTCACGCAGCCGCCGGAAATACGGCCGCACTTTCTCCGCATCCTCGAAATACGGCGGCACGCCCATCAGCCCGCGCAATTCCAGATGAGGCAGACACAGCACGGCCTCCGCCAGACGCGGCAATTCTTCAGCGCTCACACCTGACTTCGCCGCATCCGGATCGAGCTTCACTTCGATCAGCACTCTCAGACGCCCGCTTCCAGCCACGTCTGGCGATTCTTCCCGCGCCTTTCTCTTCTCTGTTCTCTCTGCGTCCTCTGCGGCGAATTCTCTTCTTGCCCGCTCGAGCCGCTCCGCCAGCCCCATGCTGTCCACTGAGTCGATGCTGTGAAATAGCCGCGACGCTCGCGCGGCTTTGTTGCTCTGCAGATGCCCGATCAAATGCCAGGTTGCGTCCAGATCCGCGAGGGACGCCTGTTTCGACTCCCACTCCTGAATGCGATTCTCGCCGAAATGACGCATACCAGCATCGTACAACTCACGAATTCGCCCGGCAGGATGCGTCTTCGAGGCGCCAATAAGGGTAATCTCTTCCGCACGACTTTCCGCGCGCGACGCCGCGCGCTCTATGCGCTCGCGAACTCGGGCCAGATTTCCCGCCGCCATTCTCCATTCGGCGCTCATTGCGGGAATTCTAGCACGCGCTTTGGTCAATCCCTGTTGGTCAATCGTTTTTGATGCGCGGACTTCCTTGCAGCGGTATCGCGCTCACGTTAGACTGGCATTCGAATTATGACGCCACGCGGAAAACTGATCGCGCTTGAAGGAATCGACGGCTCGGGGAAGCGCACGCAACTTGATCTTCTGGCGGGCGCACTCGATGCCCGAGGCCTGGCAACCATGCGCATCAGCTTCCCCCGCTATGAATCATCCTTCGGCAAGCTCGTCGCGCGCTATCTCAACGGTGAATTTGGCTCCATCGAAGCCGTGGACCCGCACCTCTCCGCCCTGCTCTATGCCGGGGATCGCTTTGAAGCGAAGGGCGAACTCGAATCGGCTCTGGCGGCGGGCAAGATCATTCTTGCCGATCGTTATATTGGCTCGAATCTCGCCCATCAGTCCGAACGCGTCCCTCCCGGCGAGCGCGAAGAGTTTCTCGCGTGGCTGAAGCGACTCGAATATGGCCTCTACGGCCTGCCGGTCGAAGACCTGGTCGTGTATTTGCGTGTTCCCGCCGCGGAGGCGCATCGACTGATTGGCTTGAAGCCCGCTCGCGTTTACACCTCGCTCCGGCATGATATTTTGGAAGCGGACGTCACCCATCTCGAACAAACCGCCATGATTTACGATCGCCTGGCAACTGGAACCAACTGGGCGCGCATCGACTGTACCAACCCTGTTTCCGGTGGATTGTATTCACCGGAAGAGATTCACCGGGTATTGCTGAATACCGTGGACTCACGCATTTTTTCCCAGGCGTCCGCGGAACAGTGAGCAGGAGAAAAACTTCGTGAGCTTCTCTGAATTTCTCGGCAACCCGCGAATCGTGGCTGCGCTGCGCGGCATGCTTGCAGGCGAGCGCGTCCCGCACGCCATGCTGTTCACCGGCCCGCGCGGTGTCGGGAAGTTCACCCTCGCGCGAATGTTCGCGCAGGCCGCCAATTGCGAACGATTCCGTGACGACTTCTGCGGCGAGTGTGACACCTGCCGCCGCATCGGCCTGCTCGCCGACACCCGTCCCCTGATCGCGCAGGGGCTGGCGCAGCGCGGCGAACGGCCCGACGCGGCCACCGTCGAACGCATCCCGCTCTTGCTCGAAACGCATCCGGACGTCTGGGCCGTGGTGCCCGATCCCGTGCGCTCGAAGGACCCTGTGGCGCGCCCCGCGCTGCGCGTCGGCCAGCTCCGCGCCGTCCAGCGCGCGGCCTACTTCAAGCCTCAGGGGCGCCGGCGCATTTTTATCCTCGACGGCGCGGAAACCATGCGTTGGGACTTCGCGAATATTTTCCTGAAGATTCTCGAGGAGCCTCCCGAATCCGCCACGCTGATCCTGATCGCGCCCAATCCATTCCAGCTCTTGCCAACGATCCGTTCCCGCTGCCTGCAGTTTTCGTTTACACCGCTTGCGACTGCCGATGTCGAGGAAATTCTGCGCGCGCGGACGGAGATGGAGCCCGCGGAACGCAAGCTCGCCGCGCAACTTTCCGAAGGCAGTCCCGGGGCGGCGATGGACCTTGACCTCGAGGCCGCCGTTAAGCTTCGGCGCGACGCTCTGACGGTCCTGGAACGCTCGGTCGAGTTGCGGGGCGTCTCCGCTTTGTTTGCGAGCACTTCCGCGCTCGCCAAGAGCCAGGAGATTGCGTTTGAAAATGTCTTGGAAGTGTTTTATAGTTTGCTTACGGACGTGCTTGATTTGTCCTGTATTCCCTCGCGGAAAGTGTTGCGGAATCCGGGTTTGCGCAAGGAACTCGAAACACTGAGCAAGAAGGTGGACGTGATATGGGTCAGCAAAGCCGTCAATGGATTTGACGCGCTGCACGCCCGGCTGCGCCGGAACATTAATCGGTCGTTGGGCCTGGACGCCGTGGCCATTTCCCTGGCCCGGCCCGCGCCGAATACAGGAAGTTCAAATTTGCGGTAACGGAAACGGTCCCGTACCCGTCTATCGCGTATCATAGCTGGTAAGTACGTTCTGCTCACCAGTGCATGTTCAACCAGGAAAGTCATGAAGGAGTTGTTATGGTGAATCGCAAGTTATTTCGTCCTACTCTTACAGAAGTCAAGGAACCGTATTCGAACCGTCCTCATCCTGCCGGGCCCCAGCCTCATAAGAAGCCGGCTCCGCCAGAGCAAACGCACGCGGAAAACTTTTATTGGATCAAACAGATGCAGGCCCGCACGCCGGTGGTCATCGTTCTCACCGACGGGGAAACCTTACACGGCGTAATCGAGTGGTATGACCGTGATTGCATCAAACTGACGCGAAGTGGCAGCCCCAACCTGCTCATCTATAAGCAAGTTGTGAAGTACGTCTATAAGGACGGGGAAGAAGCTGCACTCGGCGGATCCAACGGACAGTAATTTCGTATAATGGCGAAGGTACCCTCAGTCCCCAGTAGGGATGCGCATATTTTTCGAAACGACGCCCCCGACGCCATTGCCGGCTGGATTTTCGATGCTGCTTCCGAACCGCCCTGCCTGTCCGGGTTGTCGCTGTTCCGCGCAGGCTTCGATTTGCTAAACTCCCAATTGCATAGAACCTCAGAGAGGGGTCATCCCGCACTAAGGAGTAAGAGGAGCAACGCGCTCGAATACACATGAAGATCGGGATCACCTGCTATCCAACCTACGGCGGCTCGGGCGTGGTCGCAACCGAGCTGGGAATGGAACTGGCCGCGCGCGGTCATGAAATCCATTTCATCAGTTATGCGCCACCGATCCGCCTTACCGACACAAACGACCGGATCCAATTCCACGAAGTGGAAATTTCGGACTACCCCCTGTTTGACCATGCGCCGTATGCGCTTACGCTGGCGGTGAAGATGTTGGAGGTGGCCGAATCGGAAACTCTGGACCTGCTACATGTTCACTATGCCATCCCCCATTCCGTGAGCGCATTCCTGGCCCGGTCGATGGCGGCGCCCAAGCATCTACCCTTCATCACCACCCTTCACGGAACGGACATTACGCTGGTCGGAAATGATCGAAGCTTCCTGCCAATCACAAAATTTTCGATCGAGCAGTCCGACGGCGTCACGGCGATTTCCCATTACTTGAAGCAGCGCACACTCGAAGAATTCGACATCAAGCGCCCGATCGAAGTCATCCCGAATTTCGTGAATTGTGATCTCTATTGCCGGAAGGAGAATCCGGCCATGCGCGCCGAATGGGCCCCGGACGGCGAGCCAATCCTGATGCACTTGTCGAATTTCCGTCCGGTCAAGCGCATCACCGATGTCGTCGAGATTTTCGCGCTCGTGCGCGAGAAAATTCGCGCGAAGCTGGTCCTGATCGGCGACGGACCCGACCGGGCTGCAGCGGAGTACCTCGTTCGAAAGAGGAAATTGGCGCGCGATGTCCATTTCCTGGGAAAGCAGAATCGCGTCTACCAACACTTGGCGCAGGCGGACTTGTTCCTCCTGCCCTCGGACATGGAATCGTTCGGCCTGGCGGCCCTCGAAGCTATGGCGTGTGAGGTTCCCGTCGTGGCCTCAAACGTGGGCGGGATCCCGGAAGTGATCGAGCACGGGATTGATGGTTACCTGCACCCGCCGCGAGAAATCGAGACGGCGGCAAGGTATGCGCTCGATATCTTATCCCGGCCGGACCGCGGACGCGCGATGGGACAGACGGCTCGTATCAATGCCCGGAAGAAATATTGCGCCAATGATGTGATACCCCAGTATGAGGCCTACTATCGGCAAGTCCTTGACGCTGTCACTGCAACACACGCATGAACACCACGAACACAAAGATCACCATTCGCGGCGCAAAAAGCTAGCAATGCTCAGGAGACTCGTGTGAAAAAACCGCGCGTGAAGATGGCCGCAAGGCGGATGCGAGGGTTCCGGAGTCTCATTCTTGGGCTCATAACACTCACAGCAAGCCCGAGGCCGGGACAGGCTCAGGTGTCTGCGGCGATTGTCGGAAAAGTGGAGGATACATCCGGGGGCGGCGTGGGCGGTGCAAAGATCACTGTGAAAAACCTCGAAACTGGAGCGACGCGCGTCGTGACGACCGACGATGCGGGCAGCTTCAGAGCCCTCTCCCTGCCTCTAGGGCCGCAGGAGGTCAAGGCGGAGAAGACAGGCTTCAAGGAAATCGTCCGGACGGGAATCAATTTGGAGGTGGGCCAAGAAGCAGTCGTGAACCTGCGCCTGGAATTGGGCGAGTTCGTCCAGCAAATCGCCATTACCGAAGAGGCCCCGGTTGTCAATGTCACGACGGCGTCTGTCTCAGGGATGGTGGGCGAGCGGGAGATAAAGGACTTGCCGCTAAACGGCCGCGGCTTCGACAACCTGATCACCCTAAACCCCGGGACGATCAATTTCAGCGCGATGAAAAGCCCCAATACTAACACGAGCAACGGAAACACTTTCTCGGTGGCAGGACGGCGGACTGGGGAGAACCTTTTTTTGCTGAATGGCGTCGAGTATATGGGGTCGAGCCAGCTCGCCGTCACACCTGGCGGCGTCAGCGGTTATCTCTTGGGGATTGACGCTGTCCGGGAATTTAACGTGCTCACGGACACGTATTCGGCCGAATATGGAAAGCGAGCGGGCGCGCAGGTCAGCATCGTCACGCAATCCGGGACGAATGCACTGCACGGAACCATTTTCGAGTTCGTCCGAAACAGCGCATTCGATTCCCCAGGTCCGTTCGACCAGGGAACCGTTCCTCCCTTCAGGAGAAATCAATTCGGAGCCGCGGCAGGAGGCCCCCTCAAGAAAGATCGTTTGTTCCTGTTCGGCAACTATGAAGGGTTTCGACAGGCCTTGGCGGTCAGCAGCTTGAGCGTGGTCCCGGATGCGAATGCGCGCTTGGGCTCGTTGCCAGATCCCAGCACCGGCGTATACGCCCCGGTAACCGATCTGAATCCGGCGATGCTGCCCTACATGTCTTTCTGGCCTCAGCCAGATCCCAATTCGGAGTTGATGGTGCCATCAACGACCTCGCCTGAAACCCTAGTTCCGAGTGGAGTTTCGTATTCGCACAACTATCCTAATGAGCATATCCAGGAAGATTTCGGCACTCTCCGGACGGATTACAACATCGGAGGTCGCGACACTCTTTCCGCGGCTTATACCATCGACGATGGGAATAGTCTTATTCCGCTAGCGGATCCGTTGTTTGCCTCATACATCCCGCTCCGGATGCAAGTGTTCAGCCTGCAGGAAACGCATATCTTTTCGCCACAGATCGTTAATACTGTCACTGTTGGGTTTTCCCGGGCATCCTTCAGCCTGGTTTCAGTTCCATTGGCAACGTTTTCTCCCAGTGCCAACCCCTTTGTCACTGGGGCAGGGCCTGGCGGGATTGTGGTGGGGGGCGGCGCGACAACGACCGCCAACGGATCAATCACATCCGCCGGCCCGAACAACGCCGCAGGCGCCGTGAATCACAGAAATCTTTTTACGTACCAGGACAATCTGCAAATCAGCAAGGGAATTCATCAGATCAGCGCTGGTGTTTGGTTCCAACGGCTTCAGGACAACGAAGACAGCGCTTCACGACAGGCTGGGCAAGTCACCTTTGCCAGCCTCACGAAATTTCTTCAAGGAACTGTCAATACGAATCAGTTTCAAGTCGTGCCCCTCCACACGGAGCTAGATTGGAGAAGCCTCTTCGGCGCATGGTACGTCGAAGATTCAGTCCGCTTGCGGCACAATCTCACACTCCAGGCCGGTATTCGCCATGAATTCACAACAGGGTGGAATGAAGCGTTTGGAAGGGCGGCCAATTATGTCACCAACTCGCAAGGCGTACTTGTGACAGCTCCGGTGGTGGGCAATTCAGTGTTCTCCCAAAATAACGCGACGCGATTGTTCAGTCCCCGGATCGGCCTTGCGTGGGACCCATTCGGAAATGGAAAGACCGCGGTCCGCGCGGGATACGGGATCTACTATTCGTTGATCGACGCTCTCGCCTTTTTGGTGAACTCGCTGCCTCCCTATAACGGCTCCGTTTCCTGCCCAAGTGCAGGATCAGTCTGCCCAAGCTCAGGCGGAAGCGCCTCCCTCTTTTCGTTTATTCCATTCACGCCCGGTGCGACGTTCCCCGCCTGCGGTACCGGTGCTACGCCCTGCGCTACCTTCGCGCCACAAGGAGTACAACCCAACGCGAAGACTCCGGCGGTTCAGGAATGGAACTTGGCGATTGAGCAACAGCTCAGTCACAACACATCGCTTCGCGTAGCCTATGTCGGATCATTTGCAACCCATGAGCTGCTCAGCATCGATCCCAATAGCATCCCGGCGCAGATTTGCTCGAATCCAAGTGGATGTGCCTCCGGCGGCGTTGCCGCAATCAAGAGTACTGTCTCTCAGGGAACACAGTACATTCCAGTGCAATCCCGTCCCAACCCCAACCTGTCCGGCGGCTTTTTCTGGTTCACCGAGGGCAACAGCAGTTACAACGCCTTGCAAATCGACGTGACCCACCGCTTGAGCAAAGGCCTGCAGTTCCGGGGCAACTATACCTGGTCCAAGAACCTGGACATAAATTCGGGTCTCACAGGCGCACAGGCCAACAATCAGGCGCAAATGGTGCTGGATCGCAATGACCTGAGAAGAGATTGGGGCCCGTCTGCGTTGAATATCACCAGCCAATCCAACATTTCCGCCCGGTATGAACTGCCCTTCGGCCATGGCCAGCATTGGCTCGGCAACGTCACGGGACTCGAAAGCAAACTCATCACTGGATGGCAGTTGAATGGAATCGGAACGTTCCTGACTGGCTTCCCATTTACACCCCTGGTAGGCTCAAACCGCTCCGGGGACGGCGATATCAGGAATCCGGATCGGGTTTCCATCAACCCTTCCTTTACGGGGCCTGTCCTGCTCGATAATCCGAAACAGTGGTTCAATCCAAGCGCATTCATTCTGCCGACACCAGGAACCTATGGGAATATAGGGCGGGGAACCCTGAGGGGGCCGGGCCTGGCCGACGTGGATCTATCGCTGTTCAAGAACACTGCCGTATCCGAAAACGTGACTGTGCAGTTTCGTGCGGAATTTTTCAACGTCTTCAATCGTTCAAACTTCGGGCCGCCAAACGCGACCGTATTTTCGGGCACGGCGGTCAGTCCCTCCGCCGGATTGATAACAACCACGGCAACCTATCCCCGGCAAATTCAATTCGGACTGAAACTGATCTTCTAGGCAGGAACTCAATTTGACACGGATCGAGTCCTTGTAATGTTTGTTTGTCCTCGAAGCTGGCCGAAGCAAACTCGAGAGCAAACGGATTGATCTTCCCGGCTGCACAACCAAGCGTCAGAGATTGGAAGCAGGAACCACTGGAGAAGGCTGAGATTCGGTTGGAATCAACTCGGGCACTTCGATCCGAATTCGTGTTCCTTCACCCTCGCGGCTCGAAATGTCCATTCGGAAATCGCCGCCGTAGAGCATGCGCAAACGCTCATGGACGTTGCTGATGCCGATCCCATCCCCGAAGACTTGTGACATGCGGTCTTGGGGAATGCCGACGCCATTGTCTTCAATTTCGATGACAAGGCGCGCATCGCGTATCGAGGTGCGGATGGTGATCTCACCGCCGTCAAGTTTGCCGGCGAGGCCATGCTTGAGAGCGTTTTCGACGATGGGCTGCAGGAGCATGCTGGGCACGAAGGCATCGAGCGTATGCTCCTCGATCTGCTTATGGATCTGAAGGTTGTCGCGGCCGAACCGGGCGACCTCGATGTCGAGGTAGTCGTCAATGAAGTCGAGTTCTTCTTGCAACGGTACAAAGGTCTCATGCTTCCGCAGCAGCCGCCGCAGAATTTTGCTCAATTTGATAACCACGATGCGAGCCATGTCAGGATCGTAGCGGATCAGCGATGAAACCGTATTGAGCGTGTTGAACAAGAAATGGGGATTGATTTGAGCGGACAGAGCGTCCATACGCGCTTTGAGCAGCATTTGTTGGGACTGCTCGAGATTCATTTCGATCCGGGTGTTATACCAAATCTTGATCGGAACGGCGACCGCCATCACCGTGGAGAGCAACACCAATGCCAACTCCCAGCTATGTCCCACGTCCAGATAAAAAAGCCACTGCAGCTTGGTGGCATGACCCAGCGCCTGGCGCCCCAGCTCCAAAGCGACACAAGCCCCTAACGGCAGCATTTCCCAGCTTACCTTCGCCCTGCGGAACAGCCGCACCAGCCAGCGCGGGGTACTCAGAAACGTGTAGGGCCCGAGTTTCCAAATCTCTTCTGTATTGGGAATTGCCAGGCGAATCAGCCCACCCACCAACCCCGCGGCAGCCGCGACGGGCGTCGAAAGCCACTCGTGATTAAAAAACGCGGGCAGGCTGATGATGGAGCCGCCCAACGGGCCAACGACACGTCCTCCCAGCAGTCCCAGCAGAAATGAGCCTTCGAGCATCAGATCGGCGAAGCGGTAAGCGTGTCCGACAATGCGCAGCATCACGCCCAGGGCCAGCGCGGGCGTCACAAACAGCATCAGCCTCACCTTCTGGTCCGAATCGCGGACTTCCGTGAAGAGAACCTTGCGAAAGATGGCTGACCGCGCCAGCCAGGCAGAAATCGAGGCCGCTGCGGCAACATGCAGCAGCAGCGTGAGCAGCAAATCTCCGCCGGAGGTGAGTGTCTCCATTGAACTTGTGTGCTGCGGTTACGTTAGCTAATCGCTGGGCCGATGTAAAGCGCCGCAGCGCCGCCTGCGCCTGCTATAATACCCGGCTCTCTATGCCACACAAGAAACAGAGACGGGGCAGTACCCGGCGCAAGACATCGAAGGCGCGCATACGCATCGTTGCGCGAGCCAAGCTTCCGACGCGCTTCGGTCCGTTCGAAATTCTCGGCATCGAGGGCCGCAACCAATTGGAAAGCGCCGTGGCCCTGGTGCATGGCCGCATTCGCGGCCAGACTCCGCTGGTGCGCATCCACTCGCAGTGCTTCACCGGTGACGTGCTCGCCTCGGAACGCTGCGATTGCCGCGCCCAGCTTGAACTTTCGCTGCGCCGGATTGCCGCGTCGCGGTCCGGGGTTTTGTTGTACCTGCCGCAAGAAGGCCGCGGCATCGGCCTGATGAACAAGTTGCGCGCATACGAATTGCAGGATCGCGGAATGGACACGGTTGAGGCCAACGAGGAACTTGGGTTCGCCGCCGACTCGCGTGACTATCGCTTCTCAGCCGCTGCGCTGCACCTGCTCGGCGTGCGGCGCGTGCGCCTGCTTTCGAATAACCCGGATAAGGTGCAGCAGTTAGAAAGAGCGGGGATTCACGTCGTGGAACGCGTGCCTTGCCGGCCCCGCACTTCTCCCGTCTCGCGCGCCTACCTGGAGACAAAACGAACGAAGATGGGCCACCTGCTGGATAACCTGTAAGAAGAGCGGCCTCAATAGCTTTGTGGGCCGCGGCTTCATAGGGCGCGGAAAAACTTAAAACGTTGTCATTCCGAGGCACGCTGCGTGCCGAGGAATCTCTCTTTTCCTGGGTTTTGAACAAAGAGAGATTCCTCGCTTCGCTCAGAATGACGCCCTAACCCACTTTTTCCGCAGCCTGTTCAGCCGCGACATTCACTGGATTGAAAAAATGGGCTTCAGCCCCTGAAGCCACGTTAGAATTGGCTCCCAGGTACTTGGAGGAAAGTCTCTATCAAACCACGAACGACTCGCCCAGGAGAATGTGTATGACACCTGTCATCGAGACAGCTGCGATCTTTCATAACGCCACCCCCGCCGATCTCTACGAACTCTTCATGGATTCAGCCAAACATTCTGCCGCAACCGGCGCGCCCGCCAAGATCAGCCGCAAAATCGGAGGAAAATGGTCCGCCTTCAACGGAATGATTTGCGGCAAAAATCTGGCGCTCCTTCCAAAGCAGATGATTGTGCAAACTTGGCGCTCGACCGCCTGGAAAGCGGCCGATCCTGATTCCATCCTCGTCGTTCACTTTGAAAAATCCGCGAGTGGCGGCGCAACCGTGCATTTGGCCCACATCGGCGTGCCGCAATACGACCACAAGGGTGTCACCCAGGGCTGGATGAATTATTACTGGAAGCCGTGGAGGAAGTATCTCAAGGGACGGAAACGTTCGGGTTGAGCCCCTCATCGCTCACGCCGGGATTAGCCGCCACCCACCAGATGAACGATCTCGAAGCGGTCCCCAGTCTGCACGATGGTAGACAGCCACTGGGACCTGGGAAGAATTTCAAGATTGCGCTCAATGGCCACGCGGTCCACAGGCAGGCCGAGACGCGAGAGCAGGCCGGTTATATCAAGACCCGGTGGCACCTCGTGCGCTTCTCCATTAACCACAATGTGGATTCCTGGGGTCATTTCGAGGGCCGCGCGGCAGACGCATCACCGCGCCTCGCTTTGAGCCGGAAACGCAGTTCGCCATAGAGATCTCCATCGGTGGCGCGAATCACGAGTGCAGTTCCCTCGGCGACCGCCGAAGGCAGCGGGAATTTCAGCGTCGCCCGGCCCTGCACATCCGCACTCGCTCGGATTGGAGCGGATCGAACTTTCTCACGTTCCAGAAATGCCTCGATATCCGCCCCGCCAATCTCCTCAGTCGAACCCCTTCGCCGCAACTCGACTTCGAGCGTGGCGTTTCCCGATGCAAGCCAGGATTTTGGATTCAGCAAACGGACGTCAAGACCCTCGTACGAGGCCACAGCAGCCGCTGGAGCGGGAGCGTCCGCGAGCGCTTTGAGATGGAGCGTCCCGGCTTCCAGTTGAGCTATCACCTCACGGTGCTGCTGTGCGAGCCGCTCGTGAAGTTGCTGCGCCAGGCCTCCTCCGTCCACGGCACTGCCAGCCAAGTCCTGGTAGCTGGTGCTGCGCTTGTGAACCACGAGTCCTGCTCGGTAGACAACCGTGTCAAGGAATGGATGCGAAGGACCGCGATCCTCGGTCTGAACGTGAAACAGGGCGCTGCCTACGCGCACATTCGAATTGAAACCGAAGTTCATAGGATGAGCCGCCTTCCCACTCCTCCGCAAACACGCCAAATGACGGAAACCCTTTGAGATATTTCCCCGCCACAATTGACCGCTTGGCGCTTCATCGTTATTATAGCGGGTGCGCCAATGACCGGAAACGATCTCCAAAGCTACGCGCCGCTTCTTTTACACCTCACCCTAGCGATGGCGCTTTCAGGTGTTCTCGTCCTGCTTTCGTCGCTGGTGGGCTGGAGACGGCCTTCCACTACAAAATCGCAACCCTATGAATGCGGCATCACGCCGACCGGCGACGCCCGCGAGCCATTTTCGGTGAAGTTTTATCTGGTCGCGATGGTTTTTATTTTGTTTGATGTGGAAGCCATCTTCCTATATCCGTGGGCCTACATCTTTCGCGAGTTGCGGTGGTTCGGATTCGTGGAGATGATTCTCTACATCGGGATCTTGCTAGTGGGCTACTTCTATCTCTGGAAGAAAGGGGCGTTGGACTGGAACCGCCCAGCCGTACGCCGGGACCGCGCTTCGTGACGGAGACACCCGACCTAGAACAAAATCCAATTGTCGCAAGAATCCGCGCCTGGCGCCCCGGGGCGATTGCCGAATTGATTTCTTTCCGGGGGGAGTTGACCGTGGTCGTGCCTCGCGAACATCTGCGGCCCCTCGCCGAATTTCTCGCCCGCGAGGCGGATCTTGCATTCACGTATCTTTCCGACGTCACCGGCGTTGACCGCTTCCCCATCGAGCCTCGTTTTGAGTTGAATTACCATTTACTGTCTATTTCCCGGCGCGATACGCTTTGCTTGCGTGTTCGTCTCCCTGGGGAGGCTCCGGTGATCGAGACAGTCGTGCCGGTTTGGCCGACGGCGAATTGGCACGAGCGCGAGATATTTGATTTGTTCGGGATGCGCTTTGAAGGGCACCCCGACTTGCGGCGCATGCTGTTGCCGGACGATTGGGAAGGCTACCCCCTCCGCAAGGACTATCCGGTGGAGGGCCCTCGTTGATCTAAGGCGAACGAATCCTTGCCATGACCACAGTTCAAACAGCCACGGGTCCCGCAAAAACGATGGTCCTCAATATGGGGCCACAGCACCCATCCACGCACGGGGTGCTGCGCGTATTGCTGGAGCTGGATGGCGAAACCATCGTCAAGTCCGACGTAGACATCGGTTATCTGCACACCGGGATTGAAAAAACCGCCGAGGCTCTGACCTATCCGCAAGCGATCACGATTACCGACCGGATGGATTATCTTGCGCCCCTGTCGAATAATCTGGCCTACTGCCTCGCAGTTGAAAAGCTCCTTGGCCTGGAAGTTCCCAAGCGCGCACAATATATCCGCGTTTTGCTGACCGAACTGACGCGCATCGGCTCGCACCTGGTTTGGCTGGGAACCCACGCGATTGATCTCGGCGCGATGTCGGTCTTTCTCTACTGCTTCCGCGAGCGCGAGGAACTGCTCAAAATCTTCGAGATGTTCAGCGGCCAGCGGATGATGACGAGCTATTTCCGCATCGGCGGACTGGCGCTTGAGCCGCCGACAGGGTGGATGGACCGCGTTCAGAAGGTCGTGCAATCGTTCCCTTCCCGCTTTGATGAGTACGAAGACTTGCTGACGAAGAACCGTATCTGGCTGGCGCGCACCCAGGGCGTAGGCGTGTTGAACGCCTCCGACGCGATTGCCTTGGGCATTTCCGGCCCTTCGCTGCGGGGCTCGGGGGTGGACTACGATGTCCGCAAGTATTTCCCGTATTCGAGTTACGACGAATTCGATTTTCAGGTGCCGGTTCGCACCGAGGGCGATTGCTACGCGCGCTACCTCTGCCGCGTCGCCGAAATGCGCGAGAGCTTGAAGATTGTTCGCCAGGCCATGGAAAAGATTCCATCCGAAGGTCCCATCAAAGCCGATGCGCCGGGCATCGTCCCGCCGCAACGTGAAAAGATGAAGACCGAGATGGAAGCGCTGATTTACCACTTCAAGATTTTTACCGAAGGATTCGCGCCTCCGGCGGGCGAAGTCTACCAGCGCATCGAATCGCCGCGCGGTGAACTGTGCTGCTTCATCGCGAGCGACGGTTCGCCGAAGCCGTATCGCATGAAGATTCGCGCCCCTTCCTTTGTGAATCTGCAGGCCTTGGGGAAGATGATCGAAGGCCGACTGATTGCCGATGTGGTGGCGTGCATCGGCACGCTCGACATCGTGCTCGGGGAGATCGACCGCTGATGAATCTTCCTCCGCAGCTCGAAGCCAAGTTTCAAACGCTCGAAAATCGCTATCCGGTCAAGCGTTCGGCGCTGATCCCCATGCTGCTTTACGCGCAGGACCAGCTCGGTTACGTCAGCGATGACATGATCGGCGAGATTGCCCGCCGCCTCGGCCTGAATACGCTACAGGTCACCGAGACGATGGCGTATTACTCGATGCTGCGCCGCCAGCGCGCCGGAAAGTATCATGTGCAGGTCTGCACGAATGTCTCCTGCATGCTGCGCGGCGGCAATAATCTGTACGAGTTTGTCCAGAAAAAGCTTGAAATTGGACACAAGCAAACCACCGCGGACGGCGTTTTCTCCCTCGAAGAAGTCGAATGCCTGGGAGCGTGCACGGGCGCACCGGCGATGCAGGTGAACTACGATTTCTATGAAAACCTCACGACCGAGCGCGCTACGCAGATTTTTGAGGCCCTCGAAGCCGGGCGAAAGCCGGGAACCTCCGCTCCCATTTCCGGTTCCGTGAAGCCGCGCCATCCAGCCGAAGTGCCCGTCATCAGCCGGCTGTTTGGCGTCAAGGATTCACACAAGCTGGATGTGTACGTGGCCCACGATGGCTACAAGGGCATGGAGCGCGCACTCAAGGAATTGACGCCCGATCAAGTAATCGAGGAAGTGAAAAAATCGAACCTGCGCGGGCGCGGCGGCGCCGGATTCCCCACCGGCATGAAATGGAGCTTCGTGCCAAAGGAATCGGCGAAACCGAAGTACATCCTCTGCAACGCGGACGAAAGCGAGCCGGGCACTTGCAAGGACCGCCCATTGATGGAAATGATGCCGCACCAGTTGATCGAAGGCATCGTCATCGCGGGCCGCGCCGTGGGCTCGCATCAAGGATACATTTACATCCGCGGCGAGTACCGCTACGTCCTCGACATCATGGACGGCGCCATTGCAGAGGCCTATAAGGCCGGCTATCTGGGCAGGAACATTCTGGGCAGCGGATTCGATTTCGATCTGGTCACACACACCGGCGCGGGAGCCTATGAATGCGGAGAAGAATCGGCGTTGATGGAATCGCTCGAAGGGAAGCGCGGCTATCCGCGCATCCGCCCGCCGTTCCCAGCCGTGGTTGGCCTCTACGGCTCGCCGACAGTTATCAACAATGTGGAGACGCTTTCCTCGGCTCCGGAGATTCTGCGGCGAGGCGGAGAATGGTACGCAGGCATCGGCTCGCCCAAGAACGGCGGGACGCGCCTGTTCTGTATCTCAGGCCACGTCAACAAACCCGGCATCTATGAGTTGCCGATGGGCTTCTCACTCCGGCAGATGATTGAAGACGTTGCCGGCGGCATGCTCAATGGCAAGAAGCTGAAGGCCGTGATTCCGGGCGGCAGTTCCTGCCCGCTGCTGACCGCAGACGAAATTGACGTAGCGATGGACTACGACTCGGTGGCCAAGGCCGGCTCCATGCTCGGCTCGGGCGGCCTGGTCGTGATCGACGAAGACACTTGTATGGTCGATTTGGCGCGCCGCATCATGCATTTCTACGCGCACGAATCTTGCGGCTGGTGCATCCCCTGCCGCGAAGGCACAGGCTGGCTGCGGAAAATGCTGGACCGCTTCCACGCGGGTGGGGCGCGCGCCGAAGATATTCCGATGGTGTCCGAGCTGGCAAAGAACATGCTCGGCAAGACGTTCTGCCCGCTGGGCGATGCCGCGGCGATGCCGATTATTAGTATTGCCAAGAAGTGGCGGCATGAGTTCGAACAACACCTTTCGGGCAAGTGCCCCTACAAGCCGGCCGACGTGCTGGCCGCAGTGCGCTGAGGTTTCCGGAACCATATGGCCGATTCGAAGGACGTAACACTGAAGATTGACGACCGCGACGTGACGGTTCCTCCGGGAACGCTGGTAATCGAGGCGGCGCGACGCATGGGCATCGAGGTGCCGTCCTTTTGCTACTATCCGGGCCTTTCGCTGCAGGCGGCCTGCCGCATGTGCCTGGTCGAAGTCGAAAGGGCGCCCAAGCTGCAAACGGCGTGCACGCTGGTGGCCATGCCCGGCATGGTCGTACGCACCAACACCGAGCAGGTTCATCAAGCGCGCAAGGCGATGCTCGAATTCTTGCTCGCCAATCATCCGCTCGATTGCCCGGTGTGCGACAAGGGCGGTGAGTGCGAATTGCAGGACATGGCTTTCACGTATGGCGCCGACAAGAGCCGGTTTGCCGAAGAAAAACGCCATCGGCCCGAACGGAAATGGTCCGAGGCGGTTTATTACGACGCGCCGCGCTGTATCCTGTGCTTCCGATGCGTCCGCGTCTGCGACGAGGGCATGGACGTCAAGGCGCTCGGCGTGGGCCAGCGCGGCTCGCAGTCGGTGATCATACCGAACGGCGAGGACCATCTGGACTGCGAAGAGTGCGGCATGTGCATCGATATTTGCCCGGTCGGCGCGCTCACCAGCGGCACTTACCGCTACAAAACGCGTCCCTGGGAAATGAAATACGTCTCCACGGTTTGCGCACACTGTTCGAACGGCTGCAAGACGACCCTCAGTGTGCGCAACAATGAAATCCTCCGCGCCAACAATCGCGACCTTTCGGGCTTCAACAAGGAGTTTCTGTGTGTGAAGGGCCGCTTCGGTTTTGATTTCACCAGCCATCCGGAGCGCCTGAAGCTGCCGCTGGTGCGCCGCAACGGCCATCTCGAGCCAGCGAGTTGGGAAGACGCCATCGCGGAGGCTTCCCGGAGGCTCGCCGAAGTTCACAAGGCGTCCGGTGCGGACTCTATCGGATTCATCGGCTCGAACCGCACAACGAATGAAGAGAATTACCTGCTGGGGCGCATCGCCCGCGCGTCCATTGGAACGAATAACCTTGACCATCACCGCACCGCCGATTACCCCAGCCTGATTGCGGCGCTGGGCGAAAAAGCCGCTGCCGCAACCGTCACGATGACGCAGCTCTATGAGGCGGATGCGGTCCTGCTCATCGGCGACGATCCAACCCAACAAAACCCGCTGGTCGCTTGGCAGATCCGGGCGGCCATCCGCCATCGCGGCTCGCGCCTGTACGTCATCAATGCGAAATCCATAAAGCTGCGCCGCAAAGCCAGGGAATTCGTCGAAGTGTCGCAGGGCGGCGAAGCCGCAGCCGTGAGCTGGCTTTCGGGCAGTGACGAGACACTCGATCCGGGCGTGGCAGAAAGCCTTTCCGCGCTCAAGTCCGCGCTTGAAAAAGAAAACAACGTCGTCGTTGTGTTTGGCGCCGAGTTGACCGGTGCGGCGGTGCGCGACCTCGTGAAATTTGGCGCTTCCCTGCCCGGCCAGACGCGTTACATGGCTCTCGGTGATTATGCGAATTCGCGCGGTGCTTCTGACATGGGGCTGCTGCCGCACCTGCTGCCCGGTTATGCCCCTCTCGCGGACGTGAAGGCGCGCGAGAAGTTTGGCAAGGTCTGGGGTGCGAAGCTGACGAACAAACCCGGTCTGGACGCGCGGGGGATGCTCGCGGCCGCAACCAGTGGAAAACTGCGCGCGCTCTACGTCGTCGGCGCGAACCCGGTGAAAACCTTTGGCGTAAACGCAAATGAGCGGCTCGGCAAACTCGATCTGCTCATCGTGCACGATCTGTTTCTCACCGAAACCGCGAAACTCGCAGACATCGTTCTGCCGGCCGCGGCCGCGTATGAAAAGGATGGCTCCGTGACCAACACCGCCGGCGAAGTTCAGCTCGTGCGCAAGGGCGGCGACGTCATGGGGACGCGCTCGGACTTCGACATCCTGCGCATCTTTTCGCACCAGCTTGCGGAACACGGACTCGGGCAAGCCATCCGCCTGCGCACACCCGAAGCTGCTTTCGATGAAATCCGGCAATCTGTGGCCGGTTATGACCTCTCCATGGCGGCACTGTTGCTCGGAGAAGCCGAAAGAACGTCGCCGATCTCGACGGCCGGCGGCCAGGCCAAATTCGACGCGCCTGTTGGCGCGATCTTTTCGGCGCACGACACGTTGTTCGCAAGTGGAAGCCTGGGGCGCTACTGCACCACAATTCTCTCTCTTCCCGAAGCCGGACCCAAGACAACGCCTGAAGCGGGGGCA
Organism: Terriglobia bacterium; assembly: GCA_020073705.1. Taxonomy (GTDB): domain Bacteria; phylum Acidobacteriota; class Terriglobia; order Acidiferrales; family UBA7541; genus Palsa-360. The sequence goes on from JAIQES010000006.1 coordinate 68,145, forward strand.
CACTCGTGAACGAGTTCGCTTCCCAGCACCCTATTCTCGTCGTCGCGCTGCCCAAGATCGTCGTGCTGCTCTTGGTGCTGCTGACGTCGCTGGCGTATCTGACCTGGTTCGAGCGCAAAGTCGTGGCGCACATTCAGTCGCGCTGGGGACCGTACCGCGTCGGTCCTCATGGGCTGCTGCAACCGCTGGCCGACGGCGTCAAGTTCCTGTTCAAAGAAGATGTGACGCCTGCGGGCGCGGACAAATTCGTCTATTTTCTCGCGCCGTTTCTCTCGCTTTCGTTGGCCATCACGTCGATTGCAGTGATCCCGTTTGGGCCGAAGGAATTCACGGTCTTCGGCCAGCCGACGCCGCTTGCCATCACGAACTTGAATATCGGCCTGCTTGTCCTCTTTGCAATCACGTCGATGGGCGTCTATGGCGTGGCGCTTGCCGGCTGGTCGTCGAACAGCAAGTACCCGCTGCTCGGCGGACTGCGCAGCTCGGCGCAGATGATCAGCTACGAACTCGCGCTTACGATGTCTGTCGTGGGCGTCATCCTGATGGCCGGCACGTTCAACTTGAGCGAGATCGTCATGTCGCAGCAGGGCTTTCACTGGGGATTCCTGCCGCGATGGAACCTTATCGGCGGACCGATGCCGCAGTTGCTTGGGTTTCTCCTGTTTTTCACTGCGGCTGTCGCGGAGACCAACCGCGCACCTTTCGATCTGGCCGAAGCGGAATCCGAGCTGGTCGCCGGCTTCCACACCGAATATGCGAGCTTCAAGTTCGCGATGTTTTTCATGGCCGAATATTCGAGTATGATCACGGTTTCGTGCCTCGCGACGATCCTTTTCTTCGGTGGATGGTTGTCGCCCTTCCCGCAGACTGCGGCGTTCGCCTGGGCGCACTACATCCCTGCCGCCGCGTTCGCCCTGGCTGGACTCGCGCTGATCTTTTATGGCATCCGGTATCTCACGATGTTCGGACGCGTCGTGCTTCCGGTGCTGGGCGTGGTCCTGGGTGCGCTTGCGCTGCTGTTCATCCGGCCGGGGGTAACCGAATTCGTTCAGGGACCGTTCTGGTTCCTGCTGAAGGTCGTATTTTTTCTGTTTGTGTACGTTTGGGTGCGCGGCACGCTTCCGCGTCTCCGGTACGACCAGTTGATGGGATTCGGCTGGAAGCTGCTTCTGCCGCTTTCGATTTTGAATGTGGTGATCACGAGTCTGGCGATTGTGCTGACACAGCGATGAGATCAATGATCGAGGGAACGAAACAATGACGCCGCAGATTGCGGTCTTCCTGGTTCTGGCGGCGATGGCGGTGGCAGGAGCGGTCAGCTTGATCCTGCAGCGGCACCCGATTCACAGCGCGCTGTCGCTGATCGTCGTCATGGTCTCGCTGGCGGGACTATACCTGCTGCTCGGCGCGGAATTTATCGCTGCCGTGCAGATCATCGTATACGGCGGCGCGATCATGGTGCTGTTCGTATTCGTAATCATGCTGCTCAACGCCGGCGAAGAAGAACGCACAAACGTGAGCCGGATGGCGCGATTCGTCGGCGTGCCGCTCGGCGTGATGTTCCTGCTCGAGGTTGCGTACTGGATTGCGCGCGCGACTTCGCACCTGGCGCCGCCCGCGGCACAGCTAGTATCCACACGGGATCTATCGACGCTGCTGTTCCGCGAATACGTGTTCCCGTTTGAGCTGACGTCGTTTCTGATTCTGATTGCACTGCTCGGCGCGCTGGTTCTGGCGCGCCGCGAAGATTCCGACTAGGGCCCGCGGCCCGAAGAGTTTCGGAGGAGTTGTGGTTCCGATTTCATACTATCTGGCGCTGAGCGCGGTCTTGTTCGGACTGGGTGTGGTGGCGTTTATCTTCAAGCGCAACATCATCACCATCTTCATGGCGATTGAACTGATGCTCAACGCCGTCAATCTGGCCTTTGTGGCCTTTAGCCGGGCGCTCGGGCAGTTGCAGGGACAGGTGTTTGTATTCTTTGTCATCGTCGTCGCGGCTGCCGAAGCCGCTGTCGGTCTGGCGATCATCATCGTGATTGCCCGTAACCGGGGAACGCTCAACGTGGAACGCGTGGATTCGCTCAAACATTGATGCTGGTGCTCACCCATCTCTGGATTCTGCCCTTGTTGCCGCTCGCCGGCGCCGCCGCCAACGGCGTCTTCGGCCGCCGCTGGCCGAAAAGTCTCGTAACAGGCGTGGCGCTTTCCTCCACGACACTGGCGTTTTTCTCGGCGCTCGAATTGGGCCGCGAATTTATGGCCCTGTCAACAGACCGGATTCCGTGGACGAAGTCCTACTTTACCTGGATCACCGCCGGCGGATTCCGCGCGGACTTCGCGCTGCAGGTGGATCAGCTCACTGTCGTCATGCTGCTTGTTGTGACCGGCGTAGGCTGGCTGATTCACATCTACTCGACCGGTTACATGCACGACGATCCCGGCTACACGCGGTTTTTTTCTTACCTGAATCTCTTCATGTTTTTCATGTTGGTGCTGGTGCTCGCGGCCAACTATCTGTTGATGTTCGTCGGATGGGAGGGCGTGGGCCTGTGCAGCTACCTGCTCATTGGTTTCTTCTTCCTGAAGCAGTCCGCCACCAATGCCGGCAACAAAGCCTTCTGGGTAAACCGCGTTGGCGACTTCGGATTCATCCTCGGCGTTCTTCTGATCTTGCGGACCTTCGGGACTCTTGATTTCGCGGCCGTGCTGCCTCGCGCCGCCGCGATGCCCGCGGAGCCTGCGGGACAGGCGGGCGTGCTCACGACGATTGCCCTGCTGCTGTTCATCGGCGCGGCCGGAAAATCCGCGCAGCTTCCCCTGTACGTCTGGCTGCCGGACGCCATGGAAGGCCCCACCCCGGTCAGCGCGCTGATTCACGCCGCAACCATGGTCACCGCCGGCGTGTACATGGTTGCGCGCTCGCACGTGATTTTCCTGAATGCGCCCCTGGCCATGGAAGTCGTCGCCGTTGTGGGATGCCTGACGGCATTATTCGCCGCGACGATCGGGTTGGTGCAGACGGACATTAAAAGGGTCCTGGCCTACTCGACTGTATCCCAACTCGGTTACATGTTCCTGGCCTGCGGCGTGGGAGCTTTCAGCGCCGGCATCTTTCACTTGATGACGCACGCTTTCTTCAAGGGGTTGCTCTTCCTTGCGGCCGGCAGCGTGATTCACGCGATGGGCGGCGAGCAGGACATGCGCAAGATGGGCGGTCTGCGCAAGAAGATTCCGTGGACTTTCTGGACGATGTTCATGGCCACGCTCGCGATCGCCGGCGCGCCGGGTTTCTCCGGTTTCTTCAGCAAGGACGAAATTCTGCTTGCTGCTCAGCGCACGAGCACGCCGCTCTGGGCGGTCGGCGTTCTGACCGCGGGCCTCACTTCCTTCTACATGTTCCGCCTGCTGTTTCTGACCTTCTTCGGCACAGAGCGCTTCGACGAGCATCAGGTGCACGTGCACGAGTCGCCGCGCAATATGCTGGCGCCGCTGGTCGTCCTCGCGATTTTCGCCGTGGGTGGCGGGTGGATGGCCGCGCCTGAACTTTTGGGCGGCGTGAATCATTTTCGACAATTTCTTTCACCGGTATTTTCATTTTCATACATGAACGAGACTTCGCTTCCCCCTGACCATTTAGACGCGAGCATTGCTACCGAAGCGCTGAAAGTGCTCTTGGGAGCACCGGTGATCGCCGGTCTGTTCGGTTTTCTGCTGGCCTGGTGGCTTTACGTCCGCAGTTCCGAAACACCAAAGAAAATCGCCGAATCGTTCTCCGCACTGTACAAGCTGCTCAAGGGAAAATATTTTGTGGATGAGTTGTACGCCGCCGTGATCGTTCGGCCATTGGTATGGATTTCGGACAAGGTCCTATGGCACGCCGTGGATGAAGGCGTGATTGACGGCGCCGTGAACGGCGTCGCCCGCGTGTCCCGCGAATCCGGCGACCGGCTGCGTTACATAGGTTCCGGCAACGTGCGCAGCTACGCCACATGGATCCTGATAGGCGCCGTGATTTTCACTTCCCTGCTGCTCTGGATGGCGGGCTGACGTGCAGCAAACCTACGTGCTTACGGTTCTCACCTTTCTGCCTGTCGCGGGCACTCTCGCGCTACTGTTGCTGCGCAGTGACGATCACGTGTGGATTCGCCGCCTGGCGCTGGTCACCGCGGCCGCCGAGTTCGCAATTTCCCTGCTGCTCTTGCGTGGCTTCAGCGTCCAGGCCACAGGCTATCAGTTCGAAGAGTTTCACGAATGGATCCAGCAGCCGCCGATTCATTACCACCTCGGCGTCGATGGCCTCAGCCTGTTCCTGGTGCTGCTGACCACGCTGCTGACGCCTGTTTCGATCCTGGCGTCCTGGAAATCGATTGACCAGCGCGTAAAAGGCTTCTTTATCTCGCTGTTGGTGCTTGAAACGGGCGTCATCGGTGTCTTCGTCTCGCTCGATTTGTTCCTGTTTTTCATGTTTTGGGAAGTGATGCTGATCCCGATGTATTTCCTGATCGGCATCTGGGGTCACGAACGGCGAATTTACGCCGCGCTGAAATTCGTTTTGTATACGATGTTCGGCTCGATTCTGATGCTGGTGGCGATTTTGTGGCTTTATCGAGTCACAGCGGCCGCCGGGTACCCGACCTTCGACATCGCGCAGATCCAGGCGCTGCTTTCGAGCGGCACAATCACATTGCCGCTTCGCACGGAAATACTGCTATTTGGCGCGTTCTTCCTCGCGTTTGCCATCAAGGTGCCGCTGTTCCCGCTGCATACGTGGCTGCCCGACGCGCATACCGAAGCCCCCACGGCTGGTTCGGTCATGCTCGCTGGCGTCTTGCTGAAGATGGGCACCTACGGCATGCTGCGCTTCTGCCTCCCGCTGTTCCCGGAAGCTTCGCGCCGCTTTGCTCCGGAGATTGCCGTGCTGGCCATCATTGGAATCGTGTACGGCGCGCTCGTTTCGATGGTCCAGGTGGATTTGAAGCGCTTGGTCGCGTACTCCTCGGTCAGCCATTTGGGATTTGTCGTTCTCGGGATCTTCGCGTTTCAAGCCGTCTCGATTCAAGGGGCTGTCTTCCAGATGCTGAGCCACGGCATCTCGACCGGAGCGTTGTTCCTTGGTGTCGGCATGCTTTACGACCGCCGCCACACGCACCTGATCAAGGAATTCGGCGGCCTCGCGACGCCCATGCCCGTGATCGCAGCGCTCTACCTATTCACGTGCTTCGCATCGGCGGGCCTGCCGATGCTGAACGGTTTTGTCGGCGAGTTCTTGATTCTCGCCGGGACGTTTCAGAAACATGCGGCGTGGGCGTCCTGGGCCGCGCTGGGGGTTATTTTCTCCGCCGTGTATCTACTGTGGTCCTACCAGCGCGTGTTTTTCGGAAGCATTACGCAGGACAAAAACGGCGCTCTGCCTGATGCGGACATGCGAGAGCGCGGGATCCTGTTCCTGATGGCCGTGATCATGCTCTGGATGGGGATCGGCTCCCCGTTTTTTACGCGCCGGATCGAAACCTCAACGCAGAACGTGCTGCAACTGATGCGGCGCCCGCAGGCCTACGATGCCGGAGAAATAAACAACCATGACATGAACGCCATGGATATGGATCAGTCCACCATGCCGGTGAACAGCGCAAATTCAGCAGCGCCCGCCGGTGCGGCCGGCTCGGTGAAATCGAGATAAATGTCCCTTCCTCTCCAAGACCTGTGCCGCGTCGCGCCGGAAATCGTGCTGTGCGCGTTCGCCATGCTCGTGATGTTGCTCGCTCCGATCGTGCCTCGCGCGCGGCATGGAATTCTCTCGACGATTTCTGTGCTCGGCGCGGGAATCGCGCTTGCCGCAACGCGATTCCCCGCGATGTATCCGGGCGCCGCATACTCCGGCCTTTTTCGGGCCGATGCGTTCAGTCTGTTCGTTCACTGGATTGTTTGTGGAGCGGCCTTTCTGGTGATCCTCGGCTCCACCAGTTATCTCCAGCGCGAGGACCTCGATGCCGGTGAATTCTGCGCGCTGATTCTGCTGGCCACTGCCGGCATGGGCATCATGGCCGGAGCGCAGGAACTCCTCACCGCCTTCATCGGGCTAGAGATGAGCTCCATCGCGTCTTACATCCTGGCCAGCTACAAGCGCGATGCCCCCCGGTCGAACGAAGCGGGAATGAAGTATTTTCTGCTCGGCTCGTTCGCCACGGCCTTTTTCCTTTACGGCATTGCGTTGTTTTTCGGCGCTAGCGGATCAACCCGCCTCGACATGATGACGCCGCTGGCCAACGATTCCGCCCGAACGCTTCTGAAAATGGGTCTCGGGTTTATCTTCGTGGGGCTAGCGTTCAAGGTTGCCGCAGCCCCGTTCCACCTTTGGGCGCCGGACGTCTACGAAGGCGCACCCGCACCGGTGACCGCGTTGCTTTCGACCGGTCCTAAGGCGGCTACATTTGCTTTGGCGTTGCGAATTCTGGCAGACGTTGGGGCGGCAAGCCCGCTCTGGTTCTGGGCTCTCTGGGTTGCCGCGGTGTTGAGCATGTTTGCCGGCAATCTGGCCGCACTGGTACAGACAAGCTTGAAGCGAATGCTGGCTTACAGTTCGGTCGCGCACGCGGGGTACATCCTCGTCGCTCTCGCCACCGCGGCAGCGACCGACCATGCTGAAGCCGGAATCGCCGCGGCGCTGTTCTATCTGGTGGGCTACGCCCTGGTGCAGCTGGGCGCCTTCCTGATCGTCGCGCAATTGGGGGGCCCCGGCGAACGCCATGTCGAAATCGAAGACTTCGCGGGCGTAGCACGGCGGCAACCTGCCATGGCCGCGTGTTTGTCGCTATTTCTGCTCTCACTTCTTGGATTGCCGGTCACCGTGGGCTTCCTCGGCAAGTTCTACGTCTTCAACGCAGCGCTGGAGTCCAATCTGATCTGGCTCGCCATCTTGCTGGGTCTGAACAGCGTGATCGCAGCCTACTACTACCTGCGCGTAATCGTCGCCATGTATATGCTGCGCGAGCCCGAACAGGAAATCGCAGCCGAACCGGTCCCGTGGACGCTGTCCCTGGTCCTCTGGATCGCCTCAATGGGCACGGTGTACATTGGATTGTTCCCCGCCCGCGTCATTGGCTTCGCCGCCAAAGCCGCGCTCAACATGCGGTAACGCGTCAGATCCGGGCCCAAACTCAGCAGTGCTGCGCCGAAAAGCAGAAATACCGTCACCTCTCAGGTTTGTGGTTCAGAGCTTTGGCTCCGACATCAAACAGCCATCGATTCTGGGCTTCAGGGCTTAAAAGGGCAATAACATACTTGCCGAATGCACTTCCGGAGGCGGATAATGACGATTACCCGCCTCCGCCAATTCTCCAAGTCAGTCTATCTTATGCTCAGAGGTGGAGAGGTGATTTTTGGCCCCACCTGACGCTGGCCCCCGTCTTCCACCGGAAACACCCGAGCAAAAACAGAAAACGCCGATCATCAGAGAAGTCATCGAGTGGCTCAGGCGTTGCTGGGCGCGTATTGGTTCCGCTATGGGGATTGTCGAGCGTTGGTTGCAACCCAGTTTTTCTGCCTTGCACAATAAACTCACGCAGACGCCAGCGTGGCTCTCCACTAAGCCGACCAATCCGAAAGGCGAAAAGTTCGGCCTGACAGCCCTTGAGGCTTCGCTCGTACTCATCCTCTTTTCTGCACAGGTGGCTCTCCCTATGATGGGCGTTCAGCAAAATTTCTGGGGAGCAGTCGTGTGCTGGATTGTCATCTTGCTGCTGGCAATCCGCATCGTCTGGAAATGGGAGACTACAAAAAGGCTTAAAAACTTCTTGAGGCTGGCGACCAGCATTGCAATTGTAGGCGTTACCCTTTGTGTCATCTGGGGGCCAATGACAAAGACGTTCTACCTTACCGTCAAACCGTCGTTCATATTTCTCGTGCCAACGGAGGAGTTGGTAAATTGTGAGCGCCGGGCCTTCGTTGTGAAACACATCGGCAAGAAGATTCTCACAAATGTCGATGTCACATTGTTGGACAATGATACTAACCGTGGTGAAGTCACGAAATATCCAGAAATCGCCCCGGGCGCACCTGATCCGATGGCACCCAAATATATTTGGTGGAGCCCCTCGCATCCATGGTTTGAGGATTACACGATTACTGCCGTATCTGGCGACATGCGGATAAGCCAACGCTTGATCGTCCGGAGCACTCAGAAAAAGTTGCAACTCGCTTCAGAAGTCTCAATAAACGGCAAACCAGAATTCAGCTGCCGTGATCCGTTGTTGCCGTCTTCATACACTGTGGCTCTCGATGCAAGAGAAGCATGCGAGAGCAAAATGTCGGTTTCCCAAGAGACTAAGAAAATGATGGAACTGGGATCGTCCAACTATCAACTGCCAAACGGCGATTACAAAATAAATACGATAAGAACACTCTCTGCACCACCTGGGGTAGAAGGACAATCCGAGAATAGGCACATCTGGGAGTACCAAAGAATCTGGATGGTCGCAGATCTTTCCAAATATCCCGGCACAAGGGTGTTGCTGTTGGCTAGTGACACGGGAGCAGACACCTGGAAATATGCGCAAGACCTACGCGATACCTTGCGTCTCGCCCAATGGAGCGTTGACGGACCGCAAAAGCTCCCGGCAGCTTATGACGGACTCCTCGATATACAGGTATCAAGGGACAACGTAATTGCTACTCGACCCGAAGTGCAGGCGGTTATGAATACGTTGACACGAGCTGGCGTCAAGCACCGTACGCGACCTGTCAGTGATCCTGACATAGGACACGAAATGATTGTTGTGTTTATAGGATCAAGGAGTCCAGACGCTGTTAATCCGGACGATTGTGCTGGCGTCCCCTTTAAGGCCGACAAGATAACCGATAAGCCCTGCGCGATGATTGCGCAAACTACTAAAATGTGCAGGTTTACGCCCCCCTAAAGTATTTATGAGCGACAAACACGAACCAAGCGAGTTTAATAAATTCGACAATTAATTTGAAATTGTCAGACCTACCCTTCCTTCGTCAGGATGAAAAGGTCCGCCCCGCAAAGCACGCCACAGTGGGAATCGTAAAGGAATTACCGGCGGGAAAAGAAGAAGGCACGCCCAAGATAACGAGCGCGTGCCTTCACCGCAAGAAATGCAGTCTTTACTTGACCTTCAGGAAGATGATGGCGAAGGTGTACAGAGCCATCGATTCGATCAGCACAAGCCCGAGGATGAATGCGAACCGAATCGCCACTACCGCGCCCGGGTTGCGTGCCAAGCCCTCGCATGCCGCAGCCGTAGCGCGGCCCTGAGCAAGACCGCATAATCCCGAGGCAATGGCCATGGAAAAACCCGCAGCAAGAGCCACCCAGTTGGTCGGCTCGGGTGCAGCCCCCGCGTTAGTCTGCGCGAACGCAGCCGGGGCGATAAATGCAACCGCGAGCACAGCAAATAGAATCATTGAGAACCTTTTCATCGTATCTCTCTCCTTCATTATGAAATGGCTGCTCGGAGGTGGTTCCCGGACACCGTGCAGCCGGGCTCACGCGAGGCAGCGTATTATGCCAAGATTAGGCCAGAACTAGTGCTCTTCGCCCACTGCCCCGCCAACGTAAATGATGGGCAACAGCGTGAAGACAAACGCCTGTAAGATCCCGACAAAAAAGTGCAACAGAATAAAAATGCATGGAACAAGCAGCGGAACAGGAGCCAGTGCATACCCGAGCGCATTCAGCTTACCCGCAAACAGGAACAGTGACAACGTCAGCCCAAGAAAGGTCACGTAGAGCAGTTCGCTCACGAGCACGTTGACCCAGAGCCGAACCGTGAGCGAGAGCAGCCGCGCCAGATTGCTGAGAATTTCAATCGGGAGCATGATCGGCGCCAGCGCCAGGGAGGGGCCCAGGAAATGCTTGCCGTATCCCAGCGGCCCGTGATGCACGATTCCGCACCAGTTGTAATACAGGAAGACGACGACGGCACAGCCCAAAGGCACGGAATTCTGCGCCGTGGGCGAAGACAAACCGGGAACAATACTGATCAAGTTGCTCATCAGGACAAACATGCCGATGCTGCCCAGCATCGGGAGGTATTTCACCGCGCCGTGTCCGGCGATGTCTTCGAGGAGATCGCGCGCGCCCACGCCCATGGAATTCGTCAGCAGCGCTTCCATGCACTGCTGCGTCCCTCCGGGGTTGTCCACCGACAGCCGGCCCTTCAGCCATATGAAAAACACGATGGCGACCAGAAAAACCACCAGTTCCATCGCAACATGGTTCGGGATCGGGTATTCCGGGTTTTCGGCGCGAATGTGCAGTGCCGCAAGCATTGCCAGGACAGGCTTTCCCAGCAGCCCGTTGATCAGTTTCGTCACGCCTAAGATTTGCTCTTCCATGAATCCTATTGACCCCGGGAGTGAATCTAGTGGTACCTGGCTCTACGTGTGTGTTTCCGTCCCGCGGCTGCCGCGGGCAAGTTCGTATAGCAACTCCAGCATGACGGCCGCCACCAGCGCGAACAAACCGGCCAGGAGCGCTGCCACAGGCAATAGAGAACGCGAAAGAATAACATAGACTACCAACAGCAGCAACGCAAAGCGCCCAAAGAACTTCACATACACGCTCCGCGGCACTCGCGCCTGCTTTGAGCCTGCTTGTGCGGTGGAAACCGCCACCAGCGCCCCTACACCCTGCTTGAGCCACCGGAAATTCAGCCACATCAACAATGCACCCACCCCCACTCCCGCTCCGGCGCGCCAGCCCCACCGGGCGCCCGCAAACACAGCCCCGGCCACTCCCAAGGCGAGCGTCAGCCACTCGATGCGCCGCTCGGCTGCGCCGTAAAATGAATCAGGACCCGCCATCGTTCTTCATATCCTTGGAAAGACGCCGCAGCAGTTGGCGCATGCCCGCCGCAAAACCTGCTACGCCCAGAATCAAAGTAAACAGTGGCGAGGTGTGGAGCCGCGAGTCAAGGAAATATCCCAATCCCCCGCCAATCGCGATGCACGCGACCAGCATGAACGGGAGCTCCAGCACATCCGAAATCTGGCGTGCTACCGTGGCGGGCCGTTTTCGCGGCGTTGGAGAGGGCGGCGAAGCTGGGCCTTCAGTGACCACTGAATCCCGTTGGGAACAACAGCGAATAGGTCGCGAGACGCACGAATGGTTCCGGATAAATGCCGGCGGCTACCGTCACAAAGCATAGCGCGGAGAGGGCCACCTTCTGCCCGACGGTGATGACCGGCGACGGCGCATTGCCCGGCTCATACAGCCACGCGTGCATGACGATGCGGAAATAATAATACAATGCGGGGACGATGTAGAGCGCCCCGAGCAGGGCGAGCCAGTTGTGCCCGGTCTGGATCAGCGCAAGCAGGATGTAGTACTTCCCGATGAAACCCGCCAGCGGCGGAATCCCGGCAAGGGACAGCATGAAAATCAGCAGCACCACCGCGGACGCCGGGCTGCGCCGATGGAGCCCGTTGAGGTCGTCCAGCTCGTCGCTGATCAATCCCTGCCGTTGCAGCACGATGACCACCGCGAACGCGCCGATAGTCATGAATGCGTACACGAACAGATAGAACGCGACGCCCTTCATCCCGGTCATAAAGCCCAGCCGCTGGCCCGACGATGCCGCCACGATGCCGAGCAGGACGTAGCCAACGTGGGAAATCGAAGAATACGCGAGCAGGCGCTTGATATTGGTTTGCGTAATCGCGGCAAAGTTGCCGATCGTAAGCGAAGCAATAGCCACGCCGGCCACCAGCATCTGCCAATCTAGGCGGACGGGCCAGAAAACAGTAAGCAGCAACCGAAGCAACAACGCGAAGCTCGCGGTCTTCGATGCGACGCTGATATACGCAGTGATTGGCGTCGGAGCGCCTTCATACACGTCTGGAGCCCACTGGTGGAACGGCACAGCGGCGACCTTGAAGAGAAGCCCTGATATAACCGTAACCAGCGCCAAGAGCACCAGCAGGTCGGGGTGCGCGCGAGATTCGACCGCGAACTGAATCACGTCCAGATTGGTCCTCGGCGGCATGGGGCCGTTAAACGGCCAGCTTGTCGTAGCGCCCAGGCCGTACAGAATCGAAAATCCGTACGCCAGGATCGCCGAGCTGAACGCTCCCAGCAGCAGATACTTCACCGCGCACTCGTTCGAGCGGCGATCGCGGCGCAGAAATCCCGCCAGCACATAAAAACTGATGGCCATCGTCTCAAGGCCGAGAAATTGAACGATCAGGTCGTAGCCCGAAACCATGAACATCATGCCGACGGTCGCAAACAGCATCAACGCGTAATATTCGCCGTGATTTTCATCTTCAACTTGCAGGTAACGCACCGAAAGCAGGATCACCAGCGCTGTCGCGATCAGGAAAATGAGGCCGAAAAAAAGAAAGAAGGGGTCCACGACAAGCGAACTGCTGAATCCGCTTGCTCCTTGTTCGGCAGCGTACCGCAACTGCCAAAGGCAAATCGCGCTGAAGATCACCCCAAGCATCGCCATCAGCGCGTTGAAATACTTATCCCGGGCCTCCAGCAGGTAGTCGGTGAGCAGGATGCCCATGGCGAACAGGACGAGCATCATCTCCGGCAGGAGCAGTCCGCCGCCGCCCTGCGTCATGAACGACCGAAATGCGTTGAAGATATGGCTCATCGGGCTGGCCTACTTTTTCTCCGTGCTGGGAGCAGGCGCCGGCGACATATCCATTCCCGGCATATTCATCATCGTGTCGGGCGCCGCAGAAGGCGCTGGAGCTGCGTTGACTGCGGGCGAAGCTGCATGTTCCGCCCCGTAGTATCCGGGATTCACCTGCTCGACGATCAACTGCACGGGCCGGTCGAGCACGCGGAAAAACGGCTTCGGGTAGATGCCGATCCAGAACGCGAGAATAACCAGCGGTATCAGCGTCGCATACTCGCGCGCGTTGAGATCTGGCAGATGCTCATTCGCCGGATTCGTGACCGGGCCGAACATCACGCGTTGGTAGAGCCAGAGCAGGTATGCGGCGCCCAAAACGATGCCGATCACTGCCCAGGCCGCGTACTTGATGCTGATCTCGTATACGCCACGCAGGATGGTGAACTCTCCGATGAATCCGTTGAGCAGCGGCAGGCCCAGCGAGCTGAGCGAAACGATCATGTAGATCGCCGCGAAATTCGGCATCGGCGTCGATAGCCCGCCGAATTCCGAAATCAAGCGCGTGTGCCGCCGCTCGTAAAGCACGCCGACAATCAAGAACAAAGCGCCGGTGGAAATTCCGTGGTTGATCTGCTGGAGCACGCTGCCGGACAGACCGTGGGGAGTCAAAGCAAAGATGCCGAGTGTGCAGAAGCCCAGATGGCTGACCGAGCTGTACGCAATCAGCTTCTTCATGTCCTTCTGCATCATGCAGACCAGCGCGCCATACAGAATGCCGATGACCGAAACGACCAGCATGATGGTCACAATCTTGTGCCGGGCCGCCGGATCTTGCGGCAACAGCGGCAGCGAAAAGCGGATAAATCCGTACGTGCCCATCTTCAGCAAAACGCCGGCCAGGATAACGGAGCCGGCCGTGGGGGCTTCGGTGTGCGCGTCGGGCAGCCACGTATGGAACGGAAACATTGGCACCTTGATCGCAAACGCGAAGAAGAACAACCAGAACAGGATGACTTGCGTGGACGTGTCAAACTTTGACGCCGATGCCAGCAGCGTCGGGACGTCAAACGTCATGGCGCCAGCCTTAAAATACAGCGCCAGGATTCCCAGAAGCATCAGTACCGAGCCGACCAGGGTGTACAAAAAGAACTTGATCGCGGCATATAGCCGGCGGTCGCTGCCCCACACGCCGATCAGGAAATACATCGGCACGAGCATCACTTCCCAGAACAGGTAGAACAGGAAGAAATCGAGCGCCATGAACACACCCAACATGCCCGTCTGGAGCAGAAGGAAGAGAATGTAATATTCCTTCCTTCGCATCTTGATCGCGCTCCAGGACGATAGGATCGAAATTGCGCCCAGCAACGTCGTCAGGATGACGAGCAACAGGCTGATGCCGTCGATTCCCAGCGTGTAGTGCGCGCCGATCGAGGGAATCCAGTTGTAATTTTCCTTGAATTGAAAACGATCCGCGGTCGGGCTCAGGCTATACCGCCAGATCAGCGGCAGCGAAACAATCAGCCCCAAGAAAGCGAATAGATTGCCGATGACGCGATGCGCGTTTTCGCTATCTCGCGGCACGAACAGCAGCAACAACGCTCCCACCAGCGGTGTGAACAGCACCACCGTCAGGATATGAGTATTGTAAAATTCCATCTGCCCGCCTCGCCTTCTAATGCAACAGGTTTTGCAGCGTGAATCCCGAGGACCGTAAATAATATCCCAGGAAGATCAGCACGCCGATCAACATAAACAGCGCATAACGCGACACGCGCCCGGTCTGCAGCATCCGCACCGGATAGCTCAAGATCCATACGACCCGCGCCGCCAGATTCACCAGACCGTCCACGATCCATGAGTCCCACCACATCGAGACACGTGACGTGAATCGCGTCAGCCATCCGGAACCGTCCACGCCCAGACCGTCAATCACGTTCCGGTCAAATGCCCCGAGAGTGAGCGCCAGATCCTTCGTGCGATTCACGAACATGGCGTCGTATATCTCGTCCATGTAATACTTCCGATAGAGCAAACGGTACAAGAAGCCGCTCGATGCCGCGATCTTCTCGGGCATCTCTGGCCGCTGGATGTACAGCCGGTATGCCAGCCAGATTCCTCCCGCAGCGATCGCCACCGATAATGCCATCAGCAGGTACTCCATGGAATTGATGGATGACGCTGCCGCAGCCGTTTCCTCGCCGTGCTGCGCCATCACCGGAGCGAGGAACTGGGCGAACCGGTCGCTGCCGCCCAGCGACTCCGGCCATCCTACCCAGCCGCCTACTACGGAGAGCGCGGCAAGAATCGTCAGCGGAACGGTCATCGCACTGGGGGACTCATGAATGTGGTGCTCGACTTCATGATCGACGCGGGATTTCCCGAAGAACGTCATGTTCACCAGGCGAAACATATAAAACGCCGTCATCCCCGCCGTGATGAATCCAAGCAGCCACAGTACCGGGCTATGTTCGAACGCGTGCCCCAGGATCGCATCCTTGCTGAAAAAGCCCGCTAGCGGCGGGATCCCGGCGATGGCGATCGAGGCGACCACGAACGTGCGCGCCGTGGTTGGAACCTTCGTCCACAAAGCCCCCATCTTGCGCATGTCCTGCTCGCCCGACAGCGAGTGAATCACGCTGCCCGATCCCAGGAACAGCAGCGCCTTGAAGAATGCATGCGCCATCAGGTGAAACACGCCGGCGGTATATGCGCCCACGCCGCACGCCAGGAACATATATCCGAGCTGCGAGACGGTCGAATAGGCCAGCACGCGTTTGATGTCGTTCTGCACCAGGCCCATCGTCGCCGCGAACAGTGAAGTGACGCAGCCGACCACGGCCACGACTTCCAGCGCGCGCGGCGCCATCGAAAACACCGCGTTGGTCCGCGCGATCATGTACACGCCTGCGGTAACCATCGTCGCCGCATGAATCAACGCGCTGACCGGGGTGGGACCTTCCATCGCGTCCGGCAACCAAACGTATAACGGAAGCTGCGCGGACTTCCCTGTTGCGCCGACGAACAACAGCAGCGCAATGGCGGTCAGCGTGCCGTTTCCGAATTCGAAATGTCCCGCGGTGATCGCCGGGCCCAGTTCGGTAAACTGAATCGTTCCGAGCGTGCCCAGCATCAGAAACAGCCCCAAGAGGAAGCCCGCATCGCCGATGCGGTTGACGATGAACGCCTTCTTCCCCGCGTCGGACGCCGATTTACGGAGGAAGTAGAAACCGATCAACAGGTAGCTGCACAGCCCAACGCCTTCCCATCCGACGAACAGCAGCAGAAGGTTGTTCGCCAGGACCAGCGTGAGCATCGAAAACATGAATAGATTCATGTACCCGAAGAAGCGGTAGTAGCCGCCCTCATGCCCCATATAACCGATGGAGTAAACATGGATGAGAAACCCGACCCCGGTCACGACGAGAAGCATCACGGCCGTCAGCGGGTCCATCAGCACGCCCCATGGCACGTGCAAGTCCATCAGGTTTCCCGCGTTGGTGTGCATCGCACCCGCAGGAACCCAGTCAAACAAGTTGAAGCTCACCAGCCGGTCCGCGGCAGGCCGCGCGATTAATTGCCAGATGGCCCCGAAGGCGAAGCACATCGAAAGGAAAACGCTGCCCACGCACACCGCGCTCACGGCGCGGTTGGGCAGGCGCCGGCCAATGAGCAGCATCAGCGCCGCGCCCGCCAGCGGGAACAGCGGGATCATCCAGATGTGCGCCAGAAAATATTCAGCCGGCATCATGTTCTATACACACCAGCGCGCCTCGCCTACCATTTCAGCAGATCCATCTCATCGCCCAGCAATGTCTCTCGGTTCCGGAAAAACGCAATGATGATGCCTAGGCCCACGGCGGCTTCCGCAGCCGCGTCGGTAATGATG
The DNA here is from genome assembly GCA_020073705.1 of Terriglobia bacterium. Classification (GTDB taxonomy): domain Bacteria; phylum Acidobacteriota; class Terriglobia; order Acidiferrales; family UBA7541; genus Palsa-360. The sequence goes on from JAIQES010000006.1 coordinate 84,642, forward strand.
AAAATCGCGAACACGTGCCCTTCCACCGAACCAACCAGGCGGGAGAAGGCTACCAGATTGATGTTCACCGCGTTCAACATCAGTTCGATGGACATCAAGATGACGATGACATTCCGCCGGGTTACGACGCCGATTACGCCGATCGTGAACAACCCAAGGCTCAGGAAGAGGTAATGGCTGGTCGGAATCATCTCTGTGCCCTCATCGTCAGAAGCGCTCGCATACTCAAATTTTCTTCTTCGCCATCACGACGGCGCCAATCATCGCCACGAGCAGAAGGATCGACGCAATCTCAAACGGAAGCACGTACTCGCTGAACAGCACGCGCCCCACCAATTGCGTGCTTGGTTCGAGCATCTTTGCGGGAGCCGGCTCGCCCAGCGGCAGCCCGGCGCGGCCCACCGCAACCGCGATGGTCAACTGCGCGCCCAGCACCAGCGCAAGCAACAGTCCGAGCCACCATTGCCGGTTGAACTGCACCTGGTTCAACGATACGTCCAGGCTAACCAGCATGATGACGAAGACGAACAGCACCATGATGCCGCCCGCATAGAGAATCACCTGCACGATGAACAAGAACTCCGCGTGCAGTTGCAGGAAAATGCCCGCCGTGGCCAGCAGCGCCGTGATCAGAAAAATCGCGCTCTGCACCACGTTCCGGCGCGTCACGACCATGACCGCTGAAATCACGGCCAGCACAGCGAAAAAATAAAATACAATCTGATCGAGCATCGTTTACTTTTCCTAACCCGCTATTCCCTACGCCTCTTCGCCCACGATGGCGCGCTGCTTTTCCTTTTTCTCGCCCGCCCAGGCCAGCCACCCTGCCACGGCAAGCGTAAGCACTGTCGTCAACCCAAACGCCGGTAAATGTCCCCATCCCCATTGCCGGTGCAGCACCAGCGCCAGACCAATTCCCATCACATTCACGATCGAAAGCGGAACTAGGAACTGCCAGCCAAGGTGCATCAACTGATCAAACCGGTAACGCGGGAACGTAAATCTCAGCCACATGAACACGTACAGATAGAGCCCTACTTTCAGCAGGAACCAGAACGCCCCGTGCAATCCAGCCTTCGCATCGGCAACCAACGAGCCCGCAGGCACCAGCAGCGGCGCTGCCAAAATTCCCGCAAGCAAAATCAACAGAAGTCCAACCGCCGCAAGAACGGCTTGTTGTATCTTCACCGGCTGCTTCGGCACGCGGTAAAAGCAATACCCGGCGAACACCAGCATGAGCAATGACGGCAAATAATCCAGGAAATCGAACGCCTTCGTGCCGGCAAACGGCCGCAGCCACCCGCCCAGAAACAGCGTCGTCGCAATCGACGCAACCACAACCATGTTTGTGTACTCGGCCAGGAAATAGAGCGCCCACCGGAATCCGCTGTATTCGGTCATGTAGCCGGCGACCAACTCCGATTCGGCTTCCGGCAGATCAAATGGGGCGCGATTGGTCTCGGCAATCGACGCCACCGCATAGATGAAGAAACCCACGGGTGCGGCAAAGATAAACCACACACCATAATCGTCCTGGGTCTGAATGATTTCTCGCGTGGATAGCGTTCCTGCCAATAACAGCCCGCCGACGATCGCCATTCCCGCGGCTGTCTCGTAGCTCACCAGTTGCGCCGCGCTGCGCAACGCCCCGAGCAGCGAGTAATGGCTGTTGGACGACCATCCGCCAAGCACGATTCCGAAAATTCCTAGCGCCCCGATTCCCATGACAAACAAAAGCCCGATGTTCAGGTCGGCAATTTGGAACCACGGCCCGATCGCCAGCGCCGCCATCGCCAGCATTGCGACCGTCACCGAAATCAGCGGCGCGACCCAGAAGATCGCTTTGTCCGCTTCTTCCGGGATGATGTCTTCTTTGAGGAGGAGTTTCACCGCGTCGGCGATCGGCTGCAGCAGGCCGTGTGGTCCGACGCGCATCGGTCCCAGACGCGCCTGCATGTCGGCCATTAGCTTGCGCTCGAGCAACACGATGTACCCGGCGACCAGCGGAAGGACGGCCACGATGACCACCGCGCAGATCAGCGGCACCAGAATCGGCTTAGCGAATTCGATCAGAGTATGCATCGCGCTAGCGGTCCACTTCTCCCAACACAATGTCGAGCGTTCCGATGACGGCCACCACGTCGGCCACCAGGTGCCCGCGAATCATCTTGTCGAAGGCCTCGAGATTGATCAATGACGGCGGGCGAATCCTCACGCGGTATGGCTGCGTGGTGCCATCGCTGACAATGTAATAACCGAGCTCGCCCTTCGGGGCTTCGATCGCGTGGTAGACCTCGCCCGGTGGCGGCTTTAACACCTTGCCGACCTTTCCCATGATCGGCCCGGCGGGGATGTTCTCGATGGCCTGCAGGCAGATCAAGCGCGATTGGCGCATCTCCTCGAGGCGCACGATGTACCGGTCGTAGGTATCGCCGTTCTGGCCGGTCGGAATTTCGAACTTGTACAGGTCATAGGCGGCATAGGGCATCGCCTTGCGAATGTCCCACTTCACGCCGCTCGCGCGTATCACGGGGCCGGAGGCGCCATAGTCAATTGCTTCCTTGGCGGTCAGTACTCCGATGCCCCTGGTACGTCCCACCCAGATGCGGTTTTCAGTGAGCAGCGCTTCGTATTCGTCCACGCGCTTGTCAAACGGCGTGCAAAAGCGCTCCACGTCCTTTTCGAACTCATCGTAAGCCTCATACTGCAGACCGCCGATGCGGAACGCGTGCGTGGTCAGCCTCGCACCGCAATACTTCTCGTATATCTTCAGGATTTCTTCCCGCTCGCGCAGGCAGTAAAACAGCGGCGTCAGCGCGCCGATGTCGAGCGCGTGCGTCCCGAGCCAGAATAAATGGCTCGCGATCCGCTGCAGCTCGGTCAGAATCGTTCGAATCACGCGCGCCCGGAGCGGCGCTTCCGTCCCCAGCAGCTTTTCGACCGCCTCGCAGTAGCCCAGGCCATTCGAAACCGCCGCGACGTAGTCCATGCGGTCCACATAGGGCGCGAACTGCTGATAACTGCGATGCTCGGCGATTTTCTCGACCCCGCGGTGCAGGTAGCCGATTACGCACTCCGAACCGATCACCTTTTCGCCGTCCAGGCGCAGTTTTACGCGGAGTACGCCGTGCGTGGAGGGGTGCTGCGGGCCCATGTTGAGGATGATTTCGTCCGCCCCAAGCACTGTTGACTCGGCACGGGTGGCAAACGGAATGCGCTCGTCGGCCATCTCTACTGTCCGCTCTCAATCCCCAGGTTTTCGCGCACCCAGGCCGTATCCTGCGTCAAAATGTCGTAGTCCTTGCGCAGCGGATGCCCCTGCCATTCGTCCGGCAGCAGAATCCGTTTCAGCTCGGGATGCCCTTCAAATACCACGCCGAACATGTCGTACACTTCCCGCTCCAGCCAGTTTGCCGTCGCCCACACGCCTTGCACGCTTGGCACGCGTTCGTCCGCTGCCGAGTGCACCTTCAGGCGTAGCCGCTCATTCTTTTTGAACGAGTACATATTCAGCACGATATCGAACCGCTTCTCGCGCTTTGGCCAGTCCACTGCGGTGAGGTCGCTCAGCCAGTCGAATTGCTCGTCGTCCCGGCTGTAGATGGCGATCTCCACTAATTGTTCGCGGGCGACCACCAGGATGGCCTGCTTGCGATCAATCCAAGCCTCGCGGATCGCGTCACCAAATCTTTCCTTGTACCGCTTCACGACCTCATTATCGAGAGCGACGGGCCCTTCCTTGGGCGGAGCAGCAACGGCAGGAGGCTTTGCAGCAGGAGCGGCTGGCGCAGCGGGCGGCTTGGGTGCAGGTTCGCTCCCGGCGGCCGGAGGTTTCGCCGCAGTGGGTTCGTTTTGAGAGTTCGCAGAAGGCTGCTTCTGTTCCGGGTCGTTAGCCATGAATTAGGATTAGAGCGGGCTGCACGCATTCCGCACAGCCGATATGTAAATCGTAGCTTTTAGCACACGTCGGAAAACGGAGTCAACCGATTCCGCCACATTCTCTTGGGACAAAAAAAATCCCGGCCGTTCTTTGCGGTCGGGCCTGCCGTGCGAAGATACTGGGTCCCGCTTACACCCATTCGAGGGCGCCCTTCCGGTACAACCAGACATACCCAATGATCAGAATGCCCAGGAAAACGAACATGCTTGCCAGCGCATAGGCCGGTCCCAAACGGAACCCTTCCTCCCGGGTAGAAAACAGTACCGCCCAGGGAAACAGGAAGATTGTCTCGACGTCAAAAATGACAAATAGAATGGCGACAATGTAAAACCGGACCGCATACCGGCCGCGTGTGTCGCCCTCAGGTACCACACCGCATTCGTACGGTTTCAGTTTTGCGCCCACCGCAACTGGGGTGGGGCGAATAAATTGGAAGAGCACAATCGTCACGGCTGGAAACGCCGCAGCCAGCACAGCGAAAATCAGGATCGGAATGTACTCCCTTGGCATATCAATTTCGCTCGAAATCCTAACACATGAGTCAAGATGTAGCCAGCGCGGGCAATAATTCACCTAAGTCCGGCCAGCCTTAGACTGATGCGTGAAGGTAAACGCCGTGCGATATTAGGCAAATTGGTATTTGAAATCGCATTCACAGGCAAGACCTCACGCTTAAAATCGGACAGTTTCAAATTGGTACGGTTGGACACTTTGGAGGGTCGTCTAATGCGATACGCACTAGTCCTGATTGGAGTCGTGCTGCTCTTACCCATTTCGGCAGCGGCCCAAGGTCCCGCTGGTGCCGGCTCTGGTCCTGTATCCTCCGCTGATCTTAGCCACTGGCAGCTTGGCCTTGGTTATCAATACAATCGAATCAATCTGACGGGAACCCCCTTCAATACGAATGGTCTAAATACTTCACGATTATGCCCTTGACAAAAGCTCCGTTTGAAGCCCATTGTGGAGTGCGATTGGGGCACAAACCTCGATGGAGGGGTGTGCGCTTCAAACGGAGGATCGGCATGACTGCGATTATAGGCTTACTAGCCGACACGGACCATAAAGCGCAAACGGGGAATATCCTCATTTGCGCAGACGAATTGATTACATACTCCTTGAATGGCATTCCAGTTAGCAGCAATCGGCACGGTGGAAAGCTTTACGATCTGCCATGTGGTTTCTACGTGGCAATTGCCGACGATATTAGCCGCAGCCATCAGGTTGTTAGTTTTCTTTATGATCGGATGGGCAAATTGGGTATCACTCCGGGCCATCCCAGTACGGCAGATTTGATCAGGCTTGCGCTGGCTGACACCGCAAACTATGTAAGGCTCTGGATTCGCAAAGAGATCTGCGCTGATTACGGCGTTTCAGAAGGGGAGTTTCTGCATGACCAGAACCTAAACGAGCGCGAGAATATCAGGGCGGATTTGAAAGCGGCGGTAATTGCCACGGAACTGATCATCGGAGGATTTGGAAAAAACGATTCCCCAGTTCTTTTCTACACCGACTGCATAAACATAGAAGAACAAACGTCTCCCGGTTTTTTTTGCGGTGGAAGTGGTGCTACTGCCGCCCTCAATTGGCTCAACTTCCGAGGGCAAAATTGCTTCATGAGCACGCAGAGGTCGTTCTACCACTTGCGAGAAGCTCATGCGTTCGCAAGGTTAAGCCGAGCCGTTGGAAATACGACGGTGGCCATTCTACTGACTCCCGGCAATCTGGCAAAGCCAATAACTGCCGATGAGGATTCTTTTCTGAAAGGATGGACCAAGGAGTTTTATCCAAAAGAGACTTTGCCGCTGGACTCTCAGGACAAACGAGATGAGTTCGCATCCAGTTTAGGAATTAAGTTACCACCTGCAAGGAGCGGAAAAACCTATAGATAGCCATTATGCAGTTAGCTTTTGGAACGTCAGTACCGGGGCCGTAACCATATGACGCAGAGTATCAAGAAACAAATCGGAGTTCTTCCGGCGATTGAACCGGAAGCTCATCTCTTCGAGGTAGGACGCAAGATGCTTTGCGCTAAGATGATGCCATGTTCCCATCATCCCACGCTTGAGAAGCGAGAAGGCATTCTCGACGGTGTTGGTGTGAATGTCGCCGATCACATAAACTTTCTGACTGTGATTGATGGTCTTGTGCTGGTCCTTGTGGATGCCAGCCTTCATCATCGCTTTGGGATAGCCAACCCAATCATCGGTGATGATCTTATCCACATCGACGCTGACGCTATCTTTGAGATATTTGGCAAGCGTCTTGGATTTCGTATTCTTGACGTGGTAAAATCGCAGTTCCCCGCCACGCTGCCGGATGCCGATTACGATTTCCTTCTCGGAAGCATGAGGTCCACGCCCGCCACGTTTCACACCGCCGATGTAAGTCTCGTCCATTTCGATAGTGCCATCGAGCATTTGTTTATCAACTTCGGCCATCGCAGCGCGAATCCTGTGGCAGAGATACCATGCCGTCTTGTAGCTGCCGATTCCGAGTGTGCGTTGAATCTGGCAGGCAGAAATACCTTTCTTGGCTTCACAGAGCAACAGCGTTGCAGTAAACCATGTAATGAGCGGCAAGTGGGTATCGTTGAACACGGTGCCTGCCAATACGGAGAATTGATAGTCACAGTCTTTGCAGTAGAAAAGTTGCTTGTCGGTTTCCAGTTCCACTACGGGAGCCTTGCAGCGTAGGCAGCGTGGACCTTCAGGGAAGCGCAGCCGCACAAGCATCTCACGGCACTTGTCGTCGCTAGGGAACATGGTATTGATGTCAATTAGGGTCACAGGATACCTCTCATGGAAAAGGGACGCAAAGAACTGTTAAAGCGGGTGCCGACGCGGAAGTTGCTGGCATCCATCAAAAAGGACATCCGGCAGACCATCCGAGCATCGGCGTCTGCCGCGAAGCCCAAGAAAAAGTAATGGTTAGCGTCCATATCCAAAATGTTACGCCAAAGGCTAACTTTTGTCAAGGGAATAATCGTAAAATACTTCCATCGTGCGTTTTTTGGGCAGATGGTTCGGGCTAGAAGCCCAAATGGGCGCGGGATTTGGGAATACGGGTGCGACGACGTCTCTGGCAAATTTGACGGCTAAGTCAGTTTTTGTGGGGGGCGGCATGCGCCTGGCGTATCGTGGCCGTAGCCGTTTCGAACCCTGGGCACATGGCGTCGTGGGGATGGAGCATTTTCGTTTTACTCAGACGGGAGGCCTGCTCGGGAGCAACACGGCGCTGGCAGGATCGGCAGGCGGCGGCACAGATTTCTATCTCAATCCTCACACGGCGTTCAGGGTGGAAGCGGACTGGATAGGTACGCGCTTCTTCTCGGGGAATCAAAGACATTTTCAAGTGGTCACCGGAATAGTCTTTAATTTCTAGTCCATGTAACCGCTTATTGATGGTTCTTCATCACGGGTAACTTTTCCGTCCGCGCAAGAGCAAAATTCGGATGGCCTTAACTCCGAATGCAGTCCATGCGACAAAAACGCGTCCCGCGGACCCGGCCACTACTACCGGATAAGATACCGAACCTGATTCGACATCGACCATTGTCGGTGCGGACAGCTTTCCAATCAGAATTCGAAGGTCAGGCCGGCATAGAAGGTTCGGCCCATGCCGGGCACCGACGACGACCCCGTCTTATCGCCAACCCAATAACGCCCGCCAAGCGGCAGAACGTAATTCCTGTTACCGAGGTTGTCGATTCCAGCATCGAGCCGAAGCGAAGCCCTGTCCGCGAGATTCCATTCATAGCTCGTGTGCAGATTGGCGAGCGCGTAGCCTGCGGTGCGCAGTTCGTTTCGGACGGCCTGAACATCCTTTTTAGCGTCCACAGCCTGAAAGTCGAAGGCGCTCGACCAGTTGCCGCGCCGGTGCTCCAGGCTCAGTTTCGCGTTGACAGGCATCATGTGGTACAGGTTGTTTCCGGTGTCGAGATTCTTGCCCCGCACATAGCCCAAGACCCCCCTGAGAACAAAGTGGCCCAGTTGGACGCTGCCTCCCAGCGGCAACCTGCCCGAGACGTCGACACCGTACAGCCTGGCGCCGTGGTTGGCGAATTGCAGGTTAACGAAGCCGGTTGTGGCAATGAAATTGGCAGTGGTGCAGCCGTTGCCGCCCGCGATCACCGGGCACCGGTCCACGTCAATAAAGTCCTGGACGTGGGTGTAGTAGGGCGTGAACTTCAGTTCCCGCTTCTCTTTCGCCGCATCATGCCAGCTTGCGGTTGCGCTCAGCGTATTGGCAACCTCGGGCCGGAGATCAAGATTTCCGGCGTAGCCATTGCCATCGCCGAACCATCCGTTCATGTGGACGGACATGCTGCTCCGCTTCACCCACAGATAGCGCTCATAGAGATTGGGAGAGCGGGTTTTCCGCGCGTAACCCACCTCGTAGCTGAGAGTCGAATTCCGTTCGTACTTGGTCAGGGCGGTCAGGTCAAAGTTGATGTCAAGGCGCTTGTGTTCGCGGAAATTGAATTCGATGGCGTCGGCATAATACGCGGCGCTTCCCGTCGTGGTGGTTGACATGTTGTAGCCGGCCACGTTGCCGGTATTCATTCGCACGATATCGCTGCGGACGCCGAGCAGCGCCGTCCATCTGTTGCCACGCCTTGTCTCCCACTCGACGAACGTTCCAAACCGATCGCGCGTGCCGCCCTGAACGTTCGACAAGGTGTCCGGCCCCATGCTGCCAACCATGGTCATCATTGGCGGCCACCAGTCGTCGAGCAACTGCCGCCGGAATTCATTGCCAACCCGCAGGGTATTGCGCGGCGAAAGCGGAATCTCCGCTTTGACCGCATAACCCAAGTTCGTGCCCCGCGCGTTCATGGGCATGTCCATCCCAGGAATCTTGTCCCTCAGGATATTCATCTGGTGATTGGTGTGTTCGTAGTAGCCACGCGCATCGAGGTTCCCCCAGCCAAATGCGCCGGTGTAATGAAGGTTCACAAATTTTGCGTTGTTGTATGTCATGTCCATGCGCGCATTCACAAAACCCTGTTGAGGGATGTACTGGAACCCCAGGCCGAGCGTGACGACGCTGGTGCCACGGCGGAACGCCAGCTCCAAGGCATGGTTCGTCGTTTCGTAGAAAGTTGATTTGACGATGACACCGCCGCCGTTCTTGTAGTTATTGGCGTTAACATACGAACCGGTGTAGCCAACCCTGAAATTCTCCGTAGCAACTGATAGCGAAGTATTTCCGCCGTTGACAATGCCGTTGCTGCGGTGGAATGCCGAAAAGCTGCCATGGGTCAGAGTGCCTGCGCCGGGTTTGGCAAACTCGGGGGCCGCCGACTCGATGGCGATCGTGCCGCCGATGCTGTCGCCGCCAACACTCACCGGAGTGATGCCTGCCCAGACGCTGACGCCGCTGACATTAGCAGGATCGATGTAAGACAAGGGGGGATTCATGTGGCTGCTGCAGGCGGACTCGATGGTCATGCCGTTCACCAGCACATTCACCCGATCGTCATCCAAGCCATGAATCACGGGTAAACTCGATACACCCCCTCCGCCATAAAGGCTCAGGCCCGCAATGCCGTCGAGCAGCGATGCGGTATCGTTCGTCCTAGGTCTCTCGGGAACGACGCCTTCGGAATCTACTGCTATCGCCGGCACCGTTACCTCCACTACAGTTGCTTGTTTGCTGACGGTGAGAGAGAAATCGACAACCGTTTCTTGATTCACGGATACGAGAACTTCGCTGCGAACCGCCGTTTCGAATCCGGTGAAAGCCGCCGTGACCTGATAACGGCCTACCGGCAATAAATCGAACGCATATCGTCCTTCCTGGCCGGTTACAGTCGCCTTCGTGAACCCCGATTCGAGGCTCTTGATTTCGATTTTCCCTCCTTGTACCACTGCCCCACTTTGATCTTTCAACACCCCCGCGATTTGGCCCGTCGCGGACGGAGTTTGCGCAAAAAGCATCATGGGCATGCATAGAAACGGAATCAATAAGAACAGACGGTTCATATAAGTGCCGCCTTTAATTGATGTGTTGTTAATCGTGTGTTGAGCCAGAACTGTGGTGGCAGATGCAATCAGAACAAAAAAGCAGATAGCCCATCTTCGAAAAACCTTCCCATTCAACCCATATAAAGCGAATGCAGCAATAGCAGGGCAAGACAAACACGTAGGCATGAATAACCCCTTTTCGTCAGAGAATTTAGATTTTTAATGTAAGCAGACCAGGGCCGGGCTTACAGGCGAGGGGGTTGCTCTAACGAGTAGGTAAATCCGGAAGATCCAATAGCAAAAACGGTGGTTGGCACACCGCGCACGCTTTGGGGTACGGGCAAACCTTGAATAGGCTGCACAACAGCTTCCAACACCGGGGGGAGGATCACTTTTTCAGGTTCATGGCTGCCGGAGCAACTCATCGAGCAACGGTTCATTGATCCTGAGGCGGCGCCACAGCGCGATTTGTTCTGGGATGTGGAATGAGAATTCTGGCTGCGATGTATCGGACACATCGCACCAGAGCCACAGCAGCAGCATTGAGACGCAGGAAAGACGGAAGTCGCGAGTATGGTAACCGGCGTGGTGAGCAGAGTGCTCAACAACAATAGTGCTCGAAAGCGCCGCATCACTCCGCGCATGATAGCACAAAGTGACCGTGGGTATCAGACAAGATGGCAATAAGTAACAGGAATGCCTGAACACAACGCATCGGTGATAGAGATACCACCAAAATCGTTCTTGAGAGCATGAGGTGCTGGTCAGAGAAACCCACCAGCGCTACAATAAGCAACCATCATGCGCTACTCTACCTTCACCGCCCGCCGCGAATTTCTCAAGTTTCTGGCCGCAAGCCCCTATGTTGCTGCCCTCGGCGGAGTCGCTGCCTACCTCCAGCAGAGTGCCTTCGCCCAGAACACCCAGGAGGCTTCCGACGTCATTGCAGGCCCGGCCAACGCCTTCGACGTCTTCGATTTCGAGGAGGCCGCTCACCGCAAGGTCCAACCCGCCCATTGGGCTTATATGGCGAGTGGTGTCGACGACGACGCCACGCTCCATGCCAACCGTGAAGGGTTCAAGCACATCGAGTTGCGTCCGCGCCGTCTGCGCGATGCCACCAAGGTCGACATGCGCGTCGAGTTGTTCGGCACCGTCTATGACAGCCCGATCTTCCTGTGCCCGACAGGCAGTGAAAAATCATTCTACCCCGATGGCGAATTGGCCGTCGCACGGGCAGCCAAAGCGCGTGGCACTCTGCAGATTCTGTCTACGTCGACCACGACCGCCGTCGAAGATGTCAACAAGGCCCTCAGCCGCCCAGTCTGGTATCAGCTCTACGCGCCGAGCTCCTGGGAAGCCTGCGAAAAAATCCTGCGGCGCGTGGAAGCGGCCGGGTGCTCGGTCATCGCCCTCACCGTCGATAACACCACCGGCCGGAATAGTGAAACCTACCTCCGCACCCGCCCGAAGGATCTGCGCCCGTGCGCCGCCTGCCACGAAGGTGAGCCCGGCACGGCCATCAAGGAGCGCCCCATGTACGACGGCATCAACATGACCGGAGTGCAGAGACAGAATCCTGCCATGGACTGGGCCTTCGTCGATCGCCTCCGAAAATTCTGGCAGGGGAAACTTATCATCAAGGGGATGGACACGCGCGAGGACGCGCGGCTATGCGTCGAGCACGGCATCGACGGCATGCTTGTATCGAACCACGGCGGACGTGCCACAGAAACCTTGCGCGCGACTATTTAGGCGCTACCCGAAGTCGTGGCCGAAGTCGGCGATCGCATTCCTGTGTTTGTTGATAGCGGCTTTCGCCGCGGTACTGATGTGTTCAAGGGCCTCGCGCTTGGCGCCAGGGCCGTGGGGATCGGGCGTCCCTTCCTGTGGGGATTAGGAGCGTTCGGCCAGGCCGGCGTCGATCGCGTGCTCGAAATCCTTCAGGGCGAACTGAAACTGGTGATGGGCAATTGCGGCACCCGGACAGTCGCCGACATCACCCGCTCCTATGTCGCCACGCCCGATTGGAAAATCTAGAAGGGCGCAAAGGCCGCGCGGCCGGGTTCGGCTAGGATTCGAGGACCAGCTCTTTTGCGCGCTGGGTGGCCTTCATGACCGCCTTGATCAAGGTCACGCGCACTTTGCCATCCTCCAGTTCGAGGATGCCGTCCATGGTGGACCCTGCAGGAGTGGTTACGGCGTCCTTTAGTAACGCGGGATGGTCGCCGGTGTCCAGCACCATGCGCGCCGCGCCCATCATGGTTTGCGCTGCCAGCAGCGTGGAGATGTCCCGGGGCAGCCCGACCTTCACGCCACCTTCGGCCAGTGATTCCAGGAGAATATAGATGAACGCGGGTCCGCTCGCGGAAAGCCCGGTCACAGCGTCGATCTGTTTCTCCTCCACGACAACCACACGTCCTACGGCTTCAAACATCGCCCGCGCGATTTCCATGTGTTCTTTTCGCGCATGGGTGCCCTTTGCCAGGGCTGTCATCCCGCACCCGATAGCACAGGGCGTATTGGGCATGGCCCGCACCACGGGCACATCCAGACCAAGCTGCTTTTCTATGAGCTGAGTTGGTATGGATGCAACGACCGAAATGATCAGCTTTCCCGGCTTCATTTCCGGTTTGATGTCTTCGAGCACCTCGCGTATGGCCTGGGGTTTCACAGCCAATAGTATGACGTCCGCGTGGCGCACCGCGGCGCGGTTATCGGTTGAGATGCGGACTCCCAACTTCTGCTTGGCGAGGGCGCGCACCTCGTCCGCGTACAGGACCGTAGCATGCACGCGCTTTGGCTGCACGAGCTTGTGCTTGAGAAATGCCCGCAGCAGAATTCCGCCAATCTTCCCGGTTCCGATCACCGCCAACCGCTTGTTCAAAAGTTTGTTCGAAAGTGTCGTTTTCATAGTCCCTGCATTGTTGACGACGCGAAGCCGCTCGTCAACATTCTTCCTTTGTGAGTGCTTGCATCGCGAAACGTGGACTGAAAAGGATAAAAATTACGGCTAATCGTGCCGCGCGCCCCGCAACACTTCGAGCGCGTGTGGCAACAATTCCGCCACGGCGTCGAGCGATTCCACCGCGCCTCGCGGGCTGCCCGGCAAATTGACAATCAGCGCGCGCCCCCGGACTCCCGCGACAGCGCGGGAGAGCGCCGCGCGCAGATTCTTTTTTCGGCCATACTCGCGCATCATTTCAGGTATTCCCGGCAGCAGTTTCTGACAGGCCTCTATTGTGGCTTCAGGAGTCGAATCCCTCGGACCAATCCCTGTGCCGCCGGTTGTCAGGACCAACTCCGCAGTGCCACCGTCGGCCAGGGACACGAGCCACTCCCGGATGGACACAGCCTCATCTGCTAACACCTGCTCGGCAATCACGTTCCACCCCAGTTGCCGGCAACGCTCGCGCAGCGCGGGCCCCGACGTATCCTCGCGATTGCCTCGCGAGACGGAATCGCTGATTGTGAGTATGGCAACACGCATTCGGGATATCTAACTTTCCACCTGGCTGTGGCTGGCTTCGTCCATCAAACGCATCGCTTCCATCAGCAGGCCGGTCGTGGAGTGCGTGGTTGTCTCGCGGTCCGAGCTCGCGCCAAAATCAATCTCAAATTCGCCGTCGCTCCAGTTCACAACCTGATACACGGCGGCATCGCCCTCGGTCGCACCGAGTTGCGCGTGTTTGCATTGGCCCGCCGTAAAGTACAGCGCGCAGCGGTCTTCGCCGTGGCGCAACGACAAACGGCATGATTTCTGTCCCATTTCGAGCGACTGCATCAGCTCCGTCACGCTCATTTCTTCCAGCCGCCCCTGAATTACGCCGGGCCGGGTGGCGTGCTTTTGCAATTTCTCCAGATGCAAACGGTCCACAATTTTTTTGGTCAGCCGCACAAGGTCCGCCACAAAGAACGGCTTGGAAATAAAATCCTCGACACCGCCGCCCACGGCGGGCCGCAGTTTTTCCTCGATATCCCCGCGGCTGGCCACAAACACAAAGGGGATATTCCGCGTATTCTCGCGGCCTCTCAATTTCTCATAGAGCTGCCGCCCGTCAAGCCCGGGCATCCGGAAATCGCAGATGATCAATTCCGGCGGATTGTCGACGGTCTTGAGCAGAGCGTCGGCGCCGTCGGTTGCGGCGATCACCTGGCAATAAGGTTCCATCCCGTGGCACATCAGATCACGCACCAGCGGATTGTCGTCCACGATCAGCACCCGGATGTCATGCGGGGGAGTTTTCATCGGGACCCGCTACTCTTGCGGCGCAGATAATGGCCGCTCTTGCCGCCGGCTTTTTCCAGCAGGACGATGTCGGTGATTTCCATGCCCTTATCCAGGGCTTTACACATGTCGTACACGGTCAGCGCCGCGGCTGAAACTCCTACCAGCGCTTCCATTTCCACTCCGGTTTGCGCCGTGGCTGTGACGCGCGAAGTGATCTCCACACCATTCTTGCATAGCCGTGTAGTCACATCAATGTGCGTAAGCGGCAGCGGATGACAAAGAGGTATCCATTCCGCCGTCCGTTTCACGGCCGCAATCCCTGCAATTCGCGCGATTTCGAGCGGATTCCCCTTCGGCAGCTTTTGCAGGCGCAGCGCTCGCATTACCGCCGGCGGCATCTTCACAAATCCGCGCGCAACAGCTGTCCGCGTCGTCACGGGCTTCGCCGTTACATTCACCATCGCCACTTCCCCGCGCTTCCGGAAATGCGTCAGCTTTGCCATAGGCTCTTATATCACCCACGCGGGCATCGACTTACAATGCTCCCCGTCGCGGCATGACGTCCACCCAATCTCCCGCCGCAACCTCGGTCCGCTCAGGGTCAACCACCAGGAAGCCGTTGGCTAAAGCCAGCGAAACGATGTCCCCGGATCCCTGCCAGGGCAGCTGGGTGACTCTCGCTTCCCGGCCCTCCCACTCAATCCGTGCGGGCAGAAAATGAAACATCGCTCCCTTCTCGCGAATCGGCGCCACAAGCTTCGCGCGAAACACCGGCAGAGGCCGAGGCGCCGCGCCACTCCATCGGTCGATCGCGGGCAATACAAACAGTTCGAACGTCACCATGGTCGATACCGGATTCCCCGGCAGACCGAAAACAAGTTTTCCACGGCACGTCGCAAACACGGCTGGCCGCCCGGGGCGTATGGCCACGCCCGTAAAATGAAACTCCGCGCCGAGATCGTTCAGCACCTGCTCCACCAGATCATACTTGCCCATCGACGCGCCGCCGGACAGCACCAAAATATCCCCCGCCTCCAGCCCGCGCTCGATGTCTCTCCGAAGTGCGTTCTTATCGTCCGGGACGTTTCCAAGTTGGACCGGTTGAGCGCCGGCGGTGCGCGCCAGCACTTCGATGGAAATGCCGTTGCTATTCCGCACCTGAAGGGGTCCCGGCGCCGTCCGCGCGTCCACGACTTCATCGCCAGTCGAAAGGATCGCCACGCGAGGGCTTACGAACACTTCCAGACGCGCGGCTCCCGCCTGCGCCGCAAGCGCAATTTCCGCGTATCCCAGGCGGGTCCCCTCCGCAACCAGCAACGCGCCTGCGCGCGCTTCGCTGCCGCGCGGAACAATATGGTCGCCGCTCTGTGCCGCGCGATCGAGCGTAATCGTCCGGTCGTCGCGCTTGGTGTGTTCGATCATGACGACGGCATCGGCTCCCGCGGGAACACTCGCGCCCGTCATAATTTCAATGCACTGACCGGGCCCCAGCGCACCGTCAAAAGTGCCGCCTGCGCGAAGTTCGCCGATGCATTCGAGCCGGGCGCCGGGCGCGGATGCGTCCGCAGCGCGCACGGCGAAACCGTCGCGCGTGGAGCGGTTGAAAGGAGGATAGTCGCGGTCCGCGCGCACTTCACGCGCCAGCACGCGGCCAAATCCCTGCTCGATTTCGATGCTTTCTCGCAGCAGCGGCCGCCGCCGGATGGACCCGGCAACCTCGATCACCTTCTGCCGCGCGTCAGTGTAGGCCAACATGATGTTCGTGGCTCAGATCCACGCGGCCAGCTTTGTGCCGGCACATACGATGGTGGCATCGCGCTCGGGCCCGGTCGAAATCATGCCCACCTCCACGCCCAGAAAATCGGAGATAAATTTCATGTAGTCCACGGCCGCGCGCGGCAGCTTCCCGCTTTCTTTAACGCCGTAGGTGTCCGACTGCCAGCCCGGAAGAGCGCGATATTCGGGAGTTACTTCGGCCAAATCCTCGGCCGATGCGGGCATCTGTTTCAGCAGCGTGCCCTTGTAACGGTAGCCAGTGCAAACCTGAATTTCTTTTTGTGTGTCGAACACATCGAGCTTCGTCACCACCAACGACGAAATCCCGTTGATGCGCACCGCATATTGCAGCACGGCCAGGTCCAGCCAGCCGCAACGCCGGGGCCGGCCCGTTACCGCGCCGTATTCTTTTCCGCGGTCGCGCACTTCGGTGGCCTCGAGATCGGGCATTTCGGTGGGAAAAGGACCGCTGCCCACACGCGTTGTGTAGGCCTTGGTCACTCCGACAACCCCATTGATTCGCGTGGGGCCCACGCCGAGGCCGGTGCAGGCGCCGCCCGCTATCGCGTTCGAAGACGTCACGTACGGATACGTCCCAAAATCAATGTCGAGCATCGTGCCCTGCGCACCCTCGAACAAAACCGAGCGCCCCGCGTCGAGCGCGCCATTGATGAGCACGGAAGCATCCCCCACCAGAGGCCGTATGCGTTCGCCCAGCGCCAGGTATTGCTCCGCCATTCCCGCGGTATCGAGAGGCACGCCGTATGTCGCGCGGCATACGGCATCCTTCTCGGAAATCACGCGCTCGAGCTTTTCTCGAAATCGGGGTGGATTCATCAGATCGCCGACGCGGATTCCATGCCTCGCCATTTTGTCTTCGTAGGCCGGTCCGATCCCGCGTGACGTTGTCCCAATTTTCCCCGCGCCGCGCGCTGCTTCCGCGGCCTTTTCCATCTGCCGGTGATAAGGAAAGATCAGGTGCGCGCGATTCGAGAGGTGCAGCCGCCCGATGACGTCGATTCCGCCCTTTTCAAGAGTATCAAGCTCCGCCACCAGCGCCACCGGGTCCACCACCACACCGGAACCAATGACGGCGTGCTTGCCGGAACGCAGAATTCCGCACGGGATGAGCTGCAGGACGAACCTGTCCCCGTTGAAAATGACCGTATGCCCCGCGTTGTGTCCGCCCGCGCACCGCGCGATGTAATCAAACGACGCCGCAAGGTAGTCCACAACCTTGCCCTTGCCTTCATCACCCCACTGCGCACCTACGACGACAATCGACTTCATCAGCCAGTCTCTCCTCTTCGGACTTGTTTCTGTCTTCTAGCATACCTTCCCGATTGTCATTCCGAGGGCCTGCCTTTGGCCCGAGGAACCTCTCCGTGCTCTTCGCTTCGTTGAATCGGAACCCAAGCGAGATTCCTCGCTGCGCCTCGGCGCGAGGCTTCAGCCTGAAGGCCTCGGTTCACCGAGAATGTTCGCCGTGAATGGTGCGAGCGCTCGGAATGACAAAGGCCATGACATTGCTTTCGAACTGACGCGCCCCACCGCTACCCTAATCGGGCCGCACGCCTCCGCGCCGCTCCACAGCCATTAATTCACAGGGAGGGATTTTCCAATGAACCGCGGAATACTGATGCTACATGCGGCCAACGGAGAAGGCAAGCCAGCCAAGGCATGACGCACGCCGGGAGGGCTTCGGCCCCCCGGCGCGGTTCCGATATGGCACGGAGTGCTTACGGGAGATGACGCTGGACAGCCTTCTCGATCTGGTCGCGCGGGACCGCGCCAACTACCTGCTCGGCCACCTGTCCGCCCTTGAAGATGAGCAGTGTCGGGATGCCGCGAATGTTGAACTTGCCTGCGGAATTCGTGTTTTCGTCGACGTTCAGTTTCACAACCTTGAGC
>JAIQES010000059.1 GCA_020073705.1 Terriglobia bacterium
CGATTTCGCCTTGCGCGGCTTGCAATTCCTCGTTCAAATCATCGTTGCCGCGCTGTAGACGCCGCGTAAGCAGCTCGCCCTGACGCGTCAGTTTTCCCTTTTCATCTTCGCTCAACGTACGGGCGCCTTCACTCAGGCGGCGCTGGACGTCCTCAATCTGCTTTTGTATGTTCTGCAGATCGGTTTGCTTGGGGGCAAATTCCGATTGCAACTGAGCCTGCGCTTGTTTTCCCTCTGCGGTGGCAACAATGGCGCTTCGGACGTTGAGTATGGCTATCTTTACCGGAGCCGATGCCGCTGCGCTACCGGTGCCCTGTGCCTGGACCCCGGTAATCGGGGCCAGGAAAATGACGGCCAGCGCTGCCAAAGTGCCTGTGAAACGTAAATTGACGTTCATCCTCACTCCTTATGCTCTCGATCGGAAATCACAAATCGCAAATTATAGCGGCCTGATTTCGCGGGCGTCAATCACAAATGCTCGCTTCCCACCTGGTTCGGCCTGTCTCCCGAAAATCCCCATTTGCTTACTCATGACCAATGCGTCCGAACACCCATTGAGTTGGCCGGAGCCAGGCCCGAATTCCGCCAAGTCCCAGGCGGCCAGCAAACGCTCAACGAGGTACCGGCACGAACAGCACGCGCCCGTTTGCCGTGTCAGCAATGACCGCAAGGTTCGTCAGCGGATGTATATCCACGGCGAACTGCAATGCTCCGGTCAGAACCACCGTTGAATTTGGCGGCGCTGCGGGCAGGCTCAACACGGCACGGATCTGGCGACCGAGGAAATCGACAACCGTAACGGTATGGCTTCCTGTATTGGTGCTTATCAGGGTGCTCGTCAGTGGATTATACGCGATCGCCGTCGGATTGATGCCGATACGGAGACCCGACAGTTGCGAGGTAGTCGGATCGAGAATTTCGAGCACGTTGCCCGTGCTCGAGTTTGCAAGATAGCAACCAACGAGATTGGAAGTACCGCAATCACCAAGCCACGGATCATACAGTAGCGACGTAGGCAGACTAACGTTGTAGGATGCGGTAGTGTTTCCGACCGCGGCATCGGCAATTTGCACCAAATTGCTACCGGCCGCGGCCACGGCAATCTGATGGTTCTGGTAGTTGAAGGCGACTGCAATTGGGAACTGGCCCACCGAGATGGTCTTGGTGGCGCCCGTTGCGATATTCAACACGGTAACGTCGTTTCCAATACTATCCGCTGTGGCGGCTTCTCCGGTGTCCTGGTCGGCAGCTACACCTATGGGACCCGACCCCGTCGTAACAGTTTTTGTAACTGACGCGCCGAGCTCATCTACGACGGAAGCAGTTCCACTTCCGTTATTCGCTACTACAGCCGTATGTAGCCGCGGGATAACCGCAACCCCAAGGGGATTAGAGCCCACGGCGACAGTTTGGCCGGTGCCGTTCGAAAGATTGATCAGTGCCAATGTATTGCAACCGGACAGGCTGACCGCGGCGATATTTTGTTGCGGATCAATGGCCACCCCTGCTGGGAGTGGATCTGCCGTGCAACCGGTGCCAGCGGAGAGATCTATACTCTGCGTTACGGTGAAGTCAGAAGCATTCGTTATGCCACTGCTGGGATCCTCCACGTCGACGGCGAATCGACGAGCGGAGGATAGCAAACTAGGCGGTACGATGGCGGTCAATTTGCGGTTGTTGACAAACGTTGTGGCAAGTCCGATCCCGTCGAGTCGCGCCACAGAGTTGGTGGAAAATCCATATCCGAGGATCGTCAAAGGCAGAGCAGAGGGCGCGGGAGGACTCGCAAGGGTCGAATTAGCCGTAAAGGTCTTGGGGTTTGTTTCCGTAATTGAGAACGGTCGAATTGCGCCAAGCGACAAGATGGAAACGGTACCATCTCCCTGATTGGCGACGACGGCGATGTTTGTGGCGGGATCGACGGCCACGGCGACCGGCATCGACCCTGTGGCGAACAGATTCGAACCGTTCAGGCGTGTCGGTGTAGTCGGTGTAGAAGGATCAAGCACCGAGAGTTGGTTGGTGAGCTTATTGACGGTGACGGCAACATTGGTCAGCGAGTTAAACGCGCTAGCCACGGCTCCTATTTCTGTCGAATTATTCGACGCTTTCAAAGTAAGCGATGTCACGGATTGGTCCAAAAGGCTGAAAAATGATACGACCCCGCCGACTGACGGATCGGCCAGAACTGCTTGCTGTGTCTCCGTGTTGATGGCAACCCCTTGAACGGACGTGGTCAAGGCCAGCACAGCTACCGGTTCCGAATAGTTTACTGTTCCCGCGGTATTGAAGCTGGCCAAGTCGGGATGATTGCTGTCGTCAACCTCCGTATAGGCAAATTGCGTGGCTCCGGGACCCTGGCTCGCTACTGTGTAAATGCCGTTGAAGCTGTTGTCCGACACGCCCTGAATCTGAACGGCATCTCCGACTCGGACCGCCAGCGGCGATTGTGGAACCGGTGCGGTTGAGGGTTGCACCGTCACGGTGACCACACCAGCAGTTCTGGAAACGCTCGTGATGTTGTTGGTCGTCTGGCGGTTCAGATCCACGATGCCCAGAGAGCCGATTCCGCCGGGTGTGGCGAGCGCCCAGTTGAGATGCGGCTCAACGGCAATGTGGGCGTTGGGACCTGTGCTGATCGAAACCGGACCGAGAAAGACGGGAGGGTTCAACGTTTGACCGTTCTGGTCCGCCAGAGCAATCAGCAATCCATAATTTTTCGTGTTCATCGCTACCAGGGCGCGCCCAGTAACCGGGTTGATGCCGACCGCGACCGGCGGGTCCTGGGTCGGAAGGACATATGAGATGGTCTGCGTACTCAAATCAACGACGGCGATGCTGCACGACGGGGGGGTCGCCTGGGGGCAAGTAGGCCCTGCCGAATTCGCCACCAATGCGATGTTTCGGACGTAGTCCACAGCGACGCTCTTAGGCCCGGGCGCTGGGCAAGGAGCAACCGCGCCGCGGGCAGCCGTGCAGATGGAAGCGGCAATTATCGTCGGCGACGGTGTGGTGAGGTCGATCAGCGTGATGTCGTTGGAGCTCGTGTTCGCGACCACAGCCATGCCTGTGGCCGGATTAATCGCGACGTCGCTCGGCGCCGTCCCTACGGTGAGCGGCGAGCCTGTGAGCGGTGTGAGTGGGTTGCTGTTAACGTTGGGCTGAACGGCGATATTTGTGGTGGCGAATTTTGTCGCGTCGCCGTCGCTGACAATTGCGACCTGATGAAGTCCCGCAGTGCCGAGGTCGCCTACGTTGGCAATAATGGACAACTGCCGCGTAGGGTTGGTGGAACCGACCTCCGCTCCTCGGAGCTGGCCGTCATATGTGGCCCTCACAGACGGATTGGCCGGGGTGCCAAAGAAACCGCCATTGACGTCGAAACTTAGCACTCCTGTGGAGCTCTGAGAGATGCTGTCCGGTGACGGGCCCGCGATCGCAGGCCGCACACCGCTCACCACGATCTGGCATTGCGTGACATCGGGTGCGCAATTCTGCGGCGTTCCAGTCTGCCGTGAGACGGTAACCTGTAGTATGCCCGAAGGCGGCGGAACGGCCATAAGCGTGGCTGGAATGCGGGCGCGTATCACAGAGCTTGAAAAACCGGCCGCCGAGGTTGCGGCTATCAGGGTGCCATTAACGAACACATTGTTCGTCGAAATAAAATTTGTTCCGGTGATATAAATATCCTGGAACAAGGAACCTAGCCCCACAGTCTTTGGGCTGACGGAAGTAAGAGTAGGATCAACGGCCGTCACCACCGTTACCGTTGCGATCGCCGTGATCGATGTGTCGCTGACGGATGTAGCGGTAATCGCGACTGTACTTGGGGAGGGCGCCGTTGCCGGCGCAGTGTACAGGCCGTTGGCGTCAATTGAACCCACGCCGCTCGTGGTGGAAAGCGTCCAGGTAACCTCAAGGCAATGGTTGCCCACGATGGATTGGTTGCACCCCGGGTTGACGACGGTGGCGGTAAAGGGGAAAGTCTCGCCGGTGCCGACGGTGGCAGCGGTTGGGGTGATTGTGATTCTGATACCGGAGATTATCGTGACCGTGGCGGTTGCCGTTTTAGTCGAATCCGCCTGTGCGGTCGCCGTGATCGTGGCCGTGGGAGTAATCGTAACAGTTCCATTAGTGGTAACAGTAGGAACAGTTGCTGGCGCTGTGTAAAGACCGTTTGCGTTGATGGTGCCGCATGCTGGGGCGGTTACGCCAGTCGGACAAGTCAAGGTCCACGTCACGGCCGTATTGGTGGAACCCCCGACCACGGAGACGAATGACTGAGAGGTGTTGGTAACGACACTGGCGGCCGTAGGGTTAATGGTCAGAGTAATGGACGTTGAGCTGGCCCCCCCTCCGCAACCGAGGGCGCCAAATGCCAGCGCAAGAATTAGTATCGAGCAGAATTTCCACCGCCTCATCCCTACCCTCCCAAGAAAACTCGACATTCGACCTGCCATCGATCCCGTTTCATATCCGGACAAAATCGGCCTGCCATCCAACATTCATAGTCATACGCTTAGAACGTCCGGCTCACGGTGAACCGGAACGTGCGTATCGGATCGAAAAAATTGATTCGTTGCGGGTTGTTATACAGGTTCACGATCGTGGGCATCACTTGAGAATCCCACACCTGCGATGGTATCCCCGCCTTATAGGCATCCCAATTGGGATCATTGGGATTATTCGGATCTCCCGGAAACTTGGTTTGCGGCGCAGTGATGACCTGCGCCATCCGTTCGAAGTTGTACCCCCAATAAATCCGGAACGGTGCCCGCACAATAGGCAGTTGCACCACCAACTCGACACCTGCTGTGCTGCGAAGTTTGAAATTCGTTCCGGGTTGGAGCGGCAGCGTGCTACTGATAGGGGTAGTCGGGAACTGCTGTTGCAGCGTGGTCAAATCGGTCGAATTGAGCTGCAACTGATTATTGTGGAGCACTCCCACCGCGCCGATATCGGTAAACAGCGACATGCTCACATGTGGAGCGATGGGAATGCGATACTCGAGATTGGTTAGAGCTTCCGTGTCTCCTCCAGGAAACGACGTTTGATAGGACAGTGTGGGAACATTGACGGAACCACTGGTCGGATTTCCGCTCCCATCGAGAACATACGGATTCAAATAAAAAATTGGAGTCGTCCTGAGCGACGGGATAAATACAACAGGAGAAACCGTGCGAATGTCGAACGCGCGCAAGTCGGTTTCGCCGCCCAGGTAGAACCGGCTGTATGGCGCGACGACCTTGCCATTGAATCCCGTCGTGAACGCCGTCATGAAACGCATCGCGATCACATTGCGGCGGTGATAGTTCGGGCGAAAGTACTTGGCCTCGACAATTTGAGTGATGCTGTTGACATTGCCGCCGATGGGTCCGCCTTCGAAAGCGAACGAAGTGAACAGACTCTTTCCGTGGGTCGGGTTCATGGGATTGTCGACGGTGTTGTAGGTCAAGCTCGGCGTTACGCGGCTGGAATGAATGCCCGACAGCGCCGAAGGGCCCGCAAGCGACTGGAACCGCAGCACGTTAAACAGCGCCGTCGAGGCAACGCTCAACGACTCGATGCTCGTGGCCGTAAAACCGTAAGTGAGGCCCACCCGGGTAAAACTGAGATGCCGAATGGGATAGCTTGCAAAGAGTGTGAAGCCGTCGCTATTTTGTATGTAGTTCTGCGCCGTGTTGGGATTGAGCTGTACCTGATATCCCAACGCCAGCGAGGTTTGCCGTGCCTGATTGAAGTTGAAGCGGCTCGTAAAAACCGTGAAGCCGGTGCTGATAGGCCGGTCGAAAAGGTATGGCTCGGTGAAGCCAAACGAAACGTTGCGTTGATAGTTGCCTAAGTTGCCGGAAAAGGTGAGTGTTTCGCCCAGCCCCAGAAAATTGTTCGTCTGATAGGTTAAACCGATATAGCTTCCGTAGAGGCCGCTGACCCCGCCCGTCAAACTGATGGACTGTTTGCCCTTTTCTTTGAGCTTGAGCAGGATGTCCACCGTGCCTTGCTTGATGTTGCGCTTGATCTCGGCATTTTCGGGCTTGACCGGCTCGAAGTAATCGAGCTGGTTGAGACGCAGAAGGCTGAGTTCCCACAGGTTGTTGCGGAACATGTCGCCTTCGTTGAGCATCAGTTCGCGGCGGATCACTTTGTCGCGGGTGCCCACGTTGCCGCTGAACTCGATGCGCCGGACGAAAAATTGCTTTTGCTCATCGAAGGCAAACGTCAGATCAATGGTCTTGGTATCGTCATGCACATCCGTGTCCGGCACGGCGGTAAAGTCGATGAAACCGTAGTTGCCATAGAGCTTCGTGTAGCCCTCGATCGCCTTACGTACCTTTGCCACGCTGAAGATCTCGCCCTTCCGGATCGGGAAAACCGATTCCAGATAGTCCTGTTTGAGCGAAAGCCCCTTGTCCGGATCCGCACTGCGAACGTGGAGAGTTCCCATGTAGTAGCGTGTGCCTTCCTCAATGGGAATCGTGATGTTGGTGGCTTTACCGTGCTTGGCGCCTACTGCAGGCCAAGGGCCCGGCAGGCCGCCGCGATTCACATCGACGGTTTTGACGATCGGGTCTTTCACGAGCACCTTGAAGTATCCGTTGTCCTGGTACAGGCCGCGGATGCCGATCTCAAGATCTTCATCCAGCTTCGGGCGGTCGAAAGTCTTGGACATCAGGGAGATAGATCCCAGGAAGCCCAGGGGAATTGCGATCGGGCGCGAATGGCGCATCGTGCGAATGATTCGGCGGCTGGAGAACGCGGTGTTGCCCGTGATCCGGATCTCGCCGACCTTCACTTTGGGGCCTTCGTCGACGTTGAAAGTGAGCTTCACCGTGTTTGTGCCGGGGACTCGTTCGTAGGTGGGCTTGACGGTGGCGAACTGGCGCCCATGCTCGGCCAGCAGCTCCTTCAGGACGACTTCGGCTTTCTTGATCCGTGTGGGATCGAACTGGCTTTCGATCGACAGGCCGACTTTGCGGTCCTTGAACCGGTCCAGGATGTCGGATTCGGTGACGGACTTGTTGCCCTTATACTCGATGCGCCGGATGATCGGCCGCTCGGTCACATAGAAGATGACGATCTTCGCGTTGGGCTTGTCGGGGCTGTCCTGGACCTCGAGACGAATGTCTTCAAAGTATTGCGTATTCCACAGCGCATGGAAATCGCGGCGGAGCGCGTCCCCGTTCAGCGGGTCACCGACACGGGAGAAGATACGGGCCCGAAGCGTCTCGCTCCGGATCCTGCGATTGCCTTGGAATTCGATGCGCTCGATGACGGGGGCTTCCTGCGGGTTTGTGGCGGACGCCTGCGGTTGCTGCGGCCCGGGAGCTGGAAAGGCTTGGTCTGCCGGTGCCAGGCATATGGCCGCAACCGCGAGGAAGCACATAACACTCGCGCGCAGTACGAGCACAAAATAATAACGCTTTCTTGCGGCCAGAAAACAATTCAAGGCCGCTTCCCCCGAAACAACAAGTTTGTACGCTCCCCCGCCGGGCCCAGGTGAGACCGGCCTGCGCGCGTTTGGATTCGCTAGTGGGATACCGGGGTTGCTTCGACCAACGGTCGGAAGCCGAGCCCGTCACTTGTGACGTAGATTTCCAGCGTTGCCGGGCGCTGCAGGCCCCCTTGAATCAGCGCTTCCGACAACGGATCTTCGACGTACTTTTGCAATGCCCGCCGCAGCGGCCGCGCACCGTAGCTGCGATCCCCGCATGTTTTCTCGAGGACCCACTGGCGCGCTTCCGGCGTCAGGACAATCTGCACCTGGCGGTGGATCAAAGTGTCGTTGATTTGGCCGACCAGCAAATCGATGATACGGAGCAGGTCTTCATCGCTCAACGAATTGAACAGGATAATCTCATCCAGACGGTTTAGGAACTCCGGGTTGAATACGCGCTTCACCTCGCTGAGCACCAAATCATCGAGGCTCTTCGCGCTGCCTTCTTCGGCGGCGGCTTGGAATCCGAGCGTGGAGCGTTTCTGGAGATGACGCGCGCCGAGATTTGAAGTCATGATCAGAATCGTATTGCGGAAATCCACCGTGTTGCCGAGACCGTCGGTGAGCTGGCCGTCTTCGAAGACTTGCAGCAGGATATTGTATACGTCCGGGTGCGCCTTTTCGATTTCATCGAGCAGGATCACCGAATATGGCGTGCGGCGAACGCGCTCGGTCAGCTGGCCGCCTTCCTCGTAGCCCACGTATCCCGGAGGTGCGCCGATCAGCTTCGACACCGAATGCTTTTCCATGTACTCGGACATGTCGAAACGGACCAGGGATTTCTCGCTGCCGAACAGGAACTCCGCCAGGCGCCGCGCGACTTCCGTCTTGCCGACACCGGTCGGGCCCAGGAACAAGAAGCAGCCAACGGGCCGCCCCGGCGCCTTCAATCCTGCGCGGCTGCGACGGATGGCGCGTGCCAGGGCGGTAATCGCCTTTTCCTGGCTGATGACACGCTTGTGCAGCTCCTGTTCGATGCGCAACAGTTTCTGTTGTTCATCTTCCTTGATGGAGGTGACGGCGATGCCGGTCCAATGCGCGACCACTTCCTCGATGTCCTCACGTGTCACGATTCCGGTGCTTGTATCGTCGAGCTTCAGCCGCTCGCGCACCACCCGCAGATTTTCCTTTTCCTTCCGCTCTTCCTCGGAGTAGAAGCGCGCCTTCTCGAATTCGTGGTTGGCGATCGCGGTTTCCATCCGGTGCGTGATGAACTTCACGCGTTTCTGCACCTCGGCCACTTCATCCGGCAGCATGGCCTGACGCAGCTTGACGCGCGCGCCCGCTTCGTCAATCAGGTCAATGGCCTTATCCGGCAGAAAACGGTCGGGAATGTACCGGCTGGAAAGGTAGACCGCATAGCGGATGGCTTCGTCGGTGTAGCTGACGGCATGAAATTTTTCGTAGCGCTCGCGCACACCCTCGAGGACCTGGATGGCTTCGTCCTCGGAAGGCGCGCCCACCTTGACGGATTGGAAACGGCGCTCAAGTGAGCGGTCCTTCTCTACCGACTTCCGGTATTCCCCTGGCGTGGTTGCTCCAATGCACTGGATTTCGCCCCGAGAAAGCGCAGGCTTCAGAATGTTGGCCGCATCGAGCGAACCTTCGGCCGAGCCGGCGCCCACCAGGGTGTGAAGCTCGTCGATAAAAATGATGGAGTTCTGGCTCTCCATCAGCTCTTTCATGATCGTCTTCAGCCGCTCCTCGAACTGGCCGCGGTACTTCGTGCCGGCCACGATGAGAGAGAGATCGAGAGACAGAATACGTTTATCGGCAAGAAACGGAGGCACATCGCTGTCGGAAATGCGTTGCGCCAGACCTTCGACAATCGCCGTCTTGCCGACACCCGGCTCGCCGATCAGCACGGGATTGTTCTTGGTGCGGCGGCAGAGAATCTGGATCACGCGTTCGACTTCGCGTTCGCGGCCGACCAACGGGTCGAGTTGGCCTTCCAGCGCCGCCTGCGTGAGGTCGCGGCTGAACTCCGCAAGCAATGAAGTCTCCTTCGGACGCGAGGCGGGACTTTTCTCACCCGCGTTGCGCGCTAGTTCCTCGCGGAGCGTGGAAAGCCGCAGCCCGCGCTCCTGCAGGATTTCGGTGCCAAAGCACTTTTCCTCACGAAGGATGCCGAGCAGCAGGTGTTCAGTACCGACGTGTTTGTGTCCGAGACGCTCTGCTTCTTCCGTGGCATAGTTCAGGATGCGCTTGGATTCCTGGCTGAGGGGCACCTCGACCGAGGTGGATATGCGCTCACGGATCGTGATGCGCTGTTCGATCTCCTTGCGGATGGACTCGATGGAGCCGTGGGAACGCAGGAAACGATTGGCCAGAGCTTTATCCTCGCGCATCAGGCCGAGCAGCAGATGCTCCGTTTCGATGTACGGGGACCCATACTGGCTGGCCTCGTACCGCGCGAAAAATATGACGCGGCGTGCCTTCTCTGTGTACCGTTCAAACACGGGTCAACTCGTTTCTCCCTCAGTGCATACTTCCGGGCTTTGTTCTATCCCCAACCGGCAGAAGCAATCCGTGTTCCAACTGCAGCACGCGATCTGCGCGCCCCGCCAGAACCGTGTTGTGCGTCGCCAGGATGGAGGTAAGCCGGTGCGTGCGGTGCAAGCGCTGCATCAGCTCGAAAACTGCAATTGCGTTTCGCTCGTCCAGATCTCCGGTGGGCTCGTCGGCCAATAACAGGGCCGGTTCCTGCACCAGAGCCCGCGCAATGGCCACGCGCTGTTGCTCCCCTCCGGACAATTCCCCCGCGCGATGTTTTGTGCGCGCTTCCAGACCCACTTCCCTGAGCCAGCGCGCGGAGGTCTCGAGCGCCTCGGTGTATCCTGCGCCACGCATCAGCAGAGGCATCGCCACATTTTCGGCCGCGGTGAAATCAGCCAGAAGATGATGCCGCTGCCAAACAAAACCAATAGAACGATTGCGATAATCCGCAAGCTCGCTTCCCTCGAACGAGTCTATCGCTTTCTTTTCAAAGTATACTGCACCGCTCGTTGGCATGTCTAGCGCAGCCAGCAGATGAAGCAAAGTGCTTTTCCCGGCTCCCGAAGGACCAACCACCGCAACCAGTTCCCCAACTTCGATACTTGCATTGACGCCGGACAAAACAGTGATTTCAGAGCCGCCCGCGCCGTAACTCTTCCGAAGATCGCGCGCCTCGATCAGAACGCCCGAGTGCGCATCCACGCCCTCACGCGTGGTGGTTGCAGTTGCTGTCGTCTCTGCTGGCATGTTCTTCGCTGGAGTTCTCAATTTTCGGTCTGCCCTACTTCAGACCGCTGCTATTAACACCATAATTCCACCACAATTGTTTAGATGCCGATTCCCTCGGGGCGTTTGTCTTGACCTGTGCCAATCAAGAACCGAAGGCTCGCGGGGATAATCAATTTCACTTTATCGCCCCGTTAGTGCCTATGGAAATAGTGCCCATTTTTGCGCCCGCCGCCCTGATTCCCAAGCCATTGATACGGCGGCGATTGTAGCATGAGCCGGATGCCTCCCTGCGGCCTCTAAACGCAGTTTTCACGCCGGCAACGCTTACACCAGCTATAGGAGCAACCTGTACGCCAAAATTGCCCGCAAACGGATAGGAAAATCTACGCCCGTGCGTTTTGATGCACGGTGTTCCGCGATGTGAAAATGGAAAACTAGATTCTCGAACGCCGGAGAAATCGCCCCGTGTCTGAAGAGGCTGCGGAAAAACTCACTTTGTGTGTCATTCCGAGGAGCGAAGCGACGAGAAATCTCTCTTTTTGCCGGCCTTCTTCAAAGAGAGATTCCTCGCTTCGCTCGGAATGACAGAGCCAGGGCCTTTTTCCGCAGCCTGTTTAGCAGCACAGGCACTCTTGCCTGTGCAGTAGTTGCGTAGCGCCTGCGGCGTCGCGCACAGCCAGGAGTAGCTGTGCTACTGCAACTACTCGTAGCGAAGAATATCTACGGGAAGGATGCGGGAGGCAGCGCGCGCGGGGATCAACGTGGCGGCAATGCTGATGGCCAGCGCGGCGGCGGCGATCCACACGGCGTCGAGCGCGTTGGCTTGGAACGGGACGTAAGGCACGGAATAGACCTGCGGGTCGAGCGGGATCAGGCGATAGGCGCCCGCGGCCCAGGAGAGCGAGTAGCCGGCGGTGAGTCCGGCGATGGTTCCGATCACTCCGACGGCGAGCCCTTGCAGCATAAAAATGTTGCGAATCTGAGGGCGGTAGGCGCCGAGCGACATCAGAACGGCGATGTCGCGGGCGCGATCGGTCACTGTCATGGCCAGCACCACCAGGATGTTCAGGCCGGCGACGAACGTGATCAGGCCGATGAACAGCGCGGTGACGAGCTTTTCCAGATGCAACGCGCGAAATAACGCGCGATTTTCGTTTTCCCACGTTGTAGTCATGAGACCCGGACCGGCTACCGCGCCAATGGCGCGTGCCGCTTCGGCGGCGCGGTCCACATCGCGTATGCGGAACTCGAGGACGCTAACGACATCGCCGACGCCCGCCAGATTCTGTGTGGCGGCCAGCGTGGCAAACGCCCAGTTGGCATCGTAATCATAGAAGCCAGAATCGAATACGCCGGCGACGCGGAAGCGCCGCGAGCGCGGAACCATTCCGTATGGCGTGAGCCGGCCCTCGGGGCTGGTCAGCGTGACGTAATCGCCCGCGTGGATGTTGAGCTCTTCCGCCATCAGGCGCCCCACGACAATCGAATCGAAGCCGTCGGCATCCGGCGCAAAGTCGGCCGCGCCCGAAACAATGTGGCGCAGGGCCTCATCGGTGCGGAGTTCGAGCTCCGGATCGCACCCCTTGATGACGACGCCACGCGCGTGGCCGCTGCCGGAAAGCAGCACCGTCAGATAAATCGCGGGAGCCACGCTGCGCACCCCATCGACATGGCTCAGCCGGTCGGCCAGAGCGCGGTAGTCCGCGATGCCTTCGGCGCCGGGGCGCGTGAGATTGACGTGCGCGGACACGCCGAGCAACCGGTCCTGGATCGTCCGGCGAAACCCGGTATTCATGGCCAGCGCGATCACCAGCGTGGCCACGCCTGCAGCGATTCCGATGACCGAAAACAGCGTTACCAATCGCAGGACGGCAGGCTTATAGGGTGACCGCAGGTACCGGCGCGCAACCAGCCAAGCAAACCTCATTTTTGGCCGCCCGAACCAGGTTCGGGAGAATGTCCGCCGGAATTCGACGCTCCCGCAGCGGTTTCTTCCTGGGGGGTCTCCGGCCGGAGCAGCGGGAACAAAATGACTTCGCGGATGGAATGGGAATCGGTGAGCAGCATCGTGAGCCGGTCAATGCCAATGCCTTCGCCCGCGGTGGGCGGCATGCCGTGCGCCAGCGCGCGGATATAATCCATGTCCACCTCGCGCGGCACTTCCTCGCCGCCGCTTTCGACCTGCTGGCGGAAGCGGCGTTCTTGCTCGGTCGGATCGTTCAGCTCGGAAAAGGCGTTGCCGAGTTCCATGCCCGCAACGAAGATCTCGAACCGCTCGGCGAGCGACGGATCGTCTTTGCGGCATTTCGACAGCGGCGAAATATCGGTCGGAAAGTCGTAGAGAATCGTGGGCTGAATCAGTTGGGATTCAGCCACGGTTTCAAACAGCAGGCCGGTGATTTCACCGCCGGTCTGGCCGGCCAGATCGGGCAGCGGCTCGCGGTTATGAGTCTGCGCCCAGACGTTGTAGCGCTCCGCGATCGCGCGCGGTCCGCCCGGCGCGGCCAATTCCGCGACGTTCGGCGCGGGCCCTGCGTCCGCGGGCCAATAGCGGCAAATTGCTTCCCGCATGGAGATGCGCTGCCACATGGCGAAATCCACTTCATATTCCCCGTACTTGACGATGGTTGATCCCGTCACTTGCTTCGCGAGGTGCGCGAACAGTTCCTCGCTCAGAGCCATCAGGTCGTGGTAATCGCTATAGGCCTGATAAAACTCCAGCATCGTGAACTCGGGGTTGTGCGCGGTGGAGATGCCCTCATTGCGGAAATTGCGATTGATCTCGTACACACGGTCGAGGCCGCCAACGACCAGACGCTTCAGATATAGCTCCGGCGCAATGCGCAGGTAGAGATCCACATCGAGCGTGTTGTGGTGCGTGACAAAGGGCCGCGCCGTTGCTCCGCCCGCGATGGGTTGCATCATCGGTGTTTCGACTTCGATATAGCCCCGGGCATCAAAAAACCTCCGCAGCTCCCGGATGATCTGCGCGCGCCGCAGGAAGATTCCGCGGGCGCGATCATTCGCGATCAGATCCAGATAGCGCTGCCGGTACCGGAGTTCGACGTCGGACAGGCCGTGCCATTTTTCCGGCAGCGGCAGCAGCGCCTTGCTGAGCAGGGTCAATTCGCTGACCCACACGGTGAGTTCGCCGGTTTTGGTTCGAAACAGGTGTCCGGCAACGCCGACGAAATCGCCCAGATCGAGCAGGCGAAACAGTTCGAACGCGCGGGAGCCCACGATGTCGAGCTTCACGTAAATTTGCAGGCGTTGGCCGGAGCCGGAGATGTGAGCAAAGCCGGCTTTGCCATGCAGGCGAAGAGTGAGGATGCGTCCGGCCACGCGCACGGGCGGCTTGGCAGCTTCCAGTTCCGCCGCGCCTGCTGGCGTATACTTTTCTACAAGCTCCGCCGGTGTCGCCGTCCAGTCGAACCTGTGCGGGTACGCGTCATAGCCGCGAGCTTCTATCTCGGCAAGCTTCTTCTGGCGTTGGAGATACTGGTCGAGCGGCTCGAATGGCAACAGGGAATCCTCTCCTCAAAAGACGAGCGGCAGTATAGCGGCTGGCTTTGCGGCTGGCAAGAAAGGCCAGGCCTTGCAGGCTGTGGTATCATGCGGTGTCCCAGAGGGGGTCCGAGGGAGCTTTGTGCACCACCCCGCACATGCCATCGCTCACCCACCGTGCGTGAGGAAAATAATTGTTGGTCTGAAATCGTTCTTCTATGTCTTGCCTGGCGAGGAACTGGAAGCCTTTCGCCAAAATTCGCAGGGCAATTCCCAGCCCTGTTTACGGTAAACCCTAGACGGATGCAGCCTTTCCAGAGAAAATAGGGTTGTGCACAGCAACAACAGCTTTTCGTAGGACCGGGCAGCCTGCCGCGCCGCAAGCAGTTGGCGCCAGTGCCAACCCAACAGCAGGATTTGACGTAAGTGCAACTCAAGGAGCCAAGGGTGCATCCCAAACAACGGATGCGTCCCGACGGGTACGGTGACCCGCACGAGACAAACAGAATCCAGCGAGATGACTGAGGCAGAGGCCATTCGCCTCGCCCAACAGGGCGACGCTGGCGCGTTTGAACGCATCTACCGGCTTCATAGCCGGCGGGTCTATGCCTTGTGCCTGCGTATGGTGGGTAACACGGCCGAGGCGGAGGACCTCACCCAGGACGCGTTTTTGCAATTGTTCCGCAAGATCGCGACGTTTCGCGGGGAATCCGCGTTTTCAACCTGGCTGCACCGGCTGGCGGTAAATGTTGTGCTGATGAAACTGCGCAAGAAAACGCTGGCGGAGATTTCGCTGGATGAAACCAACGATCCAGAAGATGAATCCAGCGGGCCGCGGAAAGAGATTGGCGGGCCGGACCTGTTGCTGAGCGGCTCGATTGATCGGGTGCATCTCGGGCGGGCAATCGAGCAGTTGCCGCCGGGTTACAAACAGGTCTTTGTGCTCCACGATATCCAGGGTTTTGAGCATAACGAGATTGCAGGGCTTATGCACTGTTCGATCGGAAACTCAAAATCCCAATTGCATAAGGCGCGGATGCGGCTGCGAGAGCTCTTAAAGGAAACTTTGCGCAACCAGGCGCGCCAGGTGCGTCAGGCCGCCAGAGTAGAAACGGCCGGAACGGATTGAAATCGTGCAACACGAATTGATCTGAGTTGGTTTAGATCTTGAACAAAGTAATTTTTCGTTCAGTTAAGCAGGTGGAAGAAATAATAACAATAATTTAAGGATGACGAGCATGCAGTGCCATCAATTGGAACAGGTTCTTGAGCAGCAGGTTGCCGGGCCCTTGCCGGAAGCAGCGGTTGCTCATATCGACGCATGCGAGGCCTGCCGCGCCCTCACGGCGGATCTCGGCGCGATCCACGATGCGGCTATCGAACTGGGCGCCGAGGAGATCGCTCCTCCCGAGCACATGTGGGTCTCCCTGCGCAAACAGCTCGAAGCCGAAGGAATTATTCACGAGCCGCGCTCGGCGCCTCGAAGCATGAAACAGGGCTGGTGGCTTGCCTTCCAACGCCCCGCCCTGGCGGGTGCTTTTCTATCGTTTGTACTCGTCGCGGCAAGCCTGATCAGTTACAGGGGCAATTCCACGCAGATGGCGATGCATCCGCAGTTCGCGTTCAGGCAAGAGATCTCGACCGTGCCCTCGGCGGAGAGCGTATTCAAAGAAGAGTTGCTGACCGTTGGCAACGAGAGTATTCCCGGTTTCCGACAGCAGGACGCCGCCGTGACGAATTCCATCCACCGGAACCTCGGAATTGTTGACAACTTTATCGCCATGTGTGAAAAGAGCGTACGCGAACAGCCTGACAACGAGATGGCGCGGGAATATCTCTACGGCGCTTACGAGCAGAAGGCCGAACTGCTAGCTACGGCCATGGACCGCAGCATGACGGGAGGATTGCCGTGAATTCATTGTGCAATGCTATAAGGCTGGGTGCGCTTGGCGCCGCGATGGCCGGATTTGTCCTCGCCGCTTCTCCTGTTCGTGCCGACCATATCGAGAAGCACTTCACCGTGCAGCGCAGACCGATCATCACGGTGCGCAATGCAAGCGGACGCGTTCAGGTGAAGGCCTGGAGCAAGAATGAAGTGCAGGTCACGTGGACGAATGCGAGCGGAAAGACCGCGGTGGAAACCGAGCAGGCCGGGAACCGGATTGAAATCGCCACGCACGCGGCCGAGGAAGGGGCCGCCGCGGAGGACCTCAAGACAGATTTTGAAATCACCGTTCCGGTGGAGAGCGAACTGAGGGTGCGGACCGACTCGGGCATTGTGACGGTCGAGAGCGTGCACGGTGACATGACGTTTGACACGGTGGGCGCAAACCTGCAGCTGTCCGACGTAGATGGTTACATGGTGATCAAGACGATCGACGGCTCGCTGGTGTGTACACGGTGCGCGGGAAAACTCGAAGCGAACTCGATCAGCGGCAATATGCAGATGATCCAGCCCACACTCGACAGCGTCCGTGTGCAGACCTCTTCCGGAAACATCCTGTTTGACGGCAGTTTCCTGAGCCGCGGCATTTACATCATGAAAAATTTCAGCGGCACGATTGAAGTCCATTTTTCCTCCAACGATTCGTTTGATCTGAACGCGACCTCGCTCAAGGGCAACGTCATCAACCAGGCGTCGATCACGCCGTACGTGCACGGCAGACAACATGCCCCCTCGAAATGGGGGCAGAGCCTGTTTGGCACCATGAACGACGGCCATGCCAAGGTCGAACTCTCTTCCTTTAGTGGTACAATCAAAATTCTGAAGCGTGACTAACGCGCTCGGAATCGCTTGCAGGATTATTCCCAACTCAAAAAGCCCGTGGCGGGGCCTGTCCCGGAGTGCCGCATGGTTTGCTTGACTGGTTTCATGGGCTCGGGCAAAAGCACAGTGGGCCGTCTGCTCGCTGCCCGGCTCGCCTGGCATTTCATTGATCTCGACGCCGAAATCGAGCAGCACACCGGTTTGCAAATTTCACAAATCTTCGAGCAGAAGGGCGAACTGGTGTTCCGCGATATCGAACACAAATGTCTCGCACGCGCGCTCGGCTGGGCATCGGAGCAGGACGCGCGGGTGGTCCTGGCGCTCGGAGGCGGGACGTTCATGCAGCCACGGAACGCCGCCTTGCTCCACAATTTCGGTTCGCCGCAACGTTCTGGAGTTGCAATGATCTGGCTCGATTGCCCGATAGAGGACCTGCTGCAGCGATGTGTCCTGATGGGCGACAGGCCGCTGTTCCGCGACGAAGCCAGTTTTCGCAAACTCTACCAAGAGCGCCTGCCCTATTACCAGCAGGCGGATTATCGGATCGAAAGCAGCGGCGAACCCATTCGGGTTGTCGAGCAGATTCTGGCGCTCGGCATCTTTGACCGGTCTGCACGCGTTCCTGCGGACGAAGCCACGCCGGAGCCTCCGCCGCTATGAGTCACGATAGGAGAATTATGCGGAGACTTTTCACGCTCGCATTCGCTCTGTGCCTTGCGGCCGGGATTGCTGCAATAGGCGCGACTCCGCCTGCGCACCTTTCGGCACAGAAGAACAAGAACGCGAAGATTGCAACCCCGGCGGCGATATTTGCGCCCGACAAGGGGAAATTCCGCATTCTGCTGGATGGCCAGGTCGTCGGCAGCGAAGAATTTGAAATTTCATCTTCGGGTGAAACGTGGATGGCGCGCGGCTCGATGAGCGCGCACGCGCCGGGCGGCGGGGACATCAAGGCGGCGGGCCAGCTCAAGCTTGCCGCGGACGGCGCACCCATCCGCTACGATTGGTCCGCGCAGGCACAGAAAAAAGCCTCTGGTGCTGTGGTCTTTGCGAACGGCACGGCGAAAAGCTCGATCGATTTGGGCGGGACATCCCCGCTTATGCAGGACTTCACGTTTCCGTCGCCTCGCATCGCCGTGCTCGACAACAATCTCTACTATCAATACTCCGTGCTCGCCCAACTGTACGATTGGAAGACCGGCGGCAAGCAGGAGTTTCCTGTCCTGATCCCTCAAGACATGACGCCGGGAAGTATCTCGGTGGAATCGCTTGGCCCGCAGCAGGTGGAGAGCGAAAAGTACGAAACGTTGCGCGTCAGTTCTCCGGACCTCGAGATTCTGCTATACCTGGACGCGAACCACCGCATGGTGCGGCTCGATGTGCCTTCCTCCAAAGTGATGATCGTGCGGGAATAGATTTGAGCGCTTCAGACTGAACAGGCTGCGGAAAAACTCAAAACGTTGTCATTCCGAGGCACGCTGCGTGCCGAGGAATCTCTCTTTTCTTGGGTTTTGAACAAAGAGAAATTCCTCGCTTCGCCTCGGCGCGAGGCTTCAGCCTGAGGGCCTCAGCCTTAAGGCCTCGGTTCACCGAGAACGCTCACCGTGAACGGTGCGAGCGCTCGGAAGGATACCCTAACCCACTTTTTCCGCATGTTGTGAAGCGTGAACCACAGTCTGCGAAATTGACGCGAGCCACTTGCTTCCGGCCCTACTGCAAACGAAACGCAACGATTAATGTCGTGACCACGTTGGTGGCACGCCCGTTTATTTTCACAGGCTGATAGCGCCACTGCTGCACGGCGTCAATCGCCGCCCGCGCCAGGATTGGCGGGCCTGCGAGAACCCTCAAGTTCGTGACGCGGCCGTCACTGGAAACATAGGCGCGCAAGACAACATCGCCTTCGATCCCGGCCTTGCGGGCGACCTCCGGATAGACCGGAACCACCGGATGTTCCAGAAGGTTCTGCAGTTCGCCGGGATCGACCGGAACGCCTCCCCACAAGGATTCTTGGATTTTTCGGTGGATTTCCTCGAAGAATCCCTCCGCATCGAAGCCGTTGTCGTCTCCCGCTTCGCCGGAATTCCAACTCGTCACCAAGGGCGGCTCGAAGGCGGCCTGCATCCACGGCGCAGGAATTACAGCGCTCGTCCAGGAATTGGGCTCGCCGAGTTTCAATAGAATATTTCCAGAAACCGCTCTCAGGTGAAGAACTTCTCCGCCGCCGTTCAGGCTGCCTTCGCAGTGGAGCGCGCGCACTCCGGATGCGGAATCCTGGTAACTAGCTCTGAGGGGGAGAGAAGCGTCAGCAACGACGCGGTGCGCGCCCCCCTGCTCGACGACCGCATCGATCGTGACGGCGAGTTCGCGCGGAAGGTAAACGATGATGTCTCCCTCACCCGATGTCAATTGAGATGCTCCGCGCATTTTGCGAACGCTCTTGGAGGCGGCCATCGCCCCCGGCTCAGCGTTATCGGTGAACCACGCGGTGATATTTCCGGTGGCTGCCGAAACACGCAGTGGCCCGTCCACTTGCCGCAGAAACACGCTTCCGCCGCTCGCTTCCACCGCTGCAGGGCCGGAAAAGCGATCGATTCGTACGGCCCCGCCGCCGGTGTGCGCGCGGATTATCCCCGCTGCTGCGCCGAAATCAATATGCCCGCCGGCCGTATTGGCCGTCACGCTCGAGCCGGCGCTCCCCACGTGAATGTTGCCGCCTCCGGTGTCGAGCGTCGCGGCTCCCGCGACGCGGCCCGTGTGGATGTGCCCGCCATCGGTGTGGATAATGGCATCGCCCTCGATATTGCCGGTCATGATGTGCCCGCCCGCGGTTGTCGCGCGCAAACCGCCAGCGACATCTCCGATCGTGATATGGCCGCCTTGTGTTTCAAGCCGCGCTGCCACCTGTGCAGCGACGCCGGGCGCAGGATGCGAGAGGGTGTTCCGGCCGCCCACGCGGCCCACCGTGATATTCCCTCCCGCGGTGACCAGCGCTACACGGCCATCAATGTCCTGCACATCGATGTTGCCGGCCTGCGTGGTGGCATCGAGGTTGTAGCGGAGCGGAACGTGAATCTCGAAATTCACCCGGAACGGGCCGCGAAACGTCCGCCACGGCACCCGGCCGTCCAGAGCAATTCCCGCACGAG
>JAIQES010000060.1 GCA_020073705.1 Terriglobia bacterium
CGTCCAGTGGGACGGACAGCGGTTCCAAATCCCACCTCATCCCCGGCGCTTCAGCTTTGCCGGTGCCAAGGTCCAGCTCTACCAGAATCTGGAAGGTGAGATCGCGATTTATTACGGAAACACGAAGTTAAATCACACGGCAGAGTGACATTTCTACGTTGCCGTTAGGGTGACATTTTCATGTTGCTACAACAGCCGCTGAAAAACAGTCGAGAGTTGACAGTTGAGAGTCGAAAGCGAACCACTTGCTACTGCACGCCGGTGGTCACGAATCACTGATCACCCTTCGCCCACAGCGCAGGCTCAGGGCAAGCGAATCATCAGTCACCGGCCATCAATCACTGCTTCCGGTCGTTGTGCTCCTCGAGCCACGCCATCTGAATGGCTTCGAGTTTGCCTTCATTGGATAACTTCGGATCGCCAGAGAACCCGGCAAGCCCGGTGACCCACTTGTGCAGGTCGGTGAAGCGCACCGACAGCGGATCGGTATCTGGGAACTTGTCGGCGAGCTGGATGCCGATCTCTTCCGGGTCGTCCCAGTCAAACGTGGCCGGCATGCGTTTCTCCTCGGTGCACGGAGCGTGCGTTCTACGAGCTTGTTGAAAAAGGTTTCTAACCTGTCATTCCGAGCGTAGCGAGGAATCTCTCTTAGACAAAAACCAAGAAAAAGAGAGATTCCTCGTCGCTTCGCTCCTCGGAATGACACGACGCAAGAGTTTTTCAACACACTGCTAGTGCTCCGCTTCCTTGGCGAAGTTCTTGTTCCACTCCGGGATCTCGACGATCAAGTCGCGCGTTCCATCGGGCACGCACTGGCACCCCAGGCGCGATTTTGCCGTCAGTCCCGGCGCTTCATCGAGCTGATCGAGTTCGGCGTCTGTCGGTTCATTGCACGACTCGAGCCCCTCGTGCACGATGACGTGGCACGTGGAGCACGCGCAGACTCCGCCACATGCGTGGTCGAGCCCCATATGAAATCCCGTGGCGATATCCAGGATGCTTCCAGGGAGCCCCTCGCGCGCATAGGGAACTTTTTCCGGGTCCACCTCGAACGTCTTGGCTTCACGGACAAATGTCACCTTGAATTTTTTCGTTGCAGGCGTGTACTTGACCTGTTCAATGTAAGGATTGCTGCCGCCCATCGCGGTCTCCTTCTCAACTGCTCGATTCTGTGTGGCACAGGCTTCAGCCTGTGCGGTTTGCTGGAAGCTGGCGCGCACAGCCTGAAGGCTGTGCTACTACACTTCATCGAGCCGCTTGCCTTCGAACACCGTCGAAAGCGCGCGGTTCATCATGCGCTCGGCGAGCGGCATCGTCGCCTGGTTCAGCACGTCCACGAACGCTCGGATACGCTTATAGTCTGCGCCTGCAAGGGCTTCGCGGAGTGCTGCGACGGCGCCATCCAGCGCGCGAAGTTCGTCGGCGGGAAGTTCGCCGGGTGCTTCGACTTGCTCGCGCGCCAGCGCCTTTTCCGTCGCGTGGAGCATAATTTCGGCTTCGTTGCGCGCTTCGATCAATTGCCGCTCCGAAAAGTCCTGCTCGGCATATTCGATCGACTCCTCGAGAATCCGCTCGACCTCGGCGTCATCGAGCCCATAACTCGGCAGGACTTCGATCGAATGTTGCTTTCCGGCGCGAAGGTCGCGTGCGGAAACCTGCAGGATACCGCTGGCATCGATCAGGAATTTCACTTCGATGCGCGCGAGGCCTGGGGGGCCTGGCGGCACCTTCAACTGGAATCGCGCGAGCGACCGGCAATCCTTCGCCAGTTCGCGCTCGCCCTGGAGCACGTGGATATCGATCCCCGTCTGGTTCTCGACCCCCGTGGTGAACAGCTCTTGCGCACTCGCGGGAATCGTCGAGTTCCGCGGGATGATTTTCGCCACCACGCCGCCCATCGTCTCAATACCGAGCGATAGCGGCGTGACGTCGAGCAGCAGCATGTCCTTCACGCCGCCTTCCAGGATGCCGGCCTGCACCGCCGCGCCTAGCGCCACGACCTCATCGGGGTTGAGTTCCGCGTGCGGACGGCGTCCGAAAAACTCAGTGACGGTGCGCCGCACCAGCGGCACGCGGGTCGAGCCGCCGACGAGCACAACTTCCTCGATCTCCGCCGAAGCGAGCTTCGCGTCGGCCAGCGCCTGCCGCACCGGCGCCATGGTGCGCTCGACGATCGGGCGGATCCATCCGTCGTATTCGGCGCGTGTGATTTCGCGGAAATACACGGCGCCATTGGGCAGCGCGAATTTCACAGTTGTCTTGCCCGCCTCGGAAAGCTCGTGCTTGGCGGCGATCAGCGCCTTGCGCAGTTCCTGCACGGTCTCGGGGTGCGTGGCAAGGTCCACTCCCTGCGCGCTTATTTCCCCGCGCGCGACGCTCTGCAATGTATTGTCAATGTCGTCGCCGCCCAGATGCGTGTCGCCGTTGGTCGAAAGCACCTGGTAAATGTCGCCATCGGTTGTCGAGACCAGCTTGAGAATCGAAATATCGAACGTGCCGCCACCGAAATCGTATACGGCGACGCGGCCGCGCTTCTGCTCGTGCAGGCCGTAGGCCAGCGCCGCCGCGGTCGGCTCATTCACCAGGCGCAGGACTTCGAGCCCCGCCAGGCGTCCCGCATCGCGCGTGGCCTGACGTTGCGCGTCATTGAAATAGGCCGGCACGGTGATTACGGCGCGGTCCACGGAATCTTGAAAATAATCCTCGGCCCAACTTTTCAACTCGCGCAGGATGAACGCGGAGATTTCGGGCGGTGTGAACACGCGGTCGCCCAAACGCACGCGAATCACATTTGTGCTCCCTGGATCGATGCGAAACGGGAAAATTTTTAACTCTTCCTGCACGTCGGCGGGACCGCGCCCCATCAGGCGCTTTACCGAATAGATCGTGCGCTCCGGCTGCGTCAACAGCCGGCGTCGCGCAGCTTCGCCGGCTACGATCGCGCCATCCGCGTCCACGCTGACGACCGAAGGACACAGCGGCGTGCCATAGGGCCCCGGGATACACTTCGGCGCGCCTTCCAGTTTGTCCTGGTAAGCAATCAGGCTGTAGGTGGTGCCCAGATCAATGCCGACGGTGCGTCCCATTGCTTGTTTGCTCTTCCTTTCTTATCTTAATAAATAACTCGTGAATCGTGATTCGTAACTCATGATTCGTGGAACGCCAGACGCAAAGCGAGCGCCGCGAATCATGTACCC
The DNA here is from genome assembly GCA_020073705.1 of Terriglobia bacterium. Classification (GTDB taxonomy): domain Bacteria; phylum Acidobacteriota; class Terriglobia; order Acidiferrales; family UBA7541; genus Palsa-360. The sequence continues at coordinate 3,198 of JAIQES010000060.1, forward strand.
GCAAGTACCTTCTGCGTGCTCTCGACGAGATTCCGGATATACGAGCGCCGGTTCAGAATGCTGTTCATTCGCTCCATGAGTTTTTTCTTTGTCGCGTCGTCCGTGCCGGAGTCAAGCGCCCGGTCCCACTGGGCCGAGACTTGCGTGAGTTCCTGGTCTGCGTCCGCGAGCGACGATTCAAACTTTTGCTGCGCCGCTTCGAGCTTCCCCCGAAGTCCGGCCGTCTCCGCCGCGTTTTCGCCGGATTCCCGGGCCTCGCGCAGCCGGTCGAGCGATTCATTCAATTCAAATACTTCCTCAAGCAATTCGGGCGGCGCTTGCTGCTTCTTCTGGCCTTCCTTGCGCATGCCGGCCAGGCCAAGCATATATTCAACGCGGGCCACCGGATCGCGGAGCGTGCGGTACGCGTCATTCAACTGTGAAGACCGGTCCAGCGAAAGCTGCCTCTCAAGCTCCGAGGCGCGCATAAAATTATCGGGATGCAGCCTCCAGGAGAGCGAGTGAAAGCGCCGCTCGAGCTCCGGCAAGTCGAGCGCGAGCTTCCGTTGCAGCCCGAAGAACGCAAAGTAGTCGGTACCGGGCGGCAGTGGCTGAATCTTTCCACACGCAGGGCAGAAGTGCGCGCCGCCGGTCGCCGCAGAACAGTTGCCGCACGTTATCGATGTTGCGGCAGTGGTTGATGGTGCGCTCATGATCGGATGATCCTGCCCCGCCAAATCAAACAACCTCGAGGGAAACTCTTCATGATTCGGGAGTGGCGCTCCGCCCCCGGGCAAAAAAAATGGCCGGCGGACTTCCCCCATCCCGGCCAGCCAAACATTCCACTCGTTTCGAGATGAAGCACCTGCTACGTTCCCTGAGAGTGAACCCGGCGTTACGCCGTGAATGAACTCCCGCACCCGCAACTGCGGGTCGCCTGCGGATTCTGAAATACGAACCCGCGGCGCATCAGACTTTCTTGATAATCCAGCGTGGTTTCGTGGAGGTAAAGATAGCTCTTCGGGTCCACGAACAGCCGCGCGCCGTTTTCTTCGACGACTTTGTCGCGGTCACGCGCCTGCGTCTCCAGACGCATCGCATACGTCAACCCCGAGCAGCCGCCGCCCTGCACTCCAACCCGCAGCCCGCCGGTTTCCGCCGGCACGCCTTCTTTGGCGAGCAACTCCTGAATTTTGATAGCCGCTTTTTCCGTCACGTGAATCATGGCAGTTTCCAAAAGCACCTCATTCGGTGCAAAAGCTAAGTAAATTCTCTGCCCGCCGTCCTTCGGTCCGCCAGACAGAGGGAAGGTCAGCCATACCCGCGCGGCTAGTTGCTAGCGGTCGCGGTCGCCTCGGGCTGATCGGCTTCCTTCTTCTTTTTCCAATCCTCGATGGCAGCCTTGATGGCATCCTCGGCCAGCACCGAGCAGTGAATCTTCACCGGGGGGAGGCTCAACTCGCGGACGATGTCCGTATTCGAGATGGCGAGCGCTTCCTCGACGGTTTTTCCCTTGACCCATTCGGTCGCGAGCGAAGAGCTGGCAATCGCCGAACCGCAGCCGAAGGTCTTGAACTTCGCCTCTTCGATGACCTGCGTCTGGGGATTGATCTTCATCTGCAACCGCATCACGTCGCCGCACTCGGGCGCGCCCACCAAACCGGTACCCACGTTCGGGTCGTCTTTGGGCAGGCTGCCGACGTTTCGCGGATGTTCGTAGTGATCAACCACCTTATCGGAATACGCCATGACTTTCTCCCTTCGGTATCCTGACGAATGAATTCGCTTCTAGTGCTCTGCCGTCGCTTTCCAATTCATTTTGCTGAGATCGACGCCTTCCTTGGCCATTTCATAGAGCGGCGACAGCTCGCGCAGCCGCTGCACGACTTCGACGACACGATTGGTGACGTAATCCACTTCCTCTTGCGTGTTGAAGCGGCCCAAGCCGAAGCGGATCGAGGTGTGCGCCAGGTCTTCGCCGACTCCCAGCGCCTTGAGCACATAGCTCGGTTCGAGTGTTGCCGACGTGCAGGCAGAGCCGCTCGATACGGCAACGTCGTTGATTCCCATCAGCAGCGACTCGCCTTCGACAAATGCGAAGCTGATGTTGATGTTGTGCGGCAAGCGGTGCGTCATTGAGCCGTTGATGTAAAGCTCGTCGAGCTTCGCGAACAGACCATCCTTCAGCCGGTCGCGCAGTCCTCGCAGCCGAATACTTTCCTCCGCCATTTCGTTCTGACACAGCTCAGCCGCTTTGCCGAAACCGACGATTCCCGGCACGTTGAGCGTGCCCGAGCGCATCCCGCGCTCGTGTCCGCCGCCGTCGATCTGCGCCGAAAGCTGCACGCGCGGGTTGCGCCGCCGCACATAGAGTGCGCCGCAGCCCTTCGGCCCGTAGAGCTTGTGCGCGGTCAGCGAGATCATGTCGATGTTGTCTCTCTGCACGTCCACCGGAATCTTGCCCAGCGCTTGCACGCCGTCGGTATGGAACAACACGCCCTTTTCCTTCGCAAGCTTGCCAATTTCCTGGATCGGCTGAATTACGCCAATCTCGTTGTTCGCGTACATGATCGAAATGATGATCGTCTTCGGCGTGATCGCGCGGCGCAGGTCGTCGAGATCGATGCGGCCGTCTTTGGCAACGGGCAAATAGGTGACTTCATACCCGTACTTTTCAAGGCGCTTACAGGTATCGAGCACGGCCTTGTGCTCGATCACCTGTGTAATGATGTGATTGCCCTTCTCGCGGTACATTTCCGCGGCGCCCTTGAGGGCCAGGTTGTTCGACTCGGTGGCGCCGCTGGTGAAGATGATCTCCTTCGGCGTCGCGTTGATCAGCCGGGCGATCTGCGCGCGTGCGTTTTCCACCGCCTCCTCAGCCGTCCAGCCGAACGAGTGGTTCCGGCTGGCGGCGTTGCCAAACTTCTCGTGGAAGTACGGCAGCATCGCTTCGACCACGCGCGGATCCACCGGGGTGGTGGCGTGGTAATCCATGTAAATCGGCAGCTTGATAGCCATGCTTCCCCCGTCGCTTTCTTCGATCCCCTAAGAGCAGTTCCTTCAATTAACTCGGTAGCCCGACCAGTTCGGCTTCGGGCGAATTCTCGGTCATCTGCGATATCGTGACCGCGCCCAACACCTGCAAAATGCTCTCATTCACTCGCCGGAGCGGGTCACGGACCGTACAGGTCGTGCTCTGACCGCAAATTCCGTGGCTTGTTACGCAGGACGTGATCATCAGCGGCCCATCCACGGCGCTGATCACTTCGAGCGCCGAAATATCCTTTGGAGGCCGCGCCAGCTGGTATCCCCCGCTCGATCCGTGCCGCGCCGTCACCAACCCGTGCTTGGCCAGCCGCTGCAGCACCTTCGCCAGCAACGGCACCGCGATGCCGCAAGCCTCGGCGATATCAGTTGCGCTATGCGACCGCATTGCACCGTGCGTCGCCAAGTGCCTGACCGCGATCAGTGCGTAATCCGCTTTTTTTGAAATCTTCAACATTTCTGATATGCGACCGAACCAGTCGTATATGAATCCTATGGCTAGGTTGCCTAGTTGTCAAGCGGATAAAATCGACTCAACTCCCATGAAGCCAATGTCATAAATTACGACCATATTAGTCGCCTTAGTCAGTCCCCTTAGTCAAATGTGGTCCATTAAAATGACACAAATTAGGTGTGAGTGGGCTGGAAAAGGGCCTAAATGGTTAGGCCCTGGAACCGGGAACATAGAATCGGAAGGTAATGAGTTCAATCGCCGTGTTGCGGCTTCCACCGTTTAAGGAATTCGACGACATCTTCCGGGCCGATTCGGATGGTAGATTCGAACTCCCCTTTTTTCTGGCTCACGAGGAGCTTGCCGTGCGGGTCCAGGATGGCTAGGCTGGGAACTCCCTTCTCGAGGGGAATGTCATATTTCTTTGCAAGATCCAAGTTCTTGTCATAATTCCCAACATTAACATGAACCACGTGATAGTTCTCATTGACGAGCGGGGCGATCTGCTTGGAACGAAACGTTGCGTCCAAAACGTGGCAGTCGTAGCACCAATTTCCACCGAAAACCAAAATGACACGTTTACGGTCTTTGGCAGAGGCGCGGAGCGCTGCTGCGATCTCAGCGGGCGCTTCATCTGGCGCGGGATAAAGCTGTGTGTTGGGCTTTGCCGGCTCAGGCAAGCGCATGGGCGGGCTAGCCGCCAGGTCGCTTCTCTGCGTGGACAGAATCCGCCAGCCGCCATTCTGCTGAACCCAGACCTGAGCCCCGGAAATGACGCCAGATTTCTTCCCAGCGTTGGTTTGAAGCCCTACTTCAAACCGAAGGACGAAGGCCATGACACCTGGCTGCAAATTCTTCACTTCGAGGACCTTGAGATCGAAGCGGCTGAGCCCTGCGGCTCGTAAGGAGGACCAGAATGCCGGCTCCTCGCCAGGATCTTGTGTCTCCCCCTGAGGCGTCTTTGCCCTGGATGCAGGAGACGTAGTGTAGAAGGCGGCCAGAGCCGCTCTGTCACCAGAAACCACGGCCGCCTTCCAACGATCCAGTGGTTGAAATATGCTCGAAGCTGCGCTTTCGACAGTCCGTTTCCTGCCGGTTTCTTGCGCGCCGGCCTGAACCAAGACGGCTGGCCAAAATATGAATGGGACGATGACCCAGCCAAGATGGATGGTTTTCATAGCTCCTCGTGTCTACCCGCCGAATGGAATTCTATCCCACCCAGAAGCCCAAAATCTCTCGGTTTCCAAGAGCGGATCATGTTCCGATGATAGATTTGTTGAGAGTTAGCCGCACGGATAAAGGTGCTTGCAAATCAATGTGGCATGGGGGCAATCTTTAGGAACCGGTGGAAATTCAAGATGCGGGAGCACCGAGGTCTTCCTTCGCGTTTACGGGCGCTTGGGTACGGCCCATCAGAAAGATGACCGCGCTTCCCACGAATGAGGGAATGGCTGCGGCCAGGAAGATAGTGGTCAGCGGCCAATGCCGCGAGAGCATCATGCCGCCAAAGATCGGGCCGACGATCGATCCGATTCGCCCAATCCCCAGTCCCCACCCCACGCCGGTCGAGCGTATGTAAGTCGGGTAGAACATAGCGGCCAGCGCGTTCGTTCCGGTCTGTCCTCCGATTATGCCCGCGCCAGCAAAAAAGGAAAAACTCATGATGGAAACGATGGAATGGGAGTAGCCGATTAAGCCGACAAAAACGGTGCCCAGCACATAAATGATGGACACGACCCGATAGGTGCCGAAGCGGTCCATGACGCTGCCGAGGATGAGGCTGGCGACCACGCCTCCGCCCTGAAACAGCGCGGTAGCGATGACTGAAAGCGACAGCGTAATTCCCGCGTCGTGAAAAACCGTGGGCAGCCAGTTGGACAGCAGGTAGAGATCGAGCAGGCTCACAAAAAATCCGATCCACAGGAGAATTGTGGGAAGGGCGCGGCCCTGCCGGAAAAGGTGGCCGACGGGCATGCCGGGCGCACGCTCCTCGTGCACTACGAAATTTGCGTCATTTCCGAAAACCAGTTGGGGGTTGATGCGGGCCAACAGTTGACGCACACGCGCGGATTCCCGCCCGTGGATCACCAGATGCCGGATGGATTCGGGCAGCAGGAGACCCAGCACCGGCGCGAGCAGTAATGGCATGATTCCGGCGAGCACAAAGACACCTCGCCAGCCGAATGCGGGAAGAATAGGCACGGCGGCGAAGCCCACAATGGTAGCGCCGATGGGAAAGCCGCAAAACATGGTGGTGATCATCGTGCCGCGGCGCCGCTGCGGAGCATATTCCGCCGTCAGTGCGATGGCATTGGGCATCACTCCGCCGAAGCCCAAACCTGCCAGGAATCGGAGGACGGTAAGGCTGGCGGCTGAATCCGCCAAGGCCGTCCCTAGAGAGAGCAGGCCGAAGAACAGTGTGCAGGTGACGATCACGCGCTTGCGGCCAAACCGGTCGGCAACTGGCCCGAAGATCAGCGCACCTAGCATCAAGCCAATTAGGCCCCAAGCGAAAATTCGGGAGAGTGCGGCATGGTCGAGATGCATCTCCCGTGCCAGAGAGGGAGCTACGTAGCCGATCATTTGCGCGGCGAAACCATCCAGCAGTACCGCCAAGGCGCACAATACAAGAATCCGAATCTGAAACGAGCCGACTTTCTGCTCGTCAATCAATGCGGGAACATTCACGGTGGTTGCAGTCGTCATGGCCTCTGAGCCGATCCTAAGATTCTAGTTCACATGCGAAAGGTGCGATTCACAGCCCTGCGGCAGCTCGAATTGCCTCCGCGTTTTGCGAACCGGGGCTACCCTAATCCGGACTTTCGGTTTTGACCCCTCGGATAGTCACACTCATACAACCGAGCCTTCTCCACTTGGGCCAAATTGTTTTCCTTCGCGTCGAAGCTTTCCAAATTCCATTCAAATTTTGCTCAGAATGCCGGCAAATTTGGTTGCGACTTTGGCGCGCAACTCTGGTGTTGCCCCCACGACCGGCGGAAAATCCTTAATGCGCTCGAAGGGCCGGCACGCGTCGATCAACGCTCGCGAACTGTAGTTTGCAGGCGAACCGTGTGGAATAATCGGGTCCAAAGGGCCGCTCCACATTCGATGGATGACCTCGATGTCTAGAGCGGGATCGCAACGCGTGGATATCGCCCATAAGACATCGAACATGTTTGTGGGATCAATGTCGTCGTCAACGACCACGACAAAGCGGCCAAGATAGGCCCCCGCTTGGCAACCGGTTGCCACTAGAGCTGCCTGTTTGGCATGCCCGGCGTAGGCTTGCTTGATGGAGATGACATTGAACATGCGCATGGCGCCAGCTTCGTGGCACCAGACGCCTTTGATCCCAGAGATGCCCGCGCGTTCGATTGCGTCCCAAATCATGCCGGACTTGACGATGGACCTGCCAAAGGACATGTCCGACGGCGGGCGCATAGGTGTGGCCATCGTCAGGATCGGATCATTGCGGTAATAGACGCGCCGAACCCGGATGACCGGCTGCTCGCTCTGCGGGCTCGCGTAATAGCCGGTGAACTCTCCAAACGGACCCTCGGCGTGGACGTCTCCGGGGACGATCTCACCTTCCAAAACGATTTCGGCATGAGCGGGAATGGGAAGACTATGAATTTCACTCGGAATCACCTCGTATGGCTCGCCCCGATGACCACCGGCATAGTCAAACTCCGATACACCAAATTTAATCTCGTTGGCGGCGGCTAGAAACAGCAGCGGATCGTGACCGCAACAAACCAGCAGGGGACAAGGCTTTCCTTGCTTGAAGTATTTATCGCGGATTTGACGTCCGTGCTTACCAGGTGACATCCACAGGCCGGCGCTATTCTTGCTGTGGAGCTGGACACGGTAAGTCGATGCATTGACCCATCCCTGGTCGGGATCCCGCATGATCACCAGGTCCTCGGTGCCAATATAACGGCCTCCGTCCTTCTCGTGCACTCGTGGCACTGGAAATTTCCCGAGGTCGACATCTTCATCGCGATCAATATTTTCCAGGATTGGACCCTGTTTCACTAGGGTCGGCGGTATCGGTTTGTGATGCTTCATTCGATCCCGGTAGGCCAGCACAACATCGATGGCTGTCTGCGGCATCGGGAAACCCAGCATGAGCGCCATCCGCTTGGACGAGTTTCCCGACCCGGAAAGAACGCGAAATCCAGCGGGATAACCAGGGATGCCTTCGAAGAGCAGTGCGGGCGCTTCCGATCGCTTATGATTGACGATCTCCGCGAGAGCACCCATTTCCAGGTCCCAATTGGCCCCTTTCACCCGGGTTACCTCACCGATGCTTTCCGCACGTTCGAGGAATTCTCGCAAATCCCGGTGCGGCCGGTCATAGAGACCAAGCCAGGTGCGGTCGATCGTCTTTGGTTCGATTTCCTGCGGCACTTGCCATTCCTCCCTATCGGATGGCTCGGCTGAGTTCAATTATCGGAAGCGCCCTGCGAGTTGCCACCGAAACTTATATCACATCCTGTCATGGTCCGAGAGGCCATGAAGGGCCATCTTGTGCCAACCCTTAGACCAGTTTTCAATAGTTCCAATGCGGGTGTTTGAAAAAGGCGCCGTGCCGCACCAATACACCACTTGGTGAATCAAAGAATCATTGCATTGTTCTGAAGTGGCATGTGGTGGCAGCTTCACGGAGCGGATGCGATCAGAATAGGCGGATGGCGCTTGCACGCTCGAAAAGATGAAGAACATTACGATTAATCCGGATACGTGGGATGATGGGGAACAGCCCACGACCTGGTTCCCGCTTGCGGGGTCTCTTGAAGAAAAAGCCTCGACCACAAATTGGGGTGACGGCAATTCCCTTGACTATTCCGCTCCAATTTTCGCTACAATGTTTAGTCGATGGCAGACCGAGCGATGAAAAATGTCCTGGCCATATATCCGGGGTCGTTCGACCCGGTCACAAACGGACACCTCGACCTCATCGAGCGCGGCGCCAAGATTTTCGATCGGTTGATCGTGAGCATCTTGCGCAACCTCGAGAAGGAGCCGTTGTTCACGCTCGACGAGCGGGTTGAGATGCTGCGCGAAGTGACGCGGCCGTGGCCCAACGTCGAAGTGGATGTCTTCAGCGGACTCCTGGTGGATTATGCGCAAGCGCGCGGCGCCAACGTCATTCTGCGCGGCATCCGGGCAATTTCCGACTACGAATACGAGCTGCAGATGGCCATGATGAACCGCAAGCTCAAACCGGATCTCGAAACTGTTTTCATGATGCCGGCCGTAGCTTTCAGCTACCTGAGTTCTCGCCTGGTGCGAGAAATTGCGCAACTCGGGGGGCCCATGACCGATCTGGCCGATCTGGTGCCAGCGGTGGTGGAACAGCGCCTCCGTGCCAAAGTTCTTTAAATCCGAAGGAGCCTTATACCATGCAACTTGCCGACCGGGTGAACCGCATTTCGATCTCGCCGACCGCTGCCGTACTAGCGGCGGCTGAACGCTACCGCGCCCAGGGTGTTGACCTGGCGGATTTTGGACCGGGTGAACCGGATTTCCCCACGCCGGACCACATCAAGCGCGCGGCCATTCGCGCACTCGACGAAAACCGCACGAAATACACCCCTACAGCGGGTATCGGGCCGTTGCGGGAAGCCATCTGCCGGTGGCACGCTGCGCAATTCGGCTCGTCCTATACGGTGCCGGAATGCGTCGTGACGGTTGGCGGCAAGCACGCCATCTTTAACGCATTTTGCTCGCTGCTGGGCGCCGGCGACGAAGTTCTCATTCCCGCTCCCTACTGGGTCAGCTATCCGGATATGGTTATGTACACCGGCGCGACCCCGGTTCCGGTGATGACCGATCCGTCCGATGGCTTCCGCCTGCGTGCCGAACAGGTGGCGCGCGCGATCACGCCGCGGACCAAGCTGCTCATCGTCAATTCGCCCAGCAACCCGAGCGGCGCGGTCGTGCCGCCCGATGAGTTCGCGCGGATCTATGAGGTCTGCCGCGCCAAAAACATCTGGCTGATGACCGACGAATGCTATTCCCATTTCCTCTATGGAAAAGAAAAGCCGTTTTCTCTCGCGAGCTTGCCGGGTACCAAGCCGAATATCATCGTCGCAGGCTCGCTCTCGAAAACGTTTGCCATGACCGGCTGGCGCGTGGGCTACGCGCTCGCGCCGGAACCACTGATCTCCGCGATGATCAAGCTGCAGAGCCAGTCCACGTCGAATGCGACCTCCATCGCCCAGTATGCGGCGCTCGAAGCACTGACTGGCCCGATGGATACCGTCGCGGTTATGCTCGCGGAATACGCGCGCCGGCGCGACCGCATCGTCGCCGGACTTCGCGCGATTCCCGGCGTCACCTGCACCGAGCCGGGCGGCGCATTTTATGCGTTCCCGAGCGTGGCCGCCCACTTGGGCAACGGCGTCGCGGACACAACCGCATTGGCCAAGCAGCTTCTCGAGCGCCAACACCTGGTCGTTGTGCCTGGTGACGCCTTTGGGACACCCGGCTACATCCGCATCTCCTACGCCACGTCGATTGACCGAATCGAGGAAGGCTTGCGGCGCCTCGAGAAATTCTTCGCCATGGCGGAATCGGCTACGTGAATCCCGCTTCAAACCGCTCGGGGCGGGCGCCTGCCCGGCTCGCCCCCGTCTTCATGCCCCGCATCTGGGGCGCGCGCAACCTCTCTCCACTATTTCCAGACCGGTCGCAGGAACCGGAACCGGTGGGCGAGGCATGGCTCACGGGCAACGATTGCCGTTTCGCCACGGGCGACTTCGCCGGGCGCACGCTCGGTGAAGTCTGGCCCGATCTGCCCGAGGAATGGACCGGCACGCGCTTGCGCGCCCTCGCGCGCATTCCACTGCTTGTGAAATTCATTTTCCCAGCGGAAAAACTCTCCGTGCAGGTCCACCCGGACGATGCATACGCGGAACAGCATGAGGCGGCCGCTGGCGGTATCGGCAAGACGGAAATCTGGTATGTGGTGGCGGCGCGCGAAGACGCCGAATTGCGCGTCGGTCTGCGCGAGGACGTGACTCCCGGCTCATTCCGCCGCGCCATTGCCGACAGCACCGTGGAAGACTGCCTCGAGCGCCTCACCGTGCGTGCCGGTGATGCCGTTTTCGTTCCCGCGGGAACCGCGCACACGATCTGTCCCGGCGTCGTGCTGTGTGAAATCCAGGAGCACTCGGACGTCACTTACCGCGTCTTCGATTACAACCGCGTCGCCGCCGATGGCAAACCGCGCCCGCTGCATATTCGCCAGGCGCTCAACGTGATGCGCTTCGGCGAACAGAGCGGCGGCCTCTGCGACCCGGTCCGCATTACGCATGGCGCAGTTACGGAAACTTTCTTCGCCGCCTGCCGCCACTTCGCCGTGGAGCGATGGGAATTCCGCGAGCGAATCGCCGCCGTGACCTCGCCGGAACATTTCGACCTGCTCATTGTTCTCCACGGCAAAGGCCGCATCGAGTTCGCTGGCGGCGCTGAGACATACGGTCCCGCTGAAGTCTGGCTCCTCCCCGCCGCGCTTGGCGCATATCAGCTCGTCCCCGAATCTCCGGCCACCCTGCTGCGCACGTACGTGCCCGATCTTCACGATTTCGTGCGGCGGCTTGCCGATGAGCGCGTCGAGGAAGCCGCGTGGTCGCGCGTGGTGCATCCATGAGCCGCGAAGCGTTGCCCGCACATGCCGTCATCCTCGCCGGGGGCCGCGGCACGCGCTTCTGGCCGCGCAGCCGCACGCGCACGCCGAAGCAATTGCTGAACATCGTCGGCCGCGACACGATGCTTGAGCAGACCGCCGCGCGCCTCGCGCCGCTGTTCCCGGCATCGCGCCAATGGGTCGTCACCAACTCCCAGCAGGCCGCCGCCGTGCGCCGGCAACTTCCGCGCGTTGCCGCATCGCACATCCTTACCGAGCCGATTGGCCGGAACACCGCCGCCGCGATCGGTCTCGCCGCGGCGCATCTGCTGCACAGCGGCATGGGCAAGGAAAACGACGCGCTGATGGCGGTTCTGCCCGCCGATCACTACATCGCCCAACCCGCGCGGTATCTCAAAATTGTGCGCGCCGCGCTTCACGTCGCGCACGCTGCCGGATCGCTCGTCGTGCTGGGCATTCCGCCTTCGCGGCCTGAAACCGGATATGGCTACATCGAACGCGCGCGCAGGAAAGCGCTCGATGCCGAAGGCGTTCCTGTCTTCTCGGTGCGCCGCTTCACGGAAAAACCGGCGCTCCCTCGCGCGCGGAAATATGTCTCTTCCGGGCGCTACTTCTGGAACGCGGGAATGTTCTTCTGGCGCGTTTCGACTTTCCTGGGTAATCTCGAGACCTTTCTTCCGAAAACCCATGACGCGCTGATGCGTCTGGCCGGAGAGATTGGAACCCCGCGATACGCGCGCACACTCGCGCGCGTTTACCCGAAGCTTGAAAATATTTCCGTGGACTACGCAATTCTCGAACCTGCCACGCGCCGCGCCGCCGCGCCCAGCGTCTTCGTTCTGCCCGCGGAAGTAGGCTGGAGCGACATCGGCTCATGGGCAGCCGTGTATGAACTGCTGGCACGCAAGGCCGGAGAAAACGTGTCCGCCGGGCGATTTGTGGCGCTCGACGCGCATGGCAATTTCTTCTGGAGTCCGAAAAAGTTCGTCGCCGCGGTTGGGATTCGCGATCTCGTCGTCGTCGAAACCGAGGACGCGCTCCTGCTCTGCCCGCGCGACCGAGCGCAGGATGCCGGCAAAGTTGTGAAATGGCTCGAAACGGAGAAACTTTCCCGCTTGCTGTAAGCCTGCTCCAAATTGACTCAACCGTTCCCGCCGTTCCGAGAGACTCGCTTTTCGCCTTCGTCTTCTTCGCATATACTGCTGCACCGTGAGCACAATCAAATTCGGCACCGACGGCTGGCGCGGCGTCATCGCCGACGATTTCACGTTCTCGAACGTCCGCAAAGTCGCCTGCGCGATCGCGCGCTACGTTGTGCGCGCAGAAAAACCCTCGGCAGGCGTACTGGTGGGCTACGACACGCGCTTCGCCTCCGAACGTTTTGCGCGCGCTGCGGCGGAAGCCGTCTCCATGACCGGGATGCCGGTGTGGATCGCGGAAAAGGCTTGCCCTTCGCCTGCGCTTTCGCTGCTGGTGCGGCAGCGCGGCGCGGCCGGCGGCATCATGATCACGGCAAGCCACAATCCCTACCGGTGGAACGGCGTGAAGTTCAAGGCGAGCTACGGGAGCTCCGCACTGCCGTCGATCGTCGCGCAAGTGGAAAAGGAACTTGCCGCCGTGCTTGCGGACGGCGTGCCGCCGCTGCCCTCGCGTCCCGATCGCATTCAATCGCTCGACATTCTCTCCCCCTATCTCGAAACCATCGAGAAACTGGTTGACTGGGAGAAGATACGCGCGGCGAAGTTCCGCTTCGTAGTGGACCCGATGCACGGCGCGGCGCGCGGACTGTTGCGCAGCCTGATGACGCGCCACGGCGTCACCTGCGACGAAATTCGCGGCACGCGCGATCCGCTATTCGGCGGTGTCAATCCCGAGCCCATTGAGCCGCACGTCGAAGCGTTGCGCCGTGCCGTCGTTTCGGGCGGCTACCATGCCGGCCTGTGCGCGGACGGGGACGGCGACCGCATCGGCGCGATGGATCGTGACGGCACATTCATCACACCGCACCAGATTTTCTCGATTCTGCTGTGGCACTTGGCCGGCACGCGCGGCATTCCCGGTGACGTCGCGAAGACATTTTCTTCAACGAAGATGATCGACAAGATCGCCGCGAAGTTCGGCCGCGAAGTGTTCGAGACGCCGGTCGGCTTCAAGTACATCTGTGAGTTGATGCTCGAGCGCGACATCCTGATGGGCGGCGAGGAATCCGGCGGGATCGGCACCAAACTCTATCTGCCCGAACGCGATGCCACGGTGATGGCGCTGTTGCTGGCCGAGGTCATGGCGTGGCACCGCAAATCTCTCGGCGAGCTGGTCGCGCAGCTTCACCAGGAATTCGGCGAGCATCACTATGGCCGCGTCGATCTCGAACTCAAGCCGGGACAAAAGGAACGCGCCATCGCGCACTTCAGCAACGCAAAGCTGAAGCGCTTGCTTAAATGGCCGGTCGGCCGCCGCGAAGACCTCGACGGAATTAAATTGTATCTGGGAGAAATCGGCTGGGTGATGCTGCGCGCCTCAGGAACCGAACCGATGTTGCGCATCTATTCGGAAACAACCAGTCCGGCAAATACACGCAGCGTTCTCGATGAAACCTGCGCCATTGTGCGCCGTCTCTAGTCCGCATTTCTCACGGAAGCGTTCCGGAGCCGTGCTGGGATATCACCCGGATGTGCCGAATCGCGGCGTAGTGTATGGAGGACTTCAGTGACACAGACTGAACAGCTTGCGGAAAAAGTGGGTTAGGGTGTCATTCCGAGCGAAGCGAGGAATCTCTCTTTGTTCAAAACCCAAGAAAAGAGAGATTCCTCGGCACGCAGCGTGCCTCGGAATGACAACGTTTTGAGTTTTTCCGCAGCCTGTCCAGTCTGTGCGCATTTTGCGCTCGCGAATCCGACAGGCACAGGCTGAAGTCTGTGCTACTCGACCCCGCCGGATTCAATCAGCGTTTTTTTCACCGAACGATTTCATCGCGGCATCGAGAATGCCGTTGATGAATGATGCAGCTTCTGCGGAAGAAAATTTCTTTGCCAGCTCAACCGCTTCGTTGAGCACCACTTTGGGCGGTGTGCTCATGGTGCGCAATTCGGATATTGCCAGGCGAAGGATCGCGCGGTCGATGGCCGACATGCGCTCGATTCGCCAGTTCCGGGCGTGCGTTGAGATGATCGGGTCGAGTTCGGCCACGCGTGCCGCCGCGTTTTCGAAAAGCTGATTTGCAAATTCGCGCGTGGATTTCTGAGCGCGCGCGTTGCTCCAGAATCCGTCCTCGACGCGCGACGGGTCCTGCTTTCCCATTTCCCATTGGAACAGCATCTGAAGGGCGTACTCGCGGGATTTCCGGCGGAGCGACATCTAGCGGCGTTTCTTGCGCAGGGTTTTGCCGCCACCCTGTGAAGGCTTGCTGGGCCGGAGCTGCCGCGACAGATTCGCCATCTCTATCGCGGCCACTCCGGCTTCCTGACCTTTATTTCCGCTCTTGAGCCCCGCGCGATCGATGGCCTGTTCGAGAGTGTCGCAGGTGAGGACACAAAAAATGATGGGCACACCGGTATCGAGCTGCGCAAGCTGCACGCCGCGCGCAACCTCGCTGGCGACATAGTCGAAATGCGCGGTTTCGCCGCGCAGAATGCAGCCGATGGCAATCACCGCGTCGGCTCGCGCGGCCTCGGCCAGTTTCTTCGCCGCCAGCGGGATTTCGAATGAGCCGGGTACCCGCACCACCTCGATGTTTTCCGCGGGCGCGCCTGCTGCCTCAAGAGCGTCCAGCGCCCCGGACAGAAGCCGGTCCGTAATGAAACTGTTGAAACGGCTCACGACCACGGCGAAGCGGAGTCCTGCCGCGGTCGCCGCCGGCCGAATTTGCTCTGGCATGAATGATCTGCTCATGGTGATAACTTTCTCTCTCGCGCTCGGGCTACTTCCCCTGAAATTGCGCTGGACGCTTTTCGATAAATGCGCGCGTGCCCTCTCGCATGTCTTCGGTGGCGGCGCAAAGGCCGAAGAGGGTCGCTTCGAAAAACAGGCCTTCCTCCTGCGGCATTTCCACTCCACGCCCGATGGCCTCCATCGTGAATTTCACCGCGAGGGGCGCATTCGCGATAATTTTTTTCGCCAGCGCCTCCGCCGCCGGCAACAGCTCCGCCGGCTCGTAAATACGATTGACCAAACCGACGCGGAGCGCCTCATCGGCAGAAATCATTTCGCCCGTCAGGCACAATTCGTGCGCAACGCCCTTGCCGCACAAACGGGCAAGCCGCTGCGATCCGCCATAGCCCGTGATGATTCCGAGCTTCACTTCAGGCTGTCCGAGCCTTGCCGTCTTGCTCGCCAGGCGAATCGAACAGGCCAGCGCAAGTTCGCATCCGCCGCCCAGCGCAAAACCATTGATGGCCGCGATCGAGGGCTTTCCCATCGTTTCCAGCTGATGCAGCACGCCTTGACCAAACAGCGCCTTTTCTTTTGCCCCGACCGGCGTCTGAATCGCCAGTTCGCCGATATCCGCGCCAGCGACGAAGGACTTTTCCCCTGCTCCGGTCAGGATGAGAACGCGCACATCGTGGTCTTCTCGCGCAGTGGCCAGGATGTGGCTCAACTCTTCCATCGTCTTGCGGTTCAGCGCGTTCAACACCTTCGGCCGGTTGAATGTGATGAAGCCGATTTGGTCCCGCTTCTCATACAGCAGGTTTTCGTAGGACATCCGTTTGCTCCCCCTTATCGATGAAACATCTGACTTCCTGAATTGCGGGCGTTCGCGAGCGTAGAGGGTGATCGCGCTGCCCAGAACCACAACTTCCGCAAGAGTCCCTAGCTCCTTGCCGTCTCCAGTGAAATGATGTCGTTGCCGCCACGTTTCCGCACCTCTTGCAGGCCGGCTTCTGCGCGATTGATCAAATCCGTAACGATATCTTCGCTGTCGAAGTCCTGCCGGGCGATCGCCTCTGCAATGGCAACGCTCGTTGTCACCTGAATTCCGTCCCAGGGCGGCCGCAGACTGCCGGCCGCTTTCCTCAATTTCTCAGCCAGCGAGCGCGCTCCCGAGAGCGGCGTATCCGGCAGGATAAAGGCCAACGACCAGGAAGTATACTTCACGGCGAGATCGGTTTGCCGCACGATCGTTTGCACCGCGCGCCCAAGCTGCTCCATATACCGTTCAAACGGCCCCTCGCCCTGCTGGTGTAGCA
>JAIQES010000007.1 GCA_020073705.1 Terriglobia bacterium
CTTCCTCTGGTGGCTCGGGGAGATGCTCGAACTCGAAGAGAAGGAATTCCGGATGGAACCTTCGAAGGTGAAGGAGATGGGCCCTGTCTCGCGACCTGCTGGCGTGCGGGTGTCTCGCGGGACGGATCATGACGTCTATGAGCACCACGTCGATGCCCAATATGCGCACTACCAGAGGGAGATCGCAAAGCATGTCGATCTTTGGTGTGCTGCAGAACACTTGGACTCATTGTTCGTGGTCGGCTTGATCGAGATGGCGAAGGGCATCTGGAGAGAACTCCCGCACGGGCTCCGGGAGAAAACAACTGTGATCGAAGAGGACCTAGGTTGGGTCGTATCTCGAGTCGAACTGGAGAAGCGTATCGAACCGTTCGTCGAAAGACATGAACGCGAGCGCGAGGTAGTGTTGATGGATAGTCTGCTCGGCGACAGCCGTGCCGTGGTGATCGGAATTGACGAGACGCTGGTTCAACTCCAGCAGGGAAGGATTCGCAATCTGGCGGTCGTCAAAGGCCTGGATGGAAGCCTGAAACAGTGCGTCCAATGCTCGTGGGCGGACCGAACGCAAGACCCCGCTTGCCCGGCTTGCGGAGGTGAGCGGCAAGTCGTCAGACTTCGTGAGGTTCTTCCCCAGTTGGCCCGGCGCTACAGCGTCTCCGTGGAAGTCATCTCCGGCGAGGCTGCCCGCAGGCTGCAGGAGGCGGGTGGGATGGGCGCCTGGCTCCGAGAGACTGCGAAGAAAGAGTACGCGCAAACGTTCTGAGATGAAATGTCGTCAGCAAATTAAATTGCCCATTTTTTAGAGCACACGATACCCTCGGGTAGCAATTCATGCCCGCCTCCAGGCAGGCATCTTGCTCCCGGGCCACCTCTAAAAAGCGGATATTTCATGTGTTAATCCAACCGGACATATCATGTGCTAACGACAGCAAGGAATTTAGACCTTGACATGAATCGATTTTAGCGCTATAGCCTCGTGGTAAGAAGCATCAGCTTAGGAGGTTTCTATTATGAGTTCCAAAATGTCTGATCGTAGAGGATTTTTGAAGAAGAGTGCAGCTTTGGCTGGCTTGGCCGCATTCGCGAATGGCAAAGCGCTCGCGAGCGTGACCCCTGGTCTGGTCCTTGGTGAAGCCGACGTCAAGTATGGCGTTACTCCCGACGAGCCCAACATCCAGGATTTGTTATACGGCGGGCGTTCCAGCTATGAGAAAACCATACGCATACACAGTATCAATAGCCCCGAGGGACTACGAACTCTGACTCCCCTACAAGATTCGATAGGGATCATCACACCAGCGTCTTATCATTTCCAAGTGCAAGGCGATACGCATATGCCCAACATCAACCCCCGGGAACACACTCTGATAATTCACGGCATGGTGGACCGTCCCACGGTTTTCACCATGGAGGAAATAAAGCGCCTGCCTTCTGTATCTGAAGTTCACTGGATAGAATGCACGGGAAACAGCGGCCTGCAGTGGTATAAGGCCCTGTTGCAAAACAGAAAGGCGGGGAGGACCGACGGAAGTGTAATCCAAGGGGTGCATGGGAGGCTCTCTTGCAGTGAATGGACGGGGGTTCGCGTCTCCACGCTGCTCAAGGAATGCGGCGTGCAAAAGGGAGCGAGCTGGGTCATTGCGGAAGCGGGGGACAATATCCATCATGCGAAGAGCCTTCCGCTGGCCAAGCTTATGGACGACGCCATGCTGGCCTATGGTCAAAATGGCGAGGCCATCCGGCGCGAACAGGGTTACCCCTTGCGGCTACATACTCCCGGTTTCCAAGGCGTCTGCAACGTGAAGTTCCTGAGAAGCCTGAAGGTGACGAACGAACCTTACTATATGCAGCGGGAAATCAGCGCCTACACGAATACCAAACCCAACGGCATATCGAGCTGGTACGAATCGCAGCAGGGGCCGAAGTCGTTGATCACCTTCCCGTCGGACGCGCATAAGTTGGCAGGGGCCGGCTTGTATGAGATTTCCGGCATTGCTTATTGCGGCCGGGGCAAGATCGCCAGAGTGGAAGTCACTGTCGACGCCGGGAAGACCTGGAAAGACGCTAACCTGCAGCAGCCCGTATTCAGCAAGGCCTGGACGCGGTTCCGCCTGCCCTGGAATTGGAACGGGGCCGAGACAGTGATTGGGTCCCGCTGCACGAATGAATACGGCGAGATTCAATCAACGGTAGAGGGGCTGGCCAAGCTGTGGGGCGATGACTTCAACCCACCCATACCAGCCGCTGATGTTGTGCACTGGTGGGAAAGCGCACCAATCTCGGCGTTTCTCAATAATCCGATTCAGCTTTGGAAAGCGAAACCAGATGGGAGTGTCTACGATGCGACTTACGTCAAGTATTTACCGAATCCGTATTACCCGGCCTAGGTCTAATTTTCTGCTGCCGGTGGTGGCCCTGCTGGCGTGCGGTGCAGCCATGGCGCAGTCCCCTACCTACAAGGTGGGGAGGCCACCGACAGCGGAGGAATTGCACACCTGGGATAACCTTGTAGGTGCCAAGGGAAAAGAACTCCCCATCGGAAGCGGAAGCGCCGTGGAAGGCGCGCCGGTCTTTGCCGCTAAGTGTGCCATGTGCCATGGAAAAGACGGACAGGGCGGCGTACCCGTCCCGGAGGGTTTTGGCTTTACCTACGCGCGTTTGGTGGGAGGCGTGGGCTCACTCAACACCCCCAAGCCTATATTCACCGTAGGGAGCAGAATGCCCTACGCGACGACGCTTTTCGATTACATCCAACGTGCCATGCCGGTATGGCCCATGCCGAGGGATCTCACTCCAGACAATGTATATGCGCTGACCGCTTTTCTCCTGTATAAGAACGGCATCATCAAGGAAACAGACGTCATGAACAAGGCCAGTCTTGTGGAGGTTCAGATGCCGAATCGTCATGGATTCTATCCTGACCCTCCACAATCAGAGCCGAATGACAAGGACGGCACTTGGCTGCCACTTTGGGAGCACGGACCGGAGTGGAAACCTACGACCAAACCTGGGGCCAAATGGTACGGCCCGCCGGTGGCCGCGCCACGATAGACATTGAAGCCTACCGTAACATCGGCGCTGGCGGGACCGTGATACCTCGGTCCCACCTTGCGCCAAACGCGATTCAATAATTCACATCTGGCAAGTCACCGCACGTGTGTCCCGACCTTGACACGAAAGGGCGGCTGGCATATAGGTTTGCGTGCTAATAGAATTGAAAGTGGATATTCCGGCCAAGGGGTATAGATCTTCGTTTCGGTGCCGCCCCGGGCTTGATCCTCTTACGGAGTCTGCCGAAATGTCATTGCCCAGCGAGAAAAATCTTTCCGCTCTGCTCGACGAACGTCGAACGTTCCCTCCCGCGGAGGAATTCCGGCGCCGCGCCAATTGGAACGATCCTGCAATCTACGATCGCGCAGCGAAGGATCCGGAAGGCTTCTGGGCGGAAGAGGCGAAGCATCTGGACTGGTTCGCGCCGTGGCAGAAGGTGCTGGAGTGGGACGCGCCGTGGGCCAAGTGGTTCGTGGGCGCGAAGCTGAACGTCACCTACAACTGCGTGGACCGGCACGCGCATTCGGCACGGCGGAATAAGGCGGCCATCGTCTGGGAAGGCGAGCCGGGCGATTCACGGGTGCTGACGTTCGACATGCTCGAGCGCGAGGTGAATCGGTTCGCCAACACGCTGAAATCGCTCGGCGTTGTCAAAGGCGACCGCATCGCTATTTACATGGGCATGGTTCCCGAGCTGGCGATTGCGATGCTCGCCTGCGCGAAGATTGGCGCGGCGCACTCGGTCGTGTTCGGCGGATTTTCCGCGGAGGCGCTGCGCGAACGCATCAACGATGCGAAGGCGAAAGTGCTCATCACGGCCGACGGCTCCTGGCGGCGCGGAAACGTGGTGCCTCTCAAGGCCAGCGCGGATGAGGCGCTGACCGAAACGCCCTCTATCGAAAAGGTGGTCGTGCTCAAGCGCATCGGGAAAGCCGTGCAGATTTCGATGAAGCCCGGCCGCGACCTCTGGTGGCACGACCTCGTCGCCAACGCCTCGGATGAATGCGCCGCCGAGCCGATGGACGCCGAAGATATGCTGTTCATCCTGTATACCAGCGGCACAACGGGAAAGCCCAAAGGCATCGTTCACACGACAGCCGGTTACCTGGTCGGCGCCTCCACCACGCACCGCTACGTCTTTGATATCAAGGAAGACGACGTTTACTGGTGCACGGCCGACATCGGCTGGGTCACGGGCCACACCTACATCGTCTACGGCCCCCTCGCCAACGGCGCCACCGTCTTGATGTACGAAGGCACGCCGGACGTCCCCGATCGCGGCCGCTTCTGGGCGATTGTGGACAAGTATGGCGTGAACATTCTCTACACCGCGCCGACCGCAATTCGCACATTCATGCGCTGGGGTAAGGAGTGGCCGGCGAAGTACAAACTTTCGTCGCTACGGTTGATCGGGACCGTCGGTGAGCCGATCAACCCCGAGGCATGGATGTGGTATCACGAAACGATCGGCCACCAGCGCTGCCCCATCGTGGACACATGGTGGCAGACCGAAACCGGCTGCGCGATGATCTCGCCGCTGCCCGGCATCACGGCCACCAAACCCGGTTCGGCCACGCGCCCGCTCCCCGGCATCGCTGCCGAAGTGGTGGACGCCGAAGGCAAACCGGTCGGTCCCGGCGGGGGCGGCTACTTGGTGTTAAGCAAGCCGTGGCCTGCAATGCTGCGCACGATCTACGGCGATCCCGAACGCTACGTGCAGAACTACTGGTCGCGCTATCCCGGGAAATATTTCACCGGCGACGGCTGCAAGATAGATGCCGACGGCTATTTGTGGCTGCTCGGCCGTGTGGACGACGTGATGAATGTCGCCGGGCATCGCATTTCGACGTTCGAAGTGGAAAGCGCGATGGTGGACCACGCCTCGGTGGCCGAGGCGGCGGTCATCGGCAAGACCCACGAGGTTAAGGGCCAGGCAATTTCCGCGTTCGTCACACTGAAGGAAGGTGTCCACGCAAGCGACGCGCTCAAGGAAGAATTAAAGCAGCACGTCGTGATGAAAATCGGCGCTATCGCCAAGCCTGACGATATTTTCTTCACTTCCGAACTGCCCAAGACGCGCAGCGCGAAAATCATGCGCCGCCTGCTGCGCGATATCGCCGAAGGCCGCGTCCTGGGCGACACCACGACGCTCGCCGACTCCACGGTCCTCGCCAAACTCAAAGAGCAATACAAGGATGAAGGATAAGAACACATCTGAACCGGCCATGTAGTGCGCCACAGTTTCACGGTTTTGAAATCTGAGTTCGCGCCGGCTGCCCGGCTGTGCGCCAGAATCTAACTCAGCCTTGGGCGCTGATCAGAACGAACGCGACCTTGCACGGTTGATTTCCCCGATTTACCCACGCGTGATTCGTGCCTTGTTGCACCACGACGTCCCCAGCCTTCAGGTGCACCTCTGAATCATCCAGGAGCATGTCAATTTCACCGGACAAAATCAGAACATAATCGAGCGACCCCGTTCGGTGCATTCCCGGATCCCGTGGATGCTCGCGCGCTGATCCCTGCGGCGCAAGGCCCATTCCTCTCATGATTCGGAGTCTGGTTTCATAATCGCTGTGGATGTCTTTTTGCGGGGCATACTCGATCACCCGAAAGATTGTTCCGTTCGGGAGCGGCTCGACGCCTATCTTGCGATTCCCAGCGTCCGCGTTACTCGAAATGACGGCGGGAGTCGAATCGGTCACCCAGAGCACGGTGTTCGTGGTCCCCAATTCCTTGCGCGTTTGGACGTTCGCGGCCACACCATCGAACTGCACAACCGCCTTGCCGGCTGAATCTTTGCCAGTAACAACACGACGAATTTGGGAACGCGAAGAAGTCCCATTGGGTTGTTGGGCTGCTGCTATTCCTGCATTGGCGACCAGAGTCGCTGCGACGGCAGTGGTCCCTTTTAGGAAGCTGCGACGATCCACTGGTCCTGCATCGGTTCGTGCCATAGTAGCGCTCCCTTCTTTTCACGGAGGAGTGACAGTGCTGTTCCCCGCCTTGGCTAGTTAGCGGGCTTCGCGCGAAGCTTAACACGTCTTGGACAGCCGCCGGTCCGCCAGCTCTTTCTTAAGGTTCAACGTCAATGTTCGCAACGGTAATAAATTACGTTAATAGCGAGCTCTTTGATATAAATTTTGACAGACGCTTGGGTATATGGCATTGCGGCGCCCTGGCATCGTGCTTCTAAATACCTGTTGATTTTCTTTCACTAGGGCCGCTAGATTCTGATACCTCAGAAAGATCTCACAGAGATATGAACAATCATGGAGATACACCGTGAGCTCTGCCATACGCCGTGTGGTGACAGGCAAAGACGGAACTGGCCAGGCTGTTGTGGTGATCGACGGCACGGCCAAGCGTGTTCACTGTCGTAAAGAACTAGGAGTCACCAACACAGTACTTTGGGTCACGGATTCCACCCCGGCCAGCCTTTACGACCAAGGTGATGCCGCAGACCGGGAGGTCGGAGTTGTGCCTCCCAGGAACGGCACGATCTTCAAGATCATCCAGTTCGACCCCCAAAAAGATGTCCAGGCTGACGATAAAACCAAGCTCCAGATCTTTAAGCGGATGGGCCTCGCGCCGGAGGGAACGCCACGCGAGAAGCCACGCGATCCAGGCATGCACCGCACGAAGACCGTCGACTACATTGTGATCCTGTCCGGTGAGATTGACATGCTCCTGGATGATTCCGAGGTGCATTTAAAGGCCGGGGACGTCGTGGTGCAACAAGGCACGAATCACGCGTGGGTGAATCGGGGGAATCAACCGTGCAAGGTCGCGTTCATTCTGATCGATGCCAAGGATTGATCCGTAGCCGGAGGATTCTGGTGCAACGAGATCATACGGAGGAATGAAGATGTTTTCGACGAAATGGCAGACCTCGCCCCGGCGGTATGGGATCACAATCGACCGCGACGTCGCCATTCCTGTGCGCAGTGGAGTCACACTCGATTCGGACATTTTTCGGCCAACCGCTGAGGGCAAATTCCCCGCCTTGCTCGCGGTGCACGCATATTCCAAAGCCGCCCAATCCATGCCAATGATGCCGGAAGGCTTTTCTTATGCGCGGGGTTTCATCGAGACGGGCGATTTCAACTTCTATGTTCGCCGCGGATACGCCTTGGTAATCGTGAATATCACAGGAACTCACAAATCCGGAGGAGTTTTCAACAACATCGATCCTCAATCCATTCAAGACGTCTGCGAGGCAGTGGAATGGACGGCCCGTCAGTCCTGGTGCGACGGCAACGTAGGAATGACTGGCATATCCCATTTCTCACGAGTGTCGAAACGGGTAGCCGCACAACCTCCCCCGCATCTGAAGGCCATTTTCGCGCCTTACGGTTGGAGCGACATGTACCGGGATCTTTACTATCACGGGGGCATCCTCAACTATGGCTTCATGTCCCATTGGATTAGAACCAACGGCTCCTACTTTCGTACGAAGAATAGCTTGAGAGAAGAATGGGGGGACGTGAAATACGCCCAGGCCATAGAAGCGGCGCTGCGGAATCCCGAAATTGCCGCCGTTCCCTATTTGGTCGAAGTGTTGCGGACTGCCGATGTCGGAGCTAATTCGATGGTCGTCGATATTATTCTGAACGACCTATGGAATGACTTCTATGGACAACGATCAGTGAATTTCGAGAATACCAGAATTCCCGCCTATTTTGGAGGGGACTGGGGTCTCTATGGTCTTCACTTGCCGGGCGACATTCGCGCGTTCGAAAAATGGAAAGGTCCAAAAAAGATGACGATCGGCCCCCCGATCTACCTTGACCGGCCATTGTACCAATACGCATACGAATCGCTCCGATGGTTCGATCATTGGCTCAAGGGTATAGATACGGGAATTCTCGAGGAGCCTCGGCTGCAGCTTTTCATCGCCGGATCGGACGAATGGAAATCCGGGGAAGAATGGCCGCTTCCCGAAACCAAGTGGACCCCTTTTTATCTCCACGCGAACCGGTTACTCAGCGAACATGAGTTCTGGCCCAATGAAGGTTGCACCACTTATGAGGATTCTCCTTTCCACCATGGCCACGTGGAATTTAAGACTCCGCCAATGGTGGAGAACACTGAAATCTGCGGCCCGATCGTGCTCAACTTGTATGGGTCAACAAACGATACGGAACTCCTGTGGTTCGTCTCCCTTTGGCACACCGATGCAGACGGCTACGAGAAACTCCTGACGCGCGGCTGGCTGCGAGGTTCACAGCGCAGGCTCGATCCACAGGCATCGAAGCTTTGGCAGCCAGTCCACCTTCACAAAGAACGGGACCCGCTCGAACCCAACAAGATCTACGAGTTTAATATCGAAATCCGTCCTTACGGGATCCTACTCAAGGCTGGGGAGCGGATCGGAATCAAGATCAAGAGCGCCGACGACGATGTGCCCAAAGATAATCTTGAGCTGATCGGCATTGGCCATGTTTCCAGAAGGACTGCTTCCCATATATCGGTGCATCACAACGCCGACCATCCGTCGCACCTTCTTCTCCCTATCACAAAAGGCAACCGCGTGGGAACGTTCATCTCCGGAGGAAAACTCCCTCCACTTCCGAAAGCTTGAATCCCGAGGCGCGCCACCTCGCTCTCTGATGAATTGGCCTTCGAGGCGGGAAACCAACAGAACTCTGCCGCGCAATCAAAATCGCTTGTAGGGCCGGTTCCACGTTTGGAGCATGCTATGGGGGCAACACTCATCCCCGATTTCCGATTTGAAAATCGGCGATGCAGCCACAGCTATGGCGATCTGAGATTGACAGGAAAGGGGCGGCTGACGTATGGTTCTGTGCAAAGATAAAGTTAAAATCGAAAATCCCAGCTGAGATCAGGGTGGAGCTTGGTACCAAGAGTGGGAGGATTAGGATTGCTTCCTCGCCAACGCGTTTGGCGGCAGCCTTGCAGGACTCTGGAGAAAGGTGGAGGATGATGTCTGTAGATCTAATCACCACCAAACAGCTCGACGGGAAACACGGGCGCTCCTCACGAAAGAGAATCGAAACGCTCACGTACGTCGATCTCGGCCCTGGCAATGGGGGAATGCTAATTGATATCAGCGAAGGAGGAGTATCCTTTCAAGGGATTAAACCGCTGGAGACGGACGAACTTCTCCCCATTATTTTCAAACTACCCACCATCAACGATTTCATACGGGTCACCGGTCAAGTTATCTGGTTGAACGGTTCTGGAAAAGGCGGCGGCCTGCGGTTCGTCGAGTTGCCGCAAACTGCCGAGCGTCTGATTAAGGAGTGGGTCAGCCCGCAGTCTACGTCCCATGATCGCGCAGAAAAGACCCCTGCTTCCTCCCGAGCCGATGAAACGAATCAATTCGAATCCTCTCCGGCCTTACCCATGATGGCGAAGCGGGATAGACCCTCTAGCAAGGCTAACGGGAGTGTGTCTGAGCCGTTGCGCGATTCATCTTTCTCTCCCTCCACAGCCACCGATGCAGCCAAGGTTTCTGGATCGATGGTAACGGGCCTTGGTTTGAAAGATTCGACCTCAACTTCCGGATTTCCAGGTCCCACCGTGAAGACTGAACGCAGCGCGAACGGGATAACGCTATTTGCACTGGGAATATTTGCGTCCTTAGCCACCGTGTTAGTTCTTGGTGCAATCTTTTATCAATCCCACCGCGGGCAGGTGCTATCTGCATCTAAAGCCAGGACCGAACCGGCCAGCGATCTATCCCTTGGATTGAAACTGGAGCGAAGCGGAAAAGATTGGCAGATAGGCTGGAGCAGAAATGCCGATGTCGTGGTCAAGGCAATCGGTGGACATTTGTCGATCACAGATGGGCAAAATCACAAGGAGCTAGATTTGGACCCCGGCGAACTGCGGAGCGGCAGCATCGTGTATACGCCTGTGACGGATAGCGTGGTTGTGCGACTCCAAGTCGTTGGCGGGAACTCGGCGCCACCGGTCAGTGAGTCCGTGCGCGTTATTGCTGGGATAGCGCCCGTGCGCTCCCCTGACACACAAACGCCCGAATCTTTGCCTGGGAAATCAACCGAATCAAGGTTGAAAGTATCCTCGACCGTCCCTTCGATCGCCGGAGTTTTGGGAAGTTCCGAGAAACAAGCCCCTACCGTCCCTCGCGAGACGCTCGCGACATCGGTCAAAACTGACCCACGGAAATTCGAAAGAATGGCGGGCAATTTGAGGCCTGCGACGCCGTTTGCTAGCGCCACATCCCGGGCGAATGAAGTTGGCCTGCCAACTGTTGCGATCCCAGTTCAACCAGAATCGGGTCCAAACGTATCCGCATTTGTCCCGGGGCCACAACCTCCTGCACCGCCTGCAAGTCTGTCTCCTGCACGAGGACGTGAAGTCGATCCGGCTCAACTCATTGAACGAAAGGCTCCGGTCTACCCGGCGGCAGCACAGCAAAACCACATTTCAGGGTCGGTCGAATTGAGTTTCCACATTGGTGCGGATGGCCGCGTGAATCACGTAAATGTCGTAAAGGGGAATCCCTTGTTAGCAAGAGCTGCGGTGGAAGCCGTACAGCTGTGGCACTACAAGGCCGCACGTGTCAATGGCATCCCTGTCGAATCAGAATCTAGTACTGTCATTGTCTTCCAACCGAACTGAATTGGGACTTCTAGTAAGAACAATGGCGTAAAAATCGAAAGGGGCTCGAAACCGAGCCCCTTCCAGCAATACCCCATTTCACCCTATCCCGGCTAAGCCGGGCCATCACCACCCCGGGAAAATCAAGAACTAGTTAATCTGCGATGTTGCAACCGCATTGCCACCCGATAATATTTTAGTGCTGCCGATTAAGTCATTGTAAATACATCATTTAATTTAGACAAAAACTTTATGGCGTTAAGTAGATCTCAATCTTATACAGTTTTTCACATAATCTCATTCCCAATTCTATGGTCTTCAGTAGAGTACAAGGCCTACTTGTACTATTCCCATGCTACTTCCCCAGCGCTGCCATGCCCAAGGCACACGCCAGAACAAAAGCCGTGTATTCCAGACGCGCTGAAAGTTGAAGTTTTTCTATATGGAAAGTCAGCGAGAAGAAGAAGTTCCCCGAAGAAATGAAAAAACTAAGCGCCGATGGCGGCGCGGATCGCGGAAGCCAAGGTCTCGGCCCAATGCGTCACATCTTCAGCGCGCTCGGCTTCGACCATGATGCGCGCTTTAGGTTCGGTGCCCGAATAGCGCACCACGACGCGCCCGGCGGCTCCGAGCGTCTTCGTGGCCTCGTCAATCGCGGCGGAAACAACGGGCAGAGATTCAAGCGGAGGCTTGGATTTCACCCTGATGTTCACGATGGTTTGCGGAAAAACCTTGAGGCCGCACAGCAAGTCGTCCAGGGGCCCGCGCAGCGCTACCAGGCAGGCCATCTTGAGCGCCGTGAGCAGGCCGTCGCCGGTGGTGGCATCGTCGAGAAAAATAATGTGCCCGGATTGTTCGCCGCCCAGATTCGCGCCGCTGCGCAACATCTCTTCGAGCACGTAGCGATCACCCACCGGCGTCCGAACCAGGATCAAGCCTTCGGCTTCGAGCGCGCGCTCAAGACCAAGATTCGCCATCGTCGTGCCAATCACGCGCCCGCCATTCAACTGCCCGACAGATTTCAAGAATCGCGCCGCGGCCAGCAGCACACCGTCGCCGTTCACATGCCGCCCGCTCGCGCTGACGAATATCGCCCGGTCGGCATCGCCGTCAAAGGCCACACCCAGCGCGGCGCGCGTTTCGATCACTTTCTTCTGCAGATTTTCTGGATGCAGCGAGCCACAGCCGTCGTTGATATTGCGCCCGTTTGGCTGGTCGTGGATCGCGATCACGCTGGCGCCAAGCGAGCGGAACAGCGATGGCCCAAGCTGGCTGGCGGCGCCGTTGGCGCAGTCGAGCACGAGTTTCATTCCTGCGAGGTTCGTGCCCGGGATCACCCGCCCGCGCAGATACGCCAAGTACTCCTCGACGAGCGCGCGGTCGGTGGGAACGGCAGCCCCATGCGGGATAGGCTGGTAATTCTTGTGACTATGAATTTCGATTTCGAGGTGTTCCTCGACTTCGTCGGGGAATTTCATGCCGGTTCCGGCAAACAGCTTCACGCCATTATCGTGAAACGGGTTGTGCGAGGCGGAAATCACCATGCCAGCCGAGAACTTTTTCTGCCGTACCAGGCAGGCAACGCCGGGCGTGCTGATGACGCCAGCGGAGACGAAAACCACGCCATCATCTGCCAGTCCCGCGCCAAGTTGCGCGGCGATATGCGGGCCGGATTCACGCGTGTCCATGCCGATTAAGACGCGCGGTTTCGGGTCACGCTCCAACAGATATTTTCCGAGAGCGCGCGCGACGCCGTAGAGAGTGGCGTCGTCCAGCGGATACGTGCCTGGAATTCCGCGAATGCCGTCGGTGCCGAACAGTTCCTTGGTCATAGTGAAGTCAGGATGGACAGGGCGCCACCTTAGGCCCTTGACCTTGAAAGTCTAGCACACGCACTTTTAATCGATGGGAGAAGGAGGGCCGCGGCGGGGCACAAGAGTAACGTGGAACTCCGATGGCGAAACTTGCACGACGGTCGCGCCATACGGGGCACTCACCATTCCCGGGGTGATCCGCAAGAGGGCAGTGCCTTCCTTCCCGTCCTTGAAATCCATACGCAGGCTCAGATCGGCCGCGTTCATCCGCCGCAGCAACGCCGAGCGCCCGCGCACGCGAACACGCACGGAAATGGGCACGTCGCCGGAAATTTCCAGTTGCGGAGGCATGTTGGTGAACTCGAGCGCCACCTGGAAGCCTACCTCGGCGAACGGCTCCGAAGTATATGTCATCCACAGTAGAAAAGAAATACCGAGCGCCAGAAGCTTCAAGGCCGCATTGGCGAAGACGTATTCGCGCAAGAATCGCATCGTCTATCTCCGCGCCGATGTCCGGACGTTTGAAAGCGCGGCGGGCAGCACCATGGTGGTCCGCCGGCGCGAGACCATCTCGTTCAGCCGGTCGCTAAGCTCCTCGGGCGTGAGATTCGTGTCGATCGTTCCGGCGGAGGCAACCGAAATGGAGCCGGTTTCCTCTGAGACCAGCACCACCACGGCGTCGCTATCCTCGGTAATTCCAATGGCCGCGCGGTGCCGTGTTCCGAGCTGTTTCGAAATCATGGGATTCAGCGACAGCGGCAGGAAGCAGCCCGCCGCGGCCACGCGTGATCCCTCGATAATTACCGCGCCGTCGTGCAGCGGAGAGCCCGGCCGGAAAATCGAAAGCAGCAGGTCGTAGGAAAGCTTGGCATCGAGCGGTATCCCGCTCTCGATATACGTCCGCAGCCCCGCCTGGCGCTCGACGACCATGAGCGCGCCGATCCGGTTCTGCGAAAAATACTCGGCGGCCATCACGATGTCGTCACACGAGGCCTTCGGATTGCGCGAAGCGAATTTCATCAGGGAAAGGTTCCGCCCGAACCGCGAGAGAGCGCGGCGGATTTCAGGCTGGAAGAGGATGATCAATGCGATCGCCACATAAGGCAGCAGCGTGGTGAGCAGCCATTCGACCATTGCAAGCCGCGCCCATTGAGCGCCGCGGTAAAAAAAAACAAGCAGCACGATGGCGATCAGCATCTGCACGGCGCGCGTCCCGCGCAGCAGTTTTAGAAAGTAGTAGATCAAAATCGCAATGATCAGGATGTCCAGCGCCGATCGAACGTCCAGGCGCGCCAGGGGATTCAAAAACAATGCGGCGGCGAGCATCGTCGTGAGTTCTACGGTATCGCAGCCTTGCCGCTCAGAGCAAGTCGTGGTTTATCCCTGTGCACGGGTGTGCTATGGTGAATTGACTCCGATCATGCAAGACGAAGACATCAAATTCACTTCGCGACCCAACTCATCCCAGCGCATCATTGCTTTAGGAATTGTGTTTGCGTTCCTGTACTTTGCTTCGAGCGTCGTTGTGACGCTGTTTCTTGCCGTCTTGCTCGCGTATTTTCTCGATCCATTCGTCGAATTCCTCGAACGAGTGCACGTCCCCCGCGCGCTCGGAGCGTTGCTCGTGCTTCTGGCGGTCACATCGCTGATCGGTGGGCTGAGCTATCTGGTGGTAGAACGTGCGGATCAATTCCTTGCCGATTGGCCGCGGTACAGCGCGGTGCTGCGCCACGCCGCAACGGCATTTGACCGCAAGCTGGCCACGGTGGAAAAGCAGGTGGAGTCGATTGCGCCGGAAGAAGAAAGAGGCCGCCCGACCGTGCAAGTCGCCGAATCGCGGCCTGTTCGCGACCTGCTGTTTCGCAGCGTAGGTTCGCTCTACTCCATCCTGCTTGTCGCAACTTTTCTGCCGTTTCTGGTGTTCTTCATGCTTGCTGCCAAGCAGAGTATCTGGCGAGCCACAATGGAATTATTTCCCGCGGGGAACCGGACGATGGTGAAAAAGGCGCTGGATCAGGTCGGCGTCATGCTCCGCAGCTACCTTGCCGGCAACGCCCTGGTAGCGCTGATTCTGATGCTCGCGAGTTGGGCCTTTTTCTTGATGATTCATCTGGACTACCCTTTTCTGACGGGCTGCGTCTCGGGCTTGTTGAATCTGGTCCCGTATCTGGGCGCGGTCCTTACCTGGTTGCCTCCCTTTGTGATCGGCATGGCGCAGTGGAAGACCATCGGTCCTTATGTTGGCATTGCGGCGATGCTGAGTGTTTTCCACCTCATTGGGTTCAACGTCCTGATGCCTGCGATTGTTGGACGCCGCGTCCATTTGAACGCCCTCGCGGTTACCATTGCGCTGCTGTTCTGGGGCTGGCTGTGGGGCGCGATGGGACTCATTCTGGCGATCCCGATTACGGCGGTGATTAAAGTGATCTGCGACCACGTCGATGGGTGGGAGCCCGCGGGCCACTGGCTCGGCGGGTAACCCTGCGGACGGACATGTCCTGCGCGTGGATTTGCCAGTCATCTAGAAAGCGGCTGACTCTTTCAGAAGACTTCCGGCTCAGGACACCAGCAGATGCGGCCTTTTTTCACGACATAGGCGAGCATTTCGCACGCAGGCGCGCGACGAGGGTGGCCACATCCTCGGATTCCTGAAACAGGCGGATCGCGGCAACACCCGCGGCCCCCGCAACAAGGCACGAAGCCGCGTTCTCGATGGTCACGCCGCCGATGGCGAGAACCGGAATCCGCACCGAGCGGCAGACTTCACGAAGCCGTTCGATTTTTTGCGGCGGACCGAACGCTGCCTTTGAGGGCGTTGCAAACACTGGGCCGAAGAAAATGTAGTCCGCGCCAGCGCGCTCGGCTGCGCACGCCGCTTCGAGCGAATGGCACGATACGCCGATCCGGAACTCCATGCGGCCAGCGGCGCGGCGCCACTCCGCCACTGCTTCCACTGGCAGCGACGTTTCGCCCAAGTGGACTCCCGCTGCGCCTGCAGCCAGCGCGACATCAAGCCGGTCGTTGACCAGAATGCTTGTGTCGGTCTCCCGCGTGTTCGCGACCGCTAGCCGCACCAGTTCAGCGAGAGTGCGCGTCTCAAGGTCTTTTTCGCGTATTTGAATCCAGTCAACTCCGGCGTCTGCCGCGTGCCGAATGATTTCAAGCAGTGCGTGCGCGGGATGTGTCCTCACTTCACGGGAAGCGGAATCGCCCCAGGCGGAACCAAGCGCACGCCGTTCGGTCACGTAGCAGAGAGTGAATTTATGTTCGCGTTGCAACGGAGTCCGCATGTCCCCGCAGCATGCTCCCGGCAAGCAGAATATCTAGCGCGCCCAGGCCGGTCACGGCGCCGCGCACGGAAGGATGCAGCAGATAGGGAATCAGTCCGGGGTACTTGTCCAGGAAGAAATTGTGATCCCAGTATCCCATCCAGGGGACAAGGATCAGCAGCACTCCGAGCAGAAAGATGTCCAGGCTAAGCAACACGCGCAGGAAGGATTTCATCCCGGCATTGCCTAGCGCGTCTTCCCGAGAAGGGCAATCCGTTCGGAGACATCGCGGTAATCGATATTCATCGCATAAACCTGGGAGAAAGTCTTGAACGCAGCGGACGTTTCACCGGCCAACTCTTGCGCCACTCCCAGATCATACCGCAATGCAAGGATGGATTCCTGATCGAGTCCCGGAATTAGGAGCGCGCGTTCGTACCAGATCGCAGCGATGGCCGGCTGTGCTTTCTCCATGAATGCCAGGCCCAGCAGGGTACAACATTGCATCGCATAATGGAACGCCATCCCCTTGTCGTTCGCTTTGGCCACTTTCTGGAACTCGCTGATGGCTTCGTCAAGCAAACCCATTTCGCGGTAAGCGATGCCCAGATTGTAGTGGGTCTCGAGATCTTCGTCATCCTTGCCCATTTCGCCAAGTTCGGAACGAAATTCTTCAAAGAGGTCGCCCAGAGGTCCGGCCGGCGCGCCACTAGCGGGCACAGGCGATGCGGGAGCGCCATTCGCGGATGTTTGGTCCTCCGGGGATGCGATCGCCGCGGCAGGAGGCTGTGCCGCAGGAGGCGTTGCGCGTTTTGCCACCTCCGCGGGAATTCCCAGCGCCGCCGTCGCCGACTCCAGTTCGATTGCGAGGTCCGCCAGGAGCGCATCGGCTGACAGGGTTTCGCTTTGCGAAGCGCCTACGGGCGCCGCGGGCTGCGGTTCGAGATCGAAGGCGGGCGCTTCCAGCGCGAAGACTGTTGCCTCCGGTTGTGCCGGCTGCGTAGCCGCTGCGGAATCGTCAGAGGCCTCAGCCGACGCCTCAGCGGCGTCCTCCACTGCCTTTTCCAACTCCTGGGACAGCGCTGCCCACTCGTCCGACAAATCCACTTCGTGTACGTTGGATTCCACGGGTATCGGAGGGCTGGTTTGCTCCGCGGCCTGAGGCTCTGAAGGAGCCTCCGGGAGAGGTTCGTCCAGCTCCGCTTCAATTGTCGGCACAGCAAACTCCGGCGGTGCAGCCGCGGAAGACTGAGCCGGTTCGGCCACGACGTCCGCGGTGGAAAGTCCCGCCGCGCGCTGGAAGCGGCGGCGAAATTCAGCGTATCTCTCGGCACCGGCGCGATCTTTGCGTTCGATCGCAATCTGTTCAAGCGCTGCGGCGAGTTCAGCCGTGCGACGATCATTGCCCGAGCCCACGGAAAGGTCGAGCAGCCGTTCAAGGACCGGCGTGTGTTGCGGGGTGCGCTGCAGCACGCTTTCGAGCAGATCAATGGCTTTCTGCGTCAGCCCGTAGCTGGAAAATAGATCGACATCGGTCAGAGCCTGCGTAACGTAGCGCTGTGTCTCTTCTTCGAGCGCTGGCTCGGGAAATGCTGGAGGAGCAGGTTTGGCCTCCGTTTCCGCTGGCGCTACCTTCGCCGACGAGGAAAGCTCACCTGCCAAAGGCTCAAGCCCGATCTTCGCGCGCAATCTCACATACTTGCGCCGCATCGTTTCGTCTTCCGGGTTTCGATCGAGCAGTTGCTCGTAGGTTTCGAGTGCTCTGGAATCGTTCCCCGTGGCTTCGAGCGCCTGCGCGAGTTGCGCCAGTGCATCCGGCAGACGGAACGAATCGCTGGCCCTCCCGTACAAATCGACCAGCCATTCGAGCGGCTCAAGCTGTCCTGGACGACGCTCAGCCAGCCGCGACAATGTCTGTGCCAGAGCCTCGTGTTCACCCGAGTCGATCATGGTGTTACGGATGAGCCCCAGCAGAGCCTGTGCGCGGTCCAAGTCGCCGGCTTCGAGCAGAACGGTGGCGACATGATGCGTCAGCGCAAAGTTCTTTGGCTGCTGCGTAAACACTTTTTCCGCCAGCGCAGCGGCTTTTTCCGTCTGGCTGCTATCCATATAGTGCTCGAGCAGCATGGTCGTGATCTCGCCGCCCGCATCCTGTTCCAGAAGCGATTCCAGCAGTGTTGCGGCCTCGGCGCGATTGCCTGTCCCGGACAACGCCCGCGCCTTCAAGATCAGCGTCGGCAGGTGTCGGGCGTCGATTTGCAAGATGCGATCGGCCAGCCGAACCGCTTCGGCGTGGTCGCCACGATCAAGCACTCGCTGTAACGCGCTGAAAAATATCTCGATGGCCTCTTTCTGCTGACCCATCGCGAGATACAGTTCGCCAAGTCGCGTCTGCACACGCAGATTATCCGGTTCGGCTTCCAGCAGCTTCCGCAAGAGGGCTGCGGCTTGCGATTGCTTTCCGGCCTTCAGTTGCACCTCGGCAAGTTGCAGGTACAGCGGCCGCGCCTCGCTAAGCACACCCTGCTGGACATACAGTTCCGCCAACCGCTCCAGGGGACGGCTTTCCTCCGGCGCTAACTTGGCAACTTTCTTATAGATGGCGATGGCTTTGGTTGTGAAGCCGTCGTTCAGGAAGATCTTCGCAAGCCGCTCGAAGTATTCAAGCGCCTGGAAGGTCTCGCCCTGGCGGACGAATAGGTCGCCCAGGGTCATCAATGTGATCTGGTCTTTTGGCTCGTGCTTCAGGATTTGCTGGTATTCCGCGATGGCATGCGGCAACTTCCCCTGGCGGAGATACTTTTGCGCTGCGTCAAGGTGTTTGCTCTTGTTATAGGCCATGTTCAGATGCTCTTTCCACTGCCCCCTGGCTGGAAGGGACGAAGTCGGACAGTGGCAGATTCGCAGCCGTTCCCGCTCCGATCCATCCAGGCCGGCGCGGCACACCCTCATCAGTAAACTGCCCCTGCGGAGGCCGGCAGGAAGACCAGCTCGACAGATGCAGAATTTACGCTAGCACGCGGCAAAAACCTAAGTCAACGCAACGCATTGAAAAGCGTTCGCGGCAGTAATCATCGGGTTTGGTGTGGGCTGAGGCCCGTTCCGCAAGTCCAGGTGGGTCACGGGATATTGTGTTAAGTGAGAGGGAACGCGGTCTGCTTTGCCCCCGCAGCCCAGCAGGAAGCCTCCCGCACCGGCGCGAATGAATACCGGTGATGCGGCGAAGGTCCACAGGAACGCAGCGCGGCCAAATGGTCCGGAGTCGCGTAGCCCTTGTGCTGCGCCAGCCCATATTGCGGATAGACCAGATCCCACTCGACCATCAGGCGGTCGCGCTCGACCTTCGCCAGGATGGATGCTGCGGCAATAGAGACGGAGCGCGCATCACCATGTATCAGCGACTTCTGCTCGACCGGCACGTCGAGCCGCACGGCATCGAGCAACAGATAATCGGGAGCGACTTTCAACTGGGTGAGGGCTTCGGCCATAGCCTGGCGGCTGGCTTGGTAGATGTTCCACGCGTCAATTCGGCTCGCATCCACTTCCGCCACACCCCATGCCAGGGCGTGCTCGCGGATGCGCATCGCCAGAACTTCGCGGCGCTCGGCAGGCAGTTTCTTCGAATCATCGAGTCCGACAATGCGCCGCTTGGGGTCCAGAATCACCGCCGCAGCCACTACCGGTCCGAATAACGATCCGCGTCCCGCCTCGTCGATGCCAGCAATGCGTTGCCAGCCGCACTTGCGCGCTTCGCGTTCAAATCGGGACGAGCATTGCCTGCGCATCGCCGCGGATTCTAGCATGATCCGATGGCGCAGTCTTCAGAGTCTGTGTGGCAGCCCAGGATCGGATTCTGTAGCGCCCGCCTTCAGGCGAGCAGGTGCTTGGATCTAAGATGCCGCCCTGAAGGGCGGCCCTACAAGAGCGTCTCAAACCTAGGTTGCCACACAGGATCTACAGGCTGTATGCGTTTAAGTTATCGCGCATTGCGCCCCGCGTATGCGCAAGTCGGTCCCAGCAAAGGAAAACAAAAAGCCCGGGAGAGAATCCCCCCGGGCGTCAGAAAATATTAACTTTCGATGCGGAGTCTTACGATTCCTTTTCCACTGCTGCCGTCTCCGGGGCTTCGACGCGCTTCAGGCGCGCGGACTTACCCTTGAGCTCGCGCAGATAGTACAGCTTCGCGCGGCGCACGCGGCCCTGGCGCAACACCTCGATTGAGCTGATCGACGGCGAGTTCGTCGGGAAGACACGCTCGATGCCGACGCCGAAACTCACTCGTCGCACCGTGAAGCTTGCTCCGGTTGACTTTCCGCGTTTCTTGATCACCACGCCCTCGAATGGCTGGATGCGTTCCTTTTCGCCCTCGGCCTCTTTCAGCCGCACGTGGATGCGAACCGTATCGCCCGGACGCAGCGCCGGCAGGTCTTTCCGCACTTGTGCTTCCTGAAACTTTTCAATTACGCGATTCATGGCTCAGATTCCCTGCGGACCCGCTCAGGTGGGGTCAGCACTGCGAAGACAATGTACGACTATAGCCGAAACCGCGCATTTTCACCATCAAAAACTCTCTGCGGTCTTACTCAGCACCCTTGGTTGGCCGCAACCCAGCAATGAATCACAACAAAATTCAGACACCATACATTTGAGC
The DNA here is from genome assembly GCA_020073705.1 of Terriglobia bacterium. GTDB lineage: Bacteria > Acidobacteriota > Terriglobia > Acidiferrales > UBA7541 > Palsa-360. Next base: position 20,376 of record JAIQES010000007.1, read on the forward strand.
TTGATACGACGCAGTCGAAATTCCATCCCCTGGGCTCTTGTCACTCTGGAAACCAATGCCAGCTTCCGCGTGGACAGAACTAACACGATCAATTGAAAGTAGACTGGGCGGAAAGTTACTTCCACCTTCCAACGAGAATTGATGAGCCTCCCGTGTTGACGCTAGATTGGATCATCCTTCTAATTTGCCTCGGCTTGGCTTGGCCGATGCCTGGATTGGGCGAGCTATTTTTCGCTTTGATCGAGAAGAGGTTCGCTCAATTCGCGAGAAACAAATGGGTTGGTCTGGCGGCGGTCGGCTCGGCCACGATCGTCGCGCGTTTGGCACTGCTCCCGTGGATGCCCGTGCCGCAACCGAAGGTTCACGACGAGTTTAGTTATTTGCTCGCGGCCGACACCTTTGCCCACGGCCGGCTGGCGAATCCTCCGCACCCCTTGTGGATTTTTTTCGATACCTTTCACGTCATACAACACCCGACTTACGCTTCGATCTACCCTCCGGCCCAAGGGACGGTGCTGGCAATCGGAAAGCTCCTGGGTCATCCATGGATCGGCGTCCTGCTGAGCGCAGCGGCCATGTGCATGGCGATGACCTGGATGTTGCAGGGTTGGATGGAGCCGGAATGGGCGCTGCTTGGCGGCACGCTCGTCTTATTGCGATTCGGGCTCTTCAGCTATTGGATGAACAGCTATTGGGGCGGCGCGGTGGCCGCGACGGGCGCAGCGCTGGTCCTCGGCGCGCTGCCGCGAATTTTTCAACTTCAGCGCCCGCGCGATGCCATTCTTTTCAGTTTGGGAGCAGCAATTCTTGCGACGAGCCGTCCCGTGGAAGGATTCGTCTTTTGCATTCCGTTGGCGGCTGCGCTTCTCTGGTGGACTCTGCGGCAGGAAATTCCCGCGCGCCGGGCGTGCAGGAGACAAGTACTTCTCCCAATCGCCGCAATCCTGACCTGTGTCGTCGGATTTGTCGCGTATTACAACTTGCGCGTCACGGGGAACCCGATTGTGTTCCCGCACTTCATCGAGCAGCGAGACTACATCACCACGCCTGCCTTTTTGTGGCAGCACGCCAAGCCGCCACTTACTTATGCGAACCCGCAGTTCGACGACTTCTACAACAACGTTATGCCCAGCCTCTATCGAACCAGTTGGCCAGACGCCCAAGGCCAATTTTGGTGGAAGGCCACGGATTTTTGGGAGTTCTTCCTCGGGCCCGCGCTTTCGATTCCTTTTCTCCCCCTTCCCTGGCTATTCCGCGATCGCCTTATTCGCCTGCTGCTCATGCAAGTCACGCTCTCCACGATCGGTCTCTGGGTCGTGGTGTTTTATCATCCACACTATGCCGCCCCACTTATGGCCACAGTCTTTTTGTTATTGATGCAGGGGATGCGCGGCATGCGCCGCTGGCGATTCCGAAGGCGAGCGATCGGCGTTGGATTGACGCGGCTAGTCGTGCTTTTCAATGTATTGATCGGGCCCGTTTATTTCGTCCATATGGTCATGTCCCAATCACATGCCCATTTCGACTGGTTCCACTTCCACTACGTGCCGGTATTGGCGGTTATGGTTGTCGTGCTTATGCTGTTGAGGCTGGGATCCTGGCGTACCGCGCCATCCCCCGCCGGGCGGTCTTGGGCAATTTCGTTTTGCGAAATCGTGCTCCTGGTTGCGATTATCTTGCAGGTTTGCATCGGTCAGAGGAATCTGCATTCCGACGACTACCCTTTTGTGGATGACTTGAACGAACCTTTCCGGAAACCCGTCGAACAGCGCATGGCCAGGATGCCCGGAGAACACCTCATCCTGGTGCGATATTCGCAGAATCACAAATCTGGCAAGGAATATGTCTACAACGATGCGGATATTGACCATGCGAAAACTGTCTGGGCACGGGAGATACCCGGCATGGACCTCAGCCCCCTGCTGCACTACTTCCGGAATCGCAATGTGTGGGTATTCGAACCCGACAAGGGCGATGAGAGCATGAGTCCTTACTCGCCGCAACGCCCTGCGCCGTAAGGCTTGATCAGGCGTCACCGTGTCGTCGACATCTGCCGTGCGTGGTAGTGGGCCACTTTGCGTGAAGACCGTTTCTCGGGAGTTGGTCGTCAGACCATCGCCAGGCTATGCTATGATTTGAAAATATGAGGTGGATTATGCTTGGTCAACTAAGGAAATTGGGTCTTGTGTCTCTTATGGTTGTTTCTAGCCTTTTTGTTGCCCTATCTGCTGCCCATCCGCAAGACAGCATTATGGGACAGATCCAATTTGTCCGTACGAACAAGGCAGCGAAGACCTCAGGGGTGTGGATCGATGGGCAATACGTCGGCTACCTGGGCGAACTGAAGGGAATGAAGAGGCTCAGGCTGCTGCCAGGGGATCACGAGATTATCGTCCGGCAGGCGGGATATTCCGACTTCAGCCAACAAGTAGTTATCGAACCAAGAATGGTCGTGGACGTCCACGTGAGCATGAAGAAGGATCCGCGATTTACCTATCCTGACCCGAAAACGAGCTCAGAAGTGAGGTTAGATGTTCAGCCCGGCAGGGCAGCCGTTTTCCTTGACGATTATTTCGTCGGGACTGTCGACAAGTACCACGGCGTCGAACACGCCATGCTGGTGGTTCCGGGAAAGCACCGCTTCAAGATTGCTTTGCCCGGTTTTAAGACATTCGAGACCGAAGTGGACTTGCTCCCGCGCCAAAAATTTGCGCTCAGGACCGATTTGATGGCAGGCAGCATCAACGATGCAGATCCTCTCATCCGGGGTGATCGGCCAGCCCCAGTCCGCGCCGATTCTTCACGAATCGAAACAGACGGCCAGGCGAAGTAGCGCTGAAAAAACCTAGTTTCCGCTGTGTTGCGTGCGACTGCACCGGATCCGACTGTATCGTTTCCAGATTGATCCTGTTATGTCACGCGCTTGCTCCCTGATTTCCGGGCAACCCGAGCGAGTCCGCCACGTCGCGCATGGCCGAGATATCGATTGATAAACCCGCAGTGCTATATGATACCGTTTCGCGTTGATGACTTGTGCTCCCGCATCCTGATAAGTCCTCTTCTCGGAATGTGGCTTTTTGCGCCTGGGAGGAGTCGGCCACATTCCGATAATCCCGTTCTATAAAACGTTTCTCGGGACTTGGGCCACCTCACTCGATATTTGAACTGGAGGGTAGGGAGCAGCAGTACACTCACTGCAGACGTGAGGCGTGATGTATGACGTGTTCACAAAACTTGGGGGCGCTGATTGTCAAGGATCGATCGTTACGGTTTAGCGCGCTCGTCCATCCATTCGTACATCCGCCGAACGCCTCTGAGATCGGCACCGGGCCCCTGGATCTGTGGGAAATCCGCTTTGTGGGATGTTAGGTCCACTTTCTGGGCGGCCTGGTCGGCTGAGAGGCCCTGCTTGCGAAGAGTGGCGACCTGGGTCATGAGATCCCTCAGGTAGCCCTGATACGCCGTGATGAGAGATTTCTCGTGGAACGGCACGCCATGCCCTGGCAGCAACGTGTCGAAGTCCAGCTTCTTGAGCGCTTCCAGGGTTGTGATCCATTCGTCAAACAGCGCGTCGCCCATGTATGCAAGGCGGGATTCCATCAGGTCCCCGGTGCACACGATTCGTTCTTTCGGTAAAAATACGACCGTGTCGCCCTGCGTGTGGCCCCGCCCAAGAAACAGGAGCTGGATTTCTCGTTGGCCACTATATAGTGTCATTTTCGATGAATAGGTCATCGTCGGTGGAGTGGGCTTGATGGTCTTAAGCTGCTCCCAATCCTGTTGGGTCGCGTCGAGCTGGCTCTGAAGTGTGGCACGCCGTCCGGCATCCTTCTCGCCGGCGATCTGTTTTTTTAGGGATTCTACTTGGATCAGCATGTTTGACAGCGCGGTCTTATAGGGCTCGCGATGCAGCACGTCGAGATCCATGATGGCGTGCCGGACGAATTCGTGGCCGATGATTTCGACATCGGGCCCGAAGATAGAGTTGCCGTCGGTATGATCGTAATGAAAGTGGGTGTTGACCACCCATCGGACCGGTTTGTTCGTGATCAGTTTTATGTCTTGCAGGAGTGCGCGCGCCGCGGCGGGGGTCGTGCCGTCGTCCACGAGCATCACGTCGCGTTCGTTGACGATAATAGGGTGGTTGCCCCCGGTGGCCATCGGACCATTGGACGTGGCGTAATACACCCCGTCTGCGATCTTGTCAAAAGTATAAAATTTGCCTGAGGCTGCCGGCGTTCCTGCCTGCGAGAAACCTGCACCCAGACTCTGGGCCTGCGCTTCCAACGAAAACCATGCCGGGATCGAGATAGCCAGAAATACAGCAAGTGCCCGTGCTGTTACTTTCATGAGTTGTCTCCTGTCGATCAATCGCGCGCCCATCCCGCCTGCACCGATGGCGGCGAGAATTTAGTAGGGCCCTGGACGTCTGCCGGAGAGTATCGCCATGGGCTCCCGCCGACTTTGGATCCGAGGAGTATAACGCCGTCGGGCTGTTCTTAGGGAGAGTCAGAGACAACTACGGAGCCAAGTCCCGCGAAGTCCTCTTATCGGAATGTGGCCTCCCGTTCGACTGCGTCTACGAAGTGGATTAAATTGCACTCTTGAAAACCGACCGCATCCCTCCCGTGGCGATGGCTAACTAATCCGGCTCTCGATTGACTATGGCCGTCACGTCGATTTCGACTAACATACCAGGATGGGCGAGTTGATTTATGTTGAAGAATGTATGCGCCGGTCGAGGCGCATCGCCAAGCGCCTCCCTAAGACATTTGAAGTAATCGCCTGCTGACCTGATGTCTGTAACGTACGTCACTATTTTCACGATGTCCGCGACCGTCGCTCGGTGCCGCGCCAGAGTTCTCTTGATCTTGTCAAAGGCATAGCGGCATTGTCCGAGAAAGTCTCCTGCGTACAGGATGGTGCCGATTGTTCCGTTTTCATCTTCCGCACCGACTCCGGCCAGAAAAATCATTCTGCCCGGCCCGGAAACGGTGACAACTTCCGAGAATCTTTCCTTGGTCCACTCACTGTAGTTGTAATTGTGCTTTTCAAAATTTGGCATGATGTCGACCTTCGCTGTGCCATTATCTGCTAAAAGACCCGAGCTACTGCAAAGAAATTCCTCGCGCGTGGTGGGGTTATCCTCCACTTCCTCATATCCTTCCTGCGAATCTTCCAGGCATCTTCCATCAGGGAAAGGCGGCCCTGCCGGTTGCGACAAGTAGGTCTGAGGTTAAGCGGGGCAACTCCCGATAAGTCGGCTTATCGGAATGTGGCCGACTACCCTACGTTCGGTGTTTCGGCCACCAACAAATCCGGGCGGTTCCGCCGCGTTTTCTCCAGCGCTTTCTGCCGCCGCCAGCGGCGAATCTGCTCGTGATTGCCGCCGAGCAAAACCTCGGGCACCGGCCAGCCGCGGAATTCCGCAGGGCGCGTGTAGTGAGGGTAGTCGAGAAGCGTGACTCGTGATTCGTGACTAGTAAGTAGTGCAGGAACGGCGTGCGTGTCCGTGGTACTAAAGGATTCGTTGACGGAGGAATCCTCGTTGCCGAGCGCGCCGGGAAGCAGGCGCGTCACGGCGTCCATCACGAGCGCAGCCGCCAGTTCGCCGCCCGAAAGCACGAAATCGCCGATGGACAGTTCGTCGGTTGCCAGATGCTCGGCCACGCGCTCGTCGACGCCTTCGTATCGCCCGCAGAGCAGGACGATTCGATCGAATTGGGCAAATCGCTGCGCCGTATCCTGCCGAAATAATTTCCCAGACGCCGAAAGCAACACGATGGCGGTGCGAGTCTTCGCGGTGGAATCGGCGGCCGCGAGCGATTCGACAGCCTCGAAGAGCGGTTCCGGTTTCAACACCATGCCCTCGCCGCCGCCGAACGGGCGGTCGTCAACGGTATGATGGCGGTCGTGCGTGTATGCCCGTAGATCGTGCACGCGCACGTCCACCAGACTCGCTTCGCGCGCCCGCCGCACGATTCCGTAATCGAGCGGACCAGCGAAAAAGCCCGGGAAAATGGTCACGATGTCGAACTGCATAGCTGGCACAGTGTACCGCAGCAGGACTCAGCCGCGATTCAAATCTCGCAATCCTTCCGGAAGCGCGACATCGATGCGTTTAGCTTTCACATCGATCCGAACGCAAAACTCCGCAGCGAGCGGCACCAGAACTTCTCCCCCGCTCGTCTCGATGGCTAACAACGGGGCGCCTCCCGGGAATTCGACATCGCGAACGACGCCCATCGCTGCCGGGGCGTCTGCTTCCCACACTTCGCATCCAACCAGATCGCTGACGTAGTAATTTCCCGCATCGAGCTTCGCGCGCTGCTCAAGCGGCACCTGCACTTCGCATCCGCGAAGGCGCTCGGCAGCTTCGATGCTCTCAATCCCGGCAAAATGAAAGATGGCCTGGCCGCCCCGCCTTGTGGAGAGCCAGCATCGCTGGACACCGGTGCGGCGCGGCGCGCTGCGGCCGTCCGCAAGCCACACTTCGCGCAAGTTCGGCAAACGTTCTGGGAAATCGGTCAGTATTTCGGCGGCGACTTCGCCGCGAAGGCCGCGGGGGCGCAAAATTCTCGCTAAGGTAACGCCGGTGAACGTTTCTGCGGGCACTCTATTCGAGGATTTCGAGCGTCAGACGCTTTCGGAGTTTCATCCCCGCAGCGCCCAGGATCGTGCGCATGGATTTCGCTGTGCGTCCCTGCCGGCCGATCACCTTGCCCAGATCCTCAGGATGCACGCGCAATTCGAGGACGGTTACCTGCTCGCCTTCGACCGCACGCACTTGCACTTGTTCCGGATGATCCACTAACGCCTTCGCAATCGCTTCTACAAGTTCCTTCATGGGGCCCTCCACCACTCGCAATTCGCGGTTTCAGCTCGAATTCTCGCTTGCAAAGTTCCCGTGGGCCGAGGGGAACTTCCCCGAGCCGCCGCGATTCCGATGAGCGGAAGCTCAGGCGATCTTTTGGGCGAGCAGGAAGCTGCGGACGGTGTCGCTGGGCTGCGCGCCGCACCCCAGCCAGTATTTGATGCGCTCGGCATCCAGCTTGATTTCGGCCGGCTCCTTCAGCGGGTCGTACGTCCCCACGATCTCCACGGTCCTGCCGTTTCGGGGCTTGCGCTTGTCCAGCACCACAACGCGGTAAAACGGCTTCTTTTTCTTGCCGATCCTAGCCAGGCGGATTGCCAGCACGAGAGACTCCCTCCTAGGGGAGATTATATCTGGTTCCACCCATTTGCGATACCCCGCAGGAAGCTAGGAACCCCGATCAGCCCTATTTATACAGATGCGCTGTCGTGGCCAGAGGTTTTTCCCGATTCGCCCGGAGGGAAGCGGATTGTCCGCTCATCCCCAGTGTTCTGAGACAAACAAAATGCATTGGTGAGCACGATTCGTGCTTACCGAGCGCAAGGCAATGTGTTCCCATCTGAGTGAATGAAGCGCGCTGAGGGTTATGACGCGCCGGTGAGTTTGCCGAGGCCTTTGAGGCGGCCCTTGGCGGCGAGCGAGCCGTATTGCTTCATCATCTGCCGCATCTGCAGATATTGCTTCAACACCTGATTAACTTCCTGCACCGAAGTGCCGCTGCCGCGCGCGATCCGCTTCCTTCGCTTGCCGTCGATCAGGCCGTGATCGTTGCGCTCGGACGTGGTCATCGAATTGATGATGGCTTCGATGCGCTGCAAGCGCGATTCATCGACCTGCACATCCTTCGGGATGTTTGCAAGCGGGCCTATTTTTGGCAGCATGCCAAGCACCTGCTCCATCGGCCCCATTTTGCGGATCTGCCGCAGTTGATCGCGGAAATCCTCGAGTGTGAACTCGCTGCGGCGCAGCTTGCGCTCGAGCTCGGCGGCCTGTTTGGCGTCCACGGTGTGCTCGGCGCGCTCGATCAGCGAGAGCACGTCGCCCATGCCCAGCACGCGCGAGACGATACGGTCGGGATAGAACGCGTCAAGCGCGTCGTATTTTTCACCCGTGCCAACAAATTTCACCGGCGCGCCTGTCACCTTGCCGATCGAAAGCGCTGCGCCGCCGCGCGCGTCGCCGTCGAGCTTGGTCAGCACGACACCAGTCAGGCCCAGCCTCCTATGAAACTCGCCCGCCGAGCGGACCGCGTCTTGCCCGATCATGGCGTCGGCGACAAACAGAATCTCCGCGGGCGTAAGCTCGCGTTTTAGCGTGCTGAGCTCTTCCATCAGCGTGTCATCGATATGCAGGCGGCCGGCGGTGTCCACCAGAATCACGTCGTGCGCGGAAAGTTTCGCTTCGCGGATCGCGCCGCGCGCTATTTCGAGCGGCTTGTCGGTGCCCGCGCCGGGCCAGCACACCACGCCGATCGCTTTTGCCACCTGAATGAGTTGCTCGCGCGCCGCGGGACGATAGACGTCGGTGGAAACCACCAGCGGCCGGTGCCCGTGCGCAGCGAGCCACTTCGCCAGCTTGCCCGTGGTCGTCGTCTTGCCCGAGCCCTGCAGGCCAACGATCAGCCAGACCGATGGCGGACGCGAGGCGAACAACGGCTTGGCGTGCTTGCCGAGCAGCAGCGCGAGTTCGTCGCGCACGATCTTGATAATCTGCTGGTCAGGCGAAAGCTGCAGCAGCACCTCGGACCCAAGCGCTTTCTCGCGAATGTGCGCCAGCAGTTCGTCAGCCACGCCCACGTTGACGTCGCCTTCGAGCAACGCCTCGCGGATTCCGGCAAGCGCGCCGTCCACGTGCTCCTGAGTGAGTTTCCCCTGCCCGCGCAGGTTCTTGAAAACTCGCTGCAGCTTGTCTGTCAGATTCTCAAACATTTAGTTGGGTCCCTTGTGCGAGTAGCAAAGCTACAATCACCGCGCCATTTCATTCTAACAGACACAAACATCTAAACGTATTCGACCGTTCGTGCTCGCAATTTCGTTGACCCGTCAGCGCTTCCTCTTTCTACGTTCCGTCTTGACTCCACTTCCAGTTGCGAATCTCCGGCATGTCTTGGCCATACTTGTCGATATACTGCTTGTGCTCGATGAGCTTGTCCTTGAGCTGCTGCTTCAGGTAGATGCCCTTCTCGCCGGTCTGCGGCAGGCGGTCGATGGTGTCCATCACGAGGTGGAAGCGGTCCAGATCGTTCAGCACCGTCATGTCGAAGGGTGTAGTGATGGTGCCTTCTTCCTTGTAGCCGCGGACGTGGATGTTGCCGTGGTTGGTGCGGCGGTAGGTCAGCCGGTGGATCAACCACGGGTAGGCATGGAAGGCGAAGATGACCGGCTTGTCCTTGGTGAAGAGCTCGTCGAAATCCATGTCGCTTAACCCGTGCGGGTGCTCGGTTCGCGGCTGCAGCTTCATGAGGTCCACGACATTGACCACCCGGATTTTCAGGTCGGGCAGACGCTCGCGCATAATGGAGACGGCGGCGAGCGTCTCCAGCGTGGGCACATCGCCACAGCAGGCCATGACCACGTCGGGTGCAACGCCCTGGTCGTTGCTGGCCCACTGCCAGATGCTGATGCCCTCGGTGCAGTGCTTGACGGCTGCGTCCATAGCCAGCCACTGCGGGGCCGGGTGTTTGCCCGCGATCACGACGTTGACGTAATGGCGGCTGCGCAGACAGTGGTCCATCACCGACAGCAGGCAGTTTGCATCCGGCGGAAGGTAAACACGCACGACCTCGGCCTTCTTGTTCACGACGTGGTCGATGAAACCAGGATCCTGGTGCGTGAAGCCGTTGTGATCCTGGCGCCAGACATGCGAGGCCAGCAGGTAGTTGAACGAGGCGATCTTCCGCCGCCACGGCAGGTGCGACGTGACCTTCAGCCATTTGGCGTGCTGGTTGAACATCGAATCGACAATGTGGATGAACGCCTCGTAGCAATTGAAGAGCCCATGCCGCCCGGTGAGCAGGTAGCCCTCGAGCCAGCCCTCGCACTGGTGCTCACTAAGCATTTCCATCACGCGCCCAGTGGGCGCGAGAAATTCGTCGTTTGGCACGGTCGCGGCGTCCCATTGGCGTTTGGTCACTTCAAAGAGGGCTTCCAGGCCGTTGGAGAGCGTCTCGTCAGGGCCAAAGACCCGGAAATTCCGCTGCTCACTGTTCAGCTTCGTGACATCGCGCAGGAAGCGCCCGAGCACATGTGTGTCGCCGATGCCGCGCACCCCCGGCGAGGGCACGTCGGCCGCGTAGTCGCGGAAATCCGGCATCCGCAAGTCGCGGAGCAGAATGCCACCGTTGGCGTGCGGATTCGCGCCCATGCGTCGTTCGCCCTTGGGCGCAAGTTCGGCCAGTTCCGGTTTCAGGCGGCCCTGCTCATCGAAGAGTTCCTCCGGCCGGTAGCTCCTCAGCCAGCCTTCCAACAGCTTGAGGTGTTCGGGATGGGTGGCCGGGTCGGAGAGCGGCACCTGGTGCGAACGGAAGGTTCCTTCAATCTGCAGACCATCGACCATCTTCGGCCCCGTCCAACCCTTGGGTGAATTGAGGACGATCATCGGCCAGCGCGGACGCGCGAAGTTGTCGTGGACGCGGGCATCCTGCTGGATTTTTTGGATTTGCTCCACCGCCGTGTCGAGCGTCGCGGCCATGGCCTCATGCATCAGCTCGGGCTCGTGACCCTCGACGAAGTAGGGCATCCATCCGTAGCCGCGGAGCAGTTGCTCCAATTCCTCGCGGGTGATACGCGCGAGGAGGGTCGGGTTGGCAATCTTGTAGCCGTTGAGATGCAAGATCGGCAATACCGAGCCGTCGGTGGCCGGGTCGAGAAACTTGTTGGAATGCCACGCCGTGGCTAGCGGGCCGGTTTCCGCCTCGCCATCGCCGACGACGCAGGCGACGACGAGATTGGGATTGTCGAACACCGCCCCGAATGAATGGCTGAGCGAATAACCCAACTCGCCGCCTTCGTGGATCGAGCCCGGGCACTCCGGCGATGCGTGGCTGGGAATTCCTCCCGGAAACGAAAACTGAACAAAGAGCTTCCGAAGCCCGGCCTCATCCTGGCTGACGTTGGGATAGATCTCGCTGTAAGTGCCCTCGAGATAAGTGTTGCCCACGACGGCCGGGCCGCCGTGCCCGGGGCCGGAGACGTAAACCATGTCGAGGTCGTATTTCTTGATGACCCGGTTCAAGTGCACGTAAATGAAGTTCTGCCCGGGGGTCGTGCCCCAGTGTCCCAGCAGCATGTGCTTCACATCCGCGATCGTCAGCGGCCGCTTCAGCAGCGGATTGTCGTAGAGATAAATCTGGCCGACTGACAAATAGTTGGCGGCGCGCCAGTAGGCATCCATCTTGTGGAGTAGTTCCGGAGAAAGAGTTTTTGTCGACATGGTTCAATTCTCCTTTTCAGCAAAGGCCGAGAACGCGACAAACCGTCTTAGCGATCATGCGTTCTTCGTCGGTGCGAATGACGCGGACCGCAACCCGGCTGGCCGCCGCGGAAATCACACCCTCATTTGCGGCGTTTCGTTCTTCTTCGAGTTCGATTCCAAGGAATCCCAGCCCATCGCAAATCCGGGCGCGGACCGTGGGCGCGTTCTCTCCGATGCCGCCAGAGAACACCAGCGTGTCCAGTCCGCCCAACGCCGCCGCGAATGCGCCGATCCATTTCTTGACTTGAAAGCAAAAGAGCGCGACCGCTTCCGCCGCCCGCACGTCGTACGCTTCACGGTCGAGCAAGTCACGCATGTCGGAACTGGTCTCCGAGACGCCGAGCAGCCCGGACTGTAAATTGACCATCTCGTTGAATTGCTTCGCGCTCATTTTTTCAGTGCGCGCCAGATACCAAACCAGTCCAGGATCGAGATCGCCTGACCGGGTGCTCATGGGCACTCCGGCCGTCGGGGTGAAACTCATGCTTGTGTCCACGGGTTTGCCGTCACGCACCGCCGCCAGACTCGCGCCATTGCCGAGGTGGCCGAGGATGACCCGGCCAGTCGTTCCCGCCGGGTCGCCGAGGCGCGCGAGTTCTTCCATGAGAAACGCATACGACAACCCGTGAAACCCATACCGCCGCACGCCCTGCGCCTCGTACCGGCGCGGTATCGGTAACATCTGCGCCACGCGCGGCAGGTCATGGTGAAAAGCCGTGTCGAAACATGCCACTTGGGGCAGGTCAGGAAATCGGCGATGAAACGCCTCGGTCAACAAGACCTCCTCCGGCAGATGGTCGGGATCGAATGGACTGAGCCGGTGCAGCTCCTCAACCATTTCTGCAGTAATTCGCTGCGGCTTGTAATACTTCGGTCCGCCATGCACGATGCGATGCCCAACCGCGGTCAAGGCATCAGGCCCGCTGCGTTCCTCGATCCAATCCATCAGGACGCCCACCGCCACTGTGTGATCCGGCGCCGTCACTAACCGCGAAAAGTTGTCCGCCTGGTTCAAGCCTTTCACACGCCAGGTGGCCTCCGGCAGTCCAATCCGCTCCATCCCGCCCTCCAGAATCCGTCGGAGCGAGTCACCGGCCTCGAACAGCGCGAACTTGATGCTCGACGAGCCTCCATTGATCGTCAGGATGCGTGGGTTAGCGGGTTTCATGGATGTTTTTTTCGTCATTCTGCAATCCGAACGAAGCCAGTTTCGCGCACGTGGACCTGTATCCCGTGTGAAGAATGCTTCGAATCCCCAAACCTTCCGCGATCTGAACGAACATCGGGGTGTCTTCGATATAGACTACCTGCCGGGCTGGCACCTGCGCGATGTCCAGCGCAAGCCGAAAGATGTCCGCGTCGGGCTTCCGGACGTGGACGAAGCAGTAGGTTGTCTTCTGTCATCCTTCTCACGTTCGAGGTTGATTCACCGCTGCCAGAGAATGGGACCGACTTCCAGGGGCACCGCAACGCCGTCGCGGTGCGGTATCACTCGCGCCGTATAGTCCGCTGGTGGGCGAGCCGCAGACACAGCTGCGCTGTAAACGTAGCCGTCCGACGCGCTGGCCAGTTGGCGAACGCGCGTCATCTCCTGCCGCACAGGAGCACTGCCCATCACGCCGTCGGCGTAAAGCTCTACCCGCACCGCCTGGGGGTCGAGGTCATTGAGACAGACCTGAACCTCAAATATGTGCTGCCCGCCACGAGTCGTAACCTTTACTTCGCCGAAGTGTAGCGTGGCCCATTTCTGTTCCAGTTTGTGCTGCCAATCGACCATTTGCATGCCGACTGCGCCTTTGTTCGCCGCGCGCTCACGGTAGGCGGTAGCAGCCGGGAGGTAGTGTTGCTCGGTGTATTCGCACACCGTGCGGTTGACGGAGAAGCGCGGTGTCAACCGCGCCATGCTCTCCCGCATCCGTTTGACCCAGGCCGTGGGAATACCGCTCTCGCCTCGGGTATAAAACTCCGGGATCACCTCCCGCTCAAGCAGGTCGTATAAGGCTTCCGCTTCGGCCGCGTCCCAGGCCGGATCGTCGCCATGCTCCTGACCATCCCCCAATGCCCACCCCACCTCAGGTGTGTATGCTTCCGCCCACCAGCCGTCCAACTCCGAGAGATTGATGCCTCCATTGATGAGCACTTTCATGCCGCTTGTCCCGCAAGCCTCCCAGGGCCGGCGTGGTGTGTTGATCCAGACATCCACGCCCTGCACCAGGTGCTCAGTCATATGCATGTCATAGTCACTGAGGAAGATCACATGGGGGCGTGTCTCGGGCCGCCGGATGAATTGCACCCATTCCTGGATCAGGGCCTGCCCCGCTTGGTCCGCCGGATGCGCCTTTCCGGCGATGATGAGTTGCACCGGGCGCTGGGAATTGCTCAGTAGACGAAGCAGCCGCTGCCGGTCGTGCAGCAGCAGGTTCGGTCTCTTGTAGGTCGCGAAGCGGCGCGCAAAACCCAGCGTCAAAGCATTGGGATCAAATAGATGTTTCGCCTCGTAAATCGCCTCGGACGACGCGCCGCTGGCGGTCAGTTGTAGGGACAATCGCTCGCGAGTGTATTCAACAAGAAACTTGCTCGCGGCGGTGCGAAATTGCCAGAGGCTGGCGTCGGAGAGGCTACGAATGTTCTGCTCCAAGTTTTCCTTCGGCCTCAGCCCCAGCCAGCGGTCTTTTCCACAGGATCCCGTCCAGAGATCGTCGGCTGCCGCCGAGTCCCAAGTCGGCATGTGGACTCCGTTGGTCACGTGTCCGACGGGCACTTCGTCCACTGGCCAGTGGGGGAAAAGAGGCTCAAAGAGGTGCCGGCTGACTTTCCCATGCAAGCGACTCACGCCATTCACCGCCCCGCTACCCCGGATTGCCAGATAGGCCATGTTAAAACTCTCCGACGAGTCGTTCGGATTCTGGCGGCCCAGTGCCAGCAAATCGTGGAGTGTCATGCCTAGTCTCTTCTCTGCATACCTTCCGAGGTATTGTTCGATGAGGGCCGGAGCGAAACGATCAAAGCCGGCGGCCACTGGCGTGTGGGTGGTGAAGAGGTTCCCCGCTCGCGTGACGGCCAGCGCGACTTCGAAGGGCTGCCCGGTTTCTTCCATGAAACTTCGGGCACGCTCCAACACAGCGAAGGCCGCATGCCCTTCATTCAAGTGACAGACTTCCGGCTTGATGCCCAGCGCACAGAGCAACCGCCAGCCGCCGATCCCGAGAAGCATTTCTTGCACGAGGCGCAACTCCGGCCCGCCCCCATACAGCTCGCTGGTGATCCCTCGATGAGCGGGGAAGTTCGCTGCGTCATTGCTATCCAGCAGGTAGAGCTTGACTCGACCGGCCTGGACCTGCCAGGCGCGCAGCCAGACCGAGTAACCAGGTGTGGCGATCTCCAACCGCAACCACTCGCCGTTCGGTTGGCGCAACGGCGTGATCGGCAACTGTCCGGGGTCGTTGTACGGGTAAAGAGCCTGTTGTGCTCCGCCCTTGTCAATCACCTGGCGAAAATAGCCCTGTTGGTAAAGCAGCCCCACTCCGACCACCGGCACGCCCAGGTCGCTAGCAGCTTTGAGTTGATCGCCGGCCACATTGCCAAGTCCTCCCGAATAGATCGGGAGCGCCTCGCTCAACATGAATTCCATGCAGAAATACGCGACGCAGCTCAAGGGAGTTTGCGGATGCTTTTGCTGAAACCATGCGGGCGTCTCCGCCGCCTGACGCTTGGCTCGCAGCAGGTCATCAACGTTCTTACGGAAGGCAGGATCGGCCAGCACGCGCGCGAGCTGGTCCCGCGAGACCGTCTGCAGGACAACCCAGGGATTTTGCGTGAGTTCCCACAGGATGGGATCAAGGGTGCGCCACACTGTGTCAGTGGCATGATTCCACGACCAGCGCATGTCCAGGGCAAGCTCTGCCAGGGAATCAAACCCCTCGATTTCCGTGGGTAGAAGATTGTAGATTGGGTGGCTGACACGGGTTCGTTTGCTCATGGTTTTCGCTCCGGATTTGTTCTGGACCGAATCTTCGAATGCATCCGTGACCGCGACGTTACAGGAGTGGTTCACGCATAGGTTGCCACACAGACTCTAGAGAGAGATTCAGAAAATGTCAGGCCGAACGAGCAAGCCCCTTGATCTGCCGAGCGAGCTTTTCGATTTCCTCGGCCCTGTGAATCAACGAGAGTGACAGCACATCCGTTTGTTCCGTCTTGTCGACTTCATCCTTCAATTCTTGGGCCAGCTGCAGCAAATGATCGGCATCACGCCTCAGATTTTTTTGATTTTCCTTGAGCTGCTCCTTTAACTCCTGCTTCCGCATGATAGGCGTGTCATTCTCTGATCCGGCCACGCTGGCATCGGGAATATGGGGCGTACGAGACAACGGTGAGTGTCTATATTGCCCTGCAAACACAGCCCTTACTCCGGCCAATGTCACTACGATCATCGAAAGAAACAATCTGCGTCCGGTCTGCATTGGATTCTCCTGCGGCTATCGAGCCAACCATTCACAGTGAACCGTCACCCGGCCATTTCTGCCAGGTTTCCGGGTGCTATAATCCGACACGTATATTATGGCTCCAAACGTATTCAAATGGACTGATTTTGCGCTCGGCCACGGGGTGCGGCTGGCTAGCATTCTGCTGATCGCCTTGATTTTGAACCGGGTGTTGCGCACATTAACACGCCGTCTGATCCCGGCTGGTGGTACCGAGGGAATCGGCCGAATCGCGCGCATGCGCGAGCAGCATACAAAGACACTGGCGGGCCTGCTATATAGCGCCGGAACGGCCCTGATCATCATCGGGGCGATCCTCACGGCATTACCTGAATTCGGATTCAACGTCACGCCTATTGCCGCCGCCGCGGGGCTTGCGAGCCTTGCCGTCGGTTTCGGCGCGCAGCACCTTGTTCGCGATCTGATTAACGGCTTTTTCACGATCGTCGAAGATCAGTATGTGGTTGGAGAAACAGTGCGGATCGGCGCCGTCGTCGGGCGTGTCGAACATCTTACGCTGCGCCGCACAGTGATACGCGATATCCAGGGGGCTGTGGTTACCATCCCCAATGGCGAGATCTCCCAGGTTGCCAATCTCAGCCGGGACTGGGGCCAGCTCTTCGTGGATATCACCATCCCTTCGGACGGCTCGACCGATGCGGCGCTGGCGACGCTCGAACGCGTATCCGAAGAACTTCGGAACGATACCTCATGGTCGCCGGTGCTGGTTGACGGGCCGCGCGTACTCGGGGTCGAATCGTTCGGGCCGAGCGGTGTCACGCTGCGCATGCAGCTCCGTACGGTCCCCGGCAGGCAGGATGATGCCGCGCGGGAGCTCCGCCGGCGGATTCAAAACCGTTTCGAACAGGAGCATATCCGCTTGGGCGGAGTGCAACTCGTGGAATTGGTCGGCGGCGAAGCTCCGCACGGTTTGGGCACGAAATCGAATTCTTGAATCTAGTTCGAGAGGAGACAAACAAATGGGACAAGTCACGCACGAGCAGGCAAATCTTCTATTGCGGCTGTATGAATTGCGGCGCGAGTCGCGTCTTCGGGAGGCCCGCGCCTGGTTCTACAGCCATTTCGAGGCCGGTACGCCGGAAGAACTGCTGACGAAATATCCGATGGGCAGCGCGGAAAACGCCAGCCTCCGCATGGTCATAACGTATTGGGACATGGCGGCCGGGCTGGCGAACCGAGGGCTAATTGATGACGTGATGTTCTTTGAAAACTCAGCGGAGGGCTGGATTGTCTGGGAAAAAATGAAGGCGATCGTGCCCGCCCAGCGCACAATAATGAAGAATCCGGCCTACTTAGCGCATCTGGAGAATTTTGCAAAGCGCTATGAGGCATGGCGGGAGCGAACCGCGCCGGGGTCGCTCGAGGCATTTCGTCAGGCTCGAGCAAACGCGCGGCGCGCGGCCGCGAAATCAGCAAGCTGATTCATCCATACTGAAATACTCGGCGCGCTGTGACCGAAAGGGCGTTCGGCCGGAACTTCGCAGTCGACGCGAAAAAGGAGGACATTATGTCTCGAAATATTCGACGTAGGGACTTACTCGTGGGGGCCGGGGCTTCATTCATGGCGCTGAGCATCGGGCCTGGCGCCGCTGCCCAGGTTCTGCAAAAGGAGAAAACTGAAAAGGAATTGTATCCGGGGGCGGGACTCCCAGGCGGTGGGCAGTTGGATGTTCGGATCAATGCCTCTGCCGACAATCCAGATCCTGATTTGCGCGAGGTCGCTCGCCGAATTAGACCGTACAACCCGGAGAGTTGGTATGCAGAGTGGCAGCGGGTAGCGGGGAAGAATGAACAGCTGGCAGAAGGCTTTGAGAAGGATGGGCGCAACGTTACAGCGAACGAGTTTTATCTTCGCGCAGCAGACTTCTATCGCAGAGCCGTGACTTATCTTCCGGAGAGTGATACTAGGACGGTACCTACCTATAACAAGCTGAAAGAAACGTTCGATAAAGCGTGGAGATTGGTGAAACCTCCATTTGAGCAGGTGCAAATCCCGTACGAAGGGCATCAGCTGCAGGCACATCTCTATCCAGTGCGAGGTGCGGCGGGACAAAAGTCGCCTGTGGTCTACGCCTATCAAGGTGCTGACGGAATCCTGTTAAGCGGGAGTCGCAACGCGGGCGCGGATTATGTTGCCCGCGGTATAGCGTATCTCAATGTGGATGGTCCCGGGCATGGAGGGGCTCTTCGGCTCGATAAGCTGTACATGCCCCCAGACACAGAGCGGGTCGTCAAGGCAGTTGTGGACTATCTCGTGACTCGTCCCGATGTGGACCCCAACCGCATTGGGATCTACGGTCAGAGCTTGGGAGGGTACAGCGCACCACGGGCAGCTACCGTTGAGAAGCGTCTGAAAGCCGTAGCCACTTCGAGTGGTTCGTTCAGCGTCTTGCCGGATCTTTTCGACTACTATCCTGCGATACAGGATCGGGTTCGCTGGTTGATTGGGGCAAAGGATCTGACGAGCGCGCGAAAGCAATTGGCCGAGTACACGTTAGAGGGCAGAGCCAAACAGATCAGCTGTCCGATGCTTGTCGGCTATGGCGAGGATGACCGGGTGATGGATCCTCGCGGGGCCCTAAGACTCTATGAGCAAGCGACCAATTCGAAACGCGAAATGATCGCGGGATTCGGACATACGCAAGTTCCCATTGAACTCCAGAGCTACATTCCGGATTGGTTTGCAAAGCAGTTAGGAGCCAGCGGGGCTGTGATGAGCAGCGAATCACGGCCTGTGCGTTCTCAGTAGATCGAATAAGCCTCGCTAAGGCCCGCCGACAACGCAGCCTCACCAAGTCCTGGTGAAAAGGAACCACGCCACTAATTCCAAACAGTTGCTGATATGCCCGTTTCAAGTAACTTCGCGAACTGCTGTGCAACCACGGGCCGGCTGAAATAGTATCCTTGCCCCTCATCGCAGCCATGGGCCTGAAGAAATGCCAACTGCTCTAGTGTTTCCACACCCTCAACTATGACGAAACGTTGGAGGCGCGGGTGGGATTTGAACCCACGTATGGAGGTTTTGCAGACCTCTCCCTTAGGCCTCTTGGGTACCGCGCCCAAATGTACGGAGTATAGCGAAACTGCCATCCATTTGTCAGTCGCCAACCCGACGCCAACCTGACAAATGAATTTGCAAAGCCCTACTGTAACAGACTCATTCTGCACGGGGAAATTCCCCCAGGAGATGCGGGGCAACGGCCGGCACCCTTTGTCGTGTCGGAAGACCATCTGTGAGATGCGTTGCCTCAACGCGACGGCGCGGCGATGACTTGCGCTTCACGAATGAATCGCGCGGATTCCTCCGGAGGTGTTGGACAGATATAGAAACCCGTTCCCCACTCAAACCCGGCCACCTTTGTGAGCTTTGGTATGATTTCAATATGCCAGTGGTAATACTCGTTGATTTCTTCCGCGATCGGCGAGGTATGAATCATCAGGTTGTATGCCGGACGGTCGAGCACCACATCGAGGCGTGCGAGATTGTCCCGGAGGACCTTGGCGAGACCTGAATATACCGGGCTCTGGTTATTCTCAAAGGACGAACTGTGCTGTTTCGGCAGGATCCACATTTCGAAGGGAAACCGGGGCGCATAAGGAGCCAGCGTAACAAAAAGGTCGGTTTCGCTGATCACGCGCACGCTGGAATCCAGCTCCTGCCGGATCATGTCGCAGAAGATGCATCGCTCTTTATCATAATAATAATGCCGGGAGCTGGCCACCTCTTCGAACACGCGCTTGGGAACGATGGGCAGAGCGATCAGTTGCGAATGCGGGTGTTCGAGCGACGCCCCGGCCGCCTCGCCATGATTCTTGAAAATCAGGATATAACGGAAGCGCTTATCATTTTTCAGGTCGAGCATGCGATCCCGGAACGCCCACAGCACATCCTCGATCTGCTTTTCCGTCATCGTCGCGAGCGTGCTTCGGTGGTCGGGCGTTTCAACGATAACTTCGTGCGCACCCACACCATTCATCCGGTCGAACAGGCCTTCGCCTTCGCGGTCGAGGTCTCCCTCGATCCCGAGCGCCGGGAACTTGTTCGGGACGACACGCACCTGCCAGCCCGCTGTGTTCGCTCCGCCTCCATTGCGTCCGTACTGTAGAATCTCAGGTGGCGTCTTCGATTCGTTGCCGTAACAAAAGGGGCAGATTCCCGTACCCTTGATCTCCACGCTTTCGCGAACAAAATCCGAGGGCCGCTTGGCACGATCCGTTGAAATGATTACCCATCGTCCGGTGATGGGGTCCTTTCTTAACTCTGGCAATGATTCCTCCTAGGCCGAAAAACCACCCTCATAGAAATCGGGCACTACAAAGATATTCTATTTTGATTCTATTTTACTCCTACCCGCCGGTCCGCAAACTTATGAGGAGCATGGGCGGTTCCAATCATGCAGCAAAAGCGCCTTTGTGCAGGCGGACGACTGGGCGCTGTCCTGGAGGTGCCTCAATGGCCAGGACGTCAAACCGGAACGAAGCGCCCCCGACCCGGTATTCGCGAAGGAATTGCCGGGCCATTCGCGAAAGATGCTCCTGTTTCTCGTAAGTGACGGCTTCTTCGGGCGATCCAAATGCGCCTCCCGCCGTGGTCCGCGTCTTCACCTCGACGAACGCGATCGTCGCGCCGTCGTATCCAACCAGGTCGATTTCGCCCTTCATCCCGCGATAGGTGAAGTTTCGCGCGACCATGACGTATCCCTGCCGCCGGAGGTACCAATACGCGTATGTCTCACCGCGAACGCCGGTTCGGCGCGCCCGCTGCTTCGCTGTTTCACGCGCAGGCGGCGCGGTCGAATCCGTCAGGCCCTTTCGTGCGGCCCAGTCCACCAGGCCAAACATTATGCGCGCGAATATCGGCACAGCGCCTTCCTGTTTCGCACCGCATTGGCGCACTTGCCGCCAAAGCAGTTTCCTTCGCGGTCCTCTTTGTGATCTCTAGGTCCTCTGTGTAAAAAGTCTTGCGCGAACCAAGAGAAAACATTTAACACAAATAGCACAGAGGACACAGAGAATAAGCACCGATCAGCGTTCTTCGTGTTACGCGGACGTTTCGACTTCGCGAATGCATTCCTCTAGCGTGCGCGCGGCGAAATCGGCCTGTTCTTCGTCAATCATCAGCGGTGGAGCGATGCGGATGGTGTTCTCGCCGGCGCCTAGCAGCAGGAGGCCTTTCGTGAACGCGCGGCGCACGATCGTCTCACGGAAATCGGGTGCGCACTCTTTTGTTTTCTGGTCCCGGACAATCTCGACGCCGATCATCAGTCCTTTGCCGCGCACATCGCCGACAATTTTGTGCCGCGCAGGCCAGTCCGCCATGCGGCGAAAGAGATATTCACCGACACGTCGCGCGTTTTCAATGTACTGCGTCTCAAGCAGGTCCATCGTCGCGAGCGCCGCCGCGACACACACAGGATTGCCGCCGAAGGTCGAGGCGTGCGCGCCGGGCTTCCAATCCATCACGCTCGCCCGCGCAATCGTCGCCGAAAGCGGCAGGCCCGAAGCAATCCCTTTTGCCACGCACAGAATATCCGGTTCGATCCCGGAGTGATCTCCCGCCCACCACTTCCCCGTTCGTCCCATGCCGCTCTGCACCTCGTCGGATACGAGCAGGATTCCGTACTGGCGGCAGATGCGTTGCAGTTCCAGCAGGAATTTCTTCGACGCAGGGACGTAGCCGCCCTCTCCCTGAATCGGTTCGATGAAGACTGCCGCCACTTCTTCCGGATCGACGATGCGCTTGAAAATGTCCCGTTCGAGAAACGTCGCCGCTTCCACACAGTCGCATGGTGACGGATTGCCGTAGGGGCAGCGATAGGAATTCGGATAGGGGATGTGGAAAATGCCGGGCAGCAGCGCGCCGAATCCTTTCCGCTGCACGGCCTTCGAAGCCGTCAGCGAAAGTGCGCCCATCGTGCGTCCGTGGAAACATCCGTAGAAGGCGATAATCTTGTCGCGACGGGTGTGGTACCGCGCCAGTTTGATGGCCGCCTCGATGGCTTCGGTGCCCGAATTGCCGAAGTACACTTTCTTCGGCTCCTTTCCGGGAGCCACAGCCGCGAGGCGCTCGGCCAAATCCACCAGGTTGGGCAAATAGAAGTCCGTGCCGGAAATGTGAATCAGTTCAGCGGCCTGCTTTTGAATCGCATCGACGATTCGCGGATGGCAGTGGCCGGTGGCGACGACGGCTATGCCCGCGGCGAAATCCAGGAACACATTGCCGTCCACGTCCTCGACCATCGCGCCGCGCCCGGATTTCGCCACCATCGGGTAGCCGCGCGTATAGGACGGCGAGATGAATTGTGCGTCTCGCGCGATCACCTTCTTCGCATTCGGACCGGGAAGCGGCGTAATGAGGTTGGGCAACTTCATTTCGTTAGCGGTTCCAATCATTGGCTGCTTCACGGGGTCCTCCAACGAAGCGCCATTAATCCCATGCCCGGGACAGTGCCGGGCCAGAACCTCCCATTTGTTGGCGCATGCACATGCCCAACGTGAGGGAAGGAACTACGAAATAGTTTACGCGAATAAACGGGGTCGATCCACGAAACGCGGAGTGCACAGGGTAACCAGACTGGAACTTCGCGGTTTCACTTGCGTTTCCAGCGGACTCCGCCATCGCGCGTATCTTCAAGAATTACTCCTCGCTCGGCGAGTTGTTCGCGGATGCGGTCTGACGCTGCGAAATCGCGCCGCTTGCGCGCGGCTTGCCGCTCGGCCACGAGCGCTTCGATTTCATCGTCGCTAAGGGGAGGGGAAACCGGAGCAAGGCCTAATGCGCGGAGTTTTTCACCATCGTCATCGTGAAGCACCGCAAAAATGGCGTCGAACATTTCGAGTACGGCGAGCACCGGAGCGGCATCGCCCTGGCGGAATTCGCCGTGGTCCATCGCCGTATTCACGTCGCGGACCAGATCGAAGATTGCCGCGAGCGCCTGCGCGGTATTGAGATCGTCCGCAAGCCCGCGGTCGAAATCTTCCTGCGCCTTCACGGTGCGGCTCTCCATTGCGGGTGACGCACCGGCCGGGAATTTTTCGGAACGCAGACGCGAAACAAAATTTCTCAGACGGTCCACTGAGCTGGCCGCGCCCTGCAGACTCTCGGGCGTGAAATTCAACTGCCGGCGGTATGGCACCGAGGCCAGCAAGAACCGCACGGATGACGGCTTGTGCCCGTGAGCAAACAATTCGCGCAGGGTGGCGATATTTCCCACCGACTTCGACATTTTTTCATGATCCACCAGGAGGTGTTCGGAATGGAGCCAATAGCGCACGAATGGCTTTCCCGTTGCCGCTTCGGACTGCGCGATTTCGTTCTCATGATGAGGAAACATCAGATCGACGCCCCCGCTGTGGATGTCGAGCGTGTCGCCGAGATACTTCATGGCCATTGCGGAGCACTCGATATGCCAGCCTGGGCGTCCGGGTCCGATCGCCGTTTCCCAAAAATGTTCGCCGGGCTTGGGCGCCTTCCACAGGGCGAAGTCGCGCACATTGTCCTTATCGTAGCGATCTACGTCCACGCGAGCGCCGGCCTGCATGCCGGTCACATCGATTTTCGAGAGTTTGCCGTATGCGGGGAATTTCGAGATGCGAAAGTAGATCGAGCCATCGCTGGTGTACGTGAACCCCTTTTCGGTGAGGCGCTGGACGAGCCGTACCATATCATCGATGTGCTCAGTGGCTCGGGCGATGTGCTCGGGAGGCTCAAGGCTGAGCGCACGCCGGTCATCGAGATACGCCTGGATGTACTTCTCGGTGTAGTCGCGGATACTCACGCCCGCGGCCGCGGCTTTTTGGATGATACGGTCGTCCACGTCAGTGAGGTTCATCACCTGAATGACGCGAAATCCTCTCGATTTCAGGTACCGGCGCAGAATATCCTGGAAAACAAAGGTGCGGAAGTTTCCGACGTGCGCGAAATCGTAGACGGTGGGCCCGCAGGTGTAAGCGTGCACTTCGCCCTGCACTAACGGAACAAACGGTTCCGTCCGGCCCGTCAATGTGTTGTGGAACAAGATCTCGGTCATCGTGGCACGGTCACCGCTTCTCAGGGGGTCTGGACACACTTCACAAAGGGGCCATTCTAGCCGAGGCGCCCGGCCGTGGCAAAAGGTCTCTTGTATCGGTGGAGGCCGGTTCGAAGCCCAGGAGGTCTCCCGTATTGGATTGGTCAGCCTCATCCGCCTGCCGTGCATCTGTTGGCTCGCACCACGATGCCGCCATGGAACACCCTGCCCGGATTGGAACAGTCTCCGCCTTGGCCGGTAACCCCGACTGCCATCACTCACGGACTGATTCCCCGAAATATTTGCCAACCTATTTCACCCGTATGGAGCCGTCTATGCGGGTGGCAGGCGGCCAAGAGGCACTTGACAATTGCCCAGGTAAAGAAGATGCTCAATGCGTCCCCATAGTTCTTCTCGTCGAGGCGCTCACCATGAAAAAGGCGGTTTCCCTAGCGGCCATCTTGGTGGTTCTGACTGTGCCTGCCTTCTCTCAAGTCGAAACCGTCAAGCTCAAGATCCGCGCTGTCCTTGTGGATAAGGATTTGAACCAGAAACCCGCTCCTAGACTCACTCTGGTTGTCGTTCGATACGATGTTGCTGACGCTGAGCCTGCAACGGCAAAGACCAGCTTCGACGGGACGGCAGAGTTGCAGCTCATACCAGGGAGGTACCGTATCACGACACCCGAACCGATTGAATTCCAGGGGAAAAGGTATTCGTGGGAAATGGAGATGACCGTCGCCGCGCCAGAGGCCTCCGTAGAATTGAGCAATGACAACGCAAAGATTGCCGACGTACCTCAGGGTAAACCAATACGAACAATGGACGACCTCGCATCGCTCTTCAAGAAGTATCAAAACTGTGTTGTGACGGTGTGGAGCGAGTTTGGCCACGGGACCGGTTTCGTGGTAGACCCTGCGGGGCTCATCCTCACTAACCAACACGTGATCGGTCCTTCGGAATATGTAGCCGTCCAGTTCGATGAAAAGCGTAAGGTCGAGGCCAAGGTAGTCGCTTTTGATCCCGAAAAAGACATTGCCGTCCTCTGGGCAAGTCTTGCTCCGTTTAAGGAAGTCATCGTCGCGCCTTTGGCGAAACAGCAATCAGAGGAAGCTACCGTTGTGGAAGGTGAACGTGTTTTCACGATCGGTAGTCCTCTGAATCAGCAAAAAATTTTAACGACGGGAGTGGTCAGCAAGGTCGAGCCGCATGCAATTCTGTCCGATATCAACATCAATCATGGCAACTCAGGAGGCCCACTTTTTAGCTCGGTGGGTACGGTGGTTGGTCTCACCACCTTTGCCGATCCGGACAGCACTGGCCCTGGCGTATCCGGGATAGTTCGCATCGAGGAGGCGGAACTCCTGTTGCAGCGCGCAAAAACAAAAATGCGCGATATTTCGCCACCACAGGCCGCACTTTTGCCTGTTGAGCCTTCCGGCACTTATCCAATCGACGCTTTGAAAGCCTCTTTGCAGCAACAGAAGTTCGACGAACACCCTTACATCTTTGGCCAAGGCGATTATGACGTTGCGATCATAACTCCGGTTTTGAAATACCACTTGGCCGAAGGAGCTCGTGTCCAGGCCCAAAAGGAAAAGGAAAAGCGCACTCGGAAAAACCCTCAGGCCATCCAGGAAACATTTCGACCGCTTGATGACCTGAAGAATTGGGCTGAGTACACTGGAGAGTACCGACCGGTCATTCTGATACAAGCCAACCCGAAGCTTCGTGAAACTTTTATGTCGGCTCTCGGCCGCGGCTTGGCGAACGGTCGGTACGCAGGTCCGGCTAGAATGAAGTTCAAGACCGATTTCTACCGTATGAAGCTGCTCTGTGGCGAAAAAGAGGTTCAACCGATCCAACCCGGAAAAATCGCCGACGTGCTCAATGTCCACAATCCCTTCGTAAGCGTCACTGACGCTACGTACGAAGGCCTCTATTCCTACCCGTACGATGCCATTTCCTCACAATGTGGGACGGTGACGCTTGACCTTTTCTCGGAAAAGGAACCGAACAAGCCAGTGTCTAAGGTTCTAGATCCGAAGACCCTTGCACGCATCACGGCTGATTTTGAGCCTTTTCGGAAAGGCCAGATCGAAGTCACGACTGGATTGGACTCTGGAAAGCTATAAGCACCAGCTACCGAACAGAGTTTATCGCGACCGCTCCAACTAAGGTTCGGGAAAACGACGAGTGGCCTTCAGGCATCCCGTCTTGGATTGGTCAGCTTCATGTGGTAATCCGTGGACAATTGCTCTCGCGGTCTGTCGTTCAGGGTGGTGGCACAGTCTAATCATTGGGACGGACTCGCATAATCGTCATCAGAACGATAGCAGTGAGGTTTATTCTAAGTGCTGCCGAGTTCATCCACGGCACTCTTCGGAGGGTCTAGCTTGCACCATACGTCGGGGACTTTCGGGCCCGCCAGACCGGCGTCTTCATGGAATCATCTTCGGATGAACCCTATCTCAATTATGTCAAAGAAATGAGAAGATCAAGAAGGTCGAGTCGGAATTCAGCGGCGCAATCGTTCTGATACGATCGCGCACTGTGCCGGAGGAAACTTGGAATGAAAGCACTCGTGAAGAGCCGCGATGGTCGCGGGTTGTGGTTGGAAGAAGTTCCGGAGCCTGAACCCGGCATTAACGATGTGAAGATTCGCGTGCAGTCCACGGGTATTTGCGGCACCGATCTGCATATCTACGATTGGGACGATTGGGCGCGGTCGGCAATTCGTGTGCCGCTCGTCATAGGCCACGAGTTTGCTGGTGAAGTTGTTGAACTGGGATCGAATGTCGCGGACCTTTATCCGGGAGATTTGGTCAGCGGGGAAGGGCATGTCGTCTGCGGGCGTTGCCGGAATTGCCTCGCGGGGCGGAGGCACCTATGCGCGCACACACAAGGTGTGGGAGTAAACCGCGCCGGTGCGTTCGCGGAGTATGTCGTTCTGCCGATGATGAATGTCTGGAAACACACGCATCCGATTCCGCTTGAGGTTGCAGCCATCTTCGATCCATTCGGGAATGCTGTCCACACGGCGCTTTCGTTTCCTGTGCTGGGCGAAGACGTGCTCGTTACCGGCGCAGGCCCGATTGGCATTATGGCGGCGGTGGTGGCGCAATTTGCCGGCGCGCGTCACGTCGTCATCACCGATGTGAATCCCCATCGTTTGCAACTCGCGAAGAAAGCAGGCATCGCGGAGGCCGTGGACGCGCGAACTACGCGCCTGAAAGACGTACAGAAGCGGCTGGATATGCGCGAAGGTTTCGATGTCGGCCTTGAAATGTCAGGAGCGGCGGCCGCGTTTCGAGAGATGCTGGAGAATATGTGCCATGGCGGCAAGATCGCCATTCTGGGGATTCCGTCCTCGGAAATCGCCATCGACTGGCATCACGTCATTTTCAATATGCTGACGATCAAAGGCATCTACGGCCGGGAAATGTTTGAGACCTGGTACAAGATGACGGTCATGCTGGAGTCAGGCCTGGATATTGCGCCGGTAATTACGCATCGATTTTCCTGGCGTGACTATGAAAAGGGGTTTGAAGCCATGCGGTCGGGCAAGGCCGGGAAGGTCATTCTGGATTGGCGCGATGTGAATTGATGTCAGATGCTGCTGGCGTCATTGCGTGCGCCTGGGAGGCCCCCTGACGCATCCTCGGGCGTACCTCCACAGGAACAGACCCTTGCTCTCAATTCTCTAGTATAATGCTTCGTGTAACCATTCCCCGAGGAGCCAATGGGATGGGCCTCCTCGCAGGGTTTTTGAATCGGATGGGCCTCCCGTTCCTGAGCGATGATGGCCTGATCCTTTCTGGGCGGAAAATTCCATGATGAAAACAGGAGCGCAAATTCTCTGGGAGTGTTTGGAACTGCAAGGCGTGACAACAGTATTCGGTTATCCCGGCGGCGCCATCCTCCCAGCGTACGATGCATTGAAATACAGCAATATCCATCACGTTCTGGTCCGCCACGAGCAGGGCGCGACACACATGGCCGATGGCTACGCGCGGGCTTCGGGACGAGTGGGAGTAGCCATTGCCACTTCAGGGCCGGGAGCCACGAACATGGTCACCGGAATCGCCACGGCGATGTTGGATTCCTCGCCGATTGTCTGCATTACCGGACAGGTTGGCAGCAAGCTCATCGGATCCGATGCGTTTCAGGAGGCCGACATTACAGGTGTCACGCTGCCCATTACCAAGCACAACTACCTGGTTACACATGCCGATCAGGTTGCGCGCACCGTCAGCGAAGCATTCTATGTGGCAAGTTCCGGCCGGCCGGGTCCCGTGCTGGTGGACATCACCAAGGACGCGCAGCAATCCACCTGCGATTTCGACGGGAAACCGGTCAAGCCGCAACTCCCCGGATACCGGCCGAATCTGTCTCCCACGCCCGATGAGTACAAACAAGCGCTCGAGCTGATCAACTGTGCCGAGCGGCCCGTGATTCTGGCTGGGCACGGCATCATCCTCTCGGGCGCGATGCAGGAAGTCCGCACCTTTGCCGAACGCGCCCACATCCCGGTGGGGCTCACGCTGCTTGGTTTGGGCGGGTTCCCGGCGTCTCATCCGCTGAGTCTCGGAATGATGGGCATGCACGGGGAAGCCTGGCTGAACAGGACCATTCAGGAAGCCGATCTGCTGATTGCTCTGGGGATGCGTTTCGACGACCGCGTCACCGGCAACGTGAAGACGTACGCGACCAACGCGAAGAAGATCCACGTGGAGATCGATCGCGCCGAGATCAACAAAAACGTGAAAGTGGACGTCGCGCTGGTGGGCGATTTACGCGCCGTTATGCGCGAACTGTTGCCACAGGTGAAATCGCAGGACCGCCGCGAGTGGCTCGCGTACATCGACCGGATGAAGGGCGATTCCGCGGTGCGCGATATCCAGAACCTCCCTGATGACGGCCACCTCTATGCCGCGCATGTCATCAACGATCTTTGGCATGAAACGCGTGGAAGCAACACGATCGTGGTCACCGACGTGGGGCAGCACCAGATGTGGGAAGCCCAATACTACAAGCATGAAGAACCGCGCACGCTGATCACTTCGGGGGGCCTCGGCACAATGGGATTTGCACTGCCTGCGGCGATTGGCGTAAAAGCCGCGCGTCCCGAGGCTGAGGTTTGGGCCGTAGTGGGCGACGGCGGCTTCCAGATGACCATGGCCGAGATGGCCACGATGGTACAAGAGAATCTGAAGGTCAACATCGCCATCATCAACAACGGATACCTGGGCATGGTGCGCCAGTGGCAGGAGTTTTTCTACGACCGCAATTACGAAGCCACGCCGCTGCTCAGCCCCAATTTTGTGAAACTGGCGGACGCATATGGAGTTCGCAGCGTGGCCGTAACGCAGCGTTCGCAGGTGATGCCGGCGGTCGAATCGGCACGCAAGCATAACGGCCCGATGCTCATTGATTTCCAGGTGGAACAGGAAGACTCGGTTTATCCCATGGTCGCGGCAGGCGCCGCCTTGCACGAAATGATCCGAAGGCCAAGCCCCATTGTGGAGACCGCAGCGGACGCGTGAGAAACCTATGCTGAATACATTTGTAGTTTACGTCGAAAATAAGCCGGGCGTGCTGACCCGCGTCGCCTCGCTGTTTCGCCGGCGCGCCTTCAACATCGATTCCCTCACCGTGGGACGCACGGAAAAGCCCGAGGTCTCGCGAATGACGATTGTGGTGGACGCCGATCGCGATCAGGCGCTGCGCATCGAAGCGCATCTCTACAAACTCGTTAACGTCTTGTTCGTTGAGAACATCACGGCGAAATCCGCGATTTCCCGCGATTTGGCTATGATCAAGGTGGCGGCCACGCACGACGGGCGCTCACACGTGCTCGAACTTGCCAGCGTATTTCGCGCGCGTGTGGTCGATGTCGGCCCGGAATCACTGACCATCGAAATTACCGGTGGGGAAGACAAAATCGACGGATTGCTGGAAGTGCTGCGTCCCTATGGTGTGCTCGAGATGGTGCGAACCGGTATCGTCGCGATGCGCCGCGGCGCCAAAGGCGCAAGCACGGGTCCCAGCGCCGCCTCGGGAGACGGCGCGGAGCCCATTATCCCCGACGAGAACGTTTCCTATTCGGTGTAAAGCCCGGACCGTGAATCACCAGAGATGGTAGTAGCCGTCGCGCCGGGTGATATCCACTCGAATCCCAAACAGGCGGGAGATTTGGTCCGGCTCAAGCAGATCTTCTTTCCGTCCGTCCGCTTGAATCCGTCCGTTACGCATTAGGACCACACGATCGATCTCCGGGATGACGTCGGAGAGATGATGAGTTACCAGGACGATCCCAATTCCCGATCGGGCCAGTGCGCGCATCGTTTCCCGAAGTTCATGTTGGGCGAAAACATCGAGGCTGTTACTCGGTTCATCGAACACGAGCGTTTGCGGATCGTGCACCAGCGCCCGGGCGATCAGTATGCGTTTCGCCTCGCCGGAGGACATTTCCGCAACAGGGCGGCCGGCCAGATGCGGCACTCCGAGCCGCGCCAACACGGCCTCGGCCTTTTCTCTGTGGACAGGCTTAACGGTCTGATGTTCAAAGATGCGGGTGCTGCTGAAGAACCCGGAGAGAACCACTTCACGGCCGCTCGTCTCACTCGTACAGTCCAACATGAGATCGTTCGAGACGATCCCGAGCACGGAGCGCAGCTCGAAGATATTCCAGCGTTCGCGTCCCAGGATGGTTATGGAAGAACCTTCCCGAAGGACGGGGTAGCAGTCGCGTGTGATGGTCTTAATCAGAGTCGATTTGCCGCAGCCATTCGGTCCCAGAATCGCGATATGCTCGCCCGCTTCAATGCGGAGGCTGAAATCATCGAGGGCGACGTTGTCACCTCGAATGACACGCACGTTCTTCATGTCTACTAAAGCTGGTCCCATGCGTTTCGTGATTCTCCTTGCTCCATCATAATATCTCTTGATGGTTTTCTGCTCCTGGAATCGTTCAGTGGTTTCTGAGCCGGGACGGGAGTTTCCGATGTGTCACTGGTAACCATGCGAATCAGCGAGTGGATATATGCGGGAATGGGTTACAAGTAGTACTGGAGCTGAGTCATGCGGATGTCTTTAAGATTCGCCATCGTAATCGCCATCGTGAGTCTCCTTCCACGGCCGGTCTTCGCACAAGGCAACAACCACGGACCGGAACAGACGTTATTCCGATCCGCGAATCGCGAACGAACGGCACAGGGATTACCGCCGCTAAAATGGAACAACGCGCTGGCTGCCGCGGCGCGGCAGCACGCCTTGCGGCTGGCGCAGCAAGATACACTTTCGCATCAGTTTCCCGGTGAGCCGGACCTGGCCGGACGAGTTGCACAAGCCGGCGCGCGCTTCAGCACTATTGCAGAAAACATTGCCGAAGGGCCGGATGCAGAGAGCATCCACGAACAGTGGATGAAATCGCCACCGCACCGGAGAAATCTGCTCGATCCGCAAGTGGATTCGGTCGGCATCTCGGTGGCCGAACGAAACGGGGCATTGTTCGCTGTCGAGGATTTTTCGCTGGCTGGTGGTGCGTTGTCTTTGCAGGATCAGGAGAAGGTGGTGGCTGCTCAACTCCAATCGCGCGGGCTGCGCCTGCTGAACTATACCGATGACGCGCGCCGGACGTGCGCCCTGGACAATGGATTTGCGGGAAATCACCGGCCTTCCTTTGTGCTGCACTACGCTACGGCGGATCTTCAAGAACTCCCAGATATGCTGGACCAGAGAATTCAAACCGGCCGGTATCATGGTGCGGCTATTGGAGCCTGTCCGTCGGGTAGCAAGTTTGGATCTTCGATGTACCGCGTTGCTGTCCTGCTCTATGAATGACGAGGATCGATCCTGGTGTTAGCCGACTCACCGGCAACTCCACGGTGAGTGGACTTTCATTTACTAATTCCCTGCGAATTATTTATGCCTCTCTTAGGTCTTGCTGTCTAGAATTCTCCACGTCATCGGCCATTGAAGTTCAGGAAATAAGGGATCTAGGCATTCTGGCCTTCAAGTTTCGGATCACTGGATAAACATGCTTTATGCACAGCATTAGAGAATTGGTCAATCCAAACCTGATTGCTAGAAGAGAAAGTATGAATTGGACTGTAGCGGAGAGGAGCGGCTAAGGTTTAGGGGCCGGGCGGGGCTGCAAGAGGGAAGAGAAAAGCGGCCTGCCAGCGGAAAGGGAGTAACACAAATCACATGAAGAAAACTTATGGGGTGTGCATAGGAATGTTGGCGATGGGGCTTGCGATTGCGGGAGCGCCGGTGGCTCGGGCGCAGACTCAGATGGCGGCAAATGCGGCAGGAGGTGTGAGTGAAGCGAGCACGATGAGTGCATCGGTGGCGCCAGCGGCGTCGAGTCCGGCGAGCCTGGACCGGCGAGTGGAGGAACTAGAGAAGGAACTCGCAGAACTGCGGAGCGAACTGGCGGCACGGAAGCGGACCGAAGAAGCGGCGGCGGCGACGCCAGCACCTTCTCCGGCAGCAGCCGCGCAGGACAAGCCTGCGGAGAAGACAACGATCGCGAGTTTGCTGGGGCCGACGTCGTTGAGCGGATTCATAGATACGTACTACCAGGTTAACTTTAATCATCCCTCCGACCAAGGCGCGGATTTTCGCGCTTTCGATTTCAGGTCGCACCAGTTTGGCTTGAACATGGCTGAGTTGATTCTGGACAAAGCGCCGGATGCGAGCGGTCCGGCAGGCCGAACCGGCTATCACGTGTCGCTGGGATTCGGCGACGGGATGAATGCTGTCAACGGAACGGACTTTGCCGGGAATACGTTGGGGTTTGGTGATGGGTTCTTTGCACAGCACTTAAAGGAAGCGTATTTCTCCTACCTGGCGCCAGTAGGGAAGGGACTCCAGGTGGATGTCGGCAAGTATGTGACGCCGATGGGCTCCGAAGTGATCGAGTCGAAGGACAACTGGAACTACTCGCGCGGCCTGCTGTTTACCTACGCCATTCCGTTTTACCATTTTGGCATGCGGGCGAAATACACGTTCAACGACAAGTATGCGCTGACGGGTTACTTGGCGAACGGATGGAACAACATTGTGGACAACAATTCCGGGAAAATGTTCGGATTGACGTTCAATTGGAATCCAACCAAAAAGGTAAGTTTCGCTCAGACCTACATGGCCGGACCGGAAGCGCCCGCAGGGACTTTTGGCCCCACGGTCAACGTCAACAACTTCTGGCGGCAGACCTGGGACACGGTCGTCACGTATAATCCGACGGCCAAGCTGTCGTTGATGGCGAACTTCGACTATGGCCGCGGTGACAGATTTCCCATTGAGTCCACGCCGCCCTATTCCGCTCCCGTTTACTGGACAGGTGGCGCAGGGTATGTGAAGTATGCGCTGGACGCAAATGATTATGTTGCGGCCCGCTACGAATACTTCGAAGATCACGATGGATTCATGACAGCCACAGGTATTCCGCGTCTGCACTTTAACGAGTTTACCGCAACGTACCAGCGGACGTTGGCAACTCACCTGCTAACCCGCTTCGAGTACCGGCGAGATATGGGGAACTTTCCCGTATTCGACATCTCTAACTTTAATTCGGGAGTCAAATACCAGAACACGGCCACCATCGGCCTGATCTTCCTATTTGACAGCCGCGACGCCAAGTGACGGCGGCGTAGCGTCTTGAAGAAGTGATGCGAATTATGGAGGTGGGAGAGCAATTAGGTTCAGCGCTCTCCCGCACATCCAGGTAGCGAGTTCTTGAGACGCGAGAGGAAGTGCAGTACGGCATCTTGCAACGGTCAGGGATTCCCCGCGATGAGTTTCACGAATCGGCGCACATTGTGGCGGTATCCAAACGACTTACATGCTAGGCCATTTTAGGTAAGCGTGTGGTTTCCCGCTGGGAGGTGTCTTGGTTGACAACCTGTATCGGGCGCCAGCGCCGAAAGCGCTATGCGTGACAAGCCGAACCCCAATAGAACTCGTTAGTGTGGAATTGCCAGGTAGAATAGTCCTATAGTGGGAGGCGCTGCCGAGAGGCGGCAAGGGATTCGAATCTCTGGTTACAACCTGAGGACAAGAACATTATGATGACTAAGCTCGAAGCGATCGTTCAGCCGTCCAGGTTTGAAGCAGTTAAGGAAGTTCTCACCGAACTGGGCATTGGAGGCATGACCATATCCGACGTCCGGGGGCACGGCCGGCAAAAGGGACATACGGAAGTCTACCGCGGCCGTGAATACACCGTAGATCTCCTTCCGAAAATCAAGATCGAATTGGTCATTCCCGACAATCTCGTGGATGCTGCGGTCGATGCAATTCTCCAGAGCGCCTCGACGGGAAAGATCGGCGATGGAAAGATCTTTATTTCCAAAGTTGATCAAGCAATCCGGATTCGAAACCAGGAGCGCGGGGTTTCGGCTCTCTAATACAGGGGGGGACGGTTCAGACAGCGAAGCTGGAGTTTTGAGACGGACGTGTATTTGGGTTGCGGAAACTCCTTCGCGCAGGATAGGCGGCGGATCTGGTTGGTCTGACATGAGGCTCGAAAGTCGCACTTCCACGCTACAAGAGTTATATGCGGACGAGTCCGCGAAAATCAGGAAACGCTTCGAGGAGACGGGCGATGGGAAGGCAGCTATCCGCGGCCGCTCTTCCTTGATCGATTCGGTGGTTATCGAGCTCTGGAACGAAGTTACAAAAACTGGAGATCCCGTCGAAGGATTCTGCATCGCTGCAATGGGCGGATACGGGCGGCGTGCGCTGTTTCCGTATTCGGATATTGATCTCCTTTTTCTGTTTGAGAAGGAGGCCCAGGAAGAAAACCTGATTAAGAAGATCATCGCTCCGCTGAGCCAGTCTCTTTGGGATTTACACCTGCGCGTAAGCCCCACAACTCGGACCCTCTCCGAATGCGGCAAACTTCATCGCGGCAACATCGAATTCAATATTTCACTCCTGGACTGCCGTTACATCTGCGGTGATGAAAGACTCTTTGAACGGCTCCGGACCCGGGTTCTTCCGGGCATGGTGGCGCGAGAAGCTCAGAACTTGATGCAGGAACTCACGGGCCTAGCCCGCTTGAGACACGAAAAATATGGCCGAACCATTTTTCATCTCGAGCCTAATATCAAGGATGGCCCCGGCGGTTTGCGGGACTATCAAGTGGCGTGCTGGCTGGCGCAGATCTCGGAAATGAAGCATTCCCGCGAATGGAAAAGTGCCGAAGAGCTGTTGCCGGCTCCGCTTCGGCCGGACGCGATGAACGCAATCAACTTTCTCGATGCCGTCCGGTGTTTTCTCCACTACCAGCAGGGCCGCGACCTTAATGTACTGACCTACGAACTGCAATCCCAGGCCGCATCCGCGGGGATTGGACTACATGGCGGGCCGGTGACTTCCCCCAACGACTGGATGCGCGGCTATTTTCGGCATGTTCGGGCCATATACAGATTGACGGTCCTGCTCGATGAAATTCCGCGGGAAAGATCAATTCGGTCACGCCTATTCGGCAGACGCAAATCGCGGTTGTCGAACACGGAATTCACCGTCGTCGACGGACGCGTGTTTTTGCATGAACCTGCATCGGTCGAAGACCCAGCGAGGATGTTTGGCCTGTTTGAATTCGTTGCCCGGCACAATCTCAAATTGACTGCCGAAACCGAAAACGCAGTCGAGGCGGCCCTTCCCAGGATCCAAAAGTGGGTCTCCAAGACTCCGGATCTGTGGGAGTACTTCCGTCGTATTCTTGTGTTGCCTTATGCCGCATCGTCTTTGCGCGCGATGCACCGGCTCGGACTCCTCGTGCTGTTGTTCAAGGAATTTCAGGCGATCGATTCGCTGGTCATTCGCGACTATTACCACCGGTACACGGTCGATGAACATTCCTTGGTCACCATCGAGAATTTGCATAAGCTCTCTGCGGAGAGCAGCGAATCCGATCGGAAATTCTGGGACATTCTCTCCAGTATCGAACACCCGGAACTGCTCTACCTTTCCTTGATCTTCCATGACGTCGGCAAGGGCATGCCGGTCGAGAGTCATGTGCAAGGCAGTCTGGAAGCTGTGAAGGGCGTTTTTGACCGCCTGCGGCTAGATTCCGCTGGCCGCGACACGGTGAACTTTCTGATCGCAAACCATTTGCGAATGTCCGCAACAGTCCTGCGGCGCGACATCTTCGATCCCGAAGCGGTGCATGATTTTGCCCAGGCCGTGGGCACGATCGAATACCTGAAGATGCTCACGCTTTTTACTTATGCGGATATCAAGGCTGTAAATCCGGAGGCCCTGACGCCGTGGAAGGCGGAGATGCTGTGGCAATTGTATGCCGCCACGGAGAATTACTTGAACCGTTCCGTCGACGACCAGCGATTGTATGTAGCGGGAGAAGATGCCAAGCAACTCGAGCGTCTGGTTCCCCCTGGAGAAGAAGCGGGTGAAACGGAACGGTTCCGGAATTTTCTGGATGGGTTTCCGAAGCGGTATTTGCTGACGCACTCTCCGGTAGAAATCGCGGCTCATTATCGGATGTACAAGCGCTTGGGCCGCTCTTCGGCCGAAATCAGCGTGACCAAGCGCGACGATTACTATGAGCTTGTTCTTGTGACAACGGACCGGCCATTTCTTTTTGCGAAGGTTGCCGGGACGATCTCGTCCTGGGGGATGAATATCATGAAGGCAGATGCTTGTGCGAATAAGGCCGGAATCGTGCTGGATATATTGCGCTTCTCCGACCGGTTCCGCACACTCGATCACAATCCGTCTGAGACAATTCGTCTCAAACAGAGTCTTGTCGCCGCCTTATCCGGTGAACTCGACGTTGCCGATTTAATGAAGAGGAAATTTCACCCCGAAAAACAGGCTCCGAAAGTTCGTGTGCAAACGCGCATCCGCCTCGATAACGAGTGCTCCTCGCATAGCACCGTTGTGGAAATTGCCGCCTTCGACCGGCCGGGGCTTCTTTACGACATTAGTTCCACGTTTGCCGAACTCGGTTGCAATATTGCAGTGGGCCTAATTGACACGGAGGGTGGAACCGCCACCGACGTGTTCTACGTCACCAAACAGGGCGCCAAACTTAGCACGGATCAGCAGCATGAACTGCACTACGCTCTCCAACAGCGGCTTTGAATGGCGGCGGCCCCCGGATGGAACATTGCGGCTTCTTCGGAGGTGAAGCATTCTCCCCGTGTAGCAACCAATCAATCTTTGATTCTCCGGTGTCATCGCTTTCGAGCATCCAGTTTCGAAATTGGCATTATAATTCCACTACGTTGCGCTTAGCTCTTACTCAGCAGACGGGAGGATCGCTATGATCAAGAAAGTTGCGGGCGGATACAAGGTCGTTTCCAGTAAGGGAAAGAATCTCGGAGGTCCTTATAAGACAATCGAGGAAGCGAAGAAACGCCTCCGCCAAGTCGAGTTTTTCAAGCACCGGAAGGACTGATGGCGGACTAGAAGAACGGGGGGCGCAGGCGCGCGGGCTGCGGAATTCATTAGGCGTAAACGCGAATTTGTGGTAAAGTTGTATTGCGTTTGTTGCTCTTGTAACACCTTTAGATTCGATTAAAGGGGCTGCAAGTTACACTTGTAACCTTTTTTTGTTGTACGGCTGGAGGCGGTCGAGAGGCACCAAATAGCTCAAAATAGTGAAAAGGAAATACCGTGAAAGAACAAGGAACAGTAAAGTGGTTCAATGCCAGCAAGGGATTCGGGTTCATCCAGCGCCAGTCCGGCGAGGACATCTTCGTCCATTTCTCCGCCATCCAGGCGGAGGGATACAAGTCGCTGAACGAAGGCCAGGCGGTTGAGTTCGAAGTAACCTCCGGCCCCAAGGGCCTGCAGGCAGCGAACGTCACCAGCCTGTAATGAATCGGGGCGAGACGGCGAACGCCGTCTCGCCCTATTTTTCTTTGTGTGCAGCAATCAGAAGGAGGCAGTATCTTGAAAGCTCTCGCGGAAGGTCTGTACATCAAGCACTTCCAATATGGCCTGGGAATTGTCACCGATTCGGATTCCGAGCGCACGTCGATCGATTTTGACCTTCACGGCCCGAAGAAGTTCGTCACCAGCCTGATGGTTGTCGAGCCTGCCGAAGGCACTCCTCCCAAGCGGTCCCGCGCCAAACGCAAGAAGAAGGTCACGGTTGCCGCCACTCTCGCCCCCGCTACTTCCATCGCACCTACGGTTCCAAGCGTTCGATGAGCGATAGTCTCATCGTTCAGTTTGTTGGGTATGAAGTGGGTCCTCTCGTTCGTGAGTACATGTTTACCGTGAGGGAGTCCAAGAGCGAGGCACGCGAATTTACGCTGACCATCTCCAACGCAGCGTTCGATTGCCGGCGCGCACGGTTCCAGGACGCGCCGGACATCTGTTCCCTCAGGCTTCGCCGCGAGCTCGCCGCGGATGCGAATCATCCGGCGAATACACACTTCCAGATCACCGACGAAGAACTGGATGACTATCGCGGCCATCATTCGCCAAAATCCTCCCAAAGTCCGTACAAGAAAAAAGTTACAGAAGACTACTGATCTGACAGCAGGGCTCAGGTACACCTGCGCGGTGATTGAGTACGTGCCGCGGAACCGGCTGGCCCGTGTTATTTCACAGGGAATGAAGTTTCTCGGGAATTGCTTTTAGCGGTGGTCGGTCGCTCATTGCGGCCTGGTCCTATTCCTCGAAGGGCAGTGCTCGAATCAGTACTTGCGCGCCTCTGCCGCAATTGAGATACTACGCGCGTAGGTGTGGACCTTGAAAAAGAGAAAACGCACGAAGCTCGGAAAAGACAAGCGGCGCAAGCACAAACACTGGCAGGTTACGGTCTTTTACAAAGACGGTGAGAGGTTCGGCCGTGTATATACCGACCGCACAAAAGCCTCCAAATTTGCCGAACGGCAGCGGAAGTCGCCCGTTGTCAGGACAGCACGGGTACTTCAAGTCAGTTGAACGCCACACACAGTGTGGCAGTTCATGGCATGAAGATAAGTTTGTCCCATTTGTGTCCTATTTGGATGCGCGTCGTCCGTCTTTCCCCGTGTGCCGGTAGGAACTTGTCGATGAAAGGCTGACGTGCTAGAGTTTTCGTGTTTCGAGCGGCCGTAGTATAGGGGTAGTACGGGACCTTGCCAAGGTCCAGGCGTGGGTTCGAGTCCCATCGGCCGCTCCATTCCTTCATATACCAGTGTCCTTCTGATCCCCATGCTGGCATGTCTATGTGGTCTCAGGGTTCTCCCCATTATGTTTTTCCCGGAAAGATGAAACACAGAGAACACAAAGGGTAGGGAGAAATTAGAGCAATCGCGCGCGGACTTCCGCTGCCAGTGCGCGATATTCGTCGCATCCCAAAATCTCGAGTGGCAATTCTGGCCCTGGTAACTCCGCCAGGGCGCAGACGCGTTCGATTCGTTCCAGTGACGCGCGCCATTCTGCTTCGCCAAAGCGTCCCTCATCATAAGCCCTCTGGACCGCGGCAATGGCGGGCGCAACAGCCCGCCAGTCATGGCACAACATTGCGATGTCCGTGCCTGCGCGAAGCGACTCAACGGCGGCCTCGCCCGGGCCGTACCGCCGCGCAATCGCGCCCATGCCGAGATCATCCGCGAGAATCACGCCCCTGAATCCCATGTGGCGGCGCAATACGCCGTCAAGCATCGTTCTCGAAAGCGATGCAGGCCGCTCCGAGTCAATCCGGGGCAACAGGATGTGTGCGGTCATCACCAGCGGAACCCCGGCACCGATGGCTGCGGCAAAGGGAACCAGTTCGGCGGATTCCAGACGCTCCATCGTGCCGGTAAATACCGGGAGAGCGAGATGCGGATCTACCAGGGCATCGCCGTGGCCCGGGAAATGCTTTGCACAGGAGAGCACGCGGCCCGCTCGCAACCCCCGGTCAAACGCGACGCCCATCTTCGCGACACGGTAGGGATCGGTTCCAAAGCTCCGGTCAGTCGTGACGGGGCTTTCGGGATTTACGTGAAGGTCTAACATGGGCGCGAAATTGACGTTGCACCCGGCAGCGCGGAGTTCCAACGCGATCGCTCGTGCCACCTGCTCAACCAATTCGAAATCACCGGCGCGGCCGAGCTCTGCCGCTGACGGCCAGCGAGTAAATGGTTCCTGTAACGCAAAGCGCGTGCCGCCTTCCTGATCGATTCCAATCAGCACGGGCCGTCCGGCGGCGCGGCGAATCTCTGCGGTGAGGTCACGGAGGCGTTTTACGTTGTGGAAATTGCGCGGATAGAGGACTACTCCTGCAAGGCCACGTGCGAGGTAGTCGCTCAGTTCAGCGGACAGGCTCTCGCCGTCAAACCCCAGCATGAATCTTGCAAGTACGGAATCACGGATCTGCGTTTTGTGCCGGGTATGTGCGGTCATCTGGTATTATTCGCGCGGTGTGATGGAATCCGCGGGAAGTAAAAGACTAGCGGGAGAAAGGGAGCAAGTCAAAGTGAGAATCGAGTCGAGAGCGCCGACGCGGATTGATCTGGCCGGAGGAACCCTGGACATCTGGCCGCTGTACCTGTTTCACGAGGGCGCCGTAACGGTAAACTGCGCGATCACGCGTTACGCATCCTGCGTCATCGAGACAGCGCCCGAAAAATCACGCCGTATTGTACTGGTCTCGCGCGACACGCGGCGTCAAGAATCGTTCCCGTCGCTTAATGCGTTGTCTAAGGCGCGGCGTTATAAACTGCCGCTGCTAGCGCACCTGGTGCGGGTTTTTCGCCCACCGGCCGGCTTCACATTGACCACCGATTCCGAGGCGCCCGCGGGTGCGGGAATCGGCGGATCTTCCGCCATGGCTGTGGCAATCTGCGCGGCGCTGGATCGCCTGACCAACGCAGGCCTGCGCCGCGAAGACTGGATCCACATCAGCCGTGACGTGGAGGCGATTGTCATCCGTGTGCCAACTGGCACGCAAGACCATTACCCTCCGGCATTCGGCGGCGCCGCCGCTATCGTTCTCGCGCCGGGCGGCGAATGGCGCGAGGCGATCGGTTGCAATCTCGACGAGCTTGAGCGGCGGCTGGTGCTGTGCTACACGGGAAAGCCGCGGCAATCCGGCATTAATAACTGGGAAGTTTTCATGCGGCACATCAACCGCGACCGGCGCGTGGCGCAAAACCTCGAAAAAATCGCGGTAGTTGCGCGACACGTGCGCGCGGCACTCGAACGGAATCAATGGAACGAACTCGGCCGTCTGGTGCGCGAGGAATGGGACTTCCGCCGCCGAAACCTTCGAACGATCTCGACGCCGGTGATCGACCACATTATCTCCTCCGCGTGCCGAAAGGGTGCGCTCGGCGGCAAAGTGTGCGGCGCGGGAGGTGGTGGGTGCCTTACGCTGGTCATCGAGCCCGAAGCGCGCGCGCGCATCGAAGTGGCCGTTACGGCGGCCGGTGGAACGCTGCTGCCTTTTCGGATTGACCGCGAAGGTGTCCAGGTCCGGTCAGACGCGCAGGACTAGCCCCCTCGGCTATTTCAAGTAAACGCGCGCGTGGATTCGGCGCAGGGACAGAACAGTGGGTCATCAGTTTGCGATAATCCGACTTGCCGGGATCAATCGCTGCAAGG
Organism: Terriglobia bacterium; assembly: GCA_020073705.1. Classification (GTDB taxonomy): domain Bacteria; phylum Acidobacteriota; class Terriglobia; order Acidiferrales; family UBA7541; genus Palsa-360. The sequence goes on from JAIQES010000007.1 coordinate 61,796, forward strand.
GTGATATTGAGATAGGCTAATACGTAATGATTTTGTGCTGAATCGCCCGCAGCGATGCGAAATTAGTCCTGCCAGCTTTCTTCCGCATGAACGCTCTCTCTGCCAGCAGTGCCCTGGATCACATGGAGATGTGATCCAGGGCACCGTCGTAAGCATGTGGCTACTATACAAGTGTTCGGCGAGAAAGGTCTTGAGATCGAGGAGGGAGGGAAGCTGTGTCCGAAAAAGCAGTTACGCGGTAGCAAGCAGGGTTCGTCATACGGCAAAGGCAAGCCGTCCTAACCCGTTATCTTTCTGTAATCTGCTCTGGTGGCAAACTGGTAACAAACCGCTGATAAATTTGTTGTGTCGAAGGCAGGAGAACTTTAGAATGCACACGGTGGTGGTGTTGACCGGAAATTCCGGTTAAAAATTAAACATGGGAGGAATTGATGAAGAAGAAGATGTTGTTTGGTTTGTTGGTAGTAGGGCTGATAGTCTGCCTGACCAGCGCTCCGGCGCAGGCACAGGACACGAGTAAGTTCAGTTTGTTCGGTGGTTACTCTTACCTGCTCGATAATTTGGGAACAAATATTGCTTGTACAAACTCGAACATCGATTGGTGTGGTTTGGGCAAACCCGGATACCACGGCTACACTGCCGCTTTTGTCTACAACTTTAACAATCACATCGGCCTCGAGGCAAACTTTTCCGGCCACAACGGCAGCCCGGTGCTACTTAGCTATCCGGTTACATCCACTGATAACGGCGAAATCCTTAAGGCGCCTTCGGATGTCTATACCTACACATTTGGGCCAAAGCTCACCCAGCCTGTTGGGAACTTCGCCCTTTTCACTCACGTCCTCGTTGGCGTCATGCATGCACACGAAGGCCTTGCAGACATGTGCGTCCTATCAACGGGCTCGGAGGGATGTTTTACCAATGCATTTAGCAGCGCGCACGGTACTGGTATGGCCTTCAAGACCGGTGGGGGCGTTGACTGGAACCATGGGCGTTGGGGCATTCGAATCCTGGAGGTTGATTACATCCACAGTTCGGTGAACGCTACCGTTGCATGCTCTAATAACTTCGACTTCTTCTGCAGCCAGCCAGAAACCCGTAGCACAACAGCCAACAATTTCGAGTTGTCCACTGGCATCACCGTGCATTTCGGGGGGAAATAGTAACCCCGGCTAATCCTGAGAAAAAACTCCGCCCCCTCCCTGGCTGCTTGCCGCAATAGCGACGGGCGAATTCGCCAGGGATGGGCGGAGGTCCCGTACAAGAATGTACCTACACAAAATCCGTAACTCCAGATAACGCAGGGGCTTCAGTCTTAATTGGATATTAGTTGTTCCTGCCTGACGACGTGAGTCTCGTCCTTGCCAATACCCCTCGAGTTGAATCTAGTATTCTTAATTTCGTGCCGTTCGCGCCCGGCGCATTCCGGGCGTATCGTCGTCAAACCGGAAACTGAACAGTACGCTGGACAGACAGTGGTAGAAGGCCATCGCGCATTGGTGGTAAAATCCATCTAGAAGGTGTCGCATGCTCCGGCTAGCATCCATGGCGGCCACGGCAGCACTCTTGTTGAGCGCGGATATATCCGGCGTGATACATCTGCAACCACCCAACAAGCAGCACGTGGAATTTCCCCCAAGCGAGAATTTGCCGGTATTGCCGGACATGTCGCCGGCAAACGGCCAGGCCCAAGCCACGCAGGATAGTGCCTCCAGCAATAAGTCCGAAAAAGCCAAGGATGAACCTCTGCAGCCGATGTCGCGTCTGGCGCTGGTGCGGTATGTGGACGGAGAGTTCGCGCGCGTGGTGGAGCCCATCCCGGCGGGGAAGAAGGGTTTCCACCTGAAGGCAGGAGTCCCGCTTGACGAGAAAGAACTGCGGCAGGCGCTCGGAAACTTGGGTGCGGCGGTGAATCCGGGCGATAAGGCGCAGATTACCAACCTGGAATTCAAGGATCGCCAGATCATTGTGGACATTAATGGCGGTGGGCGTGGTAAGGCCCGCTTGCGCGACCACGTCCATATTCAAATGGGCGGGGTTCCAACGATGCGGGCCTCCGCGCCAGAAGCGCCGGTGAATACGAACGCTGGAGCGACGTTGTTCCTGGATTTCGACAAGCCGCTGCCGGAAATGACTCCCGATGATTTGAAGCGGTATCTCTCGGGTATGCTCGATTTTTCGAAACAACATTCCGCAGCTGTGCAGTGGGTTGAGACTCTGCCTCCCGACATGCAGAAGGCTGTCAAGGAAAAGCGGCCTGCGGTAGGGATGGACCGAGAGACGGTCCTCGCGGCAATCGGACGCCCGGATCGCAAGGTTCGCGAGCGCGCACCGGATGGGGTCGAAACCGAAGACTGGATTTATGGCAAGCCGCCCGCGAAGACCGTCTTCGTGAAGTTCGAGGGTAATAAGGTCATCCAGGTTGAGCAGTTTCCGCAGTAATCCTCGGAGCGCATGACTTGATTTGCCGAATTTTATCATTTCATCCTTGTCCCGGTTTCCATTCGTGTTCTAGATAGATTTTTGCTGGATCAGGAATCGAGCGGGGACATTGTTTCACCCCGCCCGGCGCGGAAGACGCTAGCCTGAAAGGCCAGCCTGCGGGAGTGAGTTCATGAATCCGTTTCACAGCCGAATTCGGAGGCGCGCGTTTGCGACAACCTGGCGGCGAATCGGTTTGACTTTTTCGCGGGCCCACCCTAGCATTTTGAGTTTGCATGCCGGGCGAAACAGACAATGGAGCGGTTTCGCGTTGTCTGGTTATTCATGCGAGGTCATGCACGCACAGCGCAATCTTCCGCCGAAAGGTGTTTTGAGTTTGGGGTAGAAGCCACTGTGCCATTTTTGCCCACAGCTAGCCCCATGGAATGATTTGGTATCGAGCGGCTACTGTGCTATTCAATCCTCCGGAGGAATCATGCCGATCAAAGTGGGAATTAACGGTTTTGGCCGTATTGGGCGGAACATCGTGCGCGCATCGCTGGGAAATACAGCGATCGAATTCGTGGCGGTGAATGATATCACCGATTCAAAGACTCTGGCGCATCTGCTGAAGTACGACTCCGTATTGGGGAACCTGCACCAAAAAGTGACCCACACCGACGATTCGATCGCGGTCGATGGGAAGAGTTTTCGAGTGTTCAAGACCAAAGATCCCGCGGAGATCGATTGGGCGTCGGTGGGGGCGGAGATCGTCATTGAATCGACGGGCCTGTTCACAAAGGGTGCCGATGCGGCCAAGCACAAGCGCGGTCCGGTGAAGAAGGTGATCATCTCCGCGCCGGCTACCGGAGAAGACCTGACGGTTGTCCTCGGCGTGAATGACAAGGCCTACGACCCGGCGAAACACCACATCATTTCGAACGCGTCATGCACGACCAACTGTCTGGCTCCGGTCGCGAAAGTGATTCAGGACACGTTCAGGATCTCCTGCGGCACAATGACGACCATCCACTCCTACACGAACGACCAGCGGCTGCTCGATTTGCCGCACAAGGACCTGCGGCGCGCGCGAGCGGCGGCTCTTTCGATGATCCCGACTTCAACCGGCGCGGCGAAGGCGCTGCACCTGGTGATCCCGGAACTGAAAGGGAAGCTCGACGGCTACTCTATCCGCGTGCCTACACCGAATGTGAGTGTGGTAGACCTCACCGTGATGACGGAAAAGCCGATGACGGTTCAGACGGTAAATGCGGCGCTGCGGCAAGCGGCCGAAGGGCCGATGAAGAACATCCTCGAATTCACCGAGGAGGAACTGGTTTCGGCCGATTTTCGCGGCAATCCGCATTCGTCCATCGTGGATTCCGGATTCACACGCGTCGTGGGAACAAACTGCGCGAAAATACTGGCGTGGTACGACAACGAGTGGGGATATTCATGCCGTTGCCGGGACCTGATTCAGCTCCTGGCGTCGAAGTTGTAGACGCGGGGCCGTGATCCGCTTGCCCTGAGTGGAAATTAATGGTGAATCGTGATTTGTAATTCGTGACCCGTGTGACCGTCCTGTATCCGGGATATGGCCACGCAAGTATTGTTTGTGGATCGCGGCTTTAGCCGCGACATTCAAGGTGCCGGAAACCAATGGGTTTTAACCCCTGAAGTTCCATGGCTTTGCTGGTCTAACCTGTGGGAATCAAACGGAGCCTCTTACTTAAACCATGAACAAACTTTCAATTCGTGACTTGGAACTCGGCGGCAAGCGCGTATTCATTCGCGTGGATTTCAACGTTCCGCTGGACGGGGGGCGTGTCACCGACGATACGCGCATAAGGGAAACGCTGCCGACGCTCGAATTCGCGCGGGCGCGCGGCGCCCGGCTTGTGCTGGCGTCACATTTGGGACGGCCGAAGGGCAAGCCCGACCCGAAATACAGCCTGCGGCCGGTGGCGGCAAAGCTGGCGGAGCTGTTGAGCGCGCCGGTGGAGTTTGCAACGGATTGCGTTGGCGCGGACGCGGAGGCGAAGAGCCGCGCGCTCGCAAATGGCGGCGTGTTGTTGCTCGAGAACGTGCGCTACCACCCCGAGGAAGAGGCCAATGACGAGGGTTTCTCCCGTCAGCTCGCGGCGCTCTGCGACGGGCTGTTTGTGTGCGATGCGTTCGGCTCGGCGCACCGCGCGCACGCCTCGGTCGTGGGAATTACGCGCTTCGTGAAACAGGCTGCGGCCGGACTGCTGATGGAACGCGAACTGGCGTATCTGGGCAAAGCATTGTCGAACCCGGAGCGGCCTTTTGTAGCTGTGCTGGGTGGGGCAAAGGTTTCGGACAAGATTGAAGTGGTCGAGAACCTGATGAAAGTCGCCGACGCCATGCTGATTGGCGGCGGGATGGCGTATACGTTTCTGAAGTCGCAGGGTCTGCCGATCGGGAAGTCGCTGGTGGAAGCCGACAAACTGGACCTTGCGCGAAAGCTGCTGGAAGAGGTGAAACAGCGCAACTTTCGCCTGTTGCTGCCGAGCGATCATGTGCTGGGCGCGGAGTTCAAGGCGGACACGAAGACGCAAACGACCAGCGTCAGCGCTACGCCCGACGGATGGATGGGGCTCGACATCGGACCGGATACCATCACGAAATTCGGCGCGGAACTGACGCGCGCAAAGACGATTGTGTGGAACGGCCCAATGGGTGTATTCGAGATGCCGGCGTTTGCGAAGGGTACGCTCGAAATTGCCCGAGCGGTGGCCGCGGCGACGGCAAAGGGCGCAACTTCGATCGTCGGCGGCGGGGACTCGGTCGCCGCGATCCATGCGGCTGGGCTTGCCGATAAGATTTCGCACATTTCGACCGGTGGCGGCGCATCACTTGAATTCCTGGGCGGGCGCAAGCTGCCGGGTGTGGAAGCGCTGACGAATAAGACTTGACCGCATCAAAGGGGAAGATTGAATACAGAGCGCCCGGAGGAAACAAGGGATAGGAAAGATAGTAATCGAAGAGCCCTATAGTGTTGAAAGAGGCGCAATGCGACGACCGGTGATTGCTGGAAACTGGAAGATGTACAAGACGCAGGCGGAGACGCGGGCGTATTTTGCGGCGCTCGCGCCGCTGGTGGCGGGCTCGACGCACTGCGACATCGTTGTTGCGCCGCCGTTCACTGCGCTGGCTGCGGCGGTGGAGGCTGCGAAAGGAACCTCGATATCGATCGCGGCGCAGAATATGCATTGGGAAACCGAGGGCGCATTCACCGGCGAGATTTCTGCAGGGATGTTGCTTGAGGCCGGATGCCGCGCCGTGATCATTGCTCATTCGGAGCGGCGCCAATTTTTTGGCGAGACCGACGAGCGCGCCAACAAGAAGGTCAAAGCGGCTCTGGCGGCCGGACTGACGCCGCTGTTATGTGTCGGCGAAAGCCTTGCGGAGCGCGAGGGTAAGAAGACCGAAGAAGTGCTCGAGCGTCAATTCCGCGGCGGCGTGGCTGCGTTGACGAGTGCGGAGTTCTCGCGTATCATTCTTGCCTACGAGCCGGTTTGGGCTATCGGGACGGGCCGCACGGCTACTCCTGAAATGGCTGCCGAGGCGCATCAGTTCCTGAGGCAACTGGCGGCAGCGGCGTTTACGCCGGAACGGGCCGATATGTTGCGCATCCTCTACGGCGGCAGCGTCAAACCCGACAACATCAAGGGGTTGATGGCACAGGTCGAAATTGACGGGGCGCTGGTGGGCGGCGCGAGCCTGAAGGCCGAGGCGTTTGCCTCCATCGTAAATTTTTGAAGGGCAGGAAGAGCAATGCCGAGAGAAGTAAAATGGGCAATTTCGTTGTTGGTTGGCTTGGGTCTGCTGGTGCTGGGCTGGAGGTTTTATTTTGTGCTCATCACGCTGCACATCTTGATTTGCGGCCTGTTGATCATGGTGGTCTTGCTGCAAAGCGGTGAGGCCGCGGACCTCGCGGGAGCATTTGGCGGGGCGGGCAGCCAGACAGCATTCGGTCCGCGAGGTGCCGCAACGTTTTTTTCGAAGGCCACGACCTGGTGCGCGATCATGTTCATGCTGACGTCGATGGCGTTGACGATGCACCAGAACACGACGGCTGGATCTTCGGGTAGATCCGTGTTGCAGCAGTTTTCAAAGACGGCGAAGCCGACTGCTCCTGCGGCTCTGCCTCCGGCGACGCCTGCGCCGGCCACACCGGCGCCGTCGAAGTAGCGCAAACGGCACGAGCTTCAGAGGGCATGCTGGGTTCTTAAGATCGCGATCAGAATTTTTCTCACCTTGATGTGCGGAAGTGGCGGAACTGGCAGACGCACCATCTTGAGGGGGTGGCGCCGTAAGGCGTGGGGGTTCGAATCCCCCCTTCCGCAGACCCATTAAGAGAAACCCCGCAGAAATGCGGGGTTTCTCTTTGTTTTCAGCCTCTTGGAGAATGAGGTAATTGAACAACAGAGGACAAGAGAGCAAACGGAGAAAATTCTCTGAATGGGCGACGTCTCTCTGGTGCGCCTGTCCCGGCCTGAGTCAAATTGTTGGCGCCACGACAGATGCGATTACTGTGCCGCGGAGACGCGTTTCCACAACAGGTGCGCGGACGCGTCGCCAAACGAAGTGGCTAGATTTGTGTACTGCAATTCATCACCGTTGATGACGAAAGATCGCTGCTGATCGGCGCCGTTCCAATTTGGAAAGGAGCCGCTTATGATGTGAAGACTGAGGGTTCCGGGAGCGGTGACTGTGTAGGTGCCGAAATAGGCGATGTATCCTCGAATCACGGCTTGGCTCTCTTCGGGAGTGGCCTTCGTCCGGTTGGGGGATGCGAACTTTGGCAAGTCGCCACGCATGACCTGCGAGGTAAAATGGCCGCTTGCGTCGAATACCAGCATACCGACCGGGTGAGGGCCGAAGATTTCGGCCTTCTTCTCATTCTGCGCCGAGACAAGCATCCAAGTTCCAATGAGCTGGTCTTTCGTAGCTCCCTCCTTCTGCTGGCCGCTTGTGGGACGCGTAGCGAGCGCAAGTCCCAAAAGAAAAATCGTCGTGATTGCAAGCGCACCGCCAACGCGCCGCCGGATCCGGATCTTCCTTGCCTTCTCTTTTGTCATCGTAACCTTCTGAAGCGCAACGGGCAGCATTGGGCGAAGGTAAGGCAGGCACAAAAGGCAAAAGGGTAGGACCGAGTATTGATGAATCAGCAATCCGCCTCCGCATGTAAACGCCGGAGCGAAACTAGACCGCGTCACGCCGTGAGAGCAGTTGATTAGCGCTAATTTCCAAATCCTGGAAATGGCAATGCCGTGACAAACCTACTGATTCGGAAGCTATTTCTAACAGCGGCCTAAGGTCTTGTCCTTCCTATCGCAGAGCGAAAGGCCTTGTCATTTCGCCGCAGGTTTTGCTGCTAGCTCCCACCGGGGTAGCCAATAGCCGTCCTTACCCGGCTTTTCTTGTGGAGGGTCAGGATAGAATCCATGACGATTCGGCATCTGGACCTCCAACAGACTGTTCTTGTCCATTACATCGGTCTCTTTAATGATGCCGTTCTTGTAAAGGATAAAGGCGACCGCAGCATAGACATTGTCTGGGGTGAGATTCTTCTCTAGGGGGAATGGCGGCATGGCGCGGTTGATGAAGTCCCAAATCGTCGTCGCATACGGCATATAGCTCCCTACGGTTTTAATACCAGTAGGGGAGTTGATTGTGCCCACGCCTCCTACCAAACGCGAGTATGTAAAGCCGAACGACGTGGGCACGATCACGCCGCCCTGTCCGTCTTTTCCATGACAAAAAGAACACTGAGCGGCAAACAGCGCCGCGCCTTCCTTGGCGGATCCGCTTCCGGGAGGGAGTTCCTTTCCGTCGGAACCTACCACAGCATCCCAGGGGCGCATTTCTGCTTCCGTCGCCGGCCTCCCCACCTTATAGGTAGGGAGCTGCGCCATGGCTGTGCCGCACGCCAACAGGGCCATCACCGGCAGTAAAAAATAAGACTTAGACCGGGAAATACGGATTCGGCAATAAGGTGTTGTACAGCGCATCGTGGATGCTCCCATCTGGCTTCACTCTCCATGGCAGAATCTGAGGATTGAGAAATTCTTGGGCTATTGATGAGTTTGCCCACCAGTGCTCAATTTCACTGGCCGGTATGTGGGGTTCGACTTGATCGCCCCAGAATCTGGCTAGCTCCATCATCGTCGGTTGAACGGCGCCGGATTCATCCGTGCAGCGAGACATAATCACTGTCTCTGTCCCGTCCCAATTCCAGCCCAGGCGAAAGCGCGTCCAGGCCTTGGTCATTACGGGCTGCTGAAGGTTGGCGTCCTTCCAAGTCCGCCCATTGTCGGTGCTTACTTCCACTCGGGCGATCTTGCCTCTGCCGCACCAAGCAATGCCGGAAATCTCATACAAGCCGGGCCCCGGCAGCTTATGCGGGTCCGATGGGAAGGTGATTAAGGACTTCGGTCCCTGTTGAGTTTCGTACCAGCTCGCCTGGCCGTTCGGTTTCGGATTGGTGTAGCCGCTGATTTCCGACTGGATATAGTAAGGTTTGTCCACCAGCTTAATGCTCTTCAGGTACTTCACGTTGTTGACCCCTTGGGAACCGGGAACGAGCATCCTGAGTGGATAACCCTGTTCGCGCCGCAGCGCCTCGCCATTTTGACCGTACGCCACGAACACGTCGTCCATAGCCTTTGCGAGCGGCATGCTCTTCGCATGGCGAGAAAGATCGTTCCCTTCCGAAACCAGCCAGCTCGCCCCCTTTTGCACACCGACTTCCTTGAGCAGCAAGGAGAGGGGAACTCCCGTCCATTCACTGCATGAGGTTCTTCCATGCATTGCTTGGATTAAAGTCATGTCGTCCTTCCTGCCGGCCTTCAGGTTTTGCAAATAGGCCCTGTAATGCATCATGCCGCTGTTTCCCGTGCACTCCAACCAGTGAACGCGGGATACAGAAGGCAGGCGCTTTATTTCCTCCATGGTGAAGACCGTGGGACGGTCCACCATGCCGTAAATCATGAGAGTGTGCTCCCGGGGGTTAATGTTGGGGAGATGTTGATCGCGGAGCACCAAGAAATGGAAAGAGGATGGTGTGATGACTCCTATCGTATCCTGAAGCGGAGTCAGATTTCGCGTCCCCGTGGGGCCATTTACACTGTGTGAGCGTACAGAGGTCTCGTACTTAGAACGCCCGCCGTATAACAGATCCTGGATGGTGGGTTCGTCAGGTGTAACACCCAGATTGGTGGGGAGGGGCGCGGCACCGTTTCCACCGTTGATCAAAGCGGGTGTAACGCTCGCGAGCGCTTTGCCATTCGCGAACGGTATCGAGCCCACGGCCAAGCCGGCCAGAGCTGCACTCCCCTTCAAAAAACCTCTACGATCAGACATCTTGGAATTCATGGTGGGAACCTCCTAAGCTGATGCTTCTTGCGAACGGTCTATAGCGCGAGAATCGATTGATGTCAAGTTGTAAATTCCTTGATGTCATTAGCACATGATATGTCCGGTTGGATTAACACATGAAATGTCCGTAGCGGCCTTCGCTGAGAAACTGCATCACCTTTTTGCCGAATCGTGCCATTTGCGCCCACCGAGATTTCGTTTCGGGGTTCTGCTCCAGCCCTCGAATCTCGTTCCCGTCGAACGTGAAATCCACCTGCCGCAATCGACGGATTCAGTCAATCATGCAGCAACGCGATTTCCCGGTAGCCTTTGATGCGTCATAACTTCTTCTCTGTTTCCAGTAGTCCTGCGGCTGGCTTGCTTGGCGGATCAATTGGCGCGCTGTCTCTCCCGGGCGCCCGCCATCGGGCGGCGGGACATCTGGTCGGAGTTCACGGCTCGGCTGGTTCGGAATTGTGTGGACCGGCTGGGAGTGATGACGATTGGGACTATTTTAAATCCACTCCAGAAAGGTTTCGAGCCGCATCTGAGTTTTTAGTAGGGACATGTTCCTCGACTTCTACAAGTGTTCCGAGGACGTCGCGGGGATTGAGAAAGAAAATGGGCCTGCCGTGATGACCCGGGCGGGGTTCTCCGGCGCCCAAAATACGTAAGCCCTCACGGGCCGCCTCCGCGGCAGCGGAGTAGGCGTTGTCCACGGTGAAGGCGATGTGATGCAGGCCGCCAGCCGGATTCCGCTCCAGGAACTTAGCGATTGGCGAATCCGCACGCGTGGGCGCCATCAGCTCGATGGCCGCAGCGCCCAGGTTTACATAAACCATGCGAAGGCCCTGTTCAGGCACGTCAATCGGGGCGCTCACTCTGCAGCCGAAGCGCTGCGCGAACAACGTCGAGGCCGTTTCCAAATCGGGCACAACGATTCCGACATGGGAGAGAGCGTCAATCGCGATCATGAGCTTGCTCCGCGGATTGAGCGCCAAAAGCCAACACGCCCGTGCGGCGGGTCCTCCTGGTAAAGGTCTGGCCAGCGGTCTTCAAAGCTCAATGATCCCTCGCCAATCATCTTGGGCGCATCCGCAACAGTATACTCCACGACTTCACCTCCACCATTGCCGCTGTCCCAAGAGTTGGTCTCCTATGGCCGTCAGAGCGCACCCACTGGGCGACGGAACACGCCGTGCGGGTTCCGTCCCGTCGAGGCGTCCGCTTTCACACGATTCCGGCGGCGCGCAGGTTCCGAATGTCGTCAGGCCCAAGTCCGGCTAACTCTGCGAGTACTGCATCGGTATCCTCGCCGAGAGTGGGCGGCGGACGGCGCACTGCCGTGGGCGTGCCGGAGAAGATCATGGGGATACCGAGAGAGCGAAAGATGCCCGCGGTGGCGTGTTCGACCTCGATCACCATCCCGGTGGCTGCGGTTTGAGGAGCGGCGAGCGCCTCGTTCACGGTATTGATGCGGGAGCACGGCACCTCCGCCGCCAGCAAAATCTCGATCCATTCATCGGCGGTCCGGGAGGCCAGCGTCGTCTCAATGATGCCGTCGAGGACGGCGCGGTTTTCCACGCGATCCCGATTGCGCGCGAAGCGAGCGTCCGCGACCCATTCTGAATGGCCGACGGCGGCCGCGAATCGAGCGAATTGGAGGTCGTTACCGACCGCGAGGGCCATGTCGTCGGCGAGGCACCGATAGGTTCGGTAAGGCACGATGTTTGGATGTCCGTTCCCGTAGCGCCCCGCCGGATTGCCCGAAATCAGAACGTTCGATGCGACGTTGGCCAGAAGCGCAAGACTCGTCGTATAAAGCGAGACCTCGACACGCTGGCCGGGCGATCCATGGTTCCGAGCATTGAGCGCCCCAAGGATCGCGATGGTAGCGTAAAGTCCTGTGCACAGATCGACGATCGCGACGCCCAGCTTCATCGGATCGCCGTTCTGCTCGCCGGTAATGCTCATCAGCCCGCTTTCGGCCTGCAGCAGGAAGTCGTAGCCCGGCAGCGTGGCCTTCGGACCACTGGAGCCGTAGCCTGAAATCGTGCAATGAACGACGTGCGGCGCTTCCTTCTCCATGAAGTTGTGCCCGCAGCCCCAAGCATCCAACGTCCCCGATTTGAAATTCTCGATGACGACATCGGACTTCCTAATCAGCGCGCGCAGGATCTCCTGCCCGCGCGGGTCTTTAAGGTTTAGCGTCGCCCCCCGCTTGTTGCGGTTCACGCTTAGAAAGTACGCCGATTCCGCCCCCTGGAACGGTGGCCCCCAGGCGCGGGTGTCATCGCCCCGGCCCGGTTGTTCCACTTTCACGACCTCCGCTCCCATATCGCCAAGAATCATGGTGCAAAACGGGCCGGCGAGAACGCGCGTCAGGTCAAGAACGCGCAGTCCCGCTAAAGCGCCTTGAGCGGATGTGAACGGAGCGACCATCACTTGATCGGTCCTTTGTTCTCGTCGGCGGCAATGTCGGCGAGATAATCATCGACGAGCTTCTTATTACGCATGCGGAATTTCTGGAAGTCCGGTTTCCGTTTCTCGAGGAAAGCCTGCATGCCCTCGAGAGATTCCTCGCTACCCCAGATGTTGGCGAGCAGTTCCATTCCATGCTGCCATGAGGCGTAGAGTTCGTCGGATTCATGATTGAGCGATTTTTTGGTCGCGCGCAAGGTCTGAGCGGAAAAGGACTTCATGCGCTCGCACCATTCCTCAGTTGCCTTGCGCAGCTCCGCTTTTGGAACCGCTTTGTTGATGAGGCCAAGCCGCTCGGCCTCGTCCGCCTTGAACGTTCGGCACAGAAAGATCATTTCACGGGCGAGGCGCTCACCAAGGATCCGAGGCAGATACTGAGTGGCGCCGACGGTAGGGCATGCGCCGACGCTAGCGCCGGTCTGGCCGAAGACAGCATCATCGGAAGCGATGACCAGGTCGCACCACAGCGCCAGTTCGTGGCCGCCACCCATGCAATAGCCATGGACCATGGCGATGACTGGGATCGGCAGCCCACGGATCGTCATGGCGAGACCCAGCATACGGTCGTTCCAATGCAGTGCGTTGGCGCGATTCAAGCGCCGCATGGCGTGGAAGTCGCCTCCCGCCGAGAAGGCCTTGTCGCCGGCCCCGGTCACGACCGCGCAGGCAATCGAGGGGTCGTTGCGGGTCGAACTCAGCGCGTGGATCAATTCGTCCAGTGTCTGCTCCCGAAAGGCGTTCATGACCTCGGGGCGATTGATCGTCACCCACGCCACACCGTTCTTCACCTCGAACAATATTTCCTTGTAACCAGCCGACTGAGTCACTTTATTCAACGCGACCTCCTACTGAGGGAGAGAATCGACCATTGCGACGGCACCAGCTGAATTGAAGAGTTTGATTCAATTTCGGTCAAACACGGTTTCGGTGACACACCGCACCCTCGTGGCGATTGACTCTCTTTGCGTGAAAAACCTGAATTTTCCGGTTTCAACTTTATCGTCCCGCAAGAAGTTACGCGAGCCACCCTGTCGTGTCAAGATCAGGTCCTACGCCTCGGCGGACTCAAACAACTGGTCAAGGCCGAAGCTAGCAGCAATTCAAAAGTGGATTTGGTGAATGTGGCTTGCTTAATGCACGCGCTCGATCGCGGCGCGCAGCGCCTTCGCTCCATCGATCACGAACAGGTAGCACCGCACCTGCTTTTTCCTAGTGCTTTCGATATCTAGCGCCACGACCAGCACCTATTTGCCGAGATGAATGCCGTCCATCAGTATCGCCGCCATGTCTAGTCCGTCGAGTTTCTTCTCGCAGAGTTTTTTCAACTGCTGCTACTCCTTTCTCTCCGATCACCTCAAGGTTGTGCTTGGACTTGCCCAATGTTCTCTAATATCTCTTTCCCATAGCGGCTCTCCTCTCGAAATGAGATTGATCACCCCGGACTCTATCCGAATCCGGGACGAGAGCCGCTACTTTCTCTGTCAGGTTCAGCTAAAGGCATGACAATCTCCTGGTGAAAGGCTTAGAATGCGTCCCGAACTGAGCCGGAGGGCTCGACAGAATCTCTCTTTCTGGAGCTGACCTGATGCCCCAACAACGCTGGCTGCGAATCATCCCCGTCGCGCTCATCATGTACATGATTGCATTTATTGACCGAACCAACGTCTCGATGGCCTTGCCCGCCTTGAGCCGTGGCCTAGGAATGGACCCCTTGCAGGCTGGCAACATTGCGGGAGTTTTTTCCTGGGGTTTTCTGCTGCTTCAGATTCCGGGCGGTCATCTGGCGAATCACTGGAGCGCTAAGCGTTTTGTCAGCATCCTTATGGTTGCCTGGGGGATTGCCGCGGTCGGCTGCGGTCTGGTTCGGACCTGGCAGGAGTTGTGGGTAATGCGGCTGTTGCTGGGCATTACCGAAGGCGGCGTCTGGCCAGCGACGCTCGTCCTTATCTCGCAGTGGTTTCCCCGGCACGAGCGCGCGCGCGCGAACGCCCTGTGGATGATGTGCCTGCCACTCGCCATGATTGTTTCCTCACCGCTTTCCGGCTGGATCCTGGACCACTGGAACTGGCGAGTCATGCTGATTGCTGAAGGCGCGTTGCCTTTCCTGTGGCTGGCAATCTGGCAGGTTTCAGTTTATGACCATCCGGGCCAGGCACCGTGGATCTCCCCAGACGAACGCCAATACCTCGAGTCCACGCTCGAACGTGAAACAGCGGAGCTCGATAGCGTCAGTGCCGACTCGATTCTGCGAGCGCTCGTCCGCCCGCAGGTCCTCGTGCTGACTGCGATCTATTTCCTTCACATCTGGACAGAGTTCGGTTTCTTGATGTGGCTGCCGAGCGCGCTGAAACAAGCTGGGAAGTTAAGTAACGTGGCTGTGGGGAGCCTTTTCGCTATTCCCTTCATCGTCGGGATCGTTTCGATGGCCCTGAACTCGTGGCACTCCGATAAGACCGGTGACCGGCGCGGCCACACGGCTGCGGCATTCGCGCTCGGCGGCATGTTTCTCCTGATCGGCGTGCTGATGAGCCGGCAATGGCCAATCCTGGCGTTTGCTTTTGTTTGCCTGACGGCTATCGGAACGTATGGTCAGTCGGGGCCTTTGTGGGCGATTCCCACTGAAACACTTCCCCGCAACGTGGCGGGGCCCGCGATGGGAATGGTCACTGCAATTGGGAACCTCGGGGGGTTTTTCGCGCCGGTCGTTATGGGCTATCTTAATAAGCGAACGGGAAGTTTTCTTTACGGTTTTGGTCTGCTCGGGATAGCCTTGCTGGCTGCATCCGGGCTCTGCTTTCTGCTGAACCCTAGTCGCGCCCCGGCTACAGTCAAAACTGTAGCTTAACGCTGGAATCAGCGTATATGCCGTTGCATTTGTAAAGTCGCGGCGTGCAGGCTTCCCATGCCATGTTGAGCCTACACTCCTCCGTGAAAGATTGTTTCCGAGGTCCGGCTGTTCTCGCCCGGGAGTGCAGCTACAAGGCAGAAAACAATTTGGCTTCCGTTCGCGCCTGCAGAGATTCCACCGTCATCCCCGGAATCATCTCCGTAACTACAAATCCTTGCGGCGCGACGTCCAGCACGGCGAGGTTAGTATAAATTCGTTTGACCGTCCCGAGGGCTGTGAGCGGGTACGTACAGCGTCGCACAAGACGTGGCCGGCCATCTTTTGTTGTGTGTTCCATCACAACCCAGACTCGCTTAGCGCCGGTCGCAAGATCCATGGCCCCACCCACACCCAGGGGAGTGTCTTTTTCCAGCGTCGCCCAGTTCGCAATGTCCCCATTTTCTGCAACCTCGAAAGCGCCCAGAACGGAAAGGTCGAGGTGTCCTCCACGAATCATCGCAAAACTATCAGCGTGATGGCAGAACGAGCCACCCACTCGCAGAGTAACATGTTGCTTGGCGGCATTGATAAGCCAGGGATCGATCGCGTCGGGCGCCGGTGACGGCCCCATGCCTAGTATTCCGTTTTCGCATTGGAATACTACTTCCCGCTGTGACGACAATCGCTCGGAGACAAGCATGGGAATGCCGATACCCAGATTGACGTACCAGCCCTCTGGAATGTCTGTCGCCACTCGAGCTGCCATCTCGCTTATACTGAGCGGTTTGAAGTCACCGGATACGCACTCGGGCATTATGTGCTCCAGGAAGAAGGTGCGTTACCATTTGGAATGTGAACTATGCGATCCACGAAAATACCGGGGGTGATGATCGATTCGGGGTCTAATGCTCCCAACTGCATCGTGTGGTGGGTCTGCACGACGGTGAGCTTCGCTGCGGTTGCCATAATGGGATTGAAATTCCGTCCGGTTTCCTTGTAGGTCAAATTGCCCCAGCGGTCGGCGCACCATGCTTCCACCAATGCGATATCTCCATAGAGAGCATGCTCGAGTACACACAGTTTTCCGTTGAATTGACGCGTTTCCTTTCCCTCACCTAGTTTGGTGCCGGCGGCCGTAGGTGTGTAAAACGCGGTAACACCGGCACCGGCCGCGCGGATGCGTTCAGCGAGCGTGCCCTGCGGTACAAGCTCAAGCTCGATCTTCCCCTCTTTATACAGTTGCTGGAAGACTACTGAGCCACTACTTCGCGGAAAGCTGCAAATGACCTTTCGGATGCGCCCCAACTCCAACAGCCGGGCTAGCCCGAACTGGCCAACACCGGCGTTGTTATGCACCAGGATCAGTTCACGAGCACCGTGCTCAATTAGCCCATCGATGAGAGCTCTCGGCTGACCGACCTCACCGAAACCACCGACCAACACTACTGCCCCATCCCTGACGTCTGCCATCGCTTCCGCGACCGAGTTGACAAATTTATTGATCATTTCTCACTAGTGAACTGGGATTTCCGTTTTGACCTCCCGTGTGGGCACACTTATACATCCGAGGCCCTTCCGAGTAAATCAACCTTTTCTCCGTCGCGTCATCTTTGCGCCGAGGGGCGCTCTCCTTGGGCAAGCCCTGCATTCGTCGCTTCTCCAACCATAAGCCTTGAGCACGCTGAGAGACGCCTGACGTCGCTTGTCTCTTTGCCGGCTACTGGTCTTTAGTACAGTAGCAATCTTTCCATCATTCTCTTAAGCTCCCCCTTGATCTATACATTGCACTTTTGAACCGGGGGAACAAAGGACTTGGCGGAAGGAGAACGGCGACCATGGCAAGGCGTGGAACCAGCCCGGACGGCTCAAAGGTAGAGAGCAGAAAAACCCAGCGTTTCCCAGTTACTGTTCCGATTGAGGCGAGCTGGCGCGGCTCTGACGGCATGGCAGTCAAGGAGCAAGCTATCGCAAAGCAGGTTAACGCCAATGGCGGCCTGCTGGAGATGGCGAGATACCCGGAGGTAGGCAGCAGGATTACACTCACTAACTTTCTTTCCGCGGAAACAGCCGAGGCGCGTGTGCTGGCCACCCCTTACTCACGGGAGGGCGTCTCGCATGGCATCATCGTTGAGTTGATTGTTCCTGGTGAAAGTTTTTGGGGTGTCAACTTACAAGTTAAGAAAACGGGTGTGGAGATGCAAAAGCTCGAAAAGTCTCTCCGGTCTGAGGGCATCGATCTGCGTCTCCTCAACGAGTTCCGGGATGCCGTGGATTACGTCCGGACGGCCGCCGTCATTGTTCAGCAATTGAGAGAGAGACAAATGCATGGGCGAGACGACGATGACGTCGCTTCGGTCCTAATTGCGGAGCGCATTCGACGCACCACGAATCTCTGCCTCGAAGTCATCACCGACCTGGACGCTGGAAAAGTAAGCAATGATACCAAGGGCGTGGACGAGCTTTATCTTTCCCTGGAGAAAACTTGCGATCGTCTAAGGCAGCTCCTTAAGAGCCGCAAACCGGATCGATATCTGACCACGCGAACGTAAGCTCGGGTTCATCGATCTCTTCGGACCGAAGACGTAATTTTCTGATCCCTGCCTCGACACGCGGATCCCGCCTGGCGCGTCACCACTCCTCAGGTAACTATTGCGCTGTCCCTCGATGTTAGAACCGAAAGGCTAGGTCGGTTGAAATTCAAATGCTGTGTTGCGGGCCACCGAAGAACCGCGTGACCACATCGTCCGCTTGAAAGATGCGCCAGGAAATTGCGGGAGCGATGCGCATACTGACACCTCCCCACTGGCTGTCGAGAATGATGTATTTGTAGCGCCAGCCTCATTTTATTTCAACGGTTGACTTTTCCACGTTTCGCGATATCATAAGTGAATTGAAATGAGCCATCTTAGCGAATTCGGCGCTTGCATCTGTTGTTGCTGCACAAATGCGCCGATGTGTGGGGAGAACGTGTAGCAGCGAAGAGATTGAAACGAAGCGGACCCGACCCACCCTTGGTGATGAACCCGGCGGTGGGTTTTTTATTTTTGGAGAGGAAATCATGTTTGCCGCAGAGGTGGAAGCCCGGCACACCCGGGAAGCAATCGCAGAAGAGATTCAGATCTTTGAGGAGCGCATCGGACAGCTCAGTCGCGGGGAAATCACCGAAGACGAGTTGCGCCCGTTCCGCCTGAAACACGGCATCTACGGCCAGCGTCAGCCCGGCTTTCAAATGGTGCGCGTCAAGGTTCCTTCCGGCGTGATGACACCGGAGCAGCTCCGATGCCTGGCAGATATTGCTGAAAAATATGCTGGCAGCGCGCAGGGGCATGTCACGACGCGGGAAAATGTCCAATTCCATTTCGTCCAGATGGAAAACGTTCCCACGATCATGCGCCAGTTGGCCGCCGCGGGATTGACTACCCGCGAGGCATGCGGCAATACGGTCCGAAATATCACCTCTTGCCCTCTGGCGGGTGTCTGTGGGACGGAAGCATTCGACGTCACCCCCTACGCTCTTGCGACGACGCGGTTTTTCTTGCGACATCCGGAGTTTCACACCCTGCCGCGCAAGTTCAAGATCGCCTTCTCCGGATGTGAAGACGACGGAAACTGCTCGGCCGCCGCGATTCACGACGTCGGGCTGATTGCGCGGGTTCGCGGTTCGAACGGCACGGCGCATCGCGGATTCAAGGTGATGGTAGGCGGAGGGCTTGCCAGCCTGCCCACTGAGGCGGGCACCCTCGCCGAGTTTTTACCCGAAGAGGAACTAATCCCGACAATCGAGGCCGTTCTTCGCGTCTTTAACCAGTACGGCAATCGAAAGAACAAGCACATGGCCCGTTTGAAATTTGTGCTGCGCGCCAAGGGAATCGACGAATTGCGGCGCCTGGTGGCCGAAAAACGCGCGGAATCTACAACACCAGCGGAAGTTCTGACGGTCCGGTCTCCGATCCAAGAGTCGCTGGTCAACATTTCTGTCAGCACGCCTTCCGGCAATGGAAGCTCGGCCGAATACCAGGAATGGCTTGAGCATAATTTTCAGCCTCAGCGGCAGCCCGGTTTCGCGGTCACCTGGATCAAATTGTTTTCGGGAACTGTCACGGCGGCGCAATTTCGAGGTTTGGCGCGCGTGTTGGAGAAGTATCATTTGACCGCGGCGCGCATCTGCATTTCGCAGGATCTTGTCATACCGTGGGTTCCGATTCATCTGGGCCGGCCACTCTATAAGGATTTGCAAGCGCTCGATCTGTCTGTGCCAGGGGCGCGCACGATTGCGGATGTCACTGGCTGCCCCGGCTCGACCACCTGCAACCTGGGCATAACTCGATCGCTGTCCCTTTCCGAAGTGCTCGCGAAGGAATTCGCCTCCGAAACGGACCCCTTGGTCCAGGAAATTAGAATCAAGATCAGCGGCTGCCCGAATTCCTGCGGACATCATCATATTGCTGATTTGGGTCTTTACGGGAATGCGCGAAAAGTGGGCGAGCGCCAGGTTCCCTACTATCAGTTGATGGTTGGCGGAAAGGTTTCTGGAGATGGCGCTCAGTTTGGGAGGCAGGTTGTTCCGATCCCGGCCAAGCGCATTCCGCAAGCTTTCCACGCGCTCATCGATACCTACAAGGCTGAACGTCACGCAATGGAACCTTTCCGCTCTTGGGTGCAGCGAACTTCGGATGCAGACCTCATCCGTCTACTTCAGCCCTATCTCGAAACGAGTGCTGACGAAGCGGACCTCTTCCTGGATTGGGGCGATGAGGAAACGTATTCGCTGAAACTTGGAAGAGGCGAGTGCGCCGCGTAGGATTGCGTGAATTTGTTCCAGTGATTGCCCAGCGAAAGGTTATCGTTTACATTTCATATTGGCCATATTGATGTTCAAGACTGCTTTCCAGCCATCCTAGTTTTCAAAGTGAAGGGGACACAGTGGCTAAATTACTGCATACGTCGAGAGTCAAAATCCAAAAAGAACCCGGCAATAGCAAGATCAAGAGGGCGAAAATTGAAGGTTTCCCGAACGTCCTCCGTATGGGAATTCATGGGGGGATTGCGAAGTTCTTCAAGCTTTCGCCGGACGAGCCCATGGCCTCGACGCTTGATTACATTGTTGCGGCCGTCGGCGGCTGCATGACCGGAACATTCGCTGGCGCTTTGGAGGCGCGCGGCATTCGGGCCGACTCCGAAAAGCTCCAGGTAGAGGCAGAGGGGCGAATCGAAGATGTGGATGGCAAAATGATTCTGACAGGCATCAAGGTACGCTATCGCCTGAAAGTGCCCAAAGATAAGCGTGCCAGCGTCGAGAGAGCACTGGAGCACCATGAAGGACTCTGCCCCGCGTCGGAAAGCGTGCGCAGGGGAATCACGGTCGAATGGGAAAGCGAAATCCAAGAGGAGTCCGAAAGCGAATCCCAGCGGACTGCTGGATCGTCAGCCGCACCCTTTGCCTACAAGGAGTAGCATCCATAGCATGCGCCCGCCAACGATTTCGATGTCTTCTTATTTGAGACGCTCGGCTGCGAGGAATGCGACGCCAAACTAATGTTTTCGCATGATGTCGATCGAGGCGCGCGTCTTTTCCCAATCCAGCTTCATTGTGCAACTGTCGCCGGCCTGGTCAAATGAAATGGTGAAATTCTCCAGCGGCGAGGGAAGCGTGGAGACCTTCATGTCCATGCGGGCAAAGTCGAACTCGTCTCCGGGATAGGGGATTCCCCACTCGCCAGTTTTCTTGCTGATAATTAACGTCCACTTGTCTTGGGTGGGGAGAGTGAACAGGGTATAGTTCCCTGCAGGCGCATTTTTCCCGCCAACAATCAGGTCCGTATCGGTCACGAACGTCGTTGCTTCGTTTGCTCCGGCACGCCATACCTTCCCGTAGGGGACCAAATCACCGAAAATCTTGCGTCCCCGCATGCGCGGGCTCGAATAGTCCACGGTAATCGTCTTGCCATCAGCAAACTTGCACATGGCCTTGGCAGGCGGGCTGGGAAGCTGTTTCTTGTCTTGCAGGCCCCGGCCGGGGTTCGCCATTGCAGTAAGGCTCAAAAGGAACAAAGTACAAAACGCAGCGGTCTTCTTCATTTTTTCACCTCAGTTCTATCTAGAGCTCCAATCCCTTTGACGCCTGCAGGCGGCTGGCCGATAGCCGGCGCGGGAACTTGATTTTACAATATTGTTCTGCGGCCTCACCGTCTCTTGTCCACTCTTTAAGTACTTTAGATATATTGAGGAAAGATTGGCGGTCTAATTCCGCAATATTTCCAATCTTCCAAAGCTGACAGGCAGTGTTGTGTGCTTCCTAATCGCGGAGCGCGCCCCGGAGCGCTTCGGCGACATGCTCGATCTGCGACGGTGTGAGCTCGGGGTAGAGGGGAATCGAGAGCACCTCCCGGGAGGCGCGCTCGCTGGCGCGTAAGTCTCCGGGTTTGCCTCCGAGCGAAGCGTACAGCGGCTGGAGGTGGAGCGGAACGGGATAATAGACCATGCTCGCGATGCCGCGCTCCGCCAGCCGCTTCTGAACCAGGTCGCTGCGGGTTGCAACGCCCGGGTCGTTTCCCGCTACACGACCCGCCACACGAATCGTATAGAGGTAATAGACGTGCTCCTGGCCGCCAGGCACGTGTGGCAGGGTGAGGCCCGGTAAATCCCGCAGCAGGGAGTCGTAGCGGCGTGCGTGCACCTGACGCGCGGCGGTCCAATCCGCCAAATGGCGCAGCTTTACCTGCAAGACCGCGGCTTGCAGTTCGTCCAGGCGGCTGTTCCACCCGCGCTCGGTGCTGAGGTAGCGAGCCGTCTGCCCATGATTGCGAAGAGCGCGCAGGCGAGTGGCGAGCTTGTCGTCGTCGGTCACGATCATCCCCGCGTCGCCGTAAGCGCCCAGATTCTTGCTCGGATAGAAGCTCAGGCAGCCGAGGCGTCCCATCGAGCCGGTTTTCCGGCCGTGATAGCTAGCTCCGATGGACTGCGCATTGTCTTCGATGACGGGGATTCCGTGCTTCTCGGCGAGCGCAAGAATAGGGCTCATGTCTGCTGCGAGCCCGAACAGGTGCACTGCGACGATAGCGCGCGTGCGCGGTGTAATCCGCATTTCGATCTGCGCAGGGTCGAGATTGAACGTTGCGGGTTCGATATCCGCAAACACAGGGCGCGCGCCCAACGCGGTAATGGCGCTGCCCGTGGCAATGAAGGTGAACGCGGGCACGATGACCTCGTCTCCCGCGCCGACGCCGCTGGCGTGAAGTGCCAGTTCGAGCGCTTCGGTTCCCGACGCCACGCCGATGCCGCAGCGCACACCGCAAGTGTGAGCGATTTCCTGTTCAAACGCTTCGCATCGCGGCCCCAGCACAAACTGCTGTGCGGTAATCACCTCGTCGACCGCCGCGCGAATTTCAAGCGCGATCGTTTCGTACTGCGCGCGCAGATCGAGCATGGGAATCACTTCCGCAACGGGACGCACCGGGGAACTCATCGGAGAATAGGGTATGTTTCGCAGATGTTTGAAGGATTCACGAGACGAATATCCTATCACGCGGCTCGGGCCAGCGTCTCAATCGGACCGGTGCGCAGGAGGCGCACACGTATCGTTCTCGCAACGTGCAGGCGCACCGGGAAGTCTGTACCGGTGCCGCGCGATAAATCCGTACATGGGAGGGCCGATCCAGCGCAGAGGTGGCAGGCTGGCGATCCGGCTGAGCCAGGAGAATTTCGGCAATACGCGAAGCAAGGCGAGCCATGCGTCAAATCCCCGCAGCCACGCTCCTTCCGGAGTGCGCAGGTGCATTTCGCGGTCGAGTTCAGTGCGCGCGAAGGGGGCCTGCGCTGCCACTGCGGGGTCGTTGTAATCCAGAAAGCGCAGCCGTGCACCGGAATCGTATGGCTCGATACGCTCCCGGGTCCACCGGCAGAACGAGCAGGAGCCGTCGAGGAAAATGTCATATTTTGCTGTTTGCGGCATGGCCCAGCCTCGCGGAGGCATCTCCATTATGACACTGCGCGGCGTTCCTGCGGACATACTTGGGGCAGATGCGCTGGGTGAGCAGTTCGGCCAGTCAATTTCCTGTCTTGGGTTTTACCGTGGCCGGCCTGGAGGATCAGCTGGGGGAGGGATTTGCGGCGTCAATGGCGGCGCGCCTGGATTTGCGGAAATTTTGGATGGCGCAGGCTGCGGCAGTCCTATACCCACATTCATTTCCAGATGTTCCTTCGCACAGTGAGGGCAAAAGGCCTTGCCGGTGTCTTCGTCGCGGAGGCTGGCCAGTTCGTAGCAGCCGTGGATACAGTCGCAATATCCTGTGATGGAGGCAGTCTTAATGGGCACCAGAGCCATTGTATTTGTCCTTTTCGGCAGGATAGCACAAGTGGCTCACGATTTTCGCAAGAACTTGCGGCAGAATTTCACCGCCGCGGGGTGCCCCTTGTGCCGTTCGAACTGATTTTGACTAATACCAACCAAGTTACCAACCGCTTTCGATAGGCTCATTAGGTTGGAACGGCACTAGACGGCTTTCAGTTGGGACAAGCGGTAGGGCCTGCCGATGTTTTCCCGCAATTCGTTCCAGAGCGTGCCCGGCATGGCGAGAAACACCTCAACGACCTTTGGATCGAACTGCGTTCCCGCGCAACGCTGGATTTCATCTCGGGCGTGGGAGATCGTCAAAGCTTTCCGATAAGGCCGATCGGAAATCATCGCGTCGAGTGCGTCGGCGACAGCGAAAATGCGAGCCCCGAGAGGAATCTGTTCTCCCCGCAGGCCGTGTGGATAACCGGTACCATCGAAATATTCCTGGTGAGAAAGGACAATCTCCGCGGCCTCCCTGAGGAACGGGATTCGCGTCACCATATTGTGTCCGATCTCGCAATGGGTACGCATGATTTCGCGCTCCTCGGGCGTGAGCGGTCCGGGCTTGCGCAGGATTTGGTCCGGAATCGCCATCTTTCCGATATCGTGAAGAAACGCCGCACGAGCGATATGCGGGAGCAAGAGCACGTTCACCTTCATCGCTTTTGCGATTGCAATCGTGAATGCCGTTACCCGCTTGCAGTGGCCTTCCGTTTCGGCATCTTTCAGGTCGAGCGCGCCACCTAACGCCTCCAATGTGTCGTCGTAGGACTGCTCGAGCTGCTCCAGTGCACCTTTCAACTGCGCTGTACGTTCTTCGACGATCTGTTCAAGATTACGCTGGTAATTTCGGTTTTCGAGCACCAGGCGCCGATGTTCGAGCGCTCTCCGGACGCTCAGGTAAAGCTGGTCCTTTTCGAACGGCTTCAGGATGTAATCGTAGGCCCCTCGCCGAATGGCCTCGAGCGCCGTCGACAGGTCGTGCATCGCTGTGACCATGATGACCGGGATGTCGGCGTGGTACGTGCGCAGCCACTCGAGCAGACTGAGGCCGTCCATTTGCGGCATGACCATATCGCTCAAAACCAGGTCTCGCGGATTCTTCTCTAGGTACTCCTGAGCCAGGAGACCATTGCTCACCGCACTACACTCGTAGCCTTGTGTTTCGAGCAGCGTGCAAACGACTTCCCGAATTGCTTCCTCATCGTCAACAACAAGTATCTTAGCCTTGGTCAAGTAGCGCCCCTCGATACGACATTATAAGGCAGGACATAGAGCTAAAGAAAAAAGGCGCATCCACAGTGGTGATAAAGTAACCGGTGTCCAGGGATTGTCCGATCAATAAAAGCACCCGCGGTCAATGAAAACAAACGCAGGCATCATCTAGCGGTTTGCTTCCCTTTCATTCATGAGATGTTTCTTGAGCCATAGGCCCCCGCAACTTGCGACCGGGAGGGAGAGTGTATTAGAGTCGTGTTCCAAATGAACTCTATATGTTTCCGCTTTCGTATCGCCCGTCCGCTGTCCTGGCGGCGTGTGGTCAGCCTTGCAACGGCTGCTGGTTTTTCCGTGCTCGCCTTCATGCCGTTGGCGCGTTGCCTCAGGGCGCAAGTCAAGAATGATTCAAGCGCCGAATTCAAGCAGCTGGCGGCAGAACTCTCCGCGGCCAGGCTGAACGGAACGGTCGAGAGCGAGATCCCGCAGGAAAAAGCTCTTGGCATCCTGGACGAATTGGCATGCTCGTTCCTGAGCAGTTCTGCTTTGCCTGACCTTGATGCCGCAAACCAGCGAATGGCGAACCTCGTGTCGCATACTCCTCCCGTGGGTGAGAATTATCGCCTCGTGCGGCTGGGCGGAAGCCCGGCGGTATACGCTTTAGTGGTCAATTTCGGGCTCGGTGGACCGGCCGCAGTTCGAATTTATGCTGCTACAAACGGCCGTTATGCCTTGGCCGCGAGGATTGACCATTTTGTGGAACGAGATTTTTTCGACAGCGACATTGAGCTGATCCCGGTATCCGCGACCGAATCGGTCTTTGTCACCGCCGCTGGCCGCACGGATGATTTGTCGACAGGCATGTTTTCGGCCTGGCGGTTCGATGGACGTCGCGCGGTGCTGCTCTGGAACTCGGATTTGCTTCAGCAGTCAAACTATGAGGCCGATAGGAATGGATTCCATCTTACGTACTGCGCACAGCCCGATGAAGATCATCCGGCGAAGTGTCTCAAGATGACACAGGACCTCTATCGCTGGCAGGCCGGTGAATGGAAACGCATCGAGACCAACGACCTCGGCCCTGCGAAGACTCCCGCAAGATAGCCCCGTCTCCAGTCCCTGCGCCCAGAGGGGTGCCGAGATGCACCAGGTCAATTACATCCCTTCGCCCGAAACCCTCATCAGAATGTTAATCTGGAGCTTCTCTCTGGTTCGGGAAAGGGAAGGGATCACGTGAAGCGCATTTTCGCCGGGCTGATCATCTTTCTTATTGCCGCGCTGGGGGTGGCTGCGCAGCAGGCTGCTCCTCCAGTTCTTTTGCCGCCGCTCGAGGCGGAGTCAAACGCCGAATTCCTCCAGGCGGCCGACGAAGTGCTCCTCGAAATGAGCAAACTGCTTTCCCTGCCGATCCTTTCCCCACTGAAAAAAAGTCTCCGCTCTCGGGACGAAATTCGAGCCTACCTCTTGCAGAAGATGAAAGAAGACAAGGACGCCGGCAAGCGTTATGCCGATCAGAAAACCATGGAGAAGTTCGGTCTGCTCCCAACGGATTATCCCCTGGAAGAGACCTTGGTGAAGGTGCTCACGGAGCAGATTGCCGGACTGTACGATCCGGACAGCCATGAGTTTTTCATTGCCGATTGGAACTCCCTAGCGGACGAGCGCATGGTGATGTCGCACGAACTGACGCACGCACTGCAGGACCAGTACTTCCATATCGACAAGTGGACAGACGCCGCAAAACCAAATGATGACGCGGAACTCGCTCGCGATGCAGTCATCGAAGGTTCGGCTATCGCCGCCATGCTGGATTATATTCTGCAAGGCAAGGGAAGCATTCGGGACCTCGGCGAACTCGACCCCTCGATACTGATGGGGGACGTGGACAGCAGCCCGGAACTGGCCAAGGCGCCAAAGGTCTTGCGGGATGAGCTGCTATTCCCGTATCTGGCAGGTGCGCCGTTTACGCAGAGCGTGCTGAAGGCATCGAGCGGGTGGCCTGATTTCCACAAGGTTTTCGAGAGGCCTCCGGTTTCGACGCAACAAATCATGCACCCGGACATGTACTTGCAGGGTGTCGTGCCTCCAACGATTGCGCTGCCGGAGACCATGGGCTTACTTTCGGCGGAGTGGAAGAAGCTCGATGAAAACAATATGGGGGAATTCGGTCTCCTGGAAATCCTCGGACAGTTTCTGAGCAAAGATCGCGCCACCAGTCTGGCTGCGACATGGTCGGCCGACCGATACGCTATAATCGAAAATCAGAAGAACAAGCGCACGCTCCTGCTTTTTCGCGTGCGGTTGGCGAGCGATGCGGACGCGGCGCGCTTTTTCGGGGCCTACAGCGAGGTGCTCGAATTGAAGTATGACCAGCGGACCAATTTGATGCGCCGGCCAAACTTCTTTTCCTTCGAAACACCGGACGACGGCATTTTCCTCAGGTGTGTGGGGACCGACTGTTTCGTTCTCGAAGGTGGCAGCCGGGCGATTTTCGACCACCTCACCAGTGAGATGGGATGGCCCCGTGGGCCGGCTATGCCCGTAAGACCGGATGAATCGCGCATCAAGGAGACCGCGTTTCCGATCTCTCCGAACCTGATTGCCGGTGCCGGTCGGCCCACGCTGCCCACGGCACCGTAATCCAGATGGCCATCGCGCTCCACGCGAGCACTTGCACGCTTGGGGGCGGCGTGCCAAACAGAGAAGCAGGGTAGAGCACCGCAAGCAGCCCCAGCAACGACCATAAGGCCAGATTTCCCGTCCGGTCCTTCGCACGCGTTACGCTAAGGTAGACCGACGTTCCCGCCGCAAAGAGCGCGTACTCTACAACAATCGTAAGTGGCAAGGAATTCCACATCCCCAGTCCAAATTTGCACCCGCCGGGATAAAGCGGCATGTCTGGCCGGTGCGCTAGGAAATCAAGCAGCCAGTGGGAGGGGACCAAAAAGCCGACCAGGAGTGCGCTGCGAGCGTTGAGCCGCACCATGAAATAACAGGTTCCCAACAATGCGCCCCACCCTAATTGCGCAACGAGGCTGTGCGAGACCGGATAAGATATGAAATCGAATGGGGAGGCCCGGAGCAGTCCCGGCACGATCCGCACCTGCTCGATCCCGAGCAGCAGCAGAACCGGCCAGAGAAGGTCCGCGAACTGCGCGGCGAACACCAATGTCCCAAGCGAAGTTTTCGGCGCAGCTTTTTTCGCAGCCAGCGCGACGCCAAAATGTCCGAGGAACATGGGCCCCTCTGCACAGCCTGTTGAAATTCAATCAGGCGTTCAAGAGACTCTGTTGCAGTTGATGGATTATGTCAAGAGAGCTTGGAATTCGATGGTGGGCCATGCATCCGATAAGAGCGTTTCTCGGGAGTTAGGTGGCTCGGAAGCTCGTCCCGTGCGATCGGAGCAGCGTCTGCAAAATCGGTTATGCGGCAGCGAGCAAGAGCCGCCAGTCTGCAAGAGCGAATTGTCAGAACCCGGCCATTCCACTGGGGCCTGCTCTGGCGACAAATTCGTGGTTTCGAGGGGCAGGAGAAGCGTACGACGCTCGAGACAGAGGTCCAAATCGAAAATTCCAGTCTAGAACCAGTCCTAACGAGTTTACCTCATTTGGCGACTACTTTAAGGCGGGTTCAACTGGAACACTTTCACTGTCGACAGCAGCCGGGCATTTTTTCCAAACTGACGATTACCCATTTCGCGACATTTTCACCCGTCTCTCACTCAATAGAAATATTCTCGTGTTAAGTTAAGCAGGGGGCTCCCGCGGCGGCTTTGCTAGTGATCGACCAATTTCGCGCACTGCCACAACAGAAGCGCCTCGGAATCCTCTGCGGCCTTACGATCATTGCCGTTCTGATCGCCACTCTGTGGCCATTCGATTTTGTTTCCTCTAATAGAGTCAGTTGGATACCAGAAGCAAACGGAATCCGCTTCGGCGGCACCGGCGTTGTGGTAAGCAAAGCGTCTTTGAAGCCACGTGCAACTGAGTCCGGCGACTCGTGCAGCCTGGAGGTTCTGGTGCGCCCTGCAAGCATCGAGTCCGTGTCCGTGCCCCCGATCTTGAGCTTTTATGTTGCGGAAAAGCAGAGAGAATTGTTTGTTGGCCAGCATAAAGATGACTTGATGGTTTCTCTCACCTTTGTCGAGGCACAGAAGAATTTAACAGCACCGGAACTCGACGAGTATCATGTGTTCGAGCAGGGGAAAGTTCTGCTCCTGACCATAACATCCGGGACCAATGGAACGGTTGTCTACAAGAATGGCAGCGAGCCGCAGGTTTTTTCCGGATTCAGGATTATGCAAGGCGACTTAACCGGCCAGATCGTTCTAGGAACTTCGGCTCTGGATTTTAAGCCGTGGTCGGGAGAAATACGCGGCCTAGCGATCTATTCGAAAGAACTTACGCCCACAGAAGTACTGCGGGACTACAGGGACTGGACCGATGGACGCGCAGTAGATTTTGCGCATCTGGAGGGAGCCACCGCAATCTACGGCTTTGCCGAGGGAGCGGGGCGTGAAATCCACAGCGCAGTTGTTTCGGGACCAGATCTGGAAATACCGAAACGGTTCGTTGTTCCACACAAGCCCTTCTTGGTATCTCCATTGGAAGAATTTGAAGCAACTTGGAACTACGTGCACAACATTTTGGTAAATATTGCGGGATTCGTTCCGCTGGGGTTCATCCTGTGCGTTTATTTGGCATGCACGCGAAGCCGGCGGCAGGCGATTCTGCTCACCATTCCTGCCGGAGGAATGGTGAGTTTTGTGATCGAGGTGCTGCAGGTCTATATTCCGCAACGAGGTTCCGGCGTGACCGACATCATCACTAATACTCTGGGTGCCGCTTTCGGTGCCCTGCTCGTGAGACCAAGTATGGTTGGGACGATTCTCGGAAGAACAAAGTTGATCACTGGGTCCGGGAGCTCCGTTTCGCCACACAACTGATGGCTAATCGAAGATTTGGTCCGCCTGGCACCCTGGTGATTGTATCGAGGAAACATCAGGAAACACACGCAAAACCTGCGTATGAGCTATCTAAAAACCGCGCTACTGCCTATCCGATCCATCTTTCGATTCGATTCCGCCGTTCGCCAGGAGTTCTCGCAGTGCTGCTTCCCCTGCAGCCCCACGCTGAGTTCCGGCGATGTTTCCGTCCCGGTCGATCACGACGTAGATCGGGTATACCGTTGCCTCGTACATCGCTGCCAGATTTGTGTCGTCGGTGAGGACGATGCGGGATGTCCGTGGGTGCTGCTCAAGATACTTCTTGACTGTTTTCTTGGACTCGGCCACGTTGATGGAAAGTACAATCAGCCTTTTGTCGCCATACTCATGATTGATTTTGTCTACAAAGGGTGCTTCGGCGAAGCAGTACGGGCACCACGTGCTCCAAAACTCCAGAAGAACGACCTTTCCTTTGATGGAGTCGTTTGTGAACTTTTCACCTGCGGTTGTTTTGGCGTTGAATCGTGGCGCAGGCTCCTTGGCCTTAGGGCCGGCAAACGCGCAAAGAGCCGTGAGAAACAATGCGCATGAAACTGCTCCCCGCAAAATAGCGGTTCGCGCAAGCATACGCGGGAGATATTACAGATTGCGTACTTCCCCTGTCAATTATTTTATGGATATCACACCGAGAGTTCCGACCACCAGGGACTGGCAGTCCTATGATGGCCGGCTCGCATCATCAGCGTAGCCACCTTTACCCGTGACATGGAAGCTCACCGGGCCGGAATCAATGACTAGACTGGATTGCTAGACGCACGTTTTGACCCGAGGCGGTCGAGTTGCCTCTTCCGCCATAACAGTACTTTCGTGCTATGGCTGATCCTTCAATTCTCGGGTCACAATCGTCTGTATGCTGTCGGTCCCCGGGATGGCTGCAGGAGGCTCCCATGTTTCCTAGGTTGATTATTCTAGCGGCCCTCGTATCGGTTCTTTCGACGCCGGGACACAGTCAGGACTCGCAGTCCTTGGGTGATCTGGCTCGCCAGCTCCGCAGCCAAAAGAGCGCTGCGCAGCCTAAGAGAGTTATCACCAATGACGATCTTCCCTCCGCTTCGGCTGTCACGATTTTTGGACTCGAAGAGCCGGGTGATCCGGCAAGTTCAGCCAAGCCTGGCACGGAGAGTTCCGCCCTGGCATCTTTGGCCCGATGGGAATCGGTGGTGAAGAAAATAGATTCGATGGATCGCGCCACGCTGTTGAAAGTGGCGTTGCAGGGCGCCAATCCTGACTTCCCGGGCCATGGCAACTGGGAGGACAGGTTGTTCACAGCGAAACAAACCTACGTATCCCAGGGACTGGACCTCATACAAAGAGCCAGGCAATTGCTGGAATCGGCACAGGCTCTGAAGAACGCTCAGGCCAAGCCAGATGACCCGCAAGTGAAGGATTTGGCCGAAAATCTCAAGGAACTGGTTCGAGAATCGGTTCGCTCCGATACGGCATTTCAGGCCGTAATCTTGGAGGGCAGGGACCTCGCGCATCAACCGTCGGCACACTAGGGCTCTAATCGCGAACAAGGCAAGCCTGACGATCCTGGCAACGCAGAGCTCAGAAATGTTTAACATACGGGATTGAATATCAGGCCAGCAGCTGCTCGGCCTGCGGGATCGCAGAATATACCTTGGCTTTGTGAAGATTGTTGAAGGTGGGGAGCGCGATGGAAAAGCCGGCCATTAAATTGTTCAGTTGGAAGAAAGCCATCATGATAAACACACTTGGCATCGGAGCCGTTTCATACAGGACTTACCAGTCTTATCAACAGAAGGGACACTTGGATTCGGTTGATTTAGGGGTCGCCGCCATCACGATCACGATCGTGTGTTGTATCGTGGCCTTCGTTGGTTGGTGGGCCAATAGATAGGAGTGATTTATGCACTTGAACTCAAGTGGCCTTATTCTGATCGCGAGTGGCATTTACGCACTTCTCGCATCGTTTCGTTTTGTTCGGCTGAGCAAGAATCCAGCGGCCAACGAGCTGTGGTTGCGGAAGTTTGGCCCCATGATGAAGGTAATTAGCCCGATCACAATTCTGTTCGGGCTTGGACAATTGTTTGGATTGTTCAAATGACAAGTGGTTTCTCGTCCTGGGCCGCTGCTAATGTCTGAGAAGTTGGGTGGTCTCAATGGGTCATTGCAACACTGGCCTGGAGTCTACTCTCCGGAGTTTCAAAGCCCAACGTTTTTCTCGGGCGTTGATTTAATCGGAGCGCAACTTCATCGAGTTCGGATTGAGAATAGACGGACAGGTCGGTTCTCTTTGGGAAATATTGTCGCAGCAGCCCGTTGGTGTTTTCGTTCGAGCCGCGTTGCCAGGGACTCTGCGGGTCGCAGAAGTAGACTT
>JAIQES010000061.1 GCA_020073705.1 Terriglobia bacterium
ATACTCCCTTCGGTTACATTTTGGATGGCGCGATACGGGGCATTGCATACTGACGGGGATGGGTGTACGTTATCGGTCGGCCGGGAACTTTGAGAGTCAACGCTACTCGATCGGGGATCCCGCCCAACTTTTGGTCCCGCATATGGTCACTGGCGGAGGTGCGAAGTTGAGTCTCGTTGATGCCTGCAACGCTGCGTTGGCTGCGGCAGGCTCACCAGGCTTAGCACCTCCTTGGCAGGCCTCAACGAAGGGGCCGGACTCACGTCCGGCCCCTTCGTTATTTGGACGAGATGCTGGGATTTGCGGCGCACGAACCTGACAGGTGGATGAGCTCCGCTCAAGGGAGATAGGAGAGATGGCTATGCCAAACGAAGAACTTCCAGTTTCCAGGAAAAACAACTTAGTTGAGAGGCGGGAGTTTCTTAGCGGCGCGGCAACATTGGCGGGAGCTTCCATCGTGGGCGGCGCCGCCGGATCATCGTTGCTGGACACTCCAGCCAGTGCTGCGCCCTTTCCCGAGCCTGAGCCGCCTTCCATGACGCCCACCGTTGAACGCAAGTTGGCGCGCTGGCAGGACCAGCGGTGGCTGCTCGACGCAGTCATCGCCGCGCTTGGCCCGGAATGGGATCAGGGCCGCTTGGGTGGCCTGGCCAACATCCCCGGCGGCGCGGCCGATGCCGCCGGGTTACGTGCGCGCATCCACAAGTTCAATGACATTTCGCGCGAATTTGCGCGCGCCGCGGTGCGTCGGGAGAGAGAGGCGCGGCAATACGAGAAGGAAGGACGTACGATTCCAGCACGCGAAGGATATTTCCTTGCCGCGCATCTCTATGCCGGCGCGCAGTGGCCGATTTTCGAGAACACACCCGATAACATTGCGCTCAACGAGAAGAAGAACGGCTGCTATGCGAAATACATTCAGTTCGCGGACCACGAAATTCGTCGCGTCGAGGTGCCGTTCGGCGGCGGCAAGACGTTGCCCGGATATCTGCACCTGCCCCCAAACCGGTCGGGCCGCGTGCCGTGCGTGTGGTCCATCTCCGGATTGGACAGCAACAAAGAAGGCGGAGCGGCAATCTACGGCGACGGGCTACGCGAGCGCGGCATAGCCACTCTGGCGCTGGAGGGACCAGGCCAGAACGAGTGCGCGCTTCGCGAAATCTACCTGACGCAAACGAACTGGGCGGAAGCCGGCCGAGTGGTGCTGGATTGGCTGCGTTCGCAGAAGGAGATCGATCCGGACCGCATCGCGCTGCGCGGCGCAAGCCTGGGATCGTACCTGGGGACGCAAGTCGCTTCGATCGACGCCCGTCTGAAAGGCGCTGCCCTGCAGGCCATGGCCGTTGAGCCGACGATGCACACGGCCTTCGAAACGGGTTCCCCGTCGTTCAAGCTACGGTTTCTGTACTACACGGGTTTACAGACAGAGGCGGAGTTGGACAAGTTTTTGCAGACGTGGACCCTGCATGGCGTAGCCGAGAAGGTCAAGTGTCCATACTTGCTTGTCGGCGGCGAAGATGACCAACTCTCTCCCGTCGAGTATGGCTTTCAACTGATGGATTTAATCTCCGCGCCGAAGCAGATGATCCTGTACGAAGGTGCTCTTCACAGCGTCAGCGGCTCCCCCGCGACAACGAACGGGCCCGCCACAGGTACGTTCGTAGCGGAATGGTTCAAGGACCGTTTTGACGGCAAGCCGATGCAGACCAAACTCATGAAGGTGGACGCGGGCGGGCAGGTGCATGATTTTAAGTTCGAGGATGCGCGCAAATCGCTATCCGTGTCGCTTTTGTGGCAAGGAGCGGAGCAGCGAGCCACCTCCCCGGAGAAGCCAACCCAAGAGCAGGAGCCCTGAAGCTCGGCAGACTATGTTAAGAACACGTGACTTGATACGCCTTGGATCGTTCCGAAAGGAGTCGTGAAATGAAATTGACCGCAGGTCAGTGTAGGGTGCGAATTCTGCGCGTCGCCGCCATTGTCGTGGCCAGTCTCGCGCTGTTTGCTCAACGCGGATACGCCGACGATATTCCCAAGGGTTGGGAAGCGAACAACATGAAGCCGATCGGCTACAGCAATATGGACGGCCGCGGCGGCGACATCAAGATGGCGATCAAGCATGTAAATGACCATTGGTATCTCTACGTGGCGCACATCTGGCTTCACGGATGGAGCGTTGTGGACGTGACCGACCCGACGAACCCAAAGGTCGTAAAATTCATCCCGGGTCCGCCTAACGGCGATACGAACCAGGTGGATCTGCACGACAACATCATGATTACCGCACTCCAGAATAGAGCTGCCTACAACTCGGGCGATCCGAACGTGCCCCGCGATGAGGGAGTCATCATTTGGGATATCAGTGATCCCGTAAATCCGGAGCAGCTCTCGCTGTGGAAGACGAATGGTACCGGCACGCATCGCAACGGCTATTCCGGCGGCAAATACGTGAACCTAGCAGCGGGCATGCCTGGTTACAACGGCCAAATCCTGGTCTTTCTCGACATCAGTGATCCCGTGCATCCGAAAGAGGCGGGGCGCTGGTGGATGCCGGGCCAGAAGGAGGGCGAGCCACCTCTGCCTAAGCCTATCTATGGCTTTCACGGGCCGGCTTTCATCGACGGCAACCGGGCGTATTTGGGCTATACCCCCTGGTTCGTACTCCTCGATATCAGCGATATAGCGAAGCCGAAGTTGATCGGTTCGCTCAGCTTCGATCCGCCTTTCGGTGGAATTCAGGTGCACGACGCCATGCCGATTCCGGGCAAACCGTTCGTCTTTGTTCATTCGGAAGGAACCGGAGGGGCCGACACGCCGACCGGACCGCTGGCCTGCACAGGGCCAATGTACCTCGTTGGAATGGTGGACATCAGCGACCCGACAAAGCCAAAATTGGCATCCATATTCCCGACCCCGGTGCCGCCAGCGGATGCGCCTTACACTGATTTTTGCGCCAAGGGCGGGCGGTTCGGTCCTCATAACACGAACATTTTGCAGCATTCGCCTGACGTGGAGAAGCAGGGCGACCTGATCTATCTGACCTACTTCAACGCGGGCTTGCGGATTTATGACATCAAAGACCCGCGGCTGCCAAAAGAAGTCGGGTGGTTCATCCCTCCGACTCCGACCAAGCGGTTAGGTCCGTATCCTTACGATAAACTCGTGAACCAGACCGAGAATGTACTGGTCGATACCCGCGGCAACATCTTCGTCACCGACAGGCAGTTGGGGCTGTTTGTCCTTCGCTACACGGGCCCGGGCGAGCCGGCGCCGACTGCTAAATAAAAATTGAGCTGACATCGCATATAGAAACTCTCAAGCGGAAAGGAAGGATTAGATGAGCGCAATGACACGGCGTGGATTCGTGAAAGGGGCGGCACTGGCACCACTTGCGTTTACTCCGCTGACGATGGAAGGACAATCGACAGCTCCGGGCAATCGTTTCGATATCGTGGTGGCTGGCGCCGGACACAATAGCCTCATAGCGGCCGCCTATCTGGCCAAAGCGGGTTATCGCTGCCTCGTGCTCGAAGGGTACTCTATCATCGGCGGGGGAGTGAAAACTGAAGAATTAACCTTGCCGGGCTTCAAACACGATACGTGTTCGACGGCACACAATGCCATTCAAGGCAATCCGCTGCTACGCAATGACGAACTCAGGCTGCGGGACTATGGGCTCGAGTATCTCAAACCCGACCCGATCATGCATATGCCGTTTGCCGATGGCAGCTATATCACACAATGGGCCGATCTCGAGCGCACCGCCGCGGAATTTGCGAAATTTTCCAAAAAGGACGCGGAGGCCTACCGGCGCATGTATCACGAGAGCGAGGCCGCCAGAGATCTCCTAGGGGGAGATATGTTTGCGCCCCCCGGTTTTGTAAAGCCACTCAGCGAGCGCCTGGCTGCGGATCCCATGGGGAAATTCTGGCAGCGGCGGCTGGCCATGTCCGCTTGGGAAGTCATTCGTGAAAATTTTGAGGATGACCACTGCCGCGCGTTCTTGATGGGAACGCCTTGGAGCATGCAGCCGCCGCAATATCCCATGACCGGGCGTTCCGCCTACTCGGCGATCCGGACTTCGCCTCGCCAGATTCCTAAAGGCGGATCAGGGATGTTAACCCAGGCGCTCGCGCGGTTCATCGAGGCGCACAATGGCGTGATACTGGTGAAGAAATCCGTCGTCCGGCTCATAATCGAAGGTGGAAAATGCGCAGGCGTGGAGTGTGCCGACGGCAGCTCGTATCGTGCCGAGAAGGCCGTACTTTCCACAATGCACATCAAACATCTCGTCGAGATGGCACCCCGCGAGTTGTGGCCTCAAGATTTTCTCTACGGAGTGGATACGTGGGAGGGTGAAGTTTCCGAAGTGGTGACGCACTATGCCATTAAGGAGCCGCCGAAGTATCCGATCAAGGGCGGCACAATTTCGCCGGTGGAATCGGCGATTCTGGCGAGCCCGGAACGCTTGCTGCGCTTTGCATACGACGACGCATGTGGGGTTTCCAATATCGAGGAGCCTCCGATCTCCATCTTTTGCAGCACCGTCGCCGACCCCACGCGCGCCCCTGCCGGCATGCACACATTGAAAGTGCTCGGTTTTCATCCCTACAATCTAAAGGAGGGGCCGCAGCATTGGGATGTTATCAAGAACCAAGTCTCCGATGCGCAAATGAACTATCTCCGGCGGTTCGCGCCAAATCTAACCGACGACAAAATCCTTGCTCGATTCGTGATGAGTCCACTTGATCTCGAGCGCAAGAACCCGAGCTTCTGGCACGGCAGCATCCACGGCGGCGCATCGGATCCGTCGCAATCGGGCGCGATGCGTCCCATGGCGGGCTGGGCGCAATATCGCATGCCGATCCCGGGCTTGTATCAGACCGGCGACACGACGTATCCAGGAGGTTCGGTGACTGGCGCGCCGGGGCGAAATGCGGCGATGGTGATGCTCAAGGATCTTGGCACGAGTATCGAGGAAGTGACGAGGAAAGGAACTTGAGCAAAATGGGAAGAGCCGTCTGCTATAGGTCGATTCGGATTGGCAAAGGATAACGGAGGTTGCGATGAGTAAGATCACGCGGCGCGGATTTGTGAAGACCGCGGCGCTGGCCCCGCTGGCGCTGAGTTCTCTGAACGATATGGCGCAGGTCTCGGTGCCGGCGGACCGAGCGGGCACGAGCGATCGGTTTGACATCGTCGTTGCTGGCGCGGGCCACAACAGCATGATTGCCGCTGCGTATCTGGTCAAGGCCGGTTACAGAGTCATACTCCTCGAGGGCCGGCCGACCGTTGGCGGCGATGTGAAGACCGCGCAGTTCACACTGCTCGGTTTCAAGCACGACACCTGCTCGACCGCGCACAACTCGATCCAAGAGAATCCGATGATGCGGAACAACGAAATTGACCTGCGCGAATACGGCCTCGAGTACGTGTATCCCGACCCGGTCTATCACCTGCCGTTTGCTGATGGCACTTACATTACGCAATGGCGCGACCTGGACCGCACCTGCGCGGAACTGGCGAAATTTTCGAAAAAAGATGCAGCTGCGTACCGCCGCATGTACGCTGAATACGAATCGGTGGCGTCCACATTGGGGGCGGTCACGTTTTCGCCGATCGGGTTCGGGAAATCGCTAAACGACCGCCTAGCCGACCATCCCAGAGGCAAATTATGGCAGAGGCTATTGGCGATGTCGTGCTGGCAGATCATCCGCAGCAATTTCGAGGACGACCACTGCCGCAGCTTCATGATGGGCTGCCCGCTCCCGGTGCAGCCAGTCATCGATCCCATGACGGGCCGCGCAGCTTACAGTATTTTCCCGCAGCAACGGAACAGCCGCCCTGTTCCGAAAGGCGGGTCAGGCGCGTTGACGGCAGCGTTAGCGCGATATATTGAGGCTCACGGCGGCGTGATCCTCACGAATAAGCCCGTCGCCAAACTGATAATCGAAAACGGCCGGTGTGCCGGTGTAGAGTGCGTTGACGGCGCTTCCTATCGCGCCGACAAAGCGGTGCTATCGACGATCCATATCAAACACCTGGTAGATATGGCGCCGCACGACTTGTGGGGCCAGGACTTCCTCGACGGCGTCGAAACGTGGCAGGCCGAGGTGCAGATGTTCGTCGTCAACTATGCGACCACCGAGCCTCCAACGTATGCCGTTTCGGGAGGCGTAATCACGCCTGCCAACTCCGCGCTAATGGCACGGCCGGAATGCGCGCTACGCGTGGCCTATGATTTTGCGCGTTCGGTTGTGAATCTGGATGAGCCGCCGGTGGCGATCCATTGCCCGACCTCTGCCGACCCGACGCGTGCGCCGGCGGGCATGCACACAATCAAAGTAGTTGGCTGGCAACCCTATGAATTGAAGGAAGGTCCTGAGCACTGGGACGTCATCAAAAAGCAAGTGGCCGACACTTACCTGAATTACATTCGCCGGTTTTCGCCGAATCTGACCGCGGACAAGATTCTGGCCGAAATGATTCAGAGCCCGCTCGATCTGGAGCGCATGAATCCCCACAACTGGCACGGGAGTTGTCACGCCGGTGCGCAGAGCCCGGCGCAATCTGGCGCCTTGCGGCCAATGGCCGGATGGGCCCAATATCGCATGCCCATTCCGGGCCTTTATCAGACCGGCGCATGCACCTATCCCGGCGGTTCAGTCACGGGTGCGCCAGGCCGCAATGCGGCCGTCGTGATGCTCAAAGATTTTGGCACCAGCATCGAGCAGGTCGTCAACAAAACCCCAGACAAGAAGACGTGAACTCGCTGTCCGTGGCATATTCCTGATCGGGCACATCGGCTGCGGCAAAAAGACGAAGGGGCCGTCCCGGCCAAGCCGGGACGGCCCCTTCACTTTTTCCAGATCGATCCCGAAAGGACCGGTTAGAACATTATTTTCAAGCCCAACTGCATGGCGCGATTCCCGCCCGAGCCGATCTGCGGGTTGGAGCTTAAGACGTCGGGCGTGAGGCCGGTGAAGCCAAACCC
This sequence comes from Terriglobia bacterium, assembly GCA_020073705.1. Taxonomy (GTDB): domain Bacteria; phylum Acidobacteriota; class Terriglobia; order Acidiferrales; family UBA7541; genus Palsa-360. The sequence goes on from JAIQES010000061.1 coordinate 6,992, forward strand.
CGGGCCGCCGGAGGGATCACCGGGGCCGCCCCCGGGTCCTCCGGTGGGATTCGAGAAGTGTGGATGATTGAGCACGTTGAAGAATTCAACACGGCCCTGGACCTTGAACCGCTCTTTGATCGTGAACATCTTGCCCACCGACATGTCCCAATTCTTGTAGCCGCCGTCGCGAAAGATGTTCTGTTTTGTCGTGCCGTTGGATCCGAAGGCCGGAGGGATCAGGATTGAGCTGCCAACCGCGTAGCAGCCCAAGTTGGTAAGCGCCGCTTGTGCCAGGCCGGTTGCCGCCCCTCCGTCCATAGCCTTTGCCTTTGCCAAGCAGGCCGGGTTGCTGACATCTGAGAAATAAGGAACTCCGCCGGTTCCACCGTTGGTATCGGTGAACCCGTGGACTGGCGTGAAATCGCTGGGATTGCCGAAGAAGTTCCATTGTTCACCTTGGGGTCCCGCCGTGTTGCCGAGCTCGTTGACTCCGCTGAAATCGGTTGACACATCGGACAGACCCCAGGGCAAGCCGCTCATGATCACCACGATGGAATTGACCGACCAGCCTTCCAGCAGTTGTCCGTAACCCTTCTTTCCGGGAATCGCATAGTTCACCGAAAGCGTGAAGCGATGCCGGACGTCGAAGTCGGTGTTCGCATACGTTAGCTGGCGGACATTGCCGTAGCTGTTCTGGGGAATGATGAACGAGTTGGATGACGTTCCCTGGTCGGAAGCATTGCCCAGAGCGTGGGAAAAGGTATAGCCGGACGTGAACGTCAGCCCATGGAAGTTCCGGGCCGTCAGGGTTGCTTGCAGGCCATTGTAATTGGATTCGTAAATGTTGTGGACGATGGAGATGTAGCTCAGGTAAGACATGCACGTATTAGCGGGGTTGAATGGTCCACCTGGGCTGCTCGCCACGCCGAGACCGGCAATAGAACCCGCGCAGGGCGCCGTGAACGGCCTGGCTGCCTGCTCGGCAGCGGCACCACCATTAGCAGGGAGGCCAGCAGAAGTGATGCAGTTGTCATATCCAGTAGATGAGCTGGCCAGGCACGCTGCTTGGATAGCCGGTGTCCACCCAGAGCCCGGCGCTGGCTGGTTATGGTCGAGCTTCCCCAACAACTTTGTGCCATGGTTGCCGACATAGCCGATGCTCAGCGAGAGGTTGTTGGTGATGGCGTGCTGTATGTCAACGTTCCAGTTGCTCACATACGCGGTGCGAATATTGGGGTCCACGCCGAAGATTTCGCACGGGGACGGAGGTCTCACGTAGCCTGCTGGAGACGTGAAACCATCGCCGCAGGCGGGGGTAGCGGTGCTGGAGAAAAGACTAGTCGTCGAATTAATCGGCGTCACGCCGGGAATGAAATCTCGCCAGGCCTTGCTGATTGCGCCGAGAGATGCCGCGTCCTTGAACGTGAGGGCTTGCAGTTGGATATTGCCGGCCACCGGGAGCGGTGTGGTGCTGCCGTTGTTGAAAAGAGGAAGGCCGGTGGGGAGTGTGCGCAGCCCGAGCAGGTTGCCTTGGCCATTGAACACATCCATGCCCAGTGTCTCGTAGATGATGCCGCTTCCCACGCGGAGCACGGTTTTCCCATTGCCGCGGATATCCCAGGCGAAGCCTACGCGTGGCGCGAAGTTGTTATGATCGCCGTGGTAGGGGTTGTCGCTCTGGACCATTCCTCGAACCGGGTCGAAGTTCGCCTGCATGCCGTTTTTATCATGGACGACGGTGTTGAGTTCGTAGCGCACGCCCAGATTCAAGGTGAGCCGCGGCTTCACGCGCCAGTCATCCTGGAGGAAACCGGCATATCCTTGGTTGGTCAAGTCCCGCCGGGCGTCTCCGAGAAACAGGTTCGCCTGGCTGAGATTTCCTTCCATGAAATTGGTCAGATCGTGGAAGCGAATCTGTCCCTTGGCGTTCGCCGTTTCGTTGTTGACGGCCCGATTCAAAAGGATTTCGCCGCCAAACTTGAAGGCATGCTTGCCGCGGATGACCGACATATGCTCCAAGAGCTCCACGACGCTGGTGGGGCCTATGACCTTGGGCCAGCCGAGGCCGATGCAGTCGCCCGCCGGATAGGCGCAAAAGCCCCGGAGTCTTGTCCTCGGAAATCCCCCATACAAGGGGTTGGTGATTCCGGTCGGCATTTCGTATACGTTGCCATTAAAATTATAGGTTGCGGCGTTCTGTTCGATGTCGTTGCCCAGGTACTGCCAGAAGTTGTGGCCGTAACCGAAGCGGACCTCGTTCACCATGGTGGACGTCGGCGACCAGGTCCAACTGCCCGAAGCGACCATCGCCCGGGCATGCTGCCTGCTCATCCACGCATTCGAAAGCTCGTTGGGGGGGGCGTCATCCGCGACGTTGTCGCCCTGGCTGATGAAATACATGCCCTCCAACTGATGTTTGTCGTTGGGGTGGTAGTCCACCTTCCCCAGCCCGCCGTTGATGGTGTTGTTGGTCACTAAATCCGCATTGACGCGTCCCCCGGTGGTAGGGTTCACCGGGAATAGGCCTTGGAACTGGAGGCCGCCCGGATCCGTCGTGAGCTTCGTGGGATCGGTCGCGCAGGTCCCTGCCCCCACGTTGTAGGTGAGGCCGGCCAAGGATGCGGTGAGCGGGGAGAGGGCGGTAGGAGTTGGTTTACCCAACGGTGCGGGGGCAGCCAACGCCGCCTCGCAGGCAGTAATGAGAGCAGGCTGACTGGGTGTTAAGATGGCCGAAGGACTTCCGATCCCGTAGCGTTGACTCTCGAAGCTCGTGAAGTAAAACAGCTTGTCCTTCTTGATGGACCCGCCCGCTGTGCCGCCGAACTGCTCGAGCGCCACCGGTTGCTTCACCTGGGGGACTGGGTTGAAGTAATTGCGCGCGTTGAAGGCCGTCTCGCGGCCATAGGCGTATGCGGACCCGTGTAGGGTGTTGGTGCCTGACTTGATCCCGACATTGACGATCGCGCCGGGCTTCCAGCCGTATTCCGCCCGAGGATTTTCCTCGGTCCTGAATTCGTCGATGGCGTCCACGGGCATGATCGTGCCTTGGTCACCCGCGGCCATGACATTGCCGAATATGCTCTGGGTGACCCAGGGATCGCTGGCCATGACGCCGTTGACCATGTACACGTTGTCTTTCGTGCGCTGGCCGTTGGCGCTCTGCGTCCCGCCCGCGCCGCCCGGGTAGATCGTCACGCCGGGTCGCAGTTGCAGCATGTTCTGGTAGTTGCGGCCGTTCAACGGCAAGGTATCGATGATCGTGCTTTGCAGCGTGCCGCCCAGTACGGCGTTGGTGGTCTCCACCATCGGGATCGCCTCGGTCACGGTGATCGTCTGCGTCACCTCGCCGGGTTGCATCGTAAAGTCGATGCGAAGGTCTTGGCCGATCTCCAAATCGATGTTCTGGCGCTCGGTGGCCTTGAAGCCCTTGGCCTCGGCGCGGACCTTATACATGCCGGACAGCAGGTTGGGAGCGTTGTACTCTCCCGACGCACCCGTGGTCAAAGTTCGCGAGACGTTTCGGTCCACATCCGTGATGACGACGGTAGCGTCGGCGATGGCGCCTCCGCTTTGATCGGTAACCACCCCCAGAATTCGCCCGGCTGCGCCTTGCGAGAAAAGCGGAGCACAATTCAATAGTGACAATACAAAGGTCAGAAAGAAAACTACCGCAGTAATTCTATACTTTGGAGAAAACCACATTCCATGCTTCATCATTGGGCATACCCTCCTCGGTTCGTTTTGCAGTCTTAACGAATGGGGATCGCAAGCCTCTTTTAAGGCCGCGCCTTTACCTGGTCAAACCCCATGGCCAGGATTCGCTACGATCTGCTACCCTACCCCTAACGACAGAAGAAAATGCCAATATGTCCGGATATGATGAATATGATAATCCCAAAAACCTATAACGAAATTAATTCAACCCCGATATATATTACCCAATGGCGCGAATATTCTCTGATTCAAAAACAAATGTCAAGCTAAATTTTACGGCTTTCATCGACGGCGCGATCCCAGGTCTTTTTGAATCGCACCGACTTCTTGGAACTCCGTCCCTATCTGCCTCCGCGGCGCCCTAGTTCCGGTTGGGCAGCTTGCACACGAAGTTGGCTGCGTCATCGATGCTGCCATGCCCAGAATACTGCGCCGTCAATGGGAAAGGACACAACGGGCGAGTGCGGTCCACGGTGCCATTGGTCACGTGCGACGCCAGAATTGTCTCCGGCGGCTGGTTGTGCTCCACCCAGTTCGCCAGCGCGCCGAAGAAATTAGACCTGTCAGGCCCGGGCCCGCCGAGGCGGTCACAGTGTTCCACCCCCGGAACCATGAACAAGCGGATGAAACTATCCGTCTGCTTCGAAGCGTTGAGAAAAGCCTCTGTTTCGCGCTCGAAAGCACTCCGGTCGACCTGGTTCATGAACGCCACAACGCTCTTGTAATAATTGATCGTGTTCAAAGGAGAGATACCACTGTCCTGCCAACCATGATAGATGAGCAGTTTTCCGCCATGCGCACGGAATGGCCGCAGATCGGGGTCAATGGCATTGAGGATGGGCCCCAGCTTCTTGTCGGTGGCCGGCATGTCCCGTTCATAATCCCATGTCCGAAAATCCCAGTCCGGGCGGCCGAACATCAGGTACCTGAAGAATGGGATGGCGAGGTCCGCATTGTGGCTGGTGCCCGGTGTCGCACCGGTGATAAAGCGTTCCCAGGACTTTTCGAAGCCCGGCGCGGTGCCTGGGTAGATCAATTTCCCGGACACGTCAACCGGTCCGGAGTAAATCTTCTTGAGCGCGTCAATCTGTTTCGGAGTCAAGCAATTCGGCGAGTCGGAGCCCTTGCAGAGAAGGATGGAAGGATCAAAGCGGCATTTGCGAGGATCGTTGAGGACGCCATCCTTGACACCATCGAGAGCATCGCAAGCCGCAACTGAGGCGTCGTTGATCATCCCCAGTTTGCTCGGCGGTATATAGCTCTCCGGATCTTTCGTGGTAACGACAATGGTCCACAGGGCACTTCCCATGAGATGTGTGAAGTAGTTGGCGGGACCGCCGGCGACGATGCCGTCGTAGTCGTCGGGATAACGCTGCGCTTCCGTAAGTGCTTGCTTGCCGCCAGTCGAGCAACCATCGAAGTACGAGTGCCGTGGACCGGTGCCGTAAAAGGCGTCGATCACTCTCTTGGCCGTCTCCGTCATCTCGTGGATCGCGCGATGACCATAATCCACTACGAGCTCGGGATGCCCGAGGGCCCAGCGTTCATCCGAGGCTTCGTGGCCGGTGTCCGTACTGGCGGTGGCATAGCCAAGTTTGAGTGCATTCACCAGCGCGGTGTAGGAAATAACTCCGGCGAGCCCGCCGTTGCCAACGCCTTCGAAATTCCCGTTCCAACCAGAGGCCGGCAGCCACACCTCGATCCTCACCGCGGGCGCAACGTTGAGCCGTACACGGCAGAAGGAGGGCAACGTGACCGACGTGGGTGAGCCAATCTTGACGGCGCCGTAGCGTACTATCTGTTCCTCCGTAACTGCTACCGGCCCGGTCGGAGGAGTAAACGCACCCGCAGGAACTACAGCCGCCGACGTAATCGTGGTATTTGGCAGCTTGAGACTGGCGAGGCTCTCGCACGACTGCGCACTAGCCGCCCGCGCCGGGGCGAGTGCCACTATCGCGAGCAGGGCCGTGAGAAATGCCGCGACTCCAAGGCGGTCGCCCGCAACGAACCTCCCAAAGGCACGCAGCGGGACCCCACGCTCTTCTATGCCTCCATTGTTGGGATTACTGTTCAAGGGCATTCCACTCAAGTGGCTAGAAGCTATCTCATAAATCACAACAAGTCAAATTCGATGTTGTCGATGGTGTTCAGTGGCAGTTGCAGGTGTTGCCCCTCGATCGACAGCGAGCGCCAGAGGATATTCGCCATAAATAGTGTGCGGGTGTAAGCTGTGTTTTTGACGAAACGCTTTTTCTTTGATTGACGATGCGCCGGGTCGAGTGCCCGCGGCATCACCTAGGAGCCAGTCATGTCCGACGTAGTCTACGTTTCCAAGGTGCGTATCGAGCGGAAAGTTGGCCCGCTTCGCATTGCCTATTTACCTGGTGAATCACAGCCAGTCACTTTCAGCGTCCACGGAGCGATCGCCGAACACTACAAAGTCGATCCTGCCAAGCTGAAGGAATCCCATGCCGCGACCATCGACTACGTGATCGCCGCGACCGCCGGTTGAATGCTTGGCACCTTCGGAGGCGCGCTGGAAGCGCGTCACATTGATGCGAGCAATGGAAAGCTCGTCGCGGAAGTCACGGGCGAGGTGGAAACAGAGGAAGGAGTTCTCGTCATCCGCCGCATCCACGTAGCAATGCGGTTAGTCGCTCCCGAACAGAGCCGCGACGTCGTCGAGCGCGTGCACGGAATCTATGCGATGCGCTGTCCCTTGTATCGCACGCTGCACAATGCGATCCAGCTCACATCTTCTTACACCCTGAGCCCCCCGCCATCGGCCTGAGATTGTTTGGACACTTGTGCTTCGCCAAAATTCAAGGCGGCTATGATATGCGACAAAGCTGATGACGAAAATGTGTCAGTTTCTACTACACTTTTACGACACTTGCGGTTTTTGGCCGCTTGGAACGTCCAACGCAAATCCACTAAACCAGTGTAAACTTAGGCGGATACAATCCGTGGGCCTGTAGCTCAGATGGATAGAGCAACGGTTTCCTAATAGGCAAGTAATTTTACGCCCTGTTTGTTTTCAGTAGGTTAGGCCGGGGGAAAATGTGCTAAACAGGGGTAATCCGGGCTAGTTTGGGCGCAGGTTGGGCACAAGCCGGCACATCATTTTCCGCATAGTACCATCAGGGAAAACGTATCTCATGCCACAACGCCCGTGCCAACCATGTGAGGAAAACTATTGTGGCCGCCACTTCGACGGCGTAGAGCTTAATCAGGTAGAAAATCCTATGGGGGTCCCGGCGAGAACGCTGCGGCACACAACCTCCTTCAATGCGACAAAGGTCGTCGCAATCCGCAGCGCCAGAGCCGTTATAATAAACGATGTTTAGGTTGGGCGCAATTCGATTTCACGGTAATATCTGACTGCGGGGCTGTAGCTCAGATGGATAGAGCAGCAGTTTCCTAAACTGCTTGTCGGGAGTTCGACTCTCCCCAGCCCCACCAGTTTTTCTGCCGGGACCATTATGAAAGACGACACGCAACTGTACATCAAGGTCATGGAGGAAGCGCGGGACCGGCTCAATTTTGTGAAATCCCTTCCGGCGCGCAATGCATCCACGGGCATCGAAATTATCGACAAAGAACTCGTTTTCCTGCAATTGCGAATGATACTGGAATTAATCGCTTTCGCATCGCTTACCGCCAACCGGGAAAAATTTGCCGCCGCGCACGAGAAATTCGCTACTTTCTGGCGGGCAAAAAACATGCTTCAGGACTTAGAAAAGATAAACCCCGATTTCTACCCCGTGCCGATAAAGCCGCCACAGCTACAACCGGACGGAACTAAGCATTGTCCGACCGTGGACGGATTCCTAACGAAAGATGATTTTGTGTCGTTGTATGATGTGACCGGCGATTTTCTTCATGTGCGGAATCCTTTTAGCACACAGGACCCCGTTATCCGAATGCGCTACAACGTGCGGCAATGGTTAGAGCGAATCCAAGTTCTGCTTGCATTGCACATTATGCGTTTGGTAGATGGTAAGCTTTGGATAGTTGAAGTTCCCGAACAGGGGCCGGTTAAGATGTATTTAGCTGAGCCACGCGCGGAGCAGGCGGCGGGCTGACGCCTAGTTTCCCATTTTGCAACGCACGGCCACGGCGCGCCCGGATTCACTTAGTGGATTTTTCAAGCGCGGCAAGGCGTTTGTCCAAGTCGCCAATCAGCTCCAGTAGTCCCGTAGTCGCATTCTTCACGTCCTGAGCAATTATATTGGGCGCGTTGGCTAATTTAGGTATACGGACTCCGAATCCACTTGCCAACGTGATTGTAGTTCCCTCATACATATCAGTTTTAATATCCATTGTAGTTACCTCCCGGCGCGGATTCTACCTCGACCCCGGCGCGCCCGGATTCCCCGGACCATCATTCATTGACCGCTGTTGACAAACAGAAAATAGGGCGCGAAAGTAGGCGATAGAGGCGAAACACCATGGCATACATGGCTGTTGATCCCATAGAAGAGCAACGCGGCGTAATCAGGCGCGCCGCTGAGGACCTTTCTCGACGGGCTTATGACTTTCTTGATTCGACGGAAGATTGCAAATTCTACTTTGACCATGACGGGCTTGGCGTGCATGTGGGAATTCGGTCAATTAGGGCGCGGCACCTACTCACGTCATTCGAAAAGTCGATCTTCCGGGGATTCCAAGCCCACAGATTTGAATACGAAAATGGAATGGTTTGGGCTCGCTTCGGTTTCTCTGATTTCTAAAGCCCCCGGCGCGCCCGGATTCGGTAGACTCGCTTTCGAAAGCTGATGTCAAGGGACACTTGTGCGCGCCTGGCCCACCATATTCACGTCGAGTACTTCGGTTGCTAGACAGGCCGGATCAGCATAGCCATTAAATAGTCAGGGAGTAACAGTTGTAAAAATAGAATTGTTGCCAGAGCGGAGATCCTTACCGTAGCCAACAACAAACTCGAATGATCCCAAGATGCGGACCTTGACCTGAACGCCAGTGTCCCACAGCCATTTCCGTGAGCCAAAATACCCGGAAGAATCGTAGACCTGTCCGGTATCGACAAATGGGCCCACCTTCAGGACCACAAACGGACCCGAATGGACAATCTTGCTGACCTCCCAATTGGCGAGTACGTAGCCTCTGCCCAGTGGAGCATTGCCCTTCTCTCCGCCGGCCAAGCCAGGATGGCCGCGCATCCATAAATCGGTGTCCCGATCGAACCCAAGAACAAAGAACTCGTCAAACGGGACTTCGCCGAAAGTGCGCCCGCCACGCAACCGGCCTTGGATTTCATAATCATCACCACGCGCCTGCGGAAGCCACGTGGATTGAAGATCCCCTTCCAGTCTCCCGTACCTGCCAAGCGGACCGCTCAAAAATGTCCCGATTTCGCCGGTAGCGCTTGAATCGAGCGTGAATCTTCTTTCGGGAAATCGTACAAGGGAACGCGCGACGCGGGCTTGATAGGAAAAGGAAGAGCCACTCGTAAAAAATGTGCCAGCCTGCAATGGCAGCCCCTGAAGATTGCGAAACGTGCGATAGGAATAGGCAAGTCCCGCGCTCCAACTCCAGCGGCCGCTGACGATCGATTGGAGTTCGATACCGCCCGTGGCCTTTTCGAAATTCAGGCCTGTCGGCGAAGGCAACGATGGAAGAAAAGTGTTCGTGAGATTCCAGTTTTCATTTCTTGCATCAAAGTAGATTCGATAGCGCCACTTCGGATCATCCCCCAACGGGGCAGCGACCTCCGAGAACACACGCCGCTTTTCGCGATCCCAACGAAGCGAGGAAAGCCAGTTCAATCCCGAACGGTTGAGATTGAATATTTCGGGGTAAACGGTTTGGTACGGCAGACCACGCAAAAGTGACAACAATCCTTCCCACTTCGAGCTTCCCCATGGGCCTTTTTGGACGGAATCGAATACGAGATGGAACGTGTCATCGGGCTGTGCCTCCAAATCGAAGCGCATACCCGAGAATATGTGCAGGTTGCCCAGAAGCGCGCGTGTAGTCAGGAATTGATTTCTCTGCCACGCAGCGCCGCGGGAGAATTCAAATGCTCGATCCAGAATGATTGGCTTCACGCGCGGTTGCGGGCTGAATAACAAGTCGGACAACCGAGGTTTGCCAACCCGATTCCAATACTTCAGCGCAGCTTCTAGATTGCCTTCCAGAAAATAGCTCGTTGCGAGAAGATCGTTCGCGTAGTCATCATTCGGATTGATACGGAGCGCCCGGCGTAACAGTCTCTCCGTGCGCCACAATTCCTTCTCACGGTATGCAAGCCCGGCTAACTCGTCGAAAAATCGGGTGTCGCGCGGGCTCCGGGCGAGACCTGCCTCGAAAGCTCTTTGTGCATCTGCCCAGCGTTCCAAGCGTGCGAGGGCGAGACCTCGATAGAGTTCAAGCTCGGCAGGTTCCTCGGGTGTTTCCGGCGTAGCCTCTACGACAGCTTCCCACTGTCCGGCGTCGTACAGCTCCTTTACTGACGAGATTTGGCCAGTCACGGCGGAGCTATCCTGAGCCGGCACACGAGCAGGAAGGACCAGAAGAAGCAAACAGATCAATTGCCCGCGCCGGGCACGGCCAGAAGCATCCAGTTGCTTGCCAAGCTCCATTCGGACTCGAACCCCTCGCGAGATATGCGGAGCATCTTGGTGGCGGCGGGATCGTTCAAAAAGACGTAGCCACGCACCGAGTCAGCTCCGACGACGACGGCATAATGCAAGGGACCATGCGAGCCGCTAGCCTTGAGACTGACGATCAACGGACGGCCTTGCGAAAGGTGATGCTGAAGATCGTTCCACTCACCGCGGAATGCGAACGTACGATAGCCGGCCCGCTGAAAATATTCTTCCATCGCGCTGGCCGTAATTCTCTCTTTCCCAGGGGAAGTTAACAACGCCTGAATCTTCACCGGATCCATATTCGACGAAGCAGACGGACCAATCTGCTTGGCCCAATATTGCATGACCATCGAAATGACAGCGGGCCCGCAACCATCCCGCGTCTGAGTAACAAAAGGAACATCAATCCAAATCGCCGGAGTTTCCGCCGCCCCAGCCAATCCGGCGGATATCAGGCAGACCAGGAGAGGCGAAATGAGTCTGAGTCGTTTCACTAGCGGTGCACAGCTACAACGACCAGGACGAGCACCGCCACGCCGAGGATAATCCAGATCAGGTCACGATTTGACACCGCGCCAGCCGAAAAGTCCTTTTGACCCTGCTCGGTGCGGGCTGCGATGCGTGCTAGGTCGTCATCGCTGAGTGACTGGACGGCGTCGCGCACTTGCCGGTAGTCAACGTGAACGGATGCTAGCGCCTTCTGAGATTCATCGGAAGAAAAGAAACCTTCGACTTTGGCCAGTTCCTTCTGGCGTATTTGGGCAGCCGCCCGCAGATCCTTCTGAATGTCCGCGGAGGATACCACATGATCTTGAGCGAACAGGCTTTGCGGAAGCACAAGAACTACACCGAGACTCACGATCAGCAGAAAATTGAATGCACGAAACCATGAGAGCGTCACTTTTCCCTCCAGGGAGATCACGTAGGCTGGGGATTCGCAGTCTAGCATTTTTCGCCGACCGCGAGCAAGCGCGTACGCCACTGTATCCCCACTGTATCCTTGACCCCATCTTCGGCCTCGACTACACTACACGTTTTGACTCGGTTCGATTCGCGGGGCTGAGGGGGAGAGTTCTTTGCCGAAACGCACATTTCAACCGAAAGTGCGCCGCCGTCACAAGACGCACGGGTTTCGCACGCGCATGAAGACGGCAGGCGGCCGCAAGGTTCTTGCGGCGCGCCGCAAGAAGGGACGCCATCGCCTTACGCCCATCTAGAGCTTCGGACGGCCCGCGGCGGGATTTTCCCCGCACCGCGCGCCTGCTGCGAACCGCCGACTTCGAAGCCGTGTATGGCGCCGGTCAGCGCCGATCGAGCCCTCAGTTTGCAGTTTTCTTCCGCTCGCAGCGAGCGCTCGCGGTGAGCCGCGCCAACACCGGAGCCCCGGGGAACAACGCTGCCGGGCCGAGTCCGCTCAGCCGCTTCGGCATCAGCGTCAAGAA
>JAIQES010000062.1 GCA_020073705.1 Terriglobia bacterium
TCTGCGACCCGCAGAGTCCCTGGCAACGCGGCTCGAACGAAAACACCAACGGGCTGCTGCGACAATATTTCCCAAAGAGAACCGACCTGTCCGTCTATTCTCAATCCGAACTCGATGAAGTTGCGCTCCGATTAAATCAACGCCCGAGAAAAACGTTGGGCTTTGAAACTCCGGAGAGTAGACTCCAGGCCAGTGTTGCAATGACCCATTGAGACCACCTGTCTTATCGGTAAGTGACCCATAATCCGACCAAGCAGTGACTTGTCCGCTTCCCGATTACGTCCTAACATGTGCATGTCTTCGTTTCCGGGACGACTTCCGGCTCGTGGCTCATTGGTGTGGGGCCTCCGAATTGGCTGGATCCGCTCTTTGAGGAGAGATGTCATGTTGACCATAGCAGACCGTTGTTACGTAGCCGTTTTGCTTCCGCTGACAGAATCGCTGAAAATCGATGAGGCTGCCTATCGCAGTTTCATTCGGTACTTCTTGCGCGATCCGCGCTTCGTCCAGACAGGCGGCTTGTGTATCAATCCGGAGGCGGGCCAGATTTTCTACCTGACGCGCGCCGAAAAACGGCGAGTACTGGAAATTGCGATGGAGGAGACTCAAGGAAAGGTCCCCATCTTCGCCGGCACCTGGGCACTGACGACGGAAGAAACGGTCGAGACAGCGCGCGATGTGAAGGCCCTGCACGCTGATGGAATCTTCGTCACTCCCCCCGGAGGCGCACAGGACGTCACGTCATGCTGGGATGCCGACAACTACCCGGAAGTCTGGGGTGATCAAATCAAGGCCCAAGACCGGGTTGTGAACCTTCCCATCATCACGCATCCGGTCTCGGGTTCGGCGCCACCCTTTTCGCCGGGATTGCCGGTGAAGGCGGCGCTCCAGCTTTGCCAGGACATCCCGAACATCGCCGGTTGGAAGATGACTTACGGTCTGTATGAAGGATTCCGCATCGTGGCGAAAGGCCTGAGGTCGCTGGATCGGCATGTCGCCATTCTGGGCGCGCTGGCTTCTCGCTTTCACGAATACAATGCCACCGGATATTTTGACGGAACGCTGAGTGGCTTCTGGAATTTTGCGTTTGAACCGATGTTGGATCACCTGGAGGCCTGGAGACGGCGGGACCTCGAAGCGGCGTGCAGGATCTGGAATGGCGGCCTGGTTCAGCTCCACGAATATATCGCGGACATGGGACGCCTGCACGTTCGATATCAGACGGCGACGTGGCTCCGCGGTCTTATCCCAAATCCGTTCATGCGTCCGCCGATGCCGAGGCCGCGACAGATCGAGATCGACACAATCTACGAATTGCTGAAAAATCTCGGCCTCTCTGTCATTGACCGGCCGGATGCAGTGATCGATGTTTCAGCAACGGCTGCATCCGTAAAGTAGAAAATCCGGGGTGCCTGTGGCATGGGCGCGATCTCGAGTGCGCCACGGCTTTCCAGGATTGGACGCGCGCGATGGTTTGCCGGACGCGAATTATTGAATCGCGTAGATAGATCTAGCGCGGGGATATGAGCGCTAATTTCCAAATCCTGGCAATGGGAATGCCGTGAAGAAGCTACTGATTCGGAAGTTATTTTTAACAGCGGCCTAAGGTTTCGTCCTTCCTATCGCACAGCGAAGGCCTTGTCATTTCGCAGCAGGTTTCCAACCAGGCGCTTGATTCCAATAGGGGAACCAAGAGCGGTCCTTATCCGGCGTTGCTTGTGGGGGTACAGGATAGAATCCATTACGATTCGGCATTTGGACCTCCAGCAGAGTATTCTTATCCAGGACATCGGTCTCTTTAATGATATCGTTCTTGTAGAGCACCCAAGCGGTAAGAGCGTAGACTTCGTCCGGGCTGAGAGTCCTCTCTGCTAATCGGGGCATGGCGCGGTTGATGTACTCCCAAATCGTCGTCGCAAACGGCGCATAGCTCCCTACGGTTATTTTGGGGGTAGGGGTGTTGAGTGTGCCTATGCCTCCCACCAAACGCCTGAACGGGGGTATGCCCTCTCCGTTTTTTCCATGACAAACAGCACACTTGGCGGCGTAGATTGGCGCGCCTTCCTTGGCGCTTCCGCTTCCGGGAGGGAGTTCCTTTCCGTCGGAACCTACAAGCTTATCCCACTCGTGCAATTCTGCTGCAGTCGGCGTCCTCCCTACCTTATAGGTAGGGGACTGCGCCATGGCTGCGCTGCAGGCCAACAGAACCATCACGGGCAGTAGAAAATCACAGATGGAAATCGTAGAATTTAAGAGTGCTGTACGTCGCATCTTGGATGCTCCCATCTTGGTTTACTTTCCATATCTGAATCGGATTATTGAGATACGTCGACATTTCTGCGGTTTCCCAGAAGCTTACAATTTGAGTGGCCGGTAGGGGAGGGGTTCTGTCATCGCCCCACAGTTTGGCTAGCTCCATGATCGTCGGTTGAATGTTACCGTATTCATTCGTGGCGCGAGACATAATCTGAGTCTCTGCTCCGTCCCAATTCCAGGGATGGCGGAAGCGCGTCCATGCTTTGCTAAATATGGGCTGCTGCAGGTTGGCGTCCTTCCAGGTCCGCCCGCCGTCGGTGCTTACTTCTACTCGGCTGATCTTGCCTCTACCGGCCCAAGCGATGCCGGAAATCTCATAAAAGCCGCGCCCCGGCAGCTTATGCGGGTCCGAGGGGAAGGTGATTAAGGACTTCGGTCCGACTTGAGTTTCGTACCACTTCGCCTTGCCGTCCGGGTGCAAATCGGTGTAATTCATGGTTTCTATCTGGAAATAGTAAGGTTTGTCCACCAGCTTAATGCTCCTCACGTACTTCACGTTGCAGACTCCTTGGAAGCCCGGAACGACCAGCCTCAATGGATAACCCTGTTCGCGCCGAATCGCCTCGCCATTTTGGCCGTACGCCACGATCACGTCGTCCATAGCCTTTGCGAGCTGAAGGCTCTTCGCATGCCTTTCACGGTCCCCCCCTTCCGCAACGATCCAGCTCGCCCCCTTTTGCACACCGGCTTCCTTGAGCAGCAGGGATAGGGGAACCCCCGTCCATTCACTGCAAGAGGTTCTTCCATGAACTGATGTGATTACATGCTGGTCGGTTCTCCCTGCCTTCTGGTCCATCACATGTTGCCTGTAATGATACAGGCCGCTGTTTCCAGTGCACTCTAAAAAGTGGACTCGGGATACAGAAGGGAGGCGCTTCAATTCCTCCATGGTAAAGATCAGGGGACGCTCCACCATGCCGTGAATTATGAGAGTGTGCTCCCGGGGATCAATGTTGGGGAGCCCGAGACCGCGGGCCACCGTGTAATGCAGAGAGGCTGGTGTGATGGCTCCCATTGTTTCGTGAAGCGGAGTCAAATTTCGTAGTCCGACTAAGGCAAGTGCTCCCGGACTATGAACGCGATATACCTCGCCCTCGAATCTAGAGCGCCCGCCGTATAACAAATCCTGGATGTTGGGTTCGTCGGGGGTAACGCCCTGCTTCTTGATGAAGGTGGAGTCTTCGGGGCTAATTTCCGCGAGCGCTTTGCCATTCGCGAAGGGTATCGCTCCCACGGCCAAGCCGGCCAGAGCTGCACTTCCCTTCAAAAATCCTCTACGATCAGACTTCTTGGAATTCATGGTGGGATCCTCCAAAGCTAATAGGTGTCGCGAAGCTAGCGCTAAGATCAATTCATGTCAAGAAGTAACTCGTCAATTCCTTGAGAAGGCGCCGTGATTCCCAGACGCCTTTGACACCACCGGGATAGAAACTGCGCCGTCGCTTTTTGCGGCGATATTATCGAGGCTGAGACGATTATGTTTTAGGAGCGGCTGAACAGAAGTGGCGCGCCGAGTTTGGAAGAATAATTGGGCCGGTAGCGATTGGCATTGTAGAGCGTTGCCACATCGACTTTTCGTGGGCCAAGAGAAGCGGCGGGCAGGGCTGTGTGTGCATAGCAACCGTTTTGCACTGCGACCATTCGACCTGTGACGCCGTCATGAATCAGATCCAAGGCAATGTTTGCAAAAGTTATCGCTACCAGCTGATCGATTGAGTCCGGTTCGCCGCTGCGCAAGTCATACGTCAATTCGCTGACCATCGTTTCCTCATCGGTCCGCCGCCGAACCTCTTCCGCTAAAGCGTGCCCGATGTCAACCTTCTTCCGATGACCATACGCATCTACCTCACCGAACTCGCCAACTTCTTGCTGCTCCCATACCGCTCCTTCCGATACAACAACGAGAGAATAATTGCTCGGATTATTTCGTTTATCGTCGGACAGAAGGCTGGCGATCCGGTCCAGGTCAAACGGGTATTCGGGGATCAGGCATCGGGCCGATGTTACGTAGGCGGTATAGAGAGCCGTGAAACCGGAGTCGCGGCCAAAGATTCGGAAAATGCCGATGCGCTCGTGGGAGCCAAGAGTAGTCCGTTGCCTTGTTATTAACTCCTTAGCGCGAGTGATGGCGGTAGAAAACCCAATGCAGTATTCCGTACCCTGGACGTCGTTGTCCATCGTCTTCGGCACAGCAATCAACGGCATTCCTTCAGCGGAGAGCACAGACGCGAAGCTAAGCGTATCGTCGCCACCGATTACGATCAGGCAGCCTATCCCTAAACGTCCCAAGTTTTCGATGACGATGGATGTTAAGTCGTAGCATTTTCCATCAAAGGGAAGCCTTCTTAATTGGTCTTTTGAGATATGCTCGGGCAACTTGGATACGGGGACGCGCCTTGGATTGGCGCGTGAAGTGTGCAAGATCGTGCCCCCGCTGCGATCTATCGTTCGCGTGTTCTCTCGCGTCAGTCGACGGATGTACCGCGAATCGGTTTCACTGGTGGCGTCCGTGTGCGTCAGACCTTCCCATCCGTTGCGAATGCCAATCACGTCCCGGCCCATTTCGCTTGCGCGGTACACCACGGACTTAATGACCGGATTCAAGCCTGGGACGTCACCTCCGCCTGTCAAGATGCCGATCTTCTTTCCCGTGGGCATAGGTTTTCCCTCTCTTTCTGGTGTCGAGATTGCCAGTACAGTTTTACTGCAATCGGCTTATGTCCACAACATTCCTTCGGAGAGCAATTCGCTCGCCTCTCAATTTCAGCGCGAAAACTGGTGGGCGCAGTGCGACAAATAAGAGAAGACAAAAACCGTCTTGAGATCGTGGCTCAGTCAGCCAGTGCCTCCGACAACAAGCCTATCCGGCACATCTTGTGAATCTTTTGTGATATAATATTTTGCGAATTATGCCTTTGACTGAAATCGTCCGGAGAAACACCACGCGCATCGTCCGCCTCTGCGGTATGGACCTGCTCAACAATCCAGCCCTGAACAAAGGCACGGCCTTCACGGAAAACGAGCGCGAAACATTTGGCCTGCGCGGCCTTCTGCCACCTGTCGTCGAGTCACTCGACGACCAGTGCGTGCGCGCCCATGAAGCTTTCTCCCTCAAGCCGAACGATCTCGAGCGCCATATCTATCTCCGCCAGCTTCAAGACACCAATGAAGTCCTGTTCTATCGCCTGCTCTTAGACTACGTCGAAGAGATGTTGCCGATCGTCTATACGCCCGTCGTCGGTCTCGGCTGCCAGCAATTCAGCCACATCTATCGCCGTCCGCGCGGCCTTTTTATCTCGTATCCGCTGCGCCATTCGATCCCTGCGCTCCTGCGCAACCACCCAAATCCCGAAGTAGACGTCATCGTCGTCACCGACGGCGAACGCGTTCTCGGCATCGGCGATCAAGGCGTCGGCGGCCTCGGCATCCCCATCGGCAAGCTTTCGCTTTATACACTCATCGGGGGAATCCATCCCGCGCGCACTTTGCCCATCATCCTCGATGTTGGCACCAATAATGAAGAGCGCCTTCGCGATCCTGAATATCTTGGCTGGCGCCACCCGCGCGTCACCGGCTCCGACTATGACGACTTCATTGGCGCCTTCGTCAAAGCTGTCAAGGAAGTTCTTCCTAGCACGCTTCTACAGTGGGAAGACTTCTCTGGTGTACACGCGCGCCCCATTCTCGATCGTTACCGCGACGAGTTGCTCACCTTCAATGACGACATCCAGGGCACCGCCGCCATCGTGCTCGGCGCTATCCTCGCTGCCGTACACGTCGCCGGTTCGTCGCTGCGCGATCAGGAGATTGTTATCTTCGGGGCCGGCTCGGCTACTGGCGTTGCCGATTACCTGCGCGCGGCCCTGGTTGCCGAAGGACTCTCGGAAGAGGAAGCCCGAAGCCGCTTCTGGATGGTGAATCGAGGCGGTCTCCTGCACTCCGGCCGCACAGATCTCAACCCTACTCAGCGACTCTTCGCGCAGGACTGGAACCGCGTCGCGGATTGGCCTCGCGGAAACAACGATAAGATCGGCCTCTCTGAGGTCATCAACCACGTCCGCGCGACGGTCCTCATTGGCCTTTCTACTGTGCGCGGCGCCTTTACCGAGGCGATGGTTCGTGAAATGGCCCGCAAGGTTGAGCGGCCCATCATCTTCCCGCTCTCGAATCCCACGGACTTCACGGAAGCTCATCCTGCTGACTTGCTTGAATGGACGAATGGCCGCGCCCTGGTTGCCACTGGCTCACCTTTTGCTCCCGTCAACTGTGCTGGCCGCACCATCCCCATAGCCCAGTGCAACAATGTCTACATCTTTCCGGCAATCGGCCTCGCCGCCGTCGCCTCGCGTCTTTTGCCCAACTCTGTTGGGATGCAGCGTATAACCGACGGCATGATGATCGCTGCCGCCCGCACCCTCGCCGAACATTCTCCCGCTCTCAAGGATTCCTCGGCGCCGCTCCTCCCCGTCTTGAAAGACCTTCGCCGTGTCGCCGTTGAAATTGCATTTGCTGTAGCGCGTGAGGCTGAGCGCTCCGGCATCACGCCGTGCCTCGATGCTTCCACCTCTTCCCTCCGTTCACGCATCCTTGCCAACCAGTGGTCTCCAGTTTACCCCACCTACATACCCGCTTTCGTCTAACGCGGGAGAAACCGAAAGAAGGAGAACTCGGACTCGACTGACTGGGTCATATTCTATTTGTCCGCCCGATCACCAGTCGGTTTGACCTGCAGGCGTCTCCCACCCCTCCAAGAATCGCGACGGGTAGGGCACCATGAGGTTCAAAATCGCCCAAAGGTGCACGCGGCCATTGATTCGGCGAAGACATCAGTTGTTATGAGAGAATCGCCGTAGAGCGGGTCCCGCAAGCGGGGAGGCTGTAATCGTTCGCACGCCTGTCTGTGGCCGCATTTCCCTGATAGAATGCATGGGCAGCGCTTCTCGATGAAGGCTCCTGTCCCGAAAACGTTGACGTACGCATCGAAGGGGGTAGCGTGAAGAACGGCATGAGGCCCACGAACCGGCCTTGGTTCTTGCTGACGGTAGCGTTGTCTTGTTTTACACTGCTGGGGCTGGTCTTCTCTATCTGGGAGCTGATCGAGTACCGCTATTTTCGTGATCTCAACTACGTCACCCTCCACTACCTGTACATCACGCGTGGCATTGCTACGGCGCTTCTCACTGGGGTCTGGGCTGCCTGGTTCGTGTTGCGTGAACGCCGCCGACAAGAAGAGGAACTGGAACAATCCTACGAGCACTATCGTTCCGTTCTCAACCACATGCCGGAAGCTGTGGCTCTGTTTGACGAATCCTATCAGGTGGTGGAATGGAACGACGCCGCTGAGCGTCTCTTTGGTTTCAACCGGCAACAAGTCCTCGGACGACCTCTTCCAAACGTTCCCGCCGGGCGCTGGGAGGAACTCCGCAAGATTCTCGATCATCTCGGAACGGACCAAAAAGTTCTCGACCATGAGACAGAGAGGTGCACTGCTCAGGGTGAGCACATTCCGGTGGCTGCCAGTTATTCATGCATCCCGCCAATGGCGAACCGGCCGCAGTTCTATGTCGAAGTTGTGCAGGACATTCGGCCTCGCCTGCGGATGCGCGACAAACTCTTGGAGCTGGAAAAGCTCACCTTGATGGGACAGATGGCTGCTGGCGCTGCTCATCACCTTAACACGCCGCTCACAGCGATGTTGCTTCAGGTGGAGATCCTACGCCAGCAGACGCGAGAGGCTGGTTCAATTGAAGGGCTGGCCACCATCGAGCAGCGCATCCGTTTTTGCAAGGTTTTCGTGCAGAACCTGCTCCAGTTTGCCCACCGGCCTCACTTGCAGCAGAAACCGATCGCGCTCGGCGAAGTGATCGAATCGGTGCTGACGCTCTTTCGACCAAGCTTGAACCTGAAACGCGCAACCTTACAATTGGAATGTGAGGAACTCGGCTCCTGTCGAATCCTCGGCGACCCAAATCACCTCGAAGCTATGTTTTCTGCTCTACTCAGTAATGCCGTGGATGCAATTCCCTCCGGAGGACGGATTCATGTCCACGGTGGTGTCCAAGCTGACCGCGTTGCTGAAATCAATCTGGACGACAACGGCCCCGGAATAACCGACCTGCTCTGGTCGCGGATCTTTGAGCCTTTCTTCACCACCAAGCCTGCCGGAAAAGGCACAGGACTCGGGCTTGCCATCGCACAGAACATTGTTGAGGAACACGACGGCACCATTCAGCTTCAGAACCGAAGGGAAGGAGGGCTGCGGGTGACGGTACGAATCCCCCTCCTTAAGGAAAGCTCCACGGTTGACACCCTAGCCGCAGGGATGCGCACATGAGCATGCCATCGGTCGAACAAACTCTTGGAATCCTGGTGGTTGATGACGACGAAGTTCTGGCGACGAGTCTTGCCAAGATCCTGCGACTCCGGTACCCCTCTGTACATGCGGCGCTTTCCGGTACGGAAGCCATAGCTGTGCTATCTCGGGAAAAACAGATTTGCGTCGTACTGGTGGACTTGGTGATGCCGGTCGTGGACGGGCTCGGTGTCTTGGATTATGTGCGCCAATCCCGCCCTGACGTGAGTGTAATCCTTATGACAGGATTCGGCACCATCGAGACAGCGGTTGAGGCCATTAAACGGGGAGCGGAAGACTACATTACGAAGCCCTTTGATACCGAAACAATACTCAAGAGGGTCTCCCGTCTAATGGAGCTTTATGAGCTCAAGGAACGGGTCGCACAGCTCGAAGGACAGTACGGGAGCGGGTCAGCCTTCGCGGAGATCATTGCGGGCTCATCTGTAATGCGAGGTGTTCTCGGGCGCGCCCGGGTGGCGGCGCAAAGTGCGGCCCCGGTCCTGATCGTGGGGGAGACAGGTACAGGGAAAGAGTTGCTCGCCAGAGCGATCCATCGTGCCAGCCCTCGCATGGGGCGGCCCTTCATTCCAGTGAACTGCGCGGCTATTCCCCAAGAGCTCGCGGAAAGCGAATTGTTCGGCCATCGCAAGGGCTCATTCACCGGCGCCGTGGCGGACCACCCCGGGCTTTTCCAGGCGGCGAATGGCGGCACAATGTTTCTGGATGAAATTATTGATCTGCCGCTCGGAGCCCAGGCAAAACTCCTGCGAGTGCTGGAAGGGGGGGAGGTCCGCCCGGTAGGGGAGACAAATGCCCTGCACGTGGACGTGAGGGTTATCTCTGCTTGCAACCGGCCGCTGGCTGAAATCGTGGGCGGCAGCTTGCGAGAAGACCTATTCTTTCGCATTTCGACCATTGTGATTCAAGTACCCCCTCTCAGGCAGCGCCGCGAAGACTTGTACTTATTGAGCGAACATTTTCTGCAACAATTCAGTCAACAGTATGGCCGCAGTATTTCGCTAGACCGCGCGGCGCTGGATGCACTATTGGCCTATTCCTTCCCCGGCAATGTCCGTGAACTCTCCCATATTCTCGAGAGCGCTGTGGCTGTTTCGACAGACAATCCTCAGGTGATCAAAGAACGCGATATCAGCC
This sequence comes from Terriglobia bacterium, assembly GCA_020073705.1. Taxonomy (GTDB): domain Bacteria; phylum Acidobacteriota; class Terriglobia; order Acidiferrales; family UBA7541; genus Palsa-360. The sequence continues at coordinate 9,827 of JAIQES010000062.1, forward strand.
CGCTATTGCGCGCACAAGCGCCGTCGGCTGCCTTGTCCGTTGGCATCGCTGCCGATTGCTCGCTGGAGAGCATGGAGAAGTTTGCCATCCGCCAAGCATTGAGGATTGCTAGCGGCAATAAGTCGCAAGCGGCCGAACTATTGGGATTGTCACGGGGCTCGCTCTACCGCAAATTGCGGGAGCACGGTTTAGAGAGCGAATCGTTGCAGGGTAATGACGCGCTATCTTCAAGCTGAACTTCTCGGAATAATTTTGTGTCCAGAATTGAACACTTTGACGATTCAACGATTTGCCCTTTGTTTTTAGTTATTTAGAGGCCTTACGCGGTTAGTTGTTCAATTTTAGCACACATAGATAACTAGTTTACCCAATCCGCGGACCTAGGACAAAACGCAAAAACTTACGTCGGCACAATGAGTTAGCTCGAAATTCACCTATCCAGAAAATTGTGGACCGTGTCGTGCTCTGCCTTACCGCAGGCGGAGGATTGCAGCTTGAGCAATCCTGATAGGGGCGACGTCCAGACTAACTTAAATGGGCGAAGGGCCTTGTGGCTGTGGTTATTGGCTGCTGTGATGGCACTTGCGCTCTTATTCGGAGTTCTGAAATGGGTCGCCGGTGGGCATAGTTGAATCGGGTTAAGCCAGCCGTAACTTATTTTGTTTCGGGTCGTATCTATAAGCCTCTGGTTTAAGGGGAGATATGCGGTCTGTTGCGGGGATGTGTGATTTATATCCCATCAAAATTTTTTGTGAAATACGTAAATCAACGGGCAAGCGCCGAATGAACAAAAAGGGTGTGCCAATGACGAAACATTCCAAGAAATTCCGAATGTGGATCTGGCTGTTAGCTTTGCCGCTGTTGCAATTGGGGGCCGCTGTTGCTTTCGCTCAGAACCAGCCGGCTGTGGCTGTATCCACGTCCGCTTCCGGGCAAGCTGCCGCCCAGTTTGATTACAGCACGGCGACACTAACTGAGGCTTGCATCCATTGTCACAAGGACAATGGCGAAAAGGTTTCGAAATCCCGCCACTCGGGCACGTACGATGAGGTCCCTGGGGTAGGAAAAACGAGCGCTAGTTGCGAAGGGTGTCACGGCTCGAGCAAAGCGCACGCCGATGCAGAAATAAAAGCGGAGCAAAACGACACGAAAGATCCCGAAGCGAAGAAGCTCATCTTCGACTTCACAGCGAAAACCACAACCCCGGCGATGATAAACAAGCAGTGCATGACCTGTCATGCTTCGGATGCAACTCACCTCAATGGCCCGAATTCGTTCCACCGGCAGAACGACGTAAGCTGCATCGACTGCCACTCGCCGCACGCCGCGGCAACGAAAGAAGCTTTACTGGCCAAGCCGCAACCCGAACTTTGCTATTCCTGTCACCTCATGCAGAGGTCCCAATTTAGTATGCCGTTCCGTCATCGTGTCAATGAGGGCCTGATCCGGTGCTCGGACTGCCACAACCAGCACGGAACGGGTGGAGTCTGGCAATCAGACCATGTGGTGCGGCAACTCCGAACCTCAGATTCCGGGGATTACGTCTGCTACAAGTGCCACAAGGACAAGCAGGGACCCTTCGTGTTCGAACACGCTTCCGTGAGGATTGAAGGATGCGGTGCCTGCCATATCCCGCACGGAGGGGCAAATGTTCACATGTTGAAGTACAGCAATATTAACCTGCTGTGCCTGCAATGCCACACCGCAGCCACCTTCGGACACGCGCCGACGATGGATGCTCAGAACTCTACCCAGCAACAGGCGTGCACGCTTTGCCACACGCAAATCCACGGATCGAACTTTAGCAACCTTCTTTTCCGATAGGTTGAATGAATATGGCGAATGTTTGCCAAGGTGAGAGGCGCAGCAAATCATGGAACTGGATGGCGGGAATCGCAACTCTTATTCGTTGGGGTGCAAAATGATGAGTGAACGTATAGGTGTCAGGCCGCTTTGTTTGCTGTTGCTGGGAGCACTGTTTTTCTTCTCGCCGCCTGCGTCTCGGGCCCAGACTAACTCCGAGGAACCCCAAGGGACCACTGCGGGTAATTATAATGTCCAGCAGTCGGCCGAGATTGGCTATCGGGTAACCTCGATTACTGGGAACCAGAATACGTATCAAACGTTCGCGGGCTATAATCCGGGTGCTCGATTGCTCGATTACACGCTGAGCATCAGGTCGCTCAACCACCAGGGGCTCCTCTTCGACAACATCAACTTCAGCAACTTCGGCTACGGCGGCGATCCGGACAACGCGTCGCGCCTGCGGGTCAATAAGAATAAGTTGTACGACTTTTCGGCGACGTTCCGCCGCCACAGGAATTTCTGGGATTACAGCATGCTGGCGAATCCATTAAACCCGGTCCCGATCGGCACGGGGCTCCAAGCGTTCGCCGTTAACCAGTCTCCGCATGCACTCTATCTCGTGCGGCGCATGCAGGATTACGACTTGACGCTACTGCCGCAATCCCGTGTGCGTTTTCGGCTCGGTTATTCGCACTATGCGAACGAAGGGCCTTCGCTCACTTCGTTCCACGGCACCACCGACTTCCTGCTGGCACAAAGTTATCGGGTGAAAATGAATACGTATCGTATGGGCGTGGACTTCCGGGTTCTGTCCAAGACGACAATTTCCTACGATCAGTTCCTTGAATATGACAGACAGGATACCAGCGACACGCTTGCCAACACGCCATTTCTAGTCTCAACAAGCGGTGTGTTCCCCGGCACTTTGCCCGTGGATATGGGACTCAACTGGTACTACTCTCCTGCCGGAACGAACAGCTTTACGTGCAATTCCGGTACCAGTGGCGCAATGCTCGCCCCCGTTAATCCGTTCGTATCAGGCGGCTTCATAAACCCGAATTGCAAGCAGTACGCCTCGTATTCGAGGACTAACCCCATTCGGAATTTCATGCCCACAGAGCGGCTGAGCTTTCAGTCCAGATATGTCCCTAAGCTTGAAATGGCCGGCTCGGCCAGCTACAGCAGCGGCCACAGTGTCATCACGGGCCTCAACGATTCTGCAAACGAATGGACGGGCTCCTCGACAAGTATGGTTCGCAACCTCATCGTTTCAGGTCCGGCAGATGCCAAGCGAATCTTTGCGCACGCGAATTGGTCTGGCGTTTTTTCGTTGACCGACAAGATTCGGATCGTGGATTCACTTCGCTATGACCAATGGCAAACTCCTGCGTTCGCTAACGTTGTGAACACGAGTGTATTCGCCGCGGGGACGACGAACGGGCTGACCGGCATACTGCTGCCACCGGCCTCCTTTGCGCCCCTGGTTGCCAGCGGGCCGAGCTTTGCCAGCATCTGTCCGTCGCCCTACAACGCGGCCACCTGCCCACAACACCAGAGCTACAATTCCACCAGCGGTGCCCCGCTTTCAGGGTCATCATCTTGCGGAGCTGGAAACGTTTCACCTTGCTCGACCGCGGCCGCTGACTTTTCAAACACCTTGTATTCAAATTATATGTCGCAAAGACTGATAACGAACACCGTACAAATCCAAGCCGATTTCACGAAGCGCATCAGCGGTCGCATTGGTTATATGTACGAGAACAAGCGAATCCGCGGATTTCAATTTGCTAATCTCCAGAGTACAGTCTATTACCCCGGCGGGGCCGGCGGCTCGGCGGCCAATGACTTCTGGGCGGCCCGCGGGAATTGCCCATACGCCACGGGAACGACTACGTTCCACAACGCAAGTGGTACGTGCGTACAAAATACGGACGGCACAGTTACATTTACTCCTGCTCCTGCGGACAATTCGGATATCGATGATGACACCATCCACGAGCATGTAGGTCTTGCCGGCCTGACGCTGCGGCCGATGGATACGCTGCGAATCAATGCCGATTTCGAATTCGGATATAACGATTTCTCGTTCACGCGAATTTGGCCGCGGAATTTCCAGAGCTACAAGGTTCACGTGAATTATAAACCACGGACCTGGGCGACCATCGACGGTTCGGTTGATATTCGTGGGAACCGCGACAACGTCACTTCAGTCAACAACATTGAGCACGGCCGGACGTACGGTGTTTCTGTGATGCTGGCGCGGGGTTCCAAGCTGGCCTACACGGCCGGATATAACTACACCGACCTTTATACGCAGACCTTCATTTGCTTCCGGGACAGCGTTGCCAACACTGCTGGTCCTCCTCAAATGAGGATGACCGGACCCGGTGGTGTCGCCGGATACTTAATATATACACCAACTAACTCGCCGTGCCCCAACTCAATATCCACTCTGCCGGAGAACGCATCGGCGATCAATCTGGGCACAATGGCGTTCTATTCCAACAAACAGCATTACGTCTCCAGCGACCTGATGTGGAAACCGGTGAATCGAGTCACAACGGGCATCGGGTATACCGCGTCATTTGCTGGCGGCAGCACGGTTTTTCTGGATCCGCTGCAACCTGGCGGCACGCTGGCCTTCACTTACCAGAGGCCGTTTGCTTCGATCCAATTCGATATTTACAAGGGCCTGAGCTTCAAAACCACATGGAACTATTACGGATACAATCTCAAAACACCGTTTAATCCCAGTGTTCCCGTCACCGTCAACGTGAATGGGACTGTTAGCAACACGAATTACGCCCTTCAACCGATCGTGAGACCGGATTTCAACGGCAGCACGGTAATGATGGCGCTCCGATATGCCTTCTGAAATGGTGGTGTGAGGTGGCATCCAAGAGCGTCAGAGCGGCTGGAGAACAGGCGTAATCGTATCGGCCTGAAGAATCTTGCAAACGGGCAGCGTTCCAATTCAGAGAAGTACTGCGACATACTGCAGATTGCAGGTTAGGAGGTCGGCCTTTAGGTCTGGTAAACATCGTCGTTTGAAAAGGGCTTTTGAGCACTGAAGCTTCACAGGGTGAAGCTCCTGATTGGGTGAACTTAAATGTCGAAGCTGAAATTCTGATCTCCTAAGGACGAGAATCATTCCAACGACCTGCAAGTTAAGACACTACCTGCAAGCGCTTAATTTCGAAATTATGATTCCTTCTTTACCTTTAATGCGGTTCGGCGCGTGTGATGTCCATCACGAAGGATTGTGACACTGGTCACCGCACTAGATTGTGTAATGAACGAATATATCAGTGTGAGGTGAATTGATTAAATTACACAGGGAGGAATGCGGTGATGGAAACCAAGAGAACTCCAACAGAAAGACACTCGGAAGAAAACAGATCTCTCGCGCGGCTCGCAAGGCAATATCGGCTCATTCCCTGGATTTCGCTGCTCTTGCTGGTCGCGATGATCGTTCCGGCGCTATATACATTCGCACAGGGGCCTCGCGTGATCCAGTTCACCGCCGACCATGATAACAAGTACAAGGTTCCCGGGCAGAAGGTGCCCGTCATCACGGTGAAGGCGAAGGAAGTGATTAAGTTTAGGGTTACCGCGCATAAAGGAAGCGAGACGGACCCGAAATACCCCGGTTGCGTTCACACTCTCAGCATCAAGGAACTGAAGGATCAGGGTTGGGACGTGTGCCTGAAAGAAGGGATGAATGAATTTATCCTGGTTGCGCCCAGCAAGCCGGGCGACTACAAGATCGAATGTATGTCCAAGTGTGGCAAAGGCCACGATGATCAGAATATGAAAATGACCGTCACAGGGTAAGAAGGCTAGATATCGATATGGCGTATGTTGGTGTGAGGTGAATTAATTAAATTACACAGGGAGGAATACGGTAGTGGAAACCAAGCAAACTCAAACGGAAAGACGCACAACAAAAATCGTTTCGCTCGCGCGGCTCAGGAGGCAACATCGGCTCATTCCTTGGATTTCGCTGCTCTTGCTGGTCGCGATGATCGTTCCGGCGCTATATACATTCGCGCAGGGGCCTCGCGTAATCCAGTTCACCGCCGATCATGATAACAGGTTCAAGGTTCCCGGGCAGAAACAGCCCGTCATCACGGTGAAAGCGAAGGAAGTGGTTAAGTTTAGGGTCACCGCGCATAAAGGAACCGAGACGGACCCGAAATATCCCGGCTGCGTTCACACCTTCAGCATCAAGGAACTGAAGGATCAGGGTTGGGACGTGTGCCTGAAGGAAGGGATGAATGAATTTGTCCTGGTCGCGCCCAGCAAGCCTGGCGACTACAAGGTCGAATGTCTCGCCAAATGTGGCAAAGGCCACGATGACATGGCAATGAAAATGACCGTCCAATGAAAATAACCGTCACAGGGTAGGAGGCTATATGTCGATATCACGTCGAGGTTTCTTGCAGGGAACCGGAGGTGCCCTGGTTGCTTCCCTGGCTGCTGCCGAAGGGACTGCGGCGCAGGTTTTTCACCAGGAATTGCCGGCCCGCTCGGTCGCGCCCACCAATCAGAAGTGGGTGATGGTAATCGACCTGGCCAAATGCGACGGGTGCGGGGATTGCACGAACGCCTGCAATAAGATGCATTTTGTGCCCTGGCTGCAGGAATGGATCAGGGTCTATGAGGTCGAGGATAACCCGGCTGCCGGGCCCTATTACATGGCTCGGCCCTGCATGCAGTGCGACAATCCTCCTTGCGTGCGTGGATGCCCGGTGGGAGCCACCTTCAAACGCACCGACGGAATTGTCATCATGGATCAGGATCGCTGTATCGGTTGCCGGAACTGCATCGCCCAGTGTCCTTACGGGGCGCGCTCCTTTAACTGGAGCGAACCGTCCCACACGCGGGAAGAGCTTTCGCAACCGTACTCTGTGGAATATAACTTCCCCCATCGCAAGGGCGTAGTCGAGAAGTGCATATTCTGCCCGGCTGAGTTGCGCGCGGGAAAACTGCCGGCCTGCGCCGAGAGCTGCACCATGGCCGCCATTTATTTTGGCGACGAATATGAGGATGCCGTCACAAACAGCAAGGGGGAAACCATCCAGCTTTCCAAGATCAGCAAACAAGGCGCAGGCTTCCGGCTGCTCGAAGATCTTGGCACGGACCCGCGTGTTTACTTCTTGCCTCCCGCCAATCGCAAGTATGCTGCGCCTGGTGAGAAGAAGTCATGACTTCCGACCGAGAAGCCAATTTGCTGCGCGTCCTTAACCACACGTCGTGGCGATTTTATATGTGGTTCGGGATATTTTCCGCCGTTGCACTCTGGGGGATCTACGGTTACATAGTGCAGCTTCGCTGGGGCCTGATCGTCACCGGAATGCGTGACCAAACCTCCTGGGGCTTGTACATTGTGGACTTTGTCTTCTTCACCGGGATCAGTTACGGGGGAATGCTGGTCTCAGGCATTCTTCGGGTCACCGGCGCGGGGTGGCGGCATCCGATCACCCGGTTGTCCGAAGCTATCGCCGTGTTCGCTTTGTGCGTTGGCGGGCCCATGGTGATGTTTGATATGGGCCGTCCGAGTAGGATGTATTATTTATTCACCCATCAACGCATCCAATCCGTGATTCTCTGGGACGTGTTGGCCATGAGTACGTTCTTTGCCGGCTGCGCCCTTTATCTCTATCTTTCCATAATTCCGGATCTGCCTCTGCTGGCTGAGCGGCAGGAGCTTGCGGCTTGGCGCCGAAAGCTATATCGTACGCTTGCATTTGGATGGACCGGTACTGCCGAGGAACAGCGTCTGCTTGAGAAAAGTATTTCGCGGATGGCGATCCCCATGATCATGCTGGCAGTTTCGGGGGATACTGTTTCGTGGATCTTCGCGACGACGCTGCGGCCAGGCTGGAACAGCAGCAATTTTGGCGCCTATTTCGTCATGGGTGCAATCTATTCGGGGGCGGCGACCGTTGTGCTTTTGATGTACATACTTCTGCGCGTGCTCCACTTGGAAGATTATCTCAAGCCCGTCCACTTCCGGAATCTGGGGCTGTTGCTCATCACATTCTCTCTGCTGTATCTTTTCTTGAACGTTACCGAGTATTTGACTTCAGCATATAAAGTCGAGGGGGCGGAGAAGCCCTTGTTGCATCAGCTATTCTACGGTGACTACGCTATGCTGATGTGGTCCGTCCAGGCTGTGGGCATCTTTGTTCCGTTGCTCATGATCGCGGCCGTCCTGACCTTCAAACGGCTCCAGGGGTTCACCCCCTCCGTAGTCGCGCTGGCGTCCGTCTTGATTATCATTGGCGCCTGGGCCAAGCGCTATCTCATCATTGTTCCCACGCTTTCCAGTCCCTATTTGCCGATTCCAACAGACACCGCCATCCCGTTCAATCCAACCCCCCCGTGGGATTGGCTTCACTATCGCCCCAGCTGGGTGGAATGGTCCGTCACTTTTGGAGGAGTGGCTGTTTTCATGCTCATGTATATGCTGTTCACCAAGTTGTTTCCGGTGGTTTCCATCTGGGAGACCCATCAAGAAGAGGCTCAAGTGGAACCCACGGTGGCGCCGGCTCCTCAGTCTGCTCCGCGACGGTTTGGCTCGATCCCGACCACGACCATCATTTTGATCGCAGGCTTGCTTTTTGGCGCTGGCCACGCCTGGGCGGCCCAGAAGAAAGGCTCGGCGAAAAAGCCGCCGGAGGCCACTACGTTGTCAGTGGAATGGCAGCAGGTGCCGACTTCCGCCCCAAAGAACGTTGGAGATAAACAGGCAGAATCCAAAGCACGCCAGGCAGATGGTGTGGAGAAATTCTTCGGCCGCCTGTTCGGGTGGATTCCAGCGGAATCCAACGATCGCCGCCAGAGTCCTCCCGCGGTTACAGTGACTGTATCGCTGCTCGACGCCAAGGGCCAGCCACTCGCCTATCAGCGCAGCCCGCAGCGCTGGAACAGAAGCGCGTCCCGGTCTCGCCGGAACTCGATCTCATCGGCTGGTCGGTTGACGACGCGCGGTTCGAAGCCGGCACGTGGCATGTTTCCGATGAGCGCAATGCTCTATCTCTGCGAACGTACTGGTTCGCCAAAAACTCGACCGACGAAAAATCCTTCGTGTGGC
>JAIQES010000063.1 GCA_020073705.1 Terriglobia bacterium
GGAGCAATCCCGCCATGACGCGCCAAAAGAAAGTGAATGACCACGTGGTCCTTGCCGAGCGCGCGCCCAATCTGATGCAACGAGTGTCCCGCCTTCCAACGGCACCACATGTCAGTCCTCTGCGCCGCAGAGAGCCTCACTCGTTTCCCTTGCGTCATAAACACCACCTTTTAGAAAAACATTCCTATCAGATGGTGTTGCATCGACCGGTTGAGCCGGCATCTCTTCTCGGAAACTGGGCTCACTTGTCGTGTCCGGGTTCGCGATTGAAAGCTGGGAATCGCTTCCGCATCTTCTGGAGGAATCCATCCGATTGCTCAGCTATTTTCGGGAACCGCTTCTTTACTTTCACGAGAATCTTGTGGGCCCACTGATATTGACAGGATAGGATCATAAGACCTATCAATATAAACAGAATGCCTTGGAGAAAGGGCAGAAACAGACCTGCAATCCCGGCAGCCAGGAAAATCCAGCCGAAAAGCTGGCCGACAACGCTTCTCATCTTCATTCGTGAACTCCTCGTTTGCAACCAAGTGGCCAGGCACACATTATGACTCTGCGCAGCCCCCCGCTTCGCAGTGGGACTCGCGTTTCTGGCTGACTGGAGTTCTTGTCAGACACCGAAGACAGTATGATGCCTTTAGGACGTGGGTGCTATCTAAACCCGGAACACCCTGCCACGATCTTCCCTTTTTTCTCGACGCTGTCGTTTGAATGACTCTGTTGCCGCTTTCGAGCACGCGGATTCCGCTAATGATCCCATTCGAGACTGTCTGTTCTAGCCTAGAAACGGTTTTTGGGGAAGGCATGTTGGAAAGAAGCTATGCGCTTTCTAAAAAAGCGGGAAGGGCGTTCCTTAGATTAGGCGGAGTAGCGCCCCGCGGATGATGGCGCGGGAAAGGGCGACTTTATAGGCGTTGTCACGGAGCGGCTGGGCGGGCTCCATGGCCTTGTCGCCGGCTTGGGCGGCGGTGGTTGCGTCCAAAGGTCTACCGATTAGGGCGGCCTCGGCCTCGTGCGAGCGCCAGGGGATCGGCGCCACGCCTCCCATGACTATGCGGGCCTGTTCCACCTTCCCGTCTCGCTGGCGGATAGCGGCGGCGACGCTGACGAGGGCAAAATCCCAGGCGTCGCGTTCCATCTGTTTCCAGTAGGTCGAGCGGGTTCCCGGAGCGGGCAGGGGGATGAGAATTTCGGTCAGAATCTCATCGGGCCTTAAAATGTTTTCCCGCTGCACATTCACCGTAGGCAACACGAAGAACTGTTCCAAGGGTATGGTGCGGTCGCCAGAGGATCCGGAAATACGTGCTTTGGCATCCAGTGCGATCAGCGCCGGAGCAAGGTCTGAAGGGTGGACGATGAAGGAAGGCCCGCCGCCTAGGATGGCATGGTAGCGGTTTTCTCCCATGGGGGCATAGCAGAATTCGCCACCTTTGCGCAGGCACCGAAAAGGGCCACGGTAGTACCAGCAACGCGGGCGCTGGCACAGGTTACCGCCCACGGTCCCTACGTTGCGAATTTGCGGGGAGGCGATCACCGCAGCCGCCTCCACAAAAGCCGGAAAATGCGTGTGGAGGAGTTGGCTTTCCGCCACCTCGGCGACCGGGACCAGCGGGCCGATGGAAACCGCACCGGACTGCTGCCGGATCTTGTCGAGGCCCGGTATGGTTTTCAGGTTGACCAGCACTTCCGGGGTCTCGATCCCGTCTTTCATTTCCCCCAGCAAGTCACTCCCGGCGGCGATGGGAAGGGCTTTGCCTGGATGTTGTGCCAGCAGGGAAACCGCTTCCCGGATTGAAGTGGCGTTCTTATTTGCGAAGGCCTTCATGCTAATTCTCTCGCTGGTTCCTTGTCTCGCCTATCCTGGCGGTAACGCAACCGCTTCCTTCCGGTCGCGGCTAGGATTCATTGCAATCAGAATCTTGTCCGGTGTGATCGGAAGCTCGCGGAAGCGGATTCCTGTGGCCTGATAAATCGCATTTGCTACTGCGGCGACAGTGGGAACCATACCAGCCTCGCCGAGCTTCTTGGCCCCAAAAGGACCGTAGGGCTCTTCCGTCTCAACGAAGATCACCTCGATCTGAGGGGTTTCCGGGTGGGTCATGGGCTTGGCGCCGTGATAGTAGTTGTTGACGGGCACTGCGCTGTGGCCGTCCCAGATCAACTCCTCGCGCAGCGCCATGCCGAGTCCTTGGGTGACGGCGCCCTGCACCTGGCTTCTGGCCGTGAGCTTGTTGACGATAGTGCCGCTGTCGTGCGCGGCAACAAAGCGTAACACCTTCACTTTCCCTGTTTCCAAATTTACTTCCACTTCGGCGAAATGGGCCGTGAAGCTCAAGCGAGTCTTGCCGCTCTTGCTGCCATCGTCCGGTTGCTGCGTCGTGACGGCCGCGCTGATCGCGTCAATATTCGTCGCGGTCACCTCGGCAATGGACCAGGACTGGCCCGGGTTCGCCGAGCTGACGATCTTCCCATCGCGCAGGGCCAAGTCCTCCCGCCGCACTTTCAAGTGCGCCGCAGCCTGCGTCAAAAGCTGTTCCCGGATTTTTTTGGCTGCTTCGATGACGGCGAGCCCCGTGTCTCCCGTCGTCCGGCTCCCGGATTCCCCGGGAGAATAAGGAGTCTGGTCGGTATCTCCCCACACGACCGAAATGCTTTCCAGGGGAAGCCCCAGGGCCTCGGCTGCAATCAGCGCCATGGTGGTTTTCGCCCCGGTCCCAATGTCGGTGACGCCGACCATCAGCTTCACCGAGCCGTCCGGCAGAAGTTTAATCTCGGCGCTGCTGGGGCCTAGCCCCCCGCTCCAGGTTCCGATCCCCATCCCGATGCCACGGCGGATAGAACCCGACTGGCCGGAGTATTGCCGTCTCTTTTCCGCCCATCCGATCGCTTCAGCGCCACGCCGGATGCAATCCCGCAGCCCGTTCGACGTCAAAGGTTTCTTGTCGGCGGAAAAGTCCTGGATCGCATTCTTCAACCGAAACTCCACCGGGTCCATTTGCAGGCGCTCGGCGATTTCATCCATGGCCGAGTCGATTGCAAAGACCCCCTGCGGGGCCGGCGGAGAACGAAAATTAGCGCTGCAGCTCCTGTTGGTGTAGACGCGGTAAATTTCGCTGCGAATGTTCGGCGAGCTGTAATTCTCAGGGCCCTGCAGGTTTCCATGCGACCGCAAATACGCACCCATGTTGCTGTAGGCCTTCAGGTGAATGGCTGTAATCGAGCCGTCCTTCTTGTATCCGATGCGGTAGTGCTGTTGCGTGGACCAACGCCCGTGGACGGCAATAAAATCCTCGTGGCGGGTGAACTCCACGCGCACGGGTCGGCGCGTTTTTCTGGCGAGTAGCGCTGCCGTCAAATCAAAGTCGTAACCCTGATTCTTGTTGCCAAAGCCACCCCCCATGTAGTGGCAGATGACATGGACCTTGCCGAGAGGCAGTTTCAGATCGTGTGCGATATCCTTCTGGCAGTTATAAATCCCCTGTGTCGAAGCCCAAACCGTCAGACGGTCGCCATCCCATTGCGCCAAACTCACGCGCCGCTCCATCTGCGCGTTATTGAGGTATTGGGAGACGAACTCGCCCTCGTAGATGGAATCCGCCTGGCGAAAACCTTCGTCGATGTTGCCGGTTTCGAACCGCAGGACCTCCTCCTCGATATTCCCCTCGGGGAAAACCTGCGGCGCGCCTTCCCGGAGCGCATCCTCTATAGTGAGCACATGGGGCAATTCCTCATAGTCCACACGGATTAACCCCAAGGCCTCTTCCGCCGTATGCCGGTCCACGGCGGCCACGGCGGCCACCGCTTCGCCCACAAAGCGAGCTGGGTCGGCAAACAAACGCCTCCGGCCATGACGATCGCCGCTCGACCAAATCACATCGCAGTTCTTCGAATGGAGGACTGCCCTCACGCCCGGCAGAGCTTCAGCGGCGGAAGAATCAATGCCCCGGATGCGGGCATGAGGCAAGGGGCTGCGCAGCACCCGTGCGAAGAGCATGCCGGGCAGGTAGATGTCTTCCGCATAGTGCGCCTGGCCCGTCACCCGCTCCAGCGCGTCGATGCGCGGCGTTTCTTTGCTCAGGTTTTGGAGTTCCCGGCTCATATGTTGGGTGGGTACAGGCCTCCGGCCTGTCCCTACTTGCTCGCGGCCAGTACTGCCTCCACGATGCCGTTATAGTTCGAACAACGGCAGAGGTTACCCGTCAAGGCGCGTTGCACATCTTCCCGAGAGGGGTGGAGATTCCGGCTCAGCAGGGCTTTCGCCGACATTAACTGCCCCGAGGTGCAGTACCCGCACTGCGCCGCGTCATGTTCTATAAAAGCCCTTTGAAGAGGATCCAGATCTCCGGAAGAGGCCAAGCCTTCGACCGTTGTAATCTTTTTCCCGTCCAACCAGACAGCCAACTGGCTGCAGGAGTATACGGCCTTGCCTTCCAGAATAACCGTGCAGGCGCCGCACTCCCCGGCGTTACATCCGATCTTCGTTCCGGTCAATCCCAGGTGGTCGCGCAGAACCTCAGCCAGCGTCCAGCGCGGCTCTACAGCCAAGGAGTAGGTAATGCCATTGACGGTGAGGGAAATGTCCTCCAGGCCCTTCGGCCGGGTAGGGGGCAGGGTTTCGGCTTGCGTAGAAGTGAGAACGGGTCCCAAGACTGCTGAGGAGACCACGGCCGTTCCCATTCCAGTCAAAAATCCCCGCCTGGTAACGCCTTTGGCAGGTTTCTTGCGGCTTTGCTTTTCCTTCTTCATTGACTCATTTAGGCTGGCATCACGGTCAACCTTTTTGAATACCTGCTACTCAGTCAGTATTTCCATTTTGCTTTCCCAGCCACCAAGCAATATACACCCAACCGCCTCCGTTGGACCATTTTTTCATCCTTTCCATCCCGAACGATTCCAGCGGCCCACGAAGGGGCCAGCCCTGCCTCTTCCGGGTACGGGAAAACCAGAAATTGCCTCTTTTTTTCCATCCCAGCGGTTTCATCCTATGGCGGTGACGACGCCATTCGGTGTCGGCTTCTCGGAACTGATATCATAAGCAGATTGGCCTCACAGCGAACCACTACCTAATCCTTTGGCAATTCTCTTCTGCGGACTTCGGCGCCTAGGCGCCCGCGCGCAAGTTGCACCTGGATCTCGGTGCCGACAACCACCTGATCCGCCGCGCGCACCACATTCCCCTGTGCGTCCGTGCAGATGGCGTAACCTCGCTCGAGGACGCGCAGCGGGCTGCGTTCCTCAAGTTGCAAGCGCAGCCGCTCCAGTTGTTGGACCTTACCGGCGAGTAGCCGCTCCATCCGCACGCCCAGTTCTGTTGAGCGCTGGACGAGCCGCAGACCAAGCGTCTTGATTCTCGCGCGAAGGTCAAACGACGCGATGCGCGTCCCGGCAATCGTGTACCGGTCCCACAGCCGGTCGATCCTCCCCTGCAGCGCGATTGCAAGCCGGGACGTCAGCTCATCGGTCTGCTGCCGGTGCCGTCGCAACAACTCCTCCAGGCGGCGGAATCCCATGTGGGTCGCGAGTTCTTTCAAGCGGTGGCGCGATTCGAGCAGCAGGTAACGCATTTGTTGTGAGATTTTGTGTTCCAGCTCCTCCAGGTGGCGCTGGAATTCCTGCCGCGACTGCACGACGACTTCCGCGGCCGCCGACGGCGTGGACGCGCGCACATCCGCCACAAAGTCTGCAATCGTAAAATCGGTTTCGTGTCCCACACCGCTCACCACGGGAATCGTGCACGCCGCAATCGCGCGCGCCACGGCTTCCTCGTTGAATGCCCATAAATCCTCGATGGAACCGCCGCCACGCGCCAGCAGGATCACGTCCACCAGTTGTTTGCGGTTGAAATATTTGAGCGCCGCGACGATATCTTCCGCCGCGCCATCGCCCTGCACGCGCACCGGATACAAAATCAGGCGCAGGTTGGGAAATCGCCGGCGCAGGATGCGAATAATGTCCCGCACGGCTGCGCCCCTGGGCGAAGTCACCACGCCAATGCGCCGCGGCAGAATGGGAAGTGGCTTCTTGCGCGCCTCGTCGAACAGACCCTCGGCCTCGAGGCGCTTCTTGAGCTGCTCGAATGCGAGCTGCAGCGCGCCGACTCCTGACGGCTCGATGTGTTCCACGTAAATCTGATATTCGCCGCGCGGCTCGTACACGCTGATCGATCCGCGCACGATCAACTTTAATCCGTCCTCGGGACGGAACTTCAGCCGCATCGCCTGATTGCGGAAGCAAACGCACTTCACCTGCGCCTTGGTGTCCTTGAGAGTGAAATAAAGATGGCCCGATTGCGCGGCGTGGTAGTTGGAGACTTCGCCCTCGACCCACAGATTTGAAAATTGCGCGGCTAGAACGTTGCTGATCCGCGCCGTCAGTTCCGTCACGCTCCAGATTTTTCGTTCCGGCGCGAGGTTTAATTCGAACTGCGTTATTTCTTTAGCCATTGAACCAGCCACAGGACCAGCGTCAGCGCCACGCTTAGCAGAATACACGTCACCACGGGGAAATAGAACGAGCCGTGCTTCCCCTGGTACACAATGTCACCCGGCAAACGCCCGAGCCGCAACGGCAGACCTCCCGGCCGCGCGGCCAGCCACACCAGCGCGCCAATCGCCGCCAGCGCCGCGCCCGCGAAGACCATCATTTTCCCGAGTTCGCGCATCGGCTCCATCAAATCCATTCTACCGAATTTCCCAGTCATAGGGTTTCTCGGCCGCCAATCGAGGAGCAAGGCAAGCATAACAGGACAGTCATTCCAAGCTCCGCTCTGCCGGTAACTCAAAATGACAGTGGATTTTGATTTGAACGAATCCGTTACAACAGTTCGTGGCCGGCGAAGAAATAGCTCAGTTCGAACGCCGCTGTATCCGGAGCGTCCGAGCCGTGCGTGCAATTGTTCCCGATGCTGGTGCCAAGGTCGCGGCGGATCGTGCCCGGCGCGGCTTTGGCGGGGTCGGTAGCGCCCATCGTCTCGCGCCACTTGGCAATTGCGCCTTCCGCTTCCAGCGCCAGCACGACCACCTTCCCCGAACTCATGAACTCGGTCAGCTCACCGAAGAAGCCACGTTCGCGGTGCACGGCATAGAAACCTTCGGCCTGCTTACGGGTGAGCCGCATGGACTTGATCGCGACGATCTGGAATCCAGCCTTGTGGATCCGTGAGAGGATTTCCCCGGTCAGCCCGCGTCCCACGGCGTCCGGCTTGATGATGGCAAGCGTGCGTTCAATGGCCACTCGAAATCTCTCCTTCAAATGAGATTCTCTGAGACAAGGAGGCAAAGAAGCAAGAGGCAAGGAAACGATCTCCTTACTCCCTTGCCTCGCTGTTACTTTTTAATCGCTTGGGCCAGCGTTGAGCCGATGTCCGCCGGACTCTGGACGGTGTGAATTCCCGCCGCGGCCATCGCCGTATACTTCTCTGCTGCGGTGCCCGCCCCGCCGCTGATAATCGCTCCCGCGTGACCCATGCGGCGCCCCGGCGGCGCGGTTTGTCCGGCGATCAAGCCCACTACGGGCTTCTTCACGTTGGCCTTGATGTATGCGGCGGCCTGCTCCTCGGCGTTGCCGCCGATTTCGCCGATCATCACGATGGCATGCGTCTCCGGGTCTTCGTTGAAGAACCGAATCGCATCCAGGAATGTCGTCCCGATAATCGGATCGCCACCGATCCCGATGCACGTGGATTGGCCGATCCCAAGCCTTGTCAATTGGTCCACGGCCTCATACGTCAGAGTCCCGCTGCGGCTTACCACGCCGACGTTTCCCTGCTTGTGAATCCCTCCCGGCATGATCCCGATCTTGCATTTTCCCGGTGAGATGATCCCTGGACAGTTCGGTCCGATCAGGCGCGTCTTCGAAGATTTCAGCACGGCCGCCACGCGAACCATATCGAGCGTGGGGATTCCTTCGGTGATGCAGATAACCAGCGGCACTGCGGCGTCGAGCGATTCGAGAATGGCATCCGCCGCATACGGCGGCGGCACGAAGATCAACGACGCGTCCGCCCCGGTCTCGCGGACGGCATCCGCTACGGTATTGAAGACGGGCACATCGAGGTGCTTGGCGCCTCCCTTGCCCGGCGTCACGCCGGCGACCACCTTGGTGCCGTACTCGATCATCTGCTGCGCGTGGAAGCTGCCTTCCCGCCCGGTCAGGCCCTGTACGACAACGCGCGTCTTTTCATTGACGAGAATACTCATGATTGCGATGTTGAGGAAGCAAAGGATGTTGAGGATGTAAAGGAACACCATCCTCCCATCAAAACTTCCTCCATTCCTTCCATAGATTATGAAGCATATAGCCCAGCTTGCCGTAATCCGAGCCCAACTCCCCGGCTCGTTTCGCCTCGACGAAACCTTCATCGGTGGCGAGATCAATCCAGAACTTTGTTTCAGCGCACTCACCGATGGAAATCGTCAGATGGCGTTTGAACTCCGCCGCGGAATTTCGTTTGGCCCAGCCTTCCACAATATTCGCGGCCACAGAGCGGCTGCAGTTGCGAAGTTGCCGGCCAAGCTCAAATTGCTCTTGCCGCGGAAATTCCTTCGTGAGCTTCGATACATCCAGCGCCAGGCGGTATGCCTGCTTGTAAACCAGCAGGTCCGAATATGTCCGCACGACGCCAGCGCGCTCGGCCATTTCCTTTGCTTCATTAAATTCCTCTACTTCCGTTATCCTCTCCCAACCAGCGCCACGATTTTCTGCGCTCCATCTTTCATTCCCTGCGCGATCGTGAGTCCGAGACCCGACTGACGCAAGATTTCCTGTCCTTTTTCCACGTTGGTTCCTTCCATGCGAATGACGATCGGCACCTTGAGTTTCAACTCCTTCGCTGCAGCCACGACGCCGGCCGCCAGGACGTCGCACCGCAGGATCCCGCCGAAAATATTGATGAACACGCCCTTCACATTCTTGTCGCTCACCAGAATCTTGAATGCGTTCTTCACTTGCTCAGCGGAAGCGCCGCCGCCGACATCGAGGAAGTTCGCCGGCGAGCCACCCGAGAGTTTGATGATGTCCATCGTTCCCATTGCGAGACCCGCGCCGTTGACCATGCAGCCGACGTTGCCGTCGAGCTTGATGTAGTTGAGATTGAAGTTCGACGCTTCGATTTCGAGCGGATCTTCCTCATTCAGATCGCGCAGCTCAGCAATATCCTTGTGCCGGTAGAGCGCGTTGTCGTCAAACGTCATCTTCGCGTCGAGCGCAACCAACTTCCCCTCGCCGGTCACGACTAGCGGATTGATCTCCGCCAGCGACGCGTCGGTTTCCAGGAATGTGCGGTAGAGCCCTTGGAGGAACGGCCCTGCCGCACTGGCCGCGTTGCCCGAAAGCCCCAGGCCAAACGCGAGTTTGCGTGCATGGAAGGGCTGCAGCCCGGTTGCCGGAAAAATCGTCTCGCGCAGAATTAATTCCGGGCTCTTGTGGGCCACTTCCTCGATTTCCATCCCGCCCGCCGTGCTTGCCATGATCACCGGAGCGGCCACCGCGCGGTCCACCAGGATGCTCAGGTAAAGCTCGCGTTTGATGTCGAGTCCTTCCTCAATCAGCAATCGCCGTACGATGCGCCCGCCGGGACCCGTCTGCGGCGTCACGAGCTTCATGCCCAGTATCGCCTTCGCCAGATCGGCCGCTTCTGCCGGAGATTTCGCCAGCTTCACGCCGCCCGCCTTGCCGCGACCTCCGGCATGGATTTGCGCTTTGACCACCACAACCTTCGTCCCCAGCCGCTCAGCCACAGCGCGCGCCTGTTCCGGGGTCGTGACCATTTCGCCCCGCGGTGTCGGCACGCCGAACCGCCGGAAAATTTCTTTTGCTTGATATTCGTGGATCTTCATCATCCGTCCATAAGTGCTAGAATTTACGTGCAATCGAAACCCAGCAGTTTATAGGGAACACGCGAATCAGGCAAGGGAAAGGAACTCGATGAGTTTCAAGAGGAGCCTCCTGTGAAAAACATGGCTGGGCGTTTGCGGGCGGCGAGACCCCATCGGGGGGCGGGACCGGTGTTTTCGTGATGCAAGTTCTCATCGAGAAGGCGGAAGCCGGAGTTCATCTTTCGCGTCAGGAAGCCGAAGCCGCGATGGAAGAAATCCTTTCCGGGCGCGCCGGGGAAGATTCCATCGTTGCGCTGCTCGCCGCGATGCGCGCGAAGGGCGAAACGGTTGAGGAGTTGGTTGGCTTTGCCCGGGCGATGCGCCGCCATGCAACGCCGATTTTCCCCGGCGCATCTCGCCCCGATGAACTGCTGGTGGACACGTGCGGCACCGGAGGCGACGCCTCGGGCACGTTCAATATCTCGACCACCGCGGCATTCGTCGCGGCCGGCACAGGCGTGCGCGTCGCCAAGCATGGCAATCGCTCCATTTCATCCAAGTGCGGTTCGGCGGATGTCTTGGAAGTGTTGGGGATCTCGCTCGACATTTCGCCGGAACGCGCCGGCGCGGCGATTCAAGAGATCGGCATCGGATTTCTGTTTGCACCGGCGATGCACACCGCGATGCGGCATGCCATTCCGGCGCGCCGCCGCCTCGGGCGCACCGCATTCAATCTGCTTGGCCCTCTCACCAATCCAGCCGGAGCGCGCGCACAGGTCGCCGGCGTCTTTTCCGCCGAACTGGTGGAGAAAGTCGCGCGCGTGCTCGCCGAACTCGGCGCCGAGCGCGCTTTCGTCGTGCATGGAGCCGGCGGTCTGGACGAAATCTCCCTGGCTGGCGAAACGAAAGTCGGCGAGGTACAACGCGGAACTGTGCGCTTCTATGAAGTCACGCCTGAAGACTTCGGGCTTGACCGCGCGCCGCTTTCCGCGATCTCCGGCGGCGACGCCACACACAACGCGGAGCTCATCCGCGCAATCCTCTCCGGCGAACCTGGCCCGCGCCGCGACATCGTCCTGGCGAACGCCGCCGCCGCGATTGTCGCCGCCGGGCGCGCCAAGGATTTCCTCGAGGGCGCCCGCCTCGCCGCTGAATCCATCGATTCCGGCGCTGCCCGGAGGAAACTCGACGCCCTGATCGCCTTCACACCGAATCGGCTGCGGAAAAACTCTTGAGCCCGGATTCTGAACTTGAGCTATATCCGATGATTGAAACGGGAATCGAGTCGAAAGAAGACGAAAAGAACAAATTCTTCGAACTGGCGGACCAGCTCACCACATCCTCCGACCCTGCCGAACGACTCCTTCGGTGTAGGGACTGTCCTTGGGCAAGACTTGCGCTTGACATTTGGGAATCCAGTGCTATAGTCATTAGGCTAGTTGGTAGCCTGCCTGCCGGACAGGAGGCCTTTGCTCTTTGACAAACTGGGTAAGATGAGATGTGCCAGAACCCGTTCGATTGATTGAGTGAATCGAGCGATAAAAAGTTCGCTTGGAAAACCGGGGTCCGACATCCAGAAATGGGAGTCGGGCTTTTTGTTTTCTAGGCAGCCAGTTTCACATGAGAGTTTGATCCTGGCTCAGAGCGAACGCTGGCGGCGTGCTTAACACATGCAAGTCGAGTGCGCAGCTTTCTGTAGCAATACAGGAAGTCGGCGCACGGCGCACGGGTGAGTAACACGTGGGCAACCTGCCCTTTGGATGGGGGATAACCCCGCGAAAGCGGGGCTAATACCGCATGATATTCCGAGGACTTCGGTCTTTGGACTCAAAGCCCGCAAGGGCGTCTAAGGAGGGGCCCGCGCCCGATTAGCTAGTTGGTGAGGTAACGGCTCACCAAGGCTATGATCGGTAGCCGGTCTGAGAGGATGGCCGGCCACACTGGAACTGAGACACGGTCCAGACTCCTACGGGAGGCAGCAGTGGGGAATATTGCGCAATGGGCGAAAGCCTGACGCAGCGACGCCGCGTGGGGGATGAAGCTTTTCGGAGTGTAAACCCCTTTCGACCCGGACGAATGACCCGCAAGGGTTTGACGGTACGGGTATAAGAAGCCCCGGCTAACTACGTGCCAGCAGCCGCGGTAATACGTAGGGGGCCAGCGTTGCTCGGAATTACTGGGCGTAAAGGGTTCGTAGGCGGTGCGGCAAGTTGGGAGTGAAATCTCTGGGCTTAACTCAGAGGCTGCTTTCAAAACTGCCGTGCTCGAGTGCGGGAGAGGCCAGTGGAATTGCAGGTGTAGCGGTGAAATGCGTAGATATCTGCAGGAACACCCGTGGCGAAGGCGGCTGGCTGGACCGCAACTGACGCTGAGGAACGAAAGCTAGGGGAGCAAACAGGATTAGATACCCTGGTAGTCCTAGCCCTAAACCATCAGGACTTGGGGTGGCCCGCGTAGGCGGGTCGTCTCGTAGCTAACGCGTTAAGTCCTGCGCCTGGGGAGTACGGTCGCAAGACTGAAACTCAAAGGAATTGACGGGGGCCCGCACAAGCGGTGGAACATGTGGTTCAATTCGACGCAACGCGAAGAACCTTACCTGGGCTTGAACCGCCGGTGACCAGCGGTAGAAATATCGTCTTCTCGCAAGAGACACCGGTAGAGGTGCTGCATGGCTGTCGTCAGCTCGTGCCGTGAGGTGTTGGGTTAAGTCCCGCAACGAGCGCAACCCTTATTCGTAGTTGCCACCCGCAAGGGGGAACTCTACGAGGACTGCTCCGGATAACGGAGAGGAAGGTGGGGATGACGTCAAGTCAGCACGGCCTTTATGTCCAGGGCTACACACGTGTTACAATGCGCGGTACAGACTGTTGCGAACCCGCGAGGGGGAGCTAATCGGATAAAACCGCGCTCAGTTCGGATTGCAGTCTGCAACTCGACTGCATGAAGCTGGAATCGCTAGTAATGGCGTATCAGATCGACGCCGTGAATACGTTCCCGGGCCTTGTACACACCGCCCGTCACATCACGAAAGTGAGCTGTACTAGAAGTCGCCCAGCCAACCGCAAGGAGGCAGGCGCCCAAGGTATGGCCCATGATTGGGGTGAAGTCGTAACAAGGTAGCCGTAGGAGAACCTGCGGCTGGATCACCTCCTTTCTAAACATAGCGGCAAACGATCCTGTGCAGGTGTGCAGGTGAAGTTGCCCAAGCTCCAGAAGCTCTCACGGGCGTCTGGGGTAATCGCTCGAATGATTCATCTTCGAGCGGGTTCTGTCAGATCTCATCTTTATTGAAGGCGCATTCAATATGCGCCCTAGAGGAGCACCCCGTGTGCGCCTTCCAGTTTGTCAAAGAGCAATACTTTTAGGGTTGAGCACAGACTGTGCTCAACCCTTTTTGTTTTTGTTAAAGATGTAGATTTCCCGTGGAAGCTGCGTTGGGCCGGGAACACTCGAACCTGTTGCGGCTCTTGCAGCAAAACATGCCCCAGTCGCCAGTAAAGCCGCAAAGACCGCTCGGAACCCTGCCCTCATGATCGCCTGACTGTAGCAATATTGGGCATCAAGCAGCAAGGTGGAGCGCGGGCAGCAGGCCGTGCTTGATAAAATAGGCTCATGCGGTCCCCTGCGGCGCGTTCGCTCAGGTCTTTCGTAGTTCTGTGTCTGGCTGCGGTTGCGCCGTGGGCTGCGTCCGCAGACACGATTTATCTCAAGAATGGCAAGAAGATCATCGCCTCGCATGTAATTCAGGAAAACGGCCAGGTGAGCTACGAAACCCCTGCGGGTCGCCTGAGCTTTCCCGCTTCTATTGTTGACAAAGTCGTGCATGACGCTGGGCCACTGGACTCCACGGCCGGGACGCCGCTGGACCGGGCCGCCAACCTGCCCATTGCGCCTCCGAACGCGCTGGCCCCGCCCGCCAGAGACGAAGCGGCGCGCGCTGCCGTACAAGATGGTGAGATTAACCTCGGTTTACTCGCGCGGCTTGAATCTGAGGCGGACGCGAATCCAACTTCCACGGCGGTGGCCCGGGTTGTCGCTGCCGAGACGGCCGCGGCGCAATTTGAAATCAGCGTGGGCGATTTCGACCGGGCAGCGGCCCACTACAACACGGCGTCCCGCTATGCGCCTGACAACATGGGTCTGCTGCTTGAATCTGCTTATCTGCACCTTCGGCGAAGCGAGTATTCGGCGGCTCTCGACCTGCTCGACCGCGCTCGTCGCATAGAGCCTGATTCTCCGGACGCCTCTAAGCTGGCCGGCTGGGCGTACTACGGATTGAACCGCGTCGCTGATGCTGTCACGGAATGGAAGCGCGCCCTTGCGCTGCGGCCTGATGCGGAGGTGCAGCATGCGCTCGAAAAAGCCGAGCGCGATGCGCAAGAGGAAGCTACGTATGGCGAAGGCGAGACCGCCCATTTCCGCCTGCGCTATAACGGCGGCGCCGCGCCCGAATTGGCGCGTGACGTTCTTCAAACGCTCGAAACCCAATTCGAGGAAATTTCTTCCGCGCTCAACTACGTGCCGCCCGAGCCCATCGGCGTGATTCTATATACCAATCAGACGTTCATGGACATTACGCGCGCGCCGAACTGGGTCGGGGCGCTCAATGACGGCCGCATGCGCGTGCCGGTCGAAGGCTTGACCGTCATGACCGGCGAACTGGCGCGCGTCCTCAAGCACGAACTGACGCACAGTTTCCTCGCGCAGAAAACCAGCGGACGCTGCCCAATCTGGCTGCAGGAGGGCATTGCGCAATATATGGAAGGCAAGCGCAGCCGGGGCGCTGCCGCGCGGCTTGCCTCGGACTACGAACAGCACATGGAATTTTCTCTCGCATCGTACGAAACTTCCTGGCTCAATCTTCCAAAAGATGCCGCCGCCAGCGCATACGCATGGTCGCTCGCGGCCGTCGAAACGATCGTGAATGTGGACGGGATGGGCGACGTGGAGCGGATCCTGGATCGCATCGCCGCCGAATCCACGACCGAAGACGCCATGCGGGCCGTCCTCCATGACTCTTATGCAGACCTGATGCAATCCACCGTGCAGTATTTGCGGAAAGCGTATCTTTGAAAAAGGAGTCTTGCTTTATGAAATCTCGAAACTCAGCATCGAATCAGCTTGAGATGAGCCAGAACGCCGGTGTTGTCCTGCAATATGGTGAGTTCTGGGCCCGCGAACCACAGAATCTGAAAAGGCTGAAGGAGCAGCCTCTACGTAAAGTGCGCGGGATTTATGCCCTCTACAATGGAACTATGCCCGTATATTTTGGAGAGGGCAAGTTACATAGTCGGCTTCGGCAGCATGACAAGAATAGGTTGAAGAGACATTACTGGGACCATTTCTCTTGGTTCGAAATTAAGAACAAGTTGTACAGGAAGGAGATTGAATCCTTATTGCTTAGGATCCTCCCATTTTACGCGCGGTCACTAAACCGCCAAAGTGGGCATTTCGAATCCTCGACATCGATTTTGCCCAAAGGGAAAAACGCAGTGAAGCTGAGAATACCGAAATACGGCACGGGAAGAAAGAGAAGTAAATCGAGTCGAAGGCACAAGCTATAGAGGGACGACTACTATCTGCCTTCGTTCATATCCTGCGGACAGAATCTACAGATTGGCCAGTAGACCCGCAACCAGAGCGGCGCGCTCGGGCAGCGCGCGGACCACAATATTTTCGCGTGGGCTGTGCGCGCCTTCGCCGACTGCACCCATGCCGTCGAGGGTGGGCACGCCCAGCGCGGCGGTGAAATTTCCGTCCGATCCCCCGCCGACAAAAGTCTCACCGAGCGTTACGCCCATTTCATTTGCCAGCGCGCGCGCCTTCGCGTAAAGCGCCGCGCTCATTTTTCGCTCTAGGGGCGGCCGATTGAAGCCGCCCAGGACCTGGAGTCTTGCGCCTGCAAGAAACGGCCGCAGCGCGCGAAATTTCCGTTCGAGCGCGCGCATGTCTCCGGCATGTGCTGCGCGCAGATCCACCAGCGTCCGCGCGCGCTCGGCGATCACATTGGTGCGCGTGCCGCCCTCGATCACGCCAGCGTTCACGTTGATTCCGCGTTGCGGCTGGTTCCACCGCGAGATGCGCGCAATTTGGAGCGCAATTTCTTCAATGGCATTGATGCCGTCCTCGGGGTTAAGTCCTGCGTGGGCCGCGCGCCCGGTCACGATGAGTTCGATCTCGCCCACTCCCTTGCGGCTCGTTTTCACGCGGCCATCGAGTCCCGACGCGGGTTCGAGCACGAGCACGGCTTCGCTGCGCTTGGCTTCGCGCTCAATCACGCCGCGAGAGCTTTCGCTGCCGATTTCCTCGTCGGCCGTCCACAGAAAAACGATGCGCTTTTCCGGCAAGCGCCCCGCAGCGGCCAACGCGTCCACGGCGTAAAGCGCAATCACCAGCCCCCCTTTCATGTCAAAGGTGCCCGGTCCCCAGGCGCGTCCTCGGGCCACCCGGAACGGCATGCGCGCAAGGGTTCCGGTGTCATACACGGTATCCAGATGGCCCAGAACGAGGATCTGCCCGTCCGTGGAGTTGGCATGCGGCCGCCATTCCGCTCTCACATGATCGCCGCGTTCGCGCTGGCGCAGCAGTTTGACCGTGGCGCCGCGCCTTTTCCACTCTGACGCGACCATGCGGGCGAACCGGTCCACGGCGGTCTTGTCAAAACTGGGCGATTCGGTGCGCACAAAGCGGCCCAGCAGGCGCGTCATCGCGCGCTCACGCAGCCGCAGCCAGCCGAGCATCGAACGTATTGTGGATGGGCCCTTCATTGCGCCGCTATGCTAACAACGCACCATGTTGCGGGCAACCCCTCGCGGAGAACGCTTCAGAGCGAGGCCTCCGTGCGAGCGCTCGGGGTGAACTGCGTTTGCCGGGCGGCGTGTTTCGCATATAATTTAAGGACTGCGCCGGCAGTGTTCCTCGGAGTCTTCCCGGACGCGAATTGAGGCCTAGAAATGATTCTTGACATCGTTGGCATCCAGAAGATTTTGCCGCACCGCTATCCGTTCCTGTTGGTGGATGCAATCCTCGAGATGGAGCGTTTCAAGCGCATCGTGGGCCTGAAAAATGTCTCCATCAACGAAATCTATTTTCAAGGCCACTTTCCGGGTCAGCCGGTCATGCCAGGGGTGTTGATCATCGAAGCTATGGCTCAGACCGGAGCCCTGCTCCTCCTGCAGGAAGTTCCCGACCGCGAAAACAAGCTGCTATATTTGGCTGGGGTGGACGGCGCGCGTTTGCGGCGGCCGGTGATACCGGGAGAGCAGTTGCTCATGGAATTGATCGTGCTCGGCTGGCGTGGCCACGGAACGTTCTGCAAATTACAGGGCAAGGCCACCGTCAACGGCGAACTGGCCGCCGAAGCCACGCTCATGTGCAAGATGGTGGACAGCAAACCTCCGGCGGCGCCCAGCGAGGCTCCCAGCAACAGCACGGTTGGTGCTCAATCATGAGTGAAATCGATCCCCGAGCGATCGTTTCCTCAAGCGCGCATATCGGAAGCGGGGTGCGAGTCGGCGCGTTCGCTGTCGTCGGGGACAGCGTCGAGCTGGGGAACGATTGCGTTCTTGAGCCGCACGCCGCGGTCCGCGGTCCGGCGCGCATTGGCCGCAAGAACGTTTTCGACTCGTTTTGTTCGGTTGGCGGGGATCCGCAAGATCTGAAGTTCAGCGGCGAGCGCACCGAACTTGTCATCGGCGATGCAAACCGGTTCCGCGAGTTTTGCACCGTGAGCCGCGGCACGACGCAGGGCGGCGGCGTCACGCGGATCGGCAGCGACAATCTCTTCATGGCGTATTCGCATGTCGCGCACGATTGCGTCGTCGGCAGTCACACCGTCTTCGCCAACGGAGCGACGCTGGCCGGCCACGTCATCGTGGAGGACTATGCCAACGTCGGCGCGTTCAGCCCGGTGCACCAGTTCTGCCGCGTCGGCCGCTACGCCTATATCGGCGCCTGCACCGTCATCACGCAGGATGTGCCGCCGTTTTCGCGCGTGGTCACGGAACGCGAGACGCGGTGCTACGGCGTGAATACGGTCGGCCTCGAACGCCACGGCTTCGACCGCGCGCGTCTTGAAACCATCGAGAGTGCATTTCGGCTTCTGCTGCGCTCCAAGCTCAACACTTCGCAGGCCATCGAGCAGATCCGCGCGCAACTCGACGGCTTGCCCGACGTCCGGGAACTGGTGGAGTTTATCGAGTCGGCGCAGCGCGGCCTGCACAAGTGAATCCGATCACGCCCATGTCCTCCTCGACCCCCTCCGCTTCTCCAGTTCGCTGGGGACTCATTGCCGGCAACGGACGATTTCCCTTCCTGGTGCTTGACGCGGCGCGCAGCCAGGGGATCGACATGGCCGTGATCGCGATTCGGGAAGAGGCTTCACCCGAGCTCGAGAAAGTCGCTCCGCGATTGCACTGGGTCAGCCTGGGCGAGTTGTCGCGCACGCTCGAATTGCTGCATCAGGAAGAGGTCAACCGGGCCGTCATGGCCGGACAGGTGCAGCACAACAAGATCTTCAGCTCCATTCGCCCGGACTGGAAGCTCGCGAAGCTTCTCTTTTCGCTGCCGCTAAAGAACACGGACTCGCTGATCGGGGCGGTCGCACGCGTGCTGGAATCGGAAGGCATCCAGTTGGTGGACTCGACGGTCTTCCTGAAGCCGCTCATCCCCACCGCCGGCGTCCTCACGAGCCGCGCGCCGGACGCACGCGAAACCGCAGACATCGCATACGGCCGCGAGATCGCGCGCCAGATTGCCGGGCTCGACCTCGGTCAGACGGTTGTGATTCGCGATTGTGCCTGCGTGGCCGTCGAAGCCATGGAAGGGACCGACGAAACCATTGAGCGCGCCGCACGCATCACCGGCGGCGGCTCTTTGGTCGTGGTGAAGGTAAGCAAGCCG
>JAIQES010000008.1 GCA_020073705.1 Terriglobia bacterium
GACGACCTGGCAGCAGACGAATAATCCGGTGCACTCCACAGCGGGAGCGGCTTTTGCCGCGGCGAACTGTTCCACTTGCCATACGACACAGGGTTGGGACGCAGCGTCGTTCGATCACAGCATTACCGGATTTGCCTTGACCGGAACGCACATGTCCCCGGCGCCGACGCCCTGCGCCTCCTGCCACGTGAACAACAACTACACCCTCAATTCGGCGGATTGTTATGGATGCCACCAGGCGGCTTTTCTGAGCACCACGACGCTTGGCGGGTCGGTACCGAACCACGTCACGGCCGGATTTCCAACCACGGCGGCGCAGTGTGCATCATGCCACCCGATTACCACCTGGGCTGCGGGAGTCTTTAATCACAGTACAACCGGTTTCCCGCTGACCAATGGGCACGCAAACGTGGCCTGCACTTTGTGCCACATCAACAACAACTATTCTTTGACGATCGCGCCGACCGACTGCGGAAACTCAGGATGCCATTTGACGACTTGGCAGCAGACCAACGCCCCTCCGCACTCCGCAGCCGGAACCGCATTTGCGGCAGCGAACTGTTCCACTTGCCACACGACGGTGACTTGGAACACGGCAACATTTGACCACAGCACGACGGGATTTGCCTTGACCGGACTGCACGTTTCCCCGACGCCGACGCCCTGCATTTCCTGCCACGTGAACAACAACTACACGCTCAGTTCAACAGCCTGCTACGGTTGCCACCTCGCTGCCTGGCAAAGCACCACGACGCTCGGAGGCGCGGTGCCGAATCATATTACGGCAGGGTTCCCGACAGACTGTTCGATCTGCCACTCCACTACAAATTGGACAAGCTCAAGTTTCAATCACAACACTACGACCTTCCCGTTGACCGGTGCGCATACGACCGTAGCCTGCACGTCGTGCCACGTGAATAACAACTACACCACGGTGCCGACCGCTTGCTACAGTTGCCACACCGCTGCTTGGCAAAGCACCACGACCCTTGGCGGGTCTATACCCAATCACATCACTTCCGGTTATCCAACCACATGCGCGTCGTGCCATACGACGACTTCGTGGCTAGGCGCGACTTTTGACCACAGCACAACCGCGTTTCCGCTGACCGGCGCGCACACCACGGTGGCCTGCAACCTTTGCCACACCAGTTCAACTCCGCCGCCGACCGCTTGCTACAGTTGCCACACCACCGCCTGGCAAAGCACCACGACACTTGGCGGGTCGGTGCCGAATCACATCGCTGCCGGTTACCCGACTACGTGCGCGACATGCCATACGACGACCTCGTGGCTGGGTGCGACCTTTGTTCACACACTTTTCCAGATTCCCCACCACAGCGCTACATGCGCCAACTGTCATCCCAATTCGGCTAACTATGCGACATTTTCGTGCACGGTGGGTTGTCATTCAAAGTCGAGCACGGATTCCAATCATGGTGGCGTCTCAGGGTACGTGTATTCACCCACGAGTTGCTACAATTGCCATAAGAATGGCGGAGGAGGATAACGGATGAGCTGCTTTATTTTTCCGCGTGTCCTTCTCGTGGGAGCACTTCTCTTATTTGCTTCTTCGCAGATTGATGTTCGCGCTCAAAATGCGCCGGAGCGGGATATTTTCCATGTCAAGTACATCGCCGACGGCTCCATCTATCTGGATGCGGGTCGCAATGCCGGCCTGGAGGAAGGCATGATCTTGCACGCCGTGCATGCGGACCCTGCCGGCGGGACGACCGAGTCTGTGCGCTTTCGAAAAGACGCCCCCATTGGCGATCTCCGGATTTTTTCCGTGGCCGACTCATCCTCTGCGGCCGAAATCATAAAATCGCGAGAAGATTTGGTAGTGGGTGACATTGCCTACCTGGATCCCGAAAGTATCCACCTTCGGAAGGACAAGAGCAACGCAGTCGAATCCGAAAACTATCCCGTCGTCGTCACTTTTTCGTATGGGGATCCATTGGATGAGGAGGTCCGGGCAACGACGGTCTCGAGAAAAGAGGCCCCCATTGATAACCAGATGCGTGGCCGAATCGGATTGGATCTGGGGACTCTTTCAGAACCCGGAGGTCTCAGCTCACGACAAGTGGGGTTCATGGTGCAGGCCGACATGAGCCGCATTGGGGGCACGCATTGGAATTTTAAAGGTTACTGGCGGAGCCGTTTGAATACGCAAAGCACAGGCGCCTTCGGCGCAACCACGCCAATTACGCTGACCGACTTGATCAACCGAACCTACCACCTGGGACTTTTTTACCAGAATCCTGACTCTGTCATCACGATGGGTGTCGGACGTCTCTATTTGCCATATGCGCCCAGCTTGAGCACGATTGACGGCGGCTATATCGGACGCAGACTCACGCAAACCATAACCATTGGCGTGTTCGGCGGCTCAACACCTGATCCCACGTCCTGGAGTTATAGCCCGAACCAACACATCGCCGGAACCTTCATCAACTATGAAAAGGGAGACTTCGAACACCGGCGGCTCAATAGCACGTTTGGGTTGGCCATGACTAGCATTCAATGGCATGTCGCGCGCGAGTTCGCTTTCTTCGAAAATATGGCTTCGCTAAGCCGCACTTTTTCCGTTTACAATTCGCTTCAGGCCGATGCCGCCCGGACCACGCCCGGGGGCGCTTCCTACAGCACCGGAATC
The DNA here is from genome assembly GCA_020073705.1 of Terriglobia bacterium. GTDB lineage: Bacteria > Acidobacteriota > Terriglobia > Acidiferrales > UBA7541 > Palsa-360. Next base: position 2,657 of record JAIQES010000008.1, read on the forward strand.
ACGCAGAGTTTCACGAGTGTGCGATATCAGCCCATCAAGCTGTTGACCTTCAATCTCAATCACAATTACCTGCGCAATTTGCCTACGTTTAACCCAGCCCTAATCAGCACGGGCCTGCTGGATCAGTATCTTTTCCAGGGTCTCAGCGGCGGGGTGCGTGTGGAATTCCCATATCAAATCGCAGTGTCCACCGATATCGGTCGCAGCAAGAACAGCACCGATAGAGCATCGTCCTGGAATCAGATGTACGGCGTTAATTTTGGGAGAATCCGAAACACCGGTTTGCGATTGGACCTCCGGTACACGAAATTCAATAGCTCTTTCGGGCAGGGAACTTACGAGTTTGTTTCATTGTCCAGAAATCTTTCGGAGCGGTTGCGCGTTCAGGTGCAAGGTGGGGTGCAGCATCTCAATTCCAGTCTTAGCTCGAACTCGAATTCAAGATTCGTGACCGGGACCGTGGATTGGACTATCGGGCCGCGCTATTTTTTTGAAGGGCTGTACAGTTGGAACACCGGCACATCAATGAATTACCGCCAGATGAATTTGACTTTCGGATATCGGTTTGGAGGATTCCGCCCCAAATGAGCCAGAGCGTCCGCCAGACCGGGAAATCCGCCCGAACCACCACTCGGCCTAAATGGTGGTGTGCCGTGGCGCTGGTTGGTGCGTTCGCGGTCATGAGCGGGCCTTGCGCTGCCCAGGCCCCGGCGGATGGGGGTGCTGCCTCCCCCTCGCTCGATGCCCTGGCGCGCACGAGGAAACAGGTTCAAGAATATTTCGAAGGGTTTTCCGACCTGACCTGTAAAGAGTCTGTTACGCAGCTCGTATTGAATGGAAGCGGCAGAACGATCTATCGGGAGAACTCGGCCTACGATTATCAATTTCAAACAAGCCAGCAGAACGGTATATGGAAATTTAATGAGACGCGGGAGTCTCGCAATCCCGCTTTTCGTGATCCGGCCCGGACGTTGCTCGTGACCACCGGATTTGCCAGCCTGCTCCTCGTGGCGCATCCCATGTACGAGGCTAGCTATGAGTTCGAACCCGATGGCGCCGAAACGATCGGGGGAGTGTCCTACCTTAGGATTCGCTTCAAGCCCATTCCTGGTGCAACTTCGCCGGCGTCACTCCGTCTGCGCGGAAGAAATTACCCGTTGCCCTTGTCCGGCACGCTTTGGATCGAACCCCAATCCGGCGCAGTCGTAAAGCTTGAGGCCACGGTAGATTCCAGCTTGAGCGATATCGGACTGGCCGGCATGCACAGTGAAGTCCATTTTGCGTTACATCAATTCCACGAACAGGAAGAGACAGTGTGGGTTCCAGAGTCGGCTACAATTGATGTCGAGACGCCGCGCCAGCACTGGCGTAATCTCCATCGTTTCACGGCCTACAAGAGATTTAACGTCAACGTTCATGAGGAGATTGGTCAAACCCAATGAGTCAATCAGCGACAGTACAAGCTGCCATTTTCAGCAAAGATGCCTCGAAGAGGAAGCACCGCCATCGACTGGCGGCCGGCTGGATTGTGTCCATGGCGTTTGTCGCCTCATTCGCCATATACGGATTCGACTACTACACGCTCGGTTCGAGCGAGCGGCCATTCTCGCCCAAGCACGCCTTGTTGCGGCCCAGCGGCGCCATTGGCGTAAACCTGGGCATTCTCGGCGTGCTCCTGTTTTTCTTGATTTATCTTTATCCTCTCCGCAAACGCTGGGGATGGCTTGGACGCCAGGGAAATTCGCGGCATTGGCTCGATTTCCACGTTATCCTGGGCACCGCCGCGCCAATGGTGATCGCGCTGCACTCTTCGTTCAAGTTCGGCGGGATCGCCGGAATGGCTTTTTGGATCATGACGGCGGTCACGCTCAGCGGCTTTATCGGCCGATATTTGTATTCGCAAATCCCGCGAACCTTGAACGCCGCCGAGCTTTCCATCAAGGAGATTCAGGAAATGGAAGTCAGGCTCCGATGGGATGCGGAGGAAAAGCACGAAAAAATCGGCACCGACCTTATCGATTTGTTTGCATTGCCGTCGCCGGCTCAAGTCGCTCACATATCGATGGTGGCCGCCCTCGGCTGGATGATCTGGCTCGATCTCAAGCGGCCGTTTCAAGTGTCGTGGCTGCGCTTGAGGGCCGGAGGCTTCGGGGCGTGGCTCGTCTCACTATTTGGAATTCTGCGGACGCGCAATCCCCAGTTGGAGCGCGCCATTTGCATTGCGCGGAGGCAGGCGTCGCTGTCCAAGCGCGTCCTGTTCCTCTCTCGGACGAAGCAGGTTTTTAATCTCTGGCATGTTGTCCATCGCCCGTTTAGTTATTCCTTTGCCATACTTGCCATTCTGCATATTGTGGTAGTGCTGGGGATGGGGTACAGGTAAGTGGAAGGAGATCTCGATGAAGCACGCCGCTCTTTATTTCACTCTTCTTGCCATGCTCGTTTTCTCCGGAGGGTGCAAAAAGCAGGAAAGCGATTCCGACGGTATTCGTGCGGGCATCAATCAACACCTTACTTCCTTGAATTCTCTAAATCTGAGTGCGATGGACATGAATATCACCAGCGTCTCTATTCAGGGCAACCAGGCTCAGGCACATGTGGAGTTTCGACCGAAGACCGGAGCGCCTCAAGGCGCCGGCATGCTGGTCGCCTATTCACTCAAAAAGCAAAACGGCAAGTGGGTCGTCCAAGATAGCGTGCCCGCCGGAGGAATGATCGAGCATCCCGCGCCGGGCCAAAATCCTCACCTCAATTCGCCGTCGCCGACCACTCTGCCCAGCTTCAAGGATCTCGTGAATTCTGGGTCCGGCAGTCCGCTGCCTCCAGGACATCCCCCAGTGAAACCACAGGGAAACATGCCTCCGCAGTAGTCTTTCCTTCTTTTTGGATTATTTCACCGCAGCGAGATGGAAATGCGGGCAGATTAGACGTGAACCAGAGCGCTCTGCTTTGCTTCGCTGCTTCCCTCGGTCGTCATGTCGCGCATTCCGACCTGGACGCCAATTTTCTTGAGGAAGGCTGTAGGAGCCTCGCCACCTGCGAAGATCCAGACAAAATCGTTGGGAATTTCCTGCAATTTTCCGCCGACATCGAGGATTGCGGACTTTTCCGTAAACTCGACTGGATTGGAGTTGAAGATTACCTGGATTTTTCCTTTTCGCATGCTTTCTTCCATGCGCTTTTCGTTTCGGTCTTTGAGCCGGGTGAAACATTCCTTTCGATAGGAGACCGTAACCTTGTTGCCAATCTGGTGAGCAAGCCCCATGGCGGCCTCGACGGCGCTGTCGCCGCCACCGACGATGAGTATATTCTTGTTCACGTAATGGTCGGTTTCGATTAATCGATACATGACTTTCGGCAATTCCTCTCCCTTGACGCCAAGTTTTCGCGGACTGCCCCCCTTGCCGATTGCCAGGACCACGGTGCGGGCGCGATATTGGCCCTTGGCGGTCACAACATCAAAAATGCCATCTCCTCCCTTTTTGATTTCTTCGACTTTTTCGCCGCCGCGAAATTTAAAATCGACTTTGTGCAGCACCTCGTTCCAGACGGACAAGAGATCTTCCTTGGAAAGTTCCGTCTTCCTGAATTTTCCGTAAATGGGGAGTTCGACGGGGCTCGTCAAGACCAATTTTTGGCGCGGATATTTCGCTACAGTGCCGCCGATTTCACTCTCATCTATGGTGAGATAATTCAGTTTTCGTTCGATTGCTCGCAGCGAAGCGCTGATTCCTCCGGGACCCGCGCCCACGATAAGCGCATCGAGGAGGTCCGGCGCCGGTCTGGCGCCTCGCAACCCCGGGATTCTCATCGCGATTGTATCGATGCAGTCGCGTCCCTGGTTCACGGCATTCTTGATCAGCGCCAATCCACCAAGCTCCCCAACGATAAACATGTTTGAAACGCTCGTCTCATATTCTGGCGTCAGGTGCGGCATATCCGCTCCCATGCTCGGGTTTGCCATCACCATCGTAATGGCCCCGACGGGGCATGCCTCCGCGCACAGGCTGTGGCCGATGCACTTGTATCCGTTGACGATGACCGCTTGGCCCGCGAGTATTGCAAGGACATCTCCCTCGGGACAAACCGTCGTGCATGTCGCGCAGCCGATGCAATGCGTTGTGTCAATATGCGGATGCTGCGATCGGGGCCCGTCCGAACGCAGGCTTCCTTTTTTCACGGCTTCGTGAGCACGAGCCTCCCGCTCCTTTTGTTTCTTGAGGTATCGCCGCACAAAAAACATCGTAACGATCACAGCGATTAGGAGTCCGACAAGGTTATTCACAATGGGATTTTCTCATAAGGGACGAAGGAATACATCTCTGCCATGGAAGAATTGTGCCGAGAGCGGCATGGAATGATTCGCAGGACCCATGTCGCGGCTGGGTGGGCATAAGATTGGGGACAGCGAGGAAAACGCGGTTTCGGAGAATCAGAATCTAAGGCAGCTAACTCAGTGATAAGATTGCAGAAACCAACTGCGCGCCCGTAGCTCACCTGGATAGAGCATCTTCCTTCGAACAATGAGGTAACGTCACTTAAGCGCAGGAACCGCCGCCACTTAGCTCTAGGGGCCCACCGCTGAATTGCCCCGGAGCTGCCCCCTACAAGAGCCGCGAAGGTGCGTTTTATGGCTCCTTCTCTTGGTCGGCTGGGCGGCACACCAAGAGATTCGAACTCCTAACCTTCTGTTATTTGTGGCAACCAACTTCAACGTTGATCCGGTTGCTTACGAGCCAAAAAGCATCCAAGTTCCGCCGCTCGATGACCCGATAATTGACTTAACTTTAGATCGAACGGTCTTCCGCTCGATACTCACTCAGTCGGGACTAGGGGCGAATTGCACCCCAAACTTCCACGTCTGGTTATCGGATGGCGTTGCAACCGCCCCCAAATCACACCTAACAAGTACCGCACACCGGATTGCTCTGTTTCATCCACGCGTGTGAGGATTTAGCACAATTCGATAAGACAAAGCATGAACGATACGGGCCAATATCCTGAAACAAGAAAGGTGGACTGAGGAGAACTAAGTATCGTCTCCTTCATTGAGGACCCATATGGCCAGGCATCGGAAGCACCGCATCTCCACTCCAAAAACACGAAGAAGGCCCGTGGCTCGGGCCAAGACTGAAACGACTGCCAGGGAGGTCGCCGCAAGGGCTGCGACGGTGAAGCCGCCGACTGACCAGCCCGAGTTTTTGTACCACGGCGAGTGAGAGGGTTTAAATCGGCACCGAAGACAATCGACCCGTGTTCTGTCAGACTTTAAGGATGCATGTTTCACATTGAATCGCACATGTACTTCGGGGAGCTATACCCCATCTTCCCCATCCGCCAGGATTGATCCGTCACCTCTTGTGTACCAATTTGAGACATAAGGATTAATAACATGTATACCGGCATCTTCCTCATGTTCTAGGATCATCGTGTCGCCTCATATGTACCAGTTTGAAACAAGAGAATTAAGAGGTGCAGTCAGGTGCGGGAATGGCGAATAAGGAATGATCTATGGCTCTCAGTATGGGGGAGCAATATGGGGTTGAGCTCCTGCAATATCCGCGCTTGACACCGCAAATGTCGTTCGTTCGGACTTTTGGAACCCATAGGGTGCAGTGATGAACTTGAATAATAGGATTCCCATTGGCAATTGGCCTCGTCGTGGTAAGCGGCAGGTCCGACTGTTTGCTCTTCGGAGCCTAGCGGTCATCATCTTCACTTGCGCGATCTCGCTGGTAGGAAGGGTAACCTTTGCGCAAGATCGTTCTGAAGGCGGGGCAGTCCGTTCTGCTGTCGAGCTATCCTTGCAAGACTTTGTCCCCGTCTCCGCCACAGTTTCTCAGATCGCCGCTGTGCTGGCGTCAGACCCGGGGCTGTTCCTGGAACTAAAGCGTCTGGCTTCCCAGGAAGCGGCTAGCAAAGGCCAAATCATCCTGGAATCTGACCTGACGGATGCTGCTATTTTAGCACGGCTTCGCCAAGACCTAAAGTTTCGTGTGACGGCTACCGGCCTCTTGCAACGCTATGGTCATTTGCTTCCGAAAACCAAACCAGGCGTCATCGGGTCGGAAGAAGAAACCCTCAAGAAGGCACGCATACCGCGAGTCCCTGAAGGGCTGAACCGGAATGAATTGCAAAGTGCGGTGGGTAGTGGCAGGACCATTCCTAGTCCTGCTGAACTACCGAAAGACACATCTTCTCCTGAACTCCTGGCCAGTCCGTCGGCAGAAGGCGGACTTCTTGCCCGCGCTAGCTCTCGCTTGACGACAACCAGCGCGGACAATGCGGACGAAGAGGACAAAGAGGACAAGAATCTTTCCCAGTTAGGCACCAGTCAATTGGCCGGTGCGTACATTGCGCCTCCGCCCGCCGCCGTCCCCACTGTGATGACCTCGGATACTGCCTCTTCATCTACCTCCCAAGTATCAACGCCGGCCGTCACCCCACCGCCACAAAGAGAGAAAAAACCACGGGCCGGCAGTTTTCAGGCCGTGCAAGCGTCCGAATCCGAAATGCCGGGTATGGAACGCCATAAATCACCCTATTCCGACATTCCATCAATGTACGACATCTACATCCATGCGGGGCCGAATTCCGGGCCGGTGCGACGCTTTGGCGAGGACATATTCGAAAATGGGGCAGACATGTCTTCCGGGATTCCAATCGATTTCCCCGCCTCTCCTGATTATGTGGTGGGTCCGGGAGACGGGCTGATGATCAACCTGTGGGGCGGCGTTTCACAGCGTCTCGAACGCACGGTCGACCATCAAGGCCGGATTTCAATTCCGGAAGTCGGTCCGGTTTTTGTCAGCGGCAAACCTCTTGGTGAAGTGCAGCTAGCCGTGCAGCGCGAGTTGCGAACGATGTTTCGCACGGTTTCCGCGGATGTTTCGCTGTCGAGGCTCCGCACTGTTCGAATCTACGTTGTCGGAGACGTGAATGGCCCAGGCGCTTATGACGTTAGCTCCCTTTCAACGCCTCTCAATGTGCTGCTCGCCGCGGGTGGACCAACTTCCGGTGGGTCCATGCGACTCGTTAAGCAGTTTCGAGGAAACACACTGGTGCAGCAGGTCGATTTGTACGACCTGCTCCTGCGCGGCATCCGTTCCGACTTAAAGCCATTGCAACCTGGTGACACGTTGCTGGTCCCTCCGGTGGGCACGCAGGTGCGAATTGATGGAATGGTCCGGCGGCCTGCCCTGTATGAGCTAAACGGTGAAACAACTCTCGCCCAGGTCATTGAACTTGCCGGCGGAATCCTTCCGACGGCGGCCCTCAACCATATTGAAGTCCAGCGTCTGGTGGCCCACGAGAAACGCACGATGTTGAGCTTGGACGTCTCCGGAAACTCAGACATGACCGAAATTGAGAAGAAACTGGCGTCCTTCACGATCTCGGACCGCGATGAGGTTCATATCTTCCCCATCGCTTCCTTCAACCAGAACGCGGTTTACCTGCAAGGTCATGTGCTACGTGAGGGACGCTACTCCTACAAGCCAGGCATGAGGTTAACAGACCTCGTGTCTTCGTATGCCGACCTGCTGCCGGAGCCCTCTACGGCATATGCCGAAATCATCCGTCTGACTCCGCCGGACTATCATCCGAGCTTGGAGAGCTTCCACCTCGGCGAGGCACTGGCGAACCCCGCTACCGCGCCGAAGCTCCAACCGCTGGATACGGTGCGCATTTTCGGCCGGTACGACTTCGAAGAAACCCCCGGCGTGATAGTGAGCGGCGCTGTGCGAAAACCCGGGTTATTTCAGACGCCAGGCCGGATTCACTTTCTGGATGCCATCCAACTTGCTGGTGGCTTGACTCCGGATGCCTCCATGGATTCGGCACAGATCATCAGACCGATGGCGGATAGTTCGGTGCAGATTCTAAACGTACAACTGAAAGACGCTCTCAACGGAGATCCAATCAACAACGTACTGCTTGGGCCGCGAGACCGCATCTTGATACAGGAAAACATTCTGCGAGACGATCCCCGGTCGGTCCTGATTGCGGGAGATGTTGCGAACCCCGGACGCTATCCACTGACTTCGAACCTCCGCATATCCGACTTGATCCGCATCGCGGGAGGGTTGAAACGCGGCGCAGATGAGAATACCGCGGACTTGACTCAATTCATCACTGCCCCGAATGCGCCGGTCGTCGCCAAGCACATGAATGTCAGTGTTGCAAGAGCGATGGTGGGCGACCCAGCAGATAACGTTTCCCTGAACGATGGAGACGTCCTAACGATCCATGAAGTTCCTGGATGGAGCGACGTCGGAGCGTCTGTCGTGATTGAGGGCGAAGTAAGGCATCCAGGAACATACGGTATTCGTTCCGGTGAACGGCTCAGTTCTGTTCTCGAGCGAGCCGGCAGTTTCCAACCGGAAGGCTATCCCTATGGCGCGATCTTGAGAAGAGAGCAGGTTCAGGAATTAGAAACGCAATCGCGCGACGAACTGATTATGCGCGTGAGGAACGCGCAAAATGATCTGGGGTTGCAACCTGACACCGACCTCAAGGCGAAGGCAGCGAGGGAACTTGCTTACCAGCAATGGCAGAGCAACCTTGACGCATTGAGTGCCAATCCGCCGTCGGGGCGCATCGCTATTCGGATTTCAACGGATATCAATCGTTGGAAGAACACACCCGCGGACATCCAGCTCCTGGCAGGAGACACGCTCATCATCCCGAAGAAACCCGGCGTCGTGATGGTCACAGGCCAGGTCTTCAACCCCACCGCGGTTTCGCACCGACCAGGCAGGAGCGCAAAGTGGTACCTGACTCAGGCTGGAGGTACGACTCCACTTGCCAACAAGAAGGCGATCTTTGTGGTCAAGGCCGATGGTTCCGTGATTGGGTCCAAGAACGGACTGTGGTCCGGAGACTCGCTCAGGGCGGCACTCCAGCCGGGCGACATGGTTGTAGTGCCGGAAAAAGCGCTCTCTGGCAATGTGCCTTGGCAAAATATCCTTCTCTCTGCGCAAGTGGCGGCGTCCATGGCCACGGCCGTTATTATCGGGCTTCACTATTAGCGTGGACGAATCATGAAACGCGGCGGGCGGAAATGCTTTTTCGGTACATGTCTTCTTATCGCTGTGGGAATACTGGACCCGGGTTGCCGCGCGCAGTCGCAAGTCGACACGCCTCCACCGAAAAGAGAAGTGTTCGATACGGGAGATGACGTGCAAGCTTCAGAACAAAAAACAATCACGCCTCGAGTTGATCAAGGCGTGGGTGTCTATGGCCAGAATGGCCTAGGCAAGTCATTCCTGAACAACTTGTGGTCCGACCAAAAGTCGATTTGGAGTAGTCCCGCCCGTCTCCGATGGGCTGATACATCGTGGCTTTTTCCCATGGCAGCGGTGACCGGAGGGTTCTTCGCGACTGATCGCTCCGCAGCGGCGGCGCTGTCGAATGATCCGAAAAGGCTAAATCGATTCCGCACAGCATCAGATATCGGTGTGGCTTCTCTGGTAGGAGCCGCAGGAGGCCTGTACCTCTGGAGCAAGATTTCTCCCGACGACCGCCGAAGAGAGACAGGCATTCTTGCGGGGGAAGCTGCGATCGACAGTTTCGCAGTGAACTCTGCGCTCCAATTTTCATTTGGACGAGAACGGCCATATCAAGACCAAGGCCGCGGGAACTTCTTTCAAGGCGGAACTTCGTTTCCTTCGGACCATGCCGTTGTTGCTTGGTCGGTTGCCAGCGTAATCGCCCACGAATACCCTGGTCCTCTCACCCAATTTTTCGTTTACGGCATGGCGGCAGGCGTAAGTGCATCTCGCGTCATCGGAAAAGAACACTTCCCGTCGGATGTTTTGGTTGGCAGCGCGATCGGATGGCTGATAGGCCGCGAGGTTTATCGCGCCCACCACGACCCCAATCTCGGGGGGACGGGGGTAACCCGTCTTTCAGGAGACGACACAGAAGACCGGCGGGATCGCAAAAACATGGGCTCGCCTTTTGTCCCTCTGGATAGCTGGGTTTATCAGGTCTTCGAAAGGCTTGCAGCGTTGAGATACATCGACACGGCGATCATGGGGCTGAAACCATGGACGCGAATCGAGTGCGCCCGGCTGACCGCGGAAGCTGGTGACAACTTGCAGGAAAGAAGCACACTGAATAAGGATGCGGAACAATTACAGGCCCGCCTGCAAGGGGAATTCGCGTACGAACTCAACCTGCTTGGGGGAGGCCGCAATTTCACCGCGAATTTGGGGTCGGTCTACACCAGAGCCGTTTCGATCAGCGGGCCCCCTTTGACCGACAGTTATCATTTCGGACAGACAATGGCCTATGATTTCGGGAGGCCCTTTGAACAAGGAACGAACGGGCAAATTGGCGGATCATTCTCCGCGGCGGCGGGGCCCCTCGCGGTTTACGTCCGTGCAGAGTATCAACATGCCCCTTCCGCCCCCGGGCTTTCTCCCAGCGTGGTGAACTTCATCTCCCAAGCTGATGGCGGAGTGGCTATTGGCGGCAAACCCATTCCCGTCTCTGAAATCTCATCCGCTCCCGTGGGGGCGGTCAATCGCGCCAGACTTCTCGATGCTTACGCAACAGTGAATTTGAGTAACTGGCAGATCGTAATTGGCAGGCAGAGCCTCGATTGGGCGCCCGGCCCCGGCAATTCGATGATGTGGAACAACAATGTCGAGCCTGTGGATATGGTCCGCGTCGTCAACCCTGAGCCCTTCGAGCTGCCGGGATTTCTTCGACACCTGGGTCCGGTTCGTTTTGACCAATTTTTTGGCCGCCTGGAAGGTCACCCATACATTCCACGGCCATTTGTTTATGCGCAAAAATTCAACATTAAGCCGTTTCCCTTTCTAGAATTGGGTTTCGGGCGAAGGACATTGATCGGGGGAACAGGTGGCGACCCGCTGACGTTGCACAACTTGCTTGGTAGCTACATTGGCAGAACCGATCCGAAGACAGGTTCAGTGCCAGGAGACACCGAGACCGAAATGGATTGGACGTTCTATGTCCCGAAGGTGAGAAATTACATCGTTCTCTATGGAGACGCCTACGCCGAGGACGACGGCCTTCCCATCCAGAACCCGGCGAGGAATCCCTGGCACCCTGGTATTTACATTACTCATTTCCCAAGAATACCCAAGCTTGATTTCCATATGGAAGGTGTATCGACAGAGCAGAGCGGGCTCCTCCACGGTTTAGGCAATCACGGCGTATTTAACTATTGGAATGAACTCTATCATGACGGAAATACGGTCAATGGGAATCTGCTTGGCAACACGGTAGGCCGGGATGGACGCGCCATCCAGAGTTGGTTCACGTATTGGATTTCGCCAGCGAATACTCTGCAGTTTACGTATCGTCACAACACGGTCAGTTCGGATTTCGTCCCCGGCGGAGGAGCCTGGCAGGACTATTCGGTGAGAAGTGACACCTATTTAAAGAGTGGCTTTTACGTGAAGGCCGAGCTGCAATACGAAAATATTCCCCATTTTCCCATGCTGTTCAACGGACCTAAGAGCAATTTCGCTGCGGTGGTGGAAGTGGGCTTCATTCCGAGAGGGAAGAAATGATCGCCACTTTCTCCTCGATGGGTTTTAGATTCAGCCATCTGGCGTACGGGAAAAGGGATCTCCGCACGTGCGGCCTATTTAGCGATGCGGGTGGCAAACGACATTAGCCAAGTGTCTGTAACTGCTTATCTGAGCATGGGTTAGGTCACAAATGCCCTGTAAGTGACAGGGCGAAGCCATAAGTGGCATATGACGAAAGTGAAAAAGGAAATGTTTGAAGAAAACACAGAGCAGGCCGCGGGAAACGTCGTCTCAGTCTGGCATGCGATATACACGCGCCCTCGGCATGAGAAGGCCGTGGCCAAACATCTTGTTGAGAGGCGCATCGAGGCGTTTTTGCCCACGTACGAAAAATTCCAGCGGTGGAAAGACCGCAAGAAGCTGGTCCGTTTTCCACTTTTTCCTGGCTATGTGTTTGTCCGCATTTCCCGGCGCGATCGTCTTGCCGTACTCCAACTTGCCGGCGTTGTTGGATTTGTCCGGTTCGGCGGTTCGCCAGCCGAGGTCCCGGAGACAGAACTGTACGCCCTGAGCATAGCAGTTGAGACTGGTGCCCGGTTGGAACCGCACCGATACCTGAAGGTTGGCCGGCGTGTAAGAGTCTGCCATGGCCCACTCCAAGATACCGAGGGAATACTCATTCGCAAGAAGAGTGGACACCGTCTTGTGCTTTCCATTGACCTTATCCAGCGATCCGTCGCGGTTGAGGTCGATGCTGCTGATGTCACCCCTATTTCAGAAATAGGACGCACGAGCATACAGGGAATGCAGCATTCCCTGGTTGCAATGTCCGCAGGAGTGACGCCAGGCGCAATTTATTGAAGGTATCAAGGCTGCCTCCGGCTTGGCAGTTCGGACATCAGAGAGCGACGGGCACATTTGGGATGGCGGCAGAAAGAAAATAGAGGGCGCACTTGCCAAACTTGGAAGATCCATACACAGTCGAGACGGCCACGTATGAGCCGCAATTAACCAGCGAACATACGTCAACTATATCTAATAAATTGCAGTCGGTCGATTTAGCCTGGTTAATCTGGGCCCAACGGAAATTCCTGGGCAGGTTGATGGCTTGGGGTCTGGTTCTGTTTACCGTCATCGCCTTCCTGCTTCCAAAGCGCTACGCCGCCACAGCGCAGCTGATGCCTCCTGATTTCAGTTCCTCTGCCGACATGATCTCGGCAATGCCCGCCCTTTCCTCTGGAGGAGATTCATCCGGAGGGGCTGGTGGCTCGGTGATGGGCTTAGCGAACAAGCTACTCGGCTTGAACAGCACCGGGCAGCTCATCATTGGTGTGCTTCAAAGCCGGACAGTGGAAGACCACTTGATCGAGCGATTCGGTTTGATGGACTTGTATTCGACGAAGTATCCGGAGGATGCACGAAAGAAATTGGAAAGTTACAGCACGATTAAGGAAGATTCCCAAAGCGGCATTATCAGCATTGTTGTTGAAGACAAGTCTCCGGCCCGTGCCGCAGCAATGGCGCAGGCGTACACGGAGGAGCTGAACCAAATTCTGGCGGATGTGAACACCTCAGCAGCGCATCGTGAGCGGCTCTTCATCGAACGGCGAATTACCGAAGTGAAGGCGCATCTAGACGCCTCCGCCAAGGACTTCAGCGTGTTCGCCAGCAAGAACACGGCCATTGATATTCCCCAACAAGCGAAAGCGATGGTCGAAGCCGCCGCGGATTTGCAAGCGCAGCTAATCGCGGCGCAATCGATGCTGCGGGGCCTCCAGCAACTCTACACCAACAGCAATCCTCGCGTGCAGCAGGTACAGGGCCAGGTGGCGGAACTCGAACGGCAGTTGAACAAACTGGGCGGAAAGGACGTTAAGTCGGACCAGGGCTCCTCGTTGCTGAAGGACGAACTATATCCCTCCATCCGGCAGCTTCCGCTGCTGGGCGTTCGGTACCTCGATCTTTATCGCCAAAACAAGATTGACGAAGCCGTTTTCGAACTTCTTTCGAAGGAGTACGAACTCGCGAAGATGGAGGAGGCGCGGAACACGCCGACCGTCCATGTGCTCGATCAGGCGGGTGTCCCGAAGAAGAAAGTAAGCCCTCATCGGCTGTTGATCATGTTGGGTGGTTCGTTTTCTTGTTTGCTGCTCGGCACGACTTGGCTTGTCGCTGGCGCGTACTGGAAACGGGTCGATCCACAAGAACCTTGGAGAATTTTCGCGCAAGAAGTCCATATGACCACGAAGGCACGCATCTGTGATTCCGCTTGGGCGCTGCGAATGCGTGGTCGTATTTCCCGGAGTTGGGGAAAGTTTCGATCTCGACGGACCGATGACGACTTGCAGGACTCACATAACCCTTGAGATCAATTGCAAAGTGACCCCTGCTTCCTGCGAGACTTTCTTTTTATGTTGATGTCAATGGAGCAATTCATTCAACCAGCTCAGGACAATCACCAATGAGTGTGATGACCACTCTAGATGACCCAAAAGTCCTGCCCGACTTGTACCCGCAGTCTCGCGTTGGTCCAAGACCAGGGACTGGTACACGTAGGTTCAGTCTTTTTGGCCCGGTCGCCATTGACACTGTCTTGGTTTTATTGGCGGGCCTTCTTGCTTATCGGCTTCGCTTTCCTATGACGACGCTTGCCGATCTCTGGGACACCCTGTTGCACCACACAGGAGTGCATAGGAGCGCGTATCTAGACTTTCTGTTTTTGTACATCGCACTGTATGTTCTAGCAGGCCTTTCGCAAAATCTCTACAAAGTCTCATTGACAAGATCCCATTTTCACGAAGCGGTTCTTGTCGTGCGCTCGGTTGTCATCGCGACGCTTCTTGGCACTGCTTGCGTCTACATGACTGGTAACCGGACGATTTCCCGTCTCGCCGTGGCGTTTATCGCGGCACTCTCGATCCCGGCGCTGACCTTATGGAGAATGTTCCACCGTCGTTTGCAGAAGAAGCGGCTCGCTAAGGGGATCGGCGTTCGGCACATTTTGATCATCGGGGCCGGGAGAATCGGGCTGCTGTTTGCCGATCATCTGGGACAACATCCGGAGTGGGGCTATGCCGTCCAGGGGTTCCTGGATTCGTACCAAACCGATGATCCTCGGGTGCTGGGAAGCATCAGCGACCTGAGGCGTGTGGTGCGGGAGAAATTCATCGATGAAATTTTTATTAGCATACCTTCGAAGCGCGAAATCGTAAAGAGCATCGTCTTCGATGCGTGTCAAATGGGCATTTGCGTCAATGTAATTCCGGACCTCTATGACGGGATTGCCTGGCGGAAGCCTGTTGAAATGCTTGGCGAGTTTGCCGTGCGCGTCATCCACCGAGAACCGATTCCAGAGCCTGAACTTTTCGTCAAGAGGCTGATGGACATTGTCGGGTCGGCGTTCGGGTTGCTCGTGCTCTCCCCACTCTTCGCCGGATTATCCTTGGCGATCAAGTTGGACTCTGCCGGGCCCGTCTTCTACAGAGCAAATCGAGTGGGGCGCAAAGCCAGAACGTTCCGCTGTCTTAAATTCCGTACCATGGTTGCGAATGCCGACGTGATCAAGGAGGAGCTGCGCCACCTGAACGAACGGGAGGGGCCATTCTTCAAGATCACGGAGGATCCTCGAATTAGCCGCGTGGGTAAATTCCTGCGCAAGTACAGCCTCGATGAGTTGCCGCAGTTGTGGAACGTTCTTCGCGGCGAGATGAGCCTGGTTGGACCGCGTCCGCATCCGGTTGACGACTACAAGCAATACAAGCTCGAGCACCTCCGGCGGTTGGATGTTACTCCGGGCATTACCTGCTTGTGGCAGATCTTGGCACGCGGGGATCCGTCGTTCGACAGAGCCCTTGCTCTCGATACCCAATACATCGAAAACTGGAGCTTCCTCCTCGACCTACAGATTTTGCTGAAGACAATTCCATCGCTTATAAGAGGCACTGGAGCATGAACCGTTTCTGAGACGAAGAATTCAGAAACGTTCGATAACCAACGATAATCAAGATGAGACCGATCGCAAATTGGAAACGCAGAATCATACAAAGCCAGATCGTCCGGAATACCATCTCAATGCTTGCGGGCGGAGCTGTGCGCCTCGGCTTACAGGCTGTTTACTTCGTAATTATCGCCCGTCTGCTCGGGCCAAGCCAGTATGGCGCATTCGTTGGGGCGGCTGCCCTGATTGGCGTCGTGTCGCCTTTTGCCATGCTCGGAACCGGAAATCTTATGATCCAGAGCGTGGCGCGCGATCGGACTACGTTCCGTGAATCGTGGGGAAATGCGCTTTGCATGACGGGAATCGCGAGCGGAGCATTGCTCATTCTCATTCTTTTGGGGTCGCGTCTCATTTTTGCTCGGGGTATATCTCTTTCGTTGGTTGCCCTTGTGGGTTTTTCCGACCTGTTTCTGGCGGGGATCGTGGGAGTGGCGGGCCAGGCTTTTCAGGCGTTCGAGCAGTTGCATCGGACAGCGCGACTCAATGTTACTCTGACTGGCACGCGGGCAGTGGCGGCGTTAGGCCTGGCCATATTCGTAAGGCATCCGGATGCAGCGCTGTGGGCCAGGCTTTATCTGCTCAGCACTGGTGTTGCAGCGGTGTATGCCTTCGGGTGCGTGCAACGGTATCTTGGTTCTCCAAGTGTTGCGCTTGGCCTCTTGCGGCATCGAATGCGCGAGGGTTTCTATTTTTCGTTCAGTCTTTCTTCGGCCTCGATCTACAACAACATTGATAAACCAATGCTCGCTCGGCTCTCCACGCTGGACGCCGTCGGCATGTATGCCACAGCTTACCGTGTCGTTGATATTGCCTTTCAACCGGTCGGGGCGCTCTTGGCTTCGGCCTATGCTCGGTTCTTTCGCCACGGTGAGAATGGGCTGGCTGAAACCACAGTTTTTGCGAAACGCCTCCTCCCCTTTTCTGTCAGTTACGGAGTTTTCGCAGGCCTGGGTTTAGTTGTAGGCGCTCCCCTCCTGCCCAAGGTCGTCGGCCACAATTACGCCACCGCAGTGGAAGCATTGTGGTGGCTTTCACCGCTGGTATTGTTGAAGTCCGTTCACTACTTTTTAGCGGATTCTCTAACCGGTGCTGGGTTCCAGGGTCATCGGACAGCGGTACAAGCGATTATCGGTTTTCAAAATGTACTGTTGAATCTATGGCTGATTCCTGCCTACGGATGGCGCGGCGCAGCCTGGTCGAGCCTTGAGTCCGACGCCATGCTAATCGTTACTCTGGCGGCCACCATTGTCTTTCTGACCCGCAAGCAGAGGTCATCGGGAGTCACTTGCCGCATCGAACCCGAAATCGTTCCCTGAAATTTTTATGAATTCCATTTCCAAATCCCAAACCGTCCCCGGCCCTATGGAGAGGGCGTTCGTGTTCTTTGTTCTCTTGCTGTCCACAGGCGCTTTTCAAAACCTGGCAGTCACTCCCGGTGATGTCCCAGACGCAGCATCGGGACAGGCGAACATGCAAGTATTGTGGATCCTTATTTATCTGGTTACTATTGTTCTACTGTTTCGAACATGCAAGGATGCCATCAGATACGCCGCTCGGGAGTACCTGCTCTTGGCTCTCGTGTTGCTGGCTCTGGGCTCAATGATGTGGTCCGCTGATCCTGGTGTTTCGCTTCGTCGGGGTGCGGCCTTGGTTCTTACATGCCTGTTTGGTGTTTACTTCGCCTCTCGATTCACGCTCCGGGAACAGTTGCACCTGTTGGCCGGAATCTGCGGCACCTGCGTTGTGTTCAGTCTGGTATTTGGCATTCTGGGAATTGGAACACCCGTTGTTGATGTCATCGGATCTTGGTATGGCGTATTCGTGCACAAAAACGTCCTTGGCAGGATGATGGTTTTGTGCATTTTGGTCTTTCTTACCTTGGTGCAGGCCAGATCTGAGAAGAAGTCCCTGCTTTGGATCGGGGCCGGCCTCGCCTTCGTCCTCTTGCTTCTCTCGAGATCCACGACTTCTCTTGCTGTGCTCGTAGCGATGCTGGCATTTCTTCCGTTCTGCGGCACATTGAGACGGGGCAAATCCCCTGTCGCGAGAATTGTCTTGTTCGCCGCTGCTGTCAGTACACTCGGACTGTATTGGGTCAGCAATCATCTCATGGACATTCTGCAATTCCTGGGCAAGGACGTTACCCTCACTGGGCGCCTTCAACTTTGGATTCTGTCCGTTACCATGGCGCTACGTAGACCATGGCTCGGCTACGGTTACAACGCCTTCTGGCTGGGCCCTGGGAGCTCCTCGGCACGCCTATTGGCAGCGATCCAATGGGACGCACCACACGCACACAATGGGCTCTTAGAAATCTGGCTGGAACTGGGATTAGTGGGAGTAGGACTTTTTCTAGTAGGCTTTGGCATCTATCTAGTGCGGGCCGCCGTTTTCCTCCGTCACCAGAGGACACCGGGAGCAATCTGGCCGATGTGTTTTCTCGCATTTATGTTCTTGTCAAATCTCACAGAGAGCGATTTTCTGGCACGTAACGCAATCTTCTTTATCCTGTACGTCGCAGTGGTCATTACCGTTTCTCCCAAAGATCGCCGATACGGGCGTCTCACGGCGCTCAATGTCCCGGAGGGAGAGCTTGCCTAGCGGAATTCAAGAGGAACAGACGGCAGTCGAAACGACAAGGTGTGGTGTCGCCACCGTCGCCATTTGTGTGGCGACGTATCGCCGCGCCGAGGGGATCCGAAGGCTTCTGCAGGCTCTAGAAAAGCTTGAGTTCCAGGTATCGCCGATCCCTTCCGTGCGGGTCATCGTCGCGGACAATGATCCAAGCTCAGGTGTAGGCCAGCAAGTCTGCCGGAATTTCCCGAACTTCCGCTGGGACTTGAAACTCCTAGCTGAAGAACAACGGGGAATCTCCTTTGCCCGGAACACGGCCCTCCATGAGGCATTAGCTGTTGGTGCGGATGCCGTCGCATTCATAGATGATGATGAAACTCCCGATCCGGGATGGCTGGATGTACTACTGGAGGTGCAGGCATCTTCAGGTGCCGATATTGTCTCGGGCCCCGTGCTTCCCCTATTTGAAGGCTCTGTCCCCACTTGGGTGATCAAAGGGAAATTCTTCGAGCGGCCGAGATTCCCCACAGGAACTTTAATCCGGATCGCAAGAACAGGGAATCTCCTTATACTTACAAGAGTTTTGAAAAATCTCGATGTCCTGTTCGATGAGCGGTTTGGTTTGAGCGGAGGGGAGGATACTCTCCTAACCTCGCGACTGCAGCGAGACGGTGCACGAATTGTCTGGGCAGATGATGCCGTAGTCCGGGAGTGGATTCCGCGGGACAGGGCCAAAGCGCGATACATACTTCGGCGCGCCTTCGCAGGTGGTAGCAACTGGGCGCGTATCGAGCACACGCTCGATCCACGCCCTTGGATGACATTCAAACGTGGCGCGACAGGCGTCGCAAGGATCGCCCAAGGCTCTCTGCCGCTCCTTCCCTCGATTTTGCTTGGACGACATGCCGTGGTCCGGAGCGCGGCGAAGGCCTGTCTTGGTATGGGGATGCTCTCTGGCCTTCTTGGATTCAGTTCCCGATCTTATGGGCCGTCACGTGCCATATAGCCAGTGCCTCTCGACGGCATGGAGTCGAGATACGGCGATGAAAACAGCATCCACTTTGTTTGCGCGTCTTGCCCTTTGCCTCATTGCGGCCGGGGTTGCATTAGGCGTAGGAACTCCTTCTGAAGTTCGGTTGACACCGCCGTCGCAGTTGATACCTGCAGGGTTGTTCGGGATGCACATCCATCACCTAGCCACTACGACGCCCTGGCCAGTCGTTCGCTTTGCCAATTGGCGGTTATGGGACGCACACGTGAACTGGCCTGACTTGGAGCCAGTACGGGGAAAATGGGACTTCAAAACTCTGGATCTCTACCTTGACATGGCCGGGCAACACCACGTTGACCTACTTCTTCCACTTGCCCTCTCCCCTCCGTGGGCCTCCGCTCGCCCAGACGAAAGATCCAACTATGCCCTTGGTAACGCGGCGGAGCCCAAGGATATGTCCGATTGGCGCGACTATGTTCGAACGGTCGGAACACGTTACAAGGGTCGAGTTCATGAATACGAAATCTGGAACGAACCCAACGTGAAGGGGTTTTGGTCGGGGTCAACAGAGCAGATGGTCGAATTGGTGCGGGAAGCCGCAAAGGTCTTGAAACAGGTGGACCCCAACATCAGATTGATTTCGCCATCGGCGACAGGGCCGCATGGGGTCGAGTGGTTGGATCAGTTTCTTGCCGCTGGTGGTGGCGCGTATGCGGACGTGATCGGCTACCATTTTTACGTTACACCGAACCCCCCGGAAGAGATGGTCGCGATGGTGAGCGATGTGCGCAGGGTCATGAAGAAGTATGGCGTGAACGACAAGCCCGTTTGGGACACGGAGACAGGTTGGGGGATTCAGAACCAGCTATCGAAGGTGGGACCCGGATGGTATGGAACCCCGATTAGCATCGAGGACGCCGCGGCCTATGTTGCGCGCGCATACGTTCTCCTTTGGGCCTCGGGAGTGGCGCGTTTCTACTGGTACGCGTGGGACAACGGGAATGCGGGGCTTACGGAGCGGGACGGCAAAACCTTGAAGGCCCCAGCGCAGGCCTACGGCGAACTCGAGGACTGGCTGCTCGGGGCCGTCATGAAATCCTGTGCCTCCGACGAAACGGACACCTGGACATGCGAAATCTCGAGAGGGGACACCTATCGAGCCTGGGTCCTATGGAATCCCAACACCGTCCGCCGCTTCACTCCTCCGGCTACGTGGAAGATAGTGCAGGTGCGCGAGCTTCCCGGAGAAGTTCACAAGCTAGTTCGTGGTGAGCAAGCCGATATAGGTCCGACCCCGTCGTTATTCGAGAATCGCAGTCGCTAAGCGTTGTGCGCGTCCACTTAACCCACGTGCCAATGAAACCGATTTTCGGACTGATGTTGCCCAGATACTTTCGTTTTCGCTGGTTGTCTCTGGTCTTGTTAGGGGGGAACTTGGGCTGCGCGAATCCTCCTACGGCTTTGCTCCAGCCCCAGCCACTCTCCAATGCAAGCGCCCCGCTCGTTACCCCCACATATGACGGCTCTGGCCAAGCGATTCATCCAGGGATAGTCTATATCCCTGCGGGTTGGCATGGGTTTAGCTACTGGATGTCTGTAACCCCTTATCCAGGTTACGACATTACCGTAGAAAACCCGTCTGTGCTCGCGTCAAACGATGGCATAGTCTGGCAGGTTCCTCCAGGCCTCACAAATCCCGTTACGAACGGAACGGGTGAACTTGCTGATCCAGACCTCTTTTACGACGCCGCCTCCGACCAACTGTGGTTGTATTACATCCGGAAGGTATTCCCGAGCGTGTCCGTTTATCTCGTTAGGAGAGTTTCGTCGGACGGCATGAACTGGAGTAATCCTGAAAATGTGGTCAACATGCCGTATAATGCCCTGATTTCTCCTGCTGTGGCCAAGATCGGAAATACTTACTACCTCTGGTACGTGAACGCGTCGCCTGACGGATCGTCGGCAAGCAGTTCCACCGTGGAGTATAGAACCTCGCAGGATGGCAAGAACTGGTCCGAAGCAGGCGTTTGCCAGATTAACCAGCCGGGTTACGTCATCTGGCACATAGATGTCCTTCCTGTCCATGTGAAGAAACCTGACTCCCGCGAGTTTGAAGAACGGGAGTGGATGCTCGCTGCCTCATTTCCCGTGGGTAAGTCTTCTGGTTACACAAGACTGTTCTTCGCCGACAGCGGTGATACCGTCAACTGGACAACCTATTCGCAACCGGTTCTTAGTGTCGGGGATGGCTGGGATGCGGGCCAGATTTACCGATCCACATTGCTATACGATCCCGTAGGCGATCTAATCAGGGTTTGGTATTCGGCCAGGAGTGCGGGACCAGGCTCTCTAACCTTGTATCGGTGGTACACCGGCTACACTCAGCAAAATTACGCTAGTCTGCATGCTTGGCTCTTGCTCTCGCACTGACGTTCCAGGTCGGACTTGTTTTTCTACGTGCCACATTGAGGTGTACGGGGGCAAGTATACACGTTGCAGCGTCCGAAACTAGTACTTTGGACCTCTGAAGGCTATCTTCAGAGTGGCTCTGAACCAGACGCAGCGAATTACATAATGTGTACGCGTACAGCAGCGCTCATGACTTCCCAGAATCATAAAGCCACACGTTGGCCGGGCTGGGACGCCTGTTTCTGCAAGAGCTGCCGGAGGGGACGGAACTGGCTGTTGTTCTGCTGGACGACAACAGCAGTGATGACACTGCTGACGCCGTACGTGCGCAGTTTCCGCAAGTGCGTCTGTTGCGCGGCAATGGCGACCTTTTGTGGCGCGGAGGCATGCGTTATGCTTTCGCCGAGGTGTTGCGGGAAGACTTCGATTTCTACCTCTTGCTAAACGATGACACCCGGCTGGAACCCGATGAGGTCACACGCCTGCTGAGCACTTATCACTCCGTCTCTACTGGCCACGGTATCATGGCAATTATTGTGGCTTCCACGTGCGATCCGCAGACCGGAATGCTTACCTACGGCGGGGTCCTTCGTAGCAGCCGCATACATCCCATTACGTATCTCCCGGTTCAGCGGGGTCAGTGCCCTTGGCCCTGTTACACTATGAACGGTAACTGCGTCCTGATCCCCCGTGCGGTAGCGGTTGTGGCAGAGAATCTGAGCGCGGAATTCCGGCCCGGCATTGTCGACTTCGATTACGGACTGCGGGCACGCCAGCCAGCTGCACGGTGTGGGTGCCGCCAGGATTCTCCGGCTCCTGTGCACAGAATGGCAAGGCAGGCTGATTCTAGGACCTGGGCCTCCCCCATGCGTCGGCGCTGGCAGCACATGATGAGCCACAATGGTCTGCCTCCGGACGAGTACTTGGTCTACGTCCGTTGGCATGGCGGTCATTTCTAGCCTATCTGATGGGCGATGCCATCCGTCCGGGTGGTAGTGAGCTCGTTGTTGAGATGGTCTTCTTTCTAAGCACAAATGACTACTTGTAAACCGGTCGCGCGTCGGACACCGGGAAGCGACGGTGAGCATTCCGGGTTTGCCCGGGTGTTGATCGTCAAAAGCAACCTTGAGCCATTTCGGATTCCGTTCTATGGCGGGCTGGAGAAGCGCCTAGCGCAAGAGCGTATCGTCCTGCAGGTCGCAGTGCCGCTGAATCGTTGCGGCAGCAACTCTGAAAGCTGGTTGGTACCAGTACGGAGCGGCGACCTTCACTTCGCCGGACGTACCCTGTCATGGCAGGGCATCAGCAAGTATGCGAGGCATGCTCGATTGGTGATCGTGCAGCAATGTGCGCGGGAACTGACCAACTATTGGCTACTCGCGTTGCGGAAGCGGTATGGATTTCGGCTGGCCCTGTGGGGACATGGCGCGGAATTCCAGCGCAGGTTGACCACGCCGCTGACGGAATTCGTGAAACGGGAGATCTTTGCCTCGGTTGACTTCTGGTTCGCCTACACTCCCGGTGTGGCGAAAATCGTCGAGAGTACCGGTTTTCCGTCGGACCGCATTTGCACGGTGTACAACTCGACCGACACGAAAACCGAGGTTACGCTCCACCGCTCGATCACTGAAGAGGAGAATCTTGCGCTGCGGGCCTCATTGGGCATGGGGCCGGGTGCAAAGCTAGTCTGCTATTGCGGAGGGCTGTACAAGGCAAAGAGGCTTGACTTCCTCATCGATGCTTGCCGGCTAGCGCGGAACCTGGGAACTGACGTTCATCTCGCAGTTTTGGGGGACGGGCCGGAAGAGGCGCGCCTTGCGGAGATGAGCCGCGAGGCGAAATGGATCCATGTGGTCGGTCCGACCTACGGGAAGGAGAAGGCTCTCTACTTGGCTGTCTCCGAATGCATGACCATACCCGGCGTGGTCGGGCTCGCCGTCGTCGATGCCTTTGCGCATGAATGTCCGCTGGTGACCACTGCGATAGTCGGTCATGGACCGGAGATTGAATATCTCCTGGACGGAGTGAACGGCCTCAAAACGGCCGACAGCATCGACGATTACGCGCACGGCATCATCGCCGTGCTTACTAAAAAGCAAGTTGGCGACAGGTTAAGACAGGGCTGCCGTGAGGCAGCATCGGCGATCACTATAGAGAACATGGTCGAACACTTTGCGGCGGGCGTGCTGCAGACCTTGGGATTGCCTGCAGACGAGCAAGCATGCACGTCGACATCTCGTGGGTGAGGAAGATCAAATGGCAAATGGGAATTCCAGGCACGGAAAACAAGCGCCCCTGGTGTCGGTAGTGATGGCTGCCAAAAACGAAGAGAAATACATTGCGACGGCCATCCAGAGCATCCTCGATCAAACCTACGATCGCCTGGAACTCATCGTAGTCGACGACTACTCGACCGACGACACGCTCGAAGTCGTGCGCTCATTCCAGGATCCACGCGTCAGGCTGTATGAGAAGAAGTCGGAACCAGCGGGGGCGGCGGCATCCCGCAACCTCGGCGTCCAGCTTGCCCAGGGAGAATTGGTCGCCTACCAGGACGCCGACGATGTCTCTCATTTGCGGCGGCTGGACCTGGAAGTTCAGGAGTTCCTGGCGGGAGAGAAACCGCGCATTGTCGGATCGTGGATCGAGGAGCGGATTGGCGACAAGAGCCAAATCATCCGTCTGCCAACGTCACATGAGGAAATCGTCGCCGGCTTCATGCGCCTGTACAACCGCGTGACGTTCGTTAGCGGAACGATGTTGTTTCCCCACAACCTCGCGCTTGCCGTCCCCGGGCGGGAGCGCTTTCGCTATTTCGAGGATTGGGACCAGTTATGCCGCCTGAATGAACTTGGGACGGTAGAGTTTCGCAATGTTCCGGAGGTGTTGTTCACTTATAACATCCGGCCCAAAGGTTCCAAAGGCCAGGTCGATTGGTTGCGCTACAACGTGTTCGAAAGAGCCTGCCGCGCACGGCGTTGCTCTGGGTTGGAGGAGTGGGACGCGGCGGAGGAGTTCGAGGCCTACCTAAGGCGATCGCCTCTCGAATTCCTGTGGTGGTACGCCCTGCGTGGCTTGCTCGATATCAAACTGCAAATGGAGCTGTTCACCCGGCGTGCAAGGCAGGGACGCTAGGCCCCAGCCGCACTTTGCCGCAAAGTTGCGCAGGCCGTTCCGGGCGACTGGCACATTCGGAACGTGCATGACCTGTTGGGCGAAACGCAGAAGCTCAACAAAAATCAAAAGATTCAGATCGGCCCGACGCCCATCTTGCTCGAGAACATGATTCGGTGAGAATGCTCCCTCCGCGGGAGAGTGACCGGCAAGCTGGCGGCAATGTTTCGTGCTTCGCGCCGAACTCGTGGATGAAAACCGCCTTCGAGGTGGCCTGCTGCCCCGGCGCTCGGCGGCGCGTTGCCGACGAGATTGCCGGGTTCCGGCGGCGTCAAACCACCCGGAAGAGATGTCCCAGATGCGCCAGCATGCACGATGGGAATACGAAGAGAAGTACACACCTGAACGGAACTATGAGCTCTTGATGGATATTTACCGACAGACTCTCTCAAAGTCTAAAGTGGAAAAGTGGGAAAGCGCCGCCTTGGTTTCATAACTGCGAGTTTCTGACCTTCCAAGGCAATCGTGTCCGAAAGAAGCCAGTTAGGATCGTTTTTGAAGCCGCAGCTGATGCACAGGCGGAATCCCATAATCTGAAAACACCGGATAAAAAGGAGGAATAGCAATGAAAACAAAAATGCGGATACTTGTAACTGGAGCAGGGGGGTTCATCGGGCATCACCTCGTTCGGAGACTCAAAGCCGATGGACAATGGGTGCGAGGAGTCGACATCAAGCGCCCGGAATACGAGGCGACAGCCGCGGATGAATTCCAGCTTCTCGATCTTCGGGAATATGAAGCCTGTTCCAAAGCAACCACGAAAATCGATCAGGTCTACAACCTGGCTGCCGACATGGGAGGAATCGGTTACATCACCAGTTCCCACGCGGGAATCGCCCGCAACAACACTTTGATCAATGTCCATATGCTAGAAGCCAGCCGGCAGAATCAGGTAAAGCGGTTCCTGTTCTCCTCTTCGGCATGCGTCTATGCGCAATCCAAGCAAACGTCGGCGGATGTAACGCCGCTGAGGGAAGAGGACGCCTATCCGGCGGATCCTGAGCCGGGTTACGGGTGGGAGAAGCTTTACACGGAGGAACTTTGCAAGTATTACCGCCAAGACTACGGATTCGACACACGCATGGTGCGCTTCCACAACGTGTACGGGCCGTTGGGGACATATGACGGTGGCAAAGAGAAATCTCCTGCCGCACTTTGCCGCAAAGTTGCGCACGCCGTTCCGGGCGATGTGGTGGAAATTTGGGGTGATGGGCTGCAAACACGCTCCTACATGTACATAGATGATTGCGTCGAGGGTCTGATCCGGCTGATGGCTTCGAATCACGTCGACGCGCTCAACCTGGGCACAGATCGCATGGTCACGATTAACGAACTGTTTGCCATCATCTGCGAGATTGCTGGTAAGACGCTTCGTGTGCGCCACGATCTGACCAAACCCCAGGGTGTGCGGGGCAGAAACAGCGACAACACGCGCCTCCGACAGGTGCTCGGTTATGAACCCTCCACGCCACTCGAACAAGGTTTGCGCGTAACCTACCGTTGGATCGAGCAAGAGATGCATCGCGCAGGACGCACCCCTACCTTGGTGGGGTCAAGAGCATGATGCAAACGGACGTGCCTCGGGCTAACGTTCTCGGCGTAGGAGTTAGCGCGATCAACCTACCTCAAGCGATCGGCCTGTTCGAAAAGTGGGTCGCCAAAGGACGGCGGGGTTATGTGTGCGTAACCGGGGTCCATGGTGTGATGGAAGCGCAGCGGGATCCGGAATTCCGGAAGATCCTGAATGAATCCCTTCTAACCACGCCCGATGGCATGCCCACTGTCTGGGTTGGCCGAGCCCAGGGTTTCCGGAGGATGGGCCGAGTGTTCGGACCGGACTTGATGCTGGGCGTCTGCGAGATGTCGGTCCGCAGAGGCTTCTCCCATTTTCTCTACGGCGGACAGCCAGGGATCGCGGAGAAACTTCGATCTGCTTTGCAGCGCAAGTTTCCCGGCTTGCGGGTGGTGGGCACTTACACACCACCTTTTGGCCCTCTACGGCCCGAACAGGAGTTGGAGCTAATCGAGCAAGTCGCTACGGCAAATCCAGATTTCTTCTGGGTCGGACTTAGCACTCCAAAGCAAGAACGGTGGATGGCCGAATCCGGGAACCGCCTGAATACTCGAATCTTGGTAGGAGTGGGGGCCGCATTCGATATTCATACGGGTGGCATCAAGGATGCACCCGAATGGGTCAAGCTGTGTGGTCTTCAATGGCTACACCGCTTACAGCAGGAACCGAAGAGGCTATGGAAGCGCTACTTAATCAACAACCCGGGCTTCTTGTGGAAAATTGCTCTGCAACTCGCAGGATTTTCTCATTACACACTCTAGTTCGGTTACCTGATGCCCGACAATTCCTCTGATAACCAGCGCCGGATGCGAACTAGGAGTGTCTTCCTGTTCGCTGTTCTATGCCTCCTGTCCGGATGTATCGCCTGTTCATCTTCGGCTCCGGACCCACTGATCGTTCTTCAGAATGCCGCCATGCCGCAGACCACGCCGACCTATGACGGTTCCGGGCAAATCGTGCATCCAAGCATCCGTTTCTTCGATTCTGGATGGAATGGGTACCAATACTGGCCCCTTCAGTCAACTGCCTATCCAACTAGCAGCAAATGATTTGATTTTCTCTCGAGCTGCAGTGTTCCAGGGTCTGGAGGACCGAGTGTTCATTGGTGCACCCAATGTTGTACCCAAATCCAGTAAGCGATTAGGCGGTTGTGCGGCATCCCGCTAGCGCAACGATGGCGTCCACCACCCAGGTACCAATTACCAGCCGCCGCCCTAAATCTCCTGCGTACCATAGTAGTTACTACCAATAATAGTTGCGTCGTGCGTCCTTCTGCCACATAATTTATGTGGAGGAATACAATGCATTTCAAACGACTTCTGGGCTATCTCGGCGTCCTCACGTTCACCTTGAGCCTTCCTCACGTTGCCGCCGCGCAGTTGGCGGGGCGCTCCGCGACAGACTGGACCAAGGTACTCGACACAGACACTCGGGTCGCGAGTCTCAAGATTGACGAAACCGTGGCAAAGCTGCAGCTCAAGCCGGGCGAGAGCATCGCAGACATCGGCGCCGGCTCCGGCCTGTTCGAGGTGCAACTGGCGAAGGCGGTTTCTCCGGGCGGCAAGGTATATGCGGAAGACATCGACGAAGGATTCTTTCCCGAAATCAAGAAGAAAGCGGAGGAAGGGCACGTAAGCAACGTGGTGACCGTGCTTGGGAAGTATACGGACCCGAATCTTCCGGTCAAGAACCTTGACGTGATCTTTATCCACGACGTCTTGCACCACATCGAGAACCCCAGCGGATACCTGAAGACAGCCATCGGCTATCTCAAAGGCTCGGGCCGTGTCGTCGTCATCGATTACGAAGCGGGCCAGGGTCCCCACAAGGATCAGCCCGACCTGCAGATCTCGCGGGAGCAACTCGCTATGTTGGCGAAGGATGCCGGCCTGAAGCAGGTCGAGGACGTCAAGATGTTTTCGAACATGTATTTTCTTGTCTATTCAAAGTAAGTCCTCATACGCATCTTCTGACTCATTTACGAAATCTTGTGGCATACGGCCCACAGGTTCGGAGTCCAGAACGGAAATTCTGGCTCGCGGACGCACCGCTATCTTCTCGCTTGCGAATACATTGTTGGCCAGCTGTTTTCAATCCGCTGTGAATAAGCCATTCGAGTGAAAAAACGCTCAATTTGAAGTCGGGTGAATCGGAGGGGATTGCGCCCAAAAGCCCCCTGGAAAAGAGGGGACTAGCAGCGTAAGCTACTGATAACAAGGATGCGCCCGTAGCTCAGCTGGATAGAGCATCTGCCTTCGAACAATGAAGTAACGTCACGTAAGCGCAGGAACCGCCGCCATTTAGCTTTAGAGGGCCACTGTTGAATTGCCCCCTGGGTTGCCCCTGATATTCCCCGCTTGCGCCTTCATGGATAAGGAACGTGACCCTCGTTAGCTAG
The DNA here is from genome assembly GCA_020073705.1 of Terriglobia bacterium. Classification (GTDB taxonomy): domain Bacteria; phylum Acidobacteriota; class Terriglobia; order Acidiferrales; family UBA7541; genus Palsa-360. The sequence continues at coordinate 31,277 of JAIQES010000008.1, forward strand.
GTGTCTTTGTTGCTCAAATGGAAACCAAATATCCGACAGTACTATCGCCTCCTACTAGATACAGGGTGACTATTGGGAGCCGGGCAGGGAGGCTCAGTATGTTTATCTTCATCACCAAAAGAATATGGACGAGTTCCGGGTTAGTCGTCATTTGTTGTTTGGTAATCCTCTGTTTACCGGTTTGGGGACTAGGCATTTTGATGCGACCGTGGCTCGAAAGAAAAGCAAAGAGCTACGTGCTCAGCTTTACGAAGGACGGCTGGCAACGGCGTCTAATAAAGCGATACCTTCTCCCGGACGTAGTGTAGCTCTTCCCCTGCATCATGCCTCCTTACGGGTAAGGTGCCATGCCCCGCAATAGAGGCATTTATACGTTCTTAACTGCATCCGTGCGGATTCCTTGTCCGACATCCTGTGCGCGGCTGTGGTTTTTGCTTCGCCTTCGTTGGCGTACATCTTCTTGCCCGATACCGGGCAGATTCGGGGTTGATCGCGCTTTGCGTTGCCGGTTTCCCAGTTAGGGTCGGTATGCCGGTATTTTGTCATTTCAGATTCACACATAGAGTGTAACGCCTAGAGCATCTGCCTTCGAAGGGTAGGCTCATAAATCACATCTCGTTTGTTTGGCGTCGCATACGGGCAAATCTGGCTTCAATTTCGTTCTTCAATTGCACCCAACGTTGCACCCAAATGCAGATCCCTGGGGCTGCATCATGCATCCTTGCTGGTAAGATGCCATGCTCCGCAATATAGGCATTTATACGTTCTTAGCTGCACGGGTGCGGATTCCCTGTCGGTCATCCTGTGTGCTGCCGTAGCGTTCGCTTCGCGTTCATTGGAATACATGCGTTTCCCGGATACTGCACATGTCCTCGGTGGGTCTCGCCTTGCTTCGTCCATTTCCCAGAAAGAGCTGGCCTTACGGTGTTTTGCAGCCATCACGAAACCTCATTGGGCCCTATGACCCCAACCATGCAACTGCAGTCGTGGTGTTGTCCGTTAAGGGTGCCCGCCTGCTCCGCAGCATAGAATGCACCTCGGAACAAGAAGTCGGCCGAAAGCGGGGTGTCTGCTTCCATGACTGAAGTATATCCTGATACGATCACATACAGTCACTGGCCTGAACCGGGGAGTGAGATCAAAACATCGGCTCTGTTTGATTTAACAACATGCCAGAATATGAAAACTCCCGTCGCGTCCCCTTTCAATTTGAAGAGCCCCGCCAGGAACGTATCTTCAGGCGTTTGAAATTAGTCGGCGACGGCCCTGCCGAATTCTACCGAGATGCATGTCGCCTGATGAGCCAAGAATCGGACTTCGCTTCCACTACGCACTTGGTCGCTCATCTGTTGAGAGAAATCGAAAGCGGATTGCGACAGATACTGGAAACTGTTGCGGATCAATCATTGCGTTTGAAGAAGGGCGCGAAGAACGAGGAGAAGCATACAGATAAAATCCGGGCAGTTTTGAAGGGGCTTGAGATAGCAGAGATTGACCCGGTAGCGGAAGTCTGGTTGCGCCTACCCGGCCGTGATAATAATTACGGACTTGCTGCACGAGCACACCGTGACGACCTTTCGGCTCCGCGCACACTGGATGGTGAGTTCAAAGAATTCTGGAACCTAAGCCATTCCGATCGATTGTAGTAAGTAAGTGTGGAAGGTCCTCGAAAAGCTCGCAACCAACACTGACCGTGCAATAGACGCTGAGTCTGAACCGCTTGGGTTTCGAAGGCTGTCGAAAGTAGACCGGCGCAATGTGTCGAATGTCTGAGTCTATTTGTGGAGGGCTCGAAGGAAGGTTATGAGATTTTAGGTTGGCAACAACGCGCCCAGGAGGTTCTGGCGTCTGCATTGAAAAGCAGCGATGTTGCAGCGAAGGCTGGTGCTACCGTGCTAATCAACCGTCTTGATGCACACGAATATCATGGGTTCAAAGAACTGCTCGAAGAGGGCAAGTAAGTGACTGTGGCAGACGGGTTGTATGAGGATCGGGGTGGATTCGTCTATAAAATCTTGCTAGGGTGCTCGCCCGGCCGTTCACAGCCTCCCACAAATATAGGCTGGATGAAGCCCATCTCATGCGGCCTTTCACCTCGTCATCTTCTCGGCTATTCGCTGGCCCGCTGCCTAGCGCGATACAACTTCGACGCCGCCGTTATTTGGATCCTGTACCGAATGAGATCTTCGCTTACCTCAAACTTTTCGGCAAGATCAGGAATGGCCATTCCGCGATTTATTGCTGGGAAGAAGCTGCCCCAGGGAATTAGTGATGCTGCGCCTACACCGAACGCCTCTTCTTCTTGGGGTTTGTCGTAGTCGCGCATACGCAGTCCATCCGCCTGACGAATCAACCTAGAAGGCACGTGTCGTAAGTGAACGTGCGTTATTTCTTCCATCAGTGTCATTCTTTTGCGACGTGGATGATGTGTAGGATTCAATATGCAGATTCGCCTTCCGTCGGGGAGAGCTTCCGCAAAAACGCCGCCAGACCAATCGTCTTTGCCATTCAGGAGAATATGTCTCGAAATCCGTTGATCCAGACACCTGCAGACTTCGCGAGCGTCCATCAGGAGCAAACCAACTAGGGGCGCAAGTTTATACGGATCGAGTAGTTCATCTGTGGTGAGTTGCAGTCGTCTCCGCAAAGCCAGGGCGTGAGGCTCCCATCTTTTTGCTCGTTCGGAGAACGGCAGTAGCACGCTTATTCTTTCTGCTGCTTTTTTACTGCCATGCCATAAGCAGCCTTGAACAGTTCAGATAAGGCATGGGCAGTATCGCGATTTAGATTCTTGTCAGCACGCAAGTACACATCCAGTATCTCCGGCGTTTGTTCCAAGTCCTTCCCGCCGCGAACTATCGGTTTGGGTTTTTGCTCACGCAACTCATTTAAGTCTTTCCCCAGCCATTCGGATAGTGCCAGCAGGGTGGCACTCTCGATATCTTTAGAGGCACCCCTTTCAATCCGAGACAGTGTAGGAATTTTCAGGTCGGTGATTTCCGCGAGTTGGCGTAGCGAGAGACCATCTTTGCGTCGTTTTCGATGTACTAAACGGCCAAGCCGTGCGACGTCGATTCCTTCAGCCATTGTCCTCCTCAGGGTGGATCGGCGTGATTGTACTTCTCTTTGACGAGAAATGCTACTTGACAAGAAGCCAAAGTGATCGGATACTTTCTCATATACGAGAACTTCTCGTATTAGAGATACACTGCCTCTGGTCCAGCAAACTGCCCATAAGGAGGGGCGCAACGTGAACGTAATAGTGGAAAAGAAATTTGTCGTCGAGGTCGTCTACAACGGCGTAGAGAAGCCGTTCGATGTTCAACCCGAGGAGCAGGTGACCGCCTTACTCCAGAAGGCGATTGCCACCTTTGGCATCACGCAGAATCCACACCTGTTGTCCCTTTTCCGGCAGGATGGCAGCGTCGTGCCTGAGAACGAGTCGGTTGAACGTGCTGGCATCAAGCCCGGTGAAATCCTTCTCCTCCGGCCGAATGCGGTAAAGGGCGGAGGTGGCCTTCTCCGAATGGCAAACGACGTCGTTCGCGCGACTTTTCGAACGCTGCGCGAATGTGGGCGCGGTGAATGTGAGTGCGCGGTGTTTTGGACTGGACCAGCGAGTGACGATTTCGTGGACGGCTGCGAACACCCTGTCCACAATCGGTCACCCTTTGGCTACCAAGTTGAGGAAAGTTGGTTAATGGATTTCTGGAAACGCCTCGCAATATCAAAGCGGAGCGTCAAAGCGCAGGTGCACACTCATCCGGGCGAAGCGTTTCACTCTGCGACTGACGATCAGTGGCCAATCGTCTCCCAGGTTGGCTTTATCTCGATCGTGATACCCGAGTTTGCAATTGGCAAGCCCACGTTGGACGACGCTTGGGTCGGTTGCCTCCAAGCAGACGGCAGGTGGCAACACCTTCGGTCGGCTGCCGACGCGGTTGTCTCCGCTTGACAGCCCTGGCTGAATTGAACCGGACTATTTTGCTCTGCCGCGATCATGTCATCGATGAACTGAGCGATGAAGAAATTTGTCAATGCTTCGAGTCGCGGAAAGTCCTTTGCGTTTCTGATCGGCGGAACCTTGCGTCATACAGCGGGCAGACGGCTCTCTTCACACTAGTTTCGCTATTGAGTCGGATGGGTATGCAGATTGAGCTGGCCATTCCTGATGTTGCCATGCTGTTCACGCAACCGCCAATGTCCGGCTCGTCTGTCCGGCAGGCATTGGTCTCATCTAGTGAATCCCTCGTTTCCGGGGCTACTGTCTGTTGTGATTCGACCTTTGCGCCCGAGATCGTTTTCGTTGTAGGAGACACACAGTTCGAAGGCAATCATGTTTCCTGCTGGCGTCTCACAGGCAGCGACTGGTGGGGAGCCTTAGCGATGGATAGAACGACCGGAGTCGATGCTTGGACTAGCGAATGGCCGGTCGGTTCCATGATCAGTGCTGCCTTGGCTGCAAATGAGGCGTTTAAGTTCGTGATGCGCCGCCTTCCGCTACGCGGTCAAGCTGACCGAGTTTTCTTCGAAGAGTCACAGTCCTGCAATTGGGACTTTGGTGCGGTACATGTCCCTGAAGAGGGCGTTGATCTCGGCATGGTCGATGTGATCAGCGCCGGAGCAATTTGCCAGGCTGCTTTGTATGCGCTGATGCGCTTTCCGAATGTCAGAATGTCGGGGCGTATCTTCGATGATGACCTTACGGGAGCATCAAACCTGAATCGAAATATGCTTAGCAGCGTTGCCGACATCGGTTTGCTCAAGGTACAGGTAGTTGCGCGATGCTGCAGCGCGAAACTGCGACTTAAACCTATCGCTGTTCGCTTCCCAGGCGATAGCTGCAAGATCGGGCAGTTGGCTCGCCGCGTTCTGGTGGGCGTTGACGATATTCCGAGCAGATGGGAAGTGCAGCGCCATGCTCCTGGCTGGATAGCTGTTAGCGGTACAAGCCATTTCGGTGTTTCATCATCAGCCCACCGCCCGGACGAACCTTGCTGTGGCTGTTTGCACCCTGTCGATGATCCTGTCGGAGCAAATCCAATCCCGACTGTCTCATTCGTTTCTTTTTGGGCTGGGTTGGCCATGACAGTTCGGCTGCTCCGTGACGCGCTTGCCAGTTCATATTCCGCGAATCGGCAGCATCTCTGGCTTACACCACTTAGGATGGATTTACCCCATGCCGGAATGTGGTTACCAGTTGCTCCTCGGCGAGATTGTCCGGCGCACTGCTTGGCTTCGCGTGTGCTGTAGCCAAAGAAGTGCTATAGCCCAACTCGTAATCGCTTACGAATCTTGCCGGTTTTAGGATTTTCCTCTCAGCACCTACTGTTTCAGGAGCCTGAAACCGAACATTTAATGATAATGCCCACTGCCGACTGATCCGAGCTAATATGTGTCAGCATAGAGAGGTGGAATTCGACTTCCCCGTCAGTGCCAGTCAAATGCGTATAACGAAGTTCAAATTTCACTCGTGGGGGGAGATCAGTGGCACCAAAAGCTAAAGTGTGGACGCACCACTCCGTCCTGGCTCTTGCAGGAAATGCAGATCCTGTGGACCTGGTGACGGAGAAAGCCAGAGCAATCGTTATGGGAGCTATTGAAGATGGTTGGTCGGGCCCACCTTACGATCCATTTGCGTTAGCTGAACACCTGAAAATCCCAGTTGTCGCCCGTCAGGATATTTCCGAAGCACGAACCGTCCCGTCGAAGCAGGGTTTTGTTATCGAATTCAATCCCAATCGACCTCGTAATCGAGTGAAGTACTCCATATGCCACGAGATCGCACACACGTGCTTTCCCGATTGTGCTGAACGCGTGAGGAATCGCCTGACGCACGAGAAAATGACAGGCGATGACTGGCAGCTTGAAACATTGTGCAACATCGCTGCTGCCGAGATGCTGATGCCAATCGGTAGCGTGTCTGGGCTTGCTGATGAGCATTTGACGATCGACGCCGTCTTGGATTCCCGAAAGCGGCACGAAGTTTCGGCAGAGGCCGTTCTACTTCGGGCCGTCCGTCTGACGAGCGGGCAGTATTCCGTATTCTGTGCATCGCGCAGGCCCGGGCAGGGCGGGCCATCGGACGACTACTCCATTGACTATGCTGTCTCCTCTAAGTCTTGGAGCACTGGCGTGATTCGTCCCGGCATGCCATTGCCCAAGGTCTCCGTCGTAGGTGAATGTATTGCGATCGGCTTCACGGCGAAGGGATACGATGAGTGGGCACTACCATTCGGAAGAGTACGCATCGAATGCGTGGGCGTCCCTCCATATCCAAATCAGATAATTCCACGTGTACTCGGAATCGTAGCACCGCAGCGGCAGGTGGCGGTGGATCATGCTCGCATCACTCACTTAGGCGGAGACGCGACACAGCCAAGGGGCAGTGGACCGCGGATTATCGCGCAGTTGGTCAACGACAGCGCATTCACCTGGGGTGGAGGATTGTCGCTGGCGGTTCGAAAAAAGTGGCCGACGGCCCAACAGGATTTCAGATCATGGGCGATGAACGACCGCAAAAATCTTCGCCTTGGCAATCTCCATTTTGCCCCGATCGATGACACTCTCGGTGTCGCAAGCCTGATCGCACAACATGGATACGGACCGTCACCCAAACCTCGGATTAGATATACGCACTTGAAGACCGCCCTTGAACAGTTGGGCGCACTGGCAAGTCAACACCATGCGTCCGTCCACATCCCTAGGCTTGGATGCGGACAAGCTGGTGGGTCCTGGAGCATTGTGAGTGAGTTGATTGAAGATGCGCTCTGTTCACGCGGAGTGAAAGTTTACGTATACGATCTTCCTGGTGTTGAAGTTAGGCAACACCCACAAGGGGCCCTGGCATTTAACGCAACTGGGGTGTAGTTCAAAGTGGCAAGACAAATTGTTCTTCTATCAGGCCGGGTGTCTGCGGGTAAGAGCACATTGTCCAAGGGGCTCGTGGAACGCTTTGGCGCCCACGTCCTCAAGACCAAAGAACTAATTGCCACTGCGGCTGGCACCAAAATCGAACCCGAGCGGGGAGCACATCAAAACTATGGCGACCTGTTGGATCGAAGAACCAATGGTGAGTGGGTGTCGCGTTCACTCACCAGAGTGGTCGAAGGACTTGATAACAAAGCTATCGTTGTCGTCGATTCTGTTCGCACCAGCGAGCAAGTTCGCGCCATTCGCAAAGCGTACGGCCCAATCGTTTTCCACATGCATCTGGAAGCCGAAGTTAATGTGTTGAAGGAGCGATACAAGCGCAAACAGCGCTTGAAGGGATTTCGAGAGTTCAAGTCCTACGCTGAAGTGTCATCGAACAAGACCGAAAACCGCATTGGATTGCTCGCCAGTGTTGCTGATGCCGTCATTAAGACTGACCGCTGTGTCGCACATGATGTAGTCATCCGTGCTGCCGCCCACTTGAGGCTCTTTGGTCGGGAACACTTGCGGCTCGTTGACGTACTGATTGGGGGTGAATACGGGAGCGAAGGTAAGGGCCACATCTCGGCCTACCTTGCACCAGAGTACGACCTCCTCGTGCGCGTCGGAGGGCCGAACGCAGGTCACAAGGTATACGAAGACCCAAAACCATACATCCACCACCAACTTCCTTCCGGCACGCGCCGCAGTAACGCGCAACTGATGATCGGACCAGGAGCAGTCCTAGACGTAGGCGATCTCTTGAAGGAAATTGCAGACTGCAAAGTTAGCCAGCAACGACTCTGTATAGACCCCCACGCAATGGTTATCAATGCCCGGGATATCAAGTACGAAGGGAAAACCCTCGTTGGAAGTATCGGATCGACGGGACGTGGCGTAGGTGCAGCAACAGCACGAAAGGTTATGAGGGGTGCCGACGGCCGTCAGGTTCGACTTGCTAAGGACATTCCTGAGTTGAAACCTTTTGTTGGTGAGAGCCGATGGGTGCTAGAGAAGGCCTTTCGAGAGGGGGAAAAGATATTTGTTGAAGGCACGCAAGGCACTGGTCTCAGCTTGCACCATGGCAGCTACCCACACGTGACATCTAGGGACACAGCAGTTGCAGGCTGTCTTTCCGAAGCTGGGATCGCACCCAGCCACATACGAAGGGTCATCATGGTGTGTCGTACATATCCGATCCGTGTGAAGAGCCCATCAAAAAAGCGGACTTCAGGTCCGATGTCTCAAGACTTGAATTGGCGCACCATTGCTAAACGCTCTGGCAATGAAGAGCGCAAGCTGCGGCAAATCGAGATCGGGTCAACCTCGGGTAGAAGACGCCGCGTGGGAGAGTTTGAGTGGGATTTGTTCCGTCGAGCGGTCATGCTGAACGGGCCCACCGATATTGCACTAACTTTTGCAGATTATATTCATGCGAGTAATACTCACGCCCGGCGATTCGAGCAGTTGACAGATGAAACGATTCAGTTTATCGAGGAACTCGAACGGGTTGCGTCTGCTCCGGTATCTCTAATTTCTACTAGGTTTGATCATAGAAGCATAATCGACCGCCGGTCATGGTGAGGTCAATTGCCAATATCGCGCGAACAGTTCATCGAGTATTACCCACATCTCTACCACATGGCTGAACTTGGAGCATGGGCATCTATCCATCGCCACGGTCTGCTGAGTACCACTGCACTGCTAGATCTCTTCTCGATTGATGGTGACGCGCGTTACCAGCTTGAAAGCCGCCATCGACCTCGATCGGAACAAATCAACAACTCCCAACTCGGGACAGCCACCATTAGGGATCAAGGGCCAATGAGTGATAGTGCGTTGGTTAAGTGCCTTCGTGGGATGACTCCTCGTGAGTGGTACGAACTGCTCAATCGTATGGTGTTTTTTTGGGTCACGGAAGAGCGAGTCAACAATCTTCTCGAAGCACGGCGATATCGCGACGGGGAGCACACTGTAATCACTGTCGATACCGCAAGCCTCCTAGAGCACCACAACGGTAGAATCAAACTGTCTCCGATCAACAGCGGAAGCACTCTATACAAACCCCAACCGCGCGGGCGCAATACATTCCTGCCGCTTACTGACTATCCCTACGCGGATCGCCGAAAGAAGCGTGGCATCGCAAATGCCGTTGCGGAATTAGCTGTGGACTACTCAGTTCCTGATCTGTTGGAGCACGCCGTCAGGGTCGAGCGTCGCCATAGATCGCTGGTTGTAGAAGTCATTTACGAAAAACATGGAGCTTAGGAAGGCCGACGCGATATGCCCGCTAGGATAAGGCCGCAGTAAACGTTTAGTATAGAATCGCTGAAGTTAACGTGGGTATATATGATTTCGTGCCCGGAAATCGGTCAATTGGTGGTCGTTCGTAAGCGCCCTTTCGTGGTGACCGAAATAATCCCATCCGTCACGAATCCTGCGAAGCCGAATCACCTCCTTAAGCTTTCCTCCGTCGAAGACGATGGTTTGGGTGAAGAGATGGAGGTGATATGGGAGCTAGAACCCGGCACCTCGATTCACGAGAAGTCTACCCTGCCAGTTCCTAGCGCATTCGATGATCCCAAGCGGCTGCAGGCGTTTCTAGATGCTGTCCGCTGGGGAGCCATATCCCAGTCTGACGATAGAGAGCTTCATTCACCCTTCCGCAGCGGTATCGAGATCGATGAATACCAGCTTGATCCAGTAGTTCGAGCACTCTCGATGCCACGTGTAAACCTATTGATCGCGGATGACGTTGGCCTCGGTAAGACGATCGAAGCTGGGCTCGTTGTGCAAGAACTCATCCTTCGTCACCGGGTTCGATCTGTTCTGATTGTGTGCCCCTCGTCTCTTCAAATACAGTGGCAAGAAGAGATGCGCGATAAGTTTGGGCTTGAATTTCGGATTGTCGATAGCGAGAGTATCAGCCAACTTAGACGCAAACGTGGAATCCACTTAAATTCTTGGGCACACTTTCCACGACTGATCACCTCCATCGATTTCCTCAAACGCGAACGTCCGTTGCGTGCGTTCAAGGAAACACTGCCGAGCGGAGATGAACCTACATATCCGCGAGCGTACGACTTGCTTATCGTCGACGAAGCTCACAACGTCGCCCCATCCGGGCGGGGGAAGTACGCCACAGATTCAATGCGAACTTTAGCGGTAAGAACTCTGGCTCCTCATTTTGAACACAAGCTATTTCTCTCGGCCACTCCCCACAACGGATACCGGGAGAGTTTCTCAGCATTATTGGAATTGCTAGATAGTCAGCGTTTTGCCCGTGCAGTTTTGCCTGACCGCGCGCAGCTCGATGCGGTCATGGTTCGGAGGATGAAGTCCGAACTGAAGCTGAATTGGGATGGCAGTCGCCGCTTTGCCGAACGGGTCGTCAAACACATGGAGGTGCCGTACACAGAAGAGGAGAGGACTGCCCATCAGATGCTTCAGAACTATTCCGCGCTACGTTTGAAGAGTGCGGACAGCGCCGGTGAGCGGCTTGCGGCAGAATTTGTCTTGAAGCTCCTCAAGAAGAGATTGTTCTCCTCACCGGCGGCTTTCAGCACCACACTCGATAAACATATTGCATCTGTCGGCGCACGGAAGGCCACAGCCAGCCTGCAGCGGGAATTTGACGAGTATGACCAGGACTATGCAGACGATGAACTGTATGAGACCGAAACCGCCGAGGTGGTCGGTTCTGCGAGCCAAGTGTTGTCCCCGCTGTTGGAAGATGAGCGCAAGCTCCTGAAACAGCTAAGGCAGTTTGCAACAAGATCGAGCCAGCGTGCGGACTCCAAAGCACAGACTCTCATTGATTGGCTGAAGAAATCTTTGCGTCCGGGCGGGAAATGGAACTCTGAACGCGTCATCATTTTCACCGAGTACAGGGCTACACAAAAGTGGCTCTATAACTTGCTCGCGGTTCATGGTCTGGTAGAAGAAGGTCGACTCGAATTGATATACGGGGGAATGCAAAGCGACGAGAGAGAGCGCATCAAAGCTGCATTTCAAGCGAATCCGAAAGACTCCGCGGTTAGAATTCTGCTTGCAACGGATGCTGCGTCAGAAGGCGTGAACCTCCAGAATCACTGTTCGAAGCTGATTCACTATGAGATTCCTTGGAACCCGAACCGAATGGAACAGCGAAACGGTCGTGTCGACCGACACGGACAACGGGCCCCGGAAGTTCACATTCATCATTTCGTGGGCCAGGGATTCAACTCCGCCCAAATGTCGGGCAAAGTCGGCGATCTCGAAGCTGACCTTGAATTTCTCATGCGCGCTGCCCTGAAAGTAGAAACCATTCGTGAAGACCTAGGCAAAGTCGGGCCAGTCATCGCCACCCAAGTCGAAGAAGCCATGCTTGGCAAGCGAACCAGGCTAGATACATCCCGTGCCGAACTAGAGGCTGAGCCCGTGCGCCGCATGCTGAAGTTCGAGCGCAAACTGCGAGAGCAACTCGAAAAGCTGGCGGCTCAGCTCGACGAGACGCGCAATGAGTTGAAACTCACTCCTGAACATATTGAGAATGTAGTTCGGGTTGGGCTTGAACTTGCCGACCAGCCACCGTTGGTCCCAGTCAAATTGGACGGCATTTGGCCTGACCCAAGTGAAATTAGAAAGACCTCCCCAGTATTTCGATTGCCCGCTCTGTCGGGAAGCTGGGCACTCTGTGCTGAGGGACTTGCTCACCCGCACACCCACCAGATTCGCCCCATCGTATTCGATCCGGTCTTGGCAACTGGTAGGGACGACGTCGTACTTGCGCATCTCAACCACCGTCTCATACAGATGTGTCTGCGGTTACTCCGCGCAGAGATCTGGAAAATTGGCGCTACGACCAAGCATCTTTCGCGTGTATCTGCTTGTGTGGTCGAAGACTCCGCTCTTTCCAATCCGGTCGTCGTCGCTCACGGTCGCATTGTGGTTCTGGGAGGCGATAATCATCGCATTCATGAGGAAATCATCATGGCGGGTGGTGCTTTCATCGAAGGTAAGTTCCAGCGACTGAACGTGGGGGAAACGAAATCTGCTTTTGCAGCAGGGACTTCAATCCCGGCACCAGAACCTGTCCAAATTCGGCTACAGGCGCTCTGGTCAAAGAACGAAGAAGCAGTCATGGCTGCTCTGGAAGCACGATGCAACGAGCGCACTAAGAATTTGGAAAAGAACCTTCAGGAGATTGCCGAGAAAGAAGTAACTAAGGTCAGAACCGTGATGCAGGAGTTGCAACGGGCGATTCGCGAAGAATTGGAACGCAAGGATGGACCACAACTGCTACTGGACCTCGGCGGCGACGAGAGGGCCCAACGAGAACGAGACTTGTCTTCCCTCCGGCGGAGGCTCAATGAAATTCCCGCAGAAATTGAGCGGGAGTCAGCCCACCTGCGCGATCGGTACAAGAATCCAACCGAGCGACTTTTCCCAGTCGCTGTGACCTTTCTGATCCCGCGGAAGCTTGTGCGCGGGCTAGTGGGAGGACATTCGTGAGCGTTGCGCGAGATCACGCCGACTGGCTTTCACTGCTGGAAATCTCCGGCCCGTTCGTTTCCATGCCGGTGTTGATGCGTGTTTTTCCCCAAGGTCTTGACCCTCGGGACCCGGAACAGGCCCGGCAATTGCGACTGGCCTATGAAGAATGGCAGAGCAACCCTACAGGCCCAGGAAAACAGCGAGGCTGGATCAATCACGTACTGACGCAGCTGTTGAAGTTCCCAACGGATCTGATTGCAGAAGGTCAAAGCTTACCACCTGGGCTGAGCGCAGCGATGCCTGAGTATGGGGAGACTCTTCGGCCAGATCTGGCACTTGTAGGTCCGAAAGGCACTGACGCTGCGGGGAAGCCCCAGCTTCTTGTGAGCATCTACCCGCCTGACCAACTGCTTGACCGACCCGTGGCAGGTAAGCATTGGAAGGCCATCCCCGCTACGCGCATGATGGAACTTCTCCATGCCGCGGATATCCCGCTTGGCTTGGTGACGAACGGCGAGGAATGGATGTTGGTCTTTGCTCCCCGCGGCGAAACAACTGGCTTCGCCTCGTGGTACGCCACGCTGTGGATCGAAGAGCAGGTCACGCTTCGAGCGTTTCATTCACTGCTTTCCATAAGCCGATTTTTCGGAGTAGCAGCATCCGACACTCTTTCCGCCCTATTGAAGGAAAGTGCGCAAGACCAACAAGAAGTCACCAATCAGTTAGGCGATCAAGTTCGTGACGCAGTTGAAGTTTTGATCCAAGCATTCGACCGGCTTGATCACGAAAGTGGCCGAGCGTTGCTGAAGGGCGTCGAGGAGAAAACCCTATACGACGCGGCACTCACTGTCATGATGCGCCTCGTCTTTCTGTTCTCAGCAGAAGAACGTGATTTGCTTCATCTCGGAAGGCCCATCTATGACAACAACTACGCCGTTTCCACCTTGCGAGAGCAGCTGCAGGAAGTTGCCGATCGATACGGCGAAGAAGTGCTGGAACGGCGCTATGACGCGTGGGCTCGTCTACTTTCCAGTTTTAGGGCCGTGCATGGAGGCGTTCAGCACCAAGACTTACTGATGCCAGCCTACGGTGGCTCGCTCTTCGACCCGAACCGCTATGCTTTCCTCGAAGGGCGTACGCAAGAGACTGATTGGCGCGTGACAGCCGCAGAACCTCTCGCGATCAACAATCGCGTAGCTCTACATCTGCTCAAGTCGCTCCAGATGTTGCAAGTCAGAGTTGCCGGTGGTGGGAGGGCAGAAGCCCGGCGAATCAGTTTCCGCGCCCTCGATATCGAGCAGATTGGACACATATACGAAGGTCTTCTGGACCACAGCGCCTTTAGAGCTCGGGAAACAGTGCTCGGGCTTGTTGGCACACGAAGGAACACCACTCCAAACATCGCTTTGGACGAGCTCGAAGAACTAGCCAAGAAGGGCGAAGACAATCTACTTGAGGAACTCAAAGAGCTGACTGGCCGCAGTATTCCTGCATTGAAAAAAGAGTTGGCGGTAAGAGCTGGCGAAGATAACCACAAGATTCTCGTCGCCTGTGGACAAGAGGAGAAATTGACCGAGCGGGTCACGCGATTTGCAGGACTCCTGCGTGAGGATTCATTTGAACGTCCAGTCGTTGTCTTGCAAGGAGGGATCTACGTCAGCGAGGGCACCGCTCGAAGCAGCACTGGCACGCACTACACACCTCGAAGCCTGACTGAGCCGATTGTCCAACACACCATCGAGCCTCTGGTCTATCGGGGGCCTGCCGAGGGCCTTTCCAAAGAGCAGTGGGAGCTCAAAGCGCCTCACGAAATCCTAGATCTTAAAGTATGTGACATGACAATGGGCTCGGGTGCCTTTCTCGTCCAAGTTTGCCGGTATCTTTCAGAGCGCCTGGTGGAGTCCTGGGAGAACCTGGAAAAAGCACATCCCGGAGAACTGTTGATAACACCAGAAGGGCTCTTCTCAAGAGGTGAACCAAGCGAACGATTGATTCCGCAGGAGGCCGACGAGCGCCTCGCAATTGCTCGTCGATTGATTGCCGACCGATGCCTATACGGTGTTGATATAAATCAAATGGCTGTTGAGATGGCGAAGCTTTCGATCTGGCTGATCACTGTGGATAGGACTCGACCATTCACGTTCCTTGACCACGCGTTGAAGTGCGGTGATTCTCTTCTAGGAATTTCAAGGGTTAAGCAACTGGAGAAGTTCAGCCTCGATGATGATCATGAGACCCAGCTAATTATTCTCTCCAATTACCAGGAGCTATTGCGAGGTGCAGTTGCGAAGCGCCGCACACTCGAAGCGCTGCCGAGCAATGACGCTGAGCAAGTTGCTTCTAAACAAATCCTCAACTCTGAGGCTGATGAGCTCATGAGTCGATTGGAACTTGCATGCGATCTGCTAGTCGGGGCTACGCTCAAGGCGCTAAAAGGCAAGGAAGAAGAACTAGCTCGTGCAAAGGCTCATCTTAATGTTATCGAATACTTTGAAAAGCCTTTAAAGGAGTTTCGTAATTTCGTTCGCGAACAAATCAAAGATCGATACCCATTTCACTGGCCACTACGGTTTCCAGAAGTCTTCGAGAGCGGGGGGTTTGATGCGGTAATAGGCAACCCTCCGTACCTCGGAGGATCACGGATATCGGGGACACTAGGTGACGATTACCTTTCGTTTCTATTACGGGCCTTCCCAGACACTTCAGGCAATGGTGACCTAGCGTCATTCTTCATCAGGCGAGCGGCACAACTCCTCCGGAATAACGGTTCACTTGGTCTTGTTACAACCAATTCGATTTCCCAAGGAACTACACGAGAGAATTGCTTGGATCACTTGGCCAGCAACGGATATCAGATCTATCGAGCGTGGAAAACTACTACTTGGCCTGGAGGCGCAAACGTTTTCGTTAGTATTCTGCATATCTTCAAGGGTTGCTGGTTTGGAGAAATTATGTTGGGAGACCGTAAGGTCACCGGCATCTCACCATACCTAGACTCCTCTATTTTGGAATTCAACCCCAAAAGATTGTCCAGAGCTCTTGGAATCGTCTTCCGGGGTTCAACAATCAGCGGAGAAGGGTTCATCTTGACGGAAACAGAGAAAAGGCAACTTATCGAAACTGATCCAAAATCCGCGGATGTAATTAAACCTTTTTTAACTGGGCAGGACATTAACCAAAGACCACTTCAGCGATCGGAACGCTTTGCCATAGATCTTGATGGCATGCCAGAAGAAAAGGCAAGGGTTTACAAAGCATGCTGGGAGTGGCTGTATAACACAGTTCGAATTCAGCGCCAAGGTAATAAGATTGCCAGCCGCGAGAGATTTTGGTGGCAGTACATCGGACGTCAAGAAGGACTTTATTCCGCGATAGCGGGATTCACGAGAGTCTTAGGTTGTGGACAAGTTTCAAAATATTGGGCAGTGTCATGGCTTGAACCGGGCCAGGTCTTTGCTGATAAAGTCGTGGTGTTCGCGCTGTCTTCCGATGCTCATTTTGCCGTGCTAAATTCCTGTTTTCATACGGAATGGGCGGAGAAGACATCTTCTAGATTGAAAGATGACCCAAACTATAACCTAGCGAAAACATTCGAAACCTTTCCGTTCCCAGTCGAGAACTCCTCGCTGAATGGGATTGGTGACAGTTTTCATGCCCAAAGGCAGCAGTGTATGAGATCGCGGCTTGAGGGTTTAACTTCCATCTACAATCGGTTGCATGACGATTCCGAAAGTTCCGCGGACATAAGTCGACTGCGGGCGCTACAAAAAGAGATGGACCACACTGTGGCTGCAGCATATGGATGGAATGATTTGGACTTAAAGCATGATTTTTACATCACAGCTCAAGGGGTACGTTACACGATTTGTGACGACGCTCGTCGAGCTGTTCTCGATCACCTTCTGGCACTGAATCACAAATGCTACTTGGAAGAAACGTCGAGTGGGTCAGTAAGGAGCAGGACCAAAAACCAGGTGAGGAAGAGTCACAAGAACGGTGGCGGATCCCAGGACAAATCCAACCAGAACGCTCTGTTTATTGCGGAGGATCTCAAGTGACCGCACCTATTCTAACACCTCACACGATCCGTGGAACTCTCACGAATATGGTCATTAGTGATCTACTGGGACCTGCGGGCGGTTTGACGGAAGAACTCGATCAACGTGAAGACCACGTCTATCAGCGCTACCTGATTGGGATGTTGGCACCGAAGGCTTTAGAGTTAGCTGGTGAAGAAATGGACGAGCTGGCGACTGACGAGAGCGAGGATGGTGAAGAAGGAACGGCCGAGAGTGGAGTACCCGCAGGAAGCACGTATTTCCCCTCGTCAATGGGCATGAGCTTCGTCGTCGATGGGGACACAAGGGAAATCCAGATCGAAACAGAGTGGGGCCGCTACCTGCGCATTAAGAGCGAGAGCCAAGTTAAGAAGGACGGAAATCCAGCCCCAGTATGGAAGCGTGAACACATCATTGGCAATCCGCTAATTCTGCAACTCAAGGACGGCCCCATCGAGCCGTATACGCCCCGTGTTGGGCAGCCTCTGGTTGTGCTGCAAGGACGCATGCGTCTTACGAAGGATAGCTGGGTAGTGACTGTATTTCTGATCAACAACCAAATAGAGCGCAAAGCGAAAAATGAGCCCAAAGACGAAGTGTGGGTTTTCCAGCCGAAGATTCGCGCGCATGGTGTTGATGGCCAACCGCTATTTGTTCAGCGGAAGGGCGTCAAGGGTGATCTCTCCAAAATGGACCCTTTGACGCGTGAAGAGATTGAAACATTGGAAATGCTCTATCGACACCAGCGAGAATTCGCGGTCGGGCATGGAGTTTCGATTCACGCAACTTTACCGGAGCCATTCGCAGAAAAGGCAACGCAGGTTGAAACGGAATGGGCGCCAGTCTTTGAGGTTGCACAGCAAACACCTCGCACAACTGCCGATGACCTGAACCTGAGCGGTTTAGTCCTCGATATGAAATTGCTCGCTGAGCTTCCCAAGAAAGATTTGATTGCGAGCCTTCGAAAACTTGAAGAGGCATACGGAATTTGGATTGGCACCGAAAAGGCCAAGCTGACGAATCCATCTGAGAAATTGGCGGGGCACGAGCATGCAGCGGAGCGAGCCATCGAGGGGTGCACCCGCGCACAGGAGCGAATCAAAGCGGGCATTGATCTAATCGAGAGCAATCAGAACGCTGAAGATGCGTTTCGATTTGCAAGCAGGGCTATGTGGAAACAGCGCATCCACTCCGTATTCTCGAGGAAGGTTCGGAAGAAGGAGATAAAGCCCGAAGATGGAGTCGACTCTCAAGATGCCACGGGCAATCGCAGTTGGCGCCTTTTCCAACTTGCCTTCATTCTGCTCAACCTTCCTAGCTTGACTGATTTGCATCATCCGGATCGTAGCCACGACACGGAAGCCGTCGCTGATTTACTTTGGTTTGCCACCGGTGGCGGCAAGACGGAAGCCTATCTCGGTTTGACGGCTTACACTCTGGCCCTTCGACGATTGCAGGGGGAAATTGAAGGTCGTACAGGCGATCACGGCGTGGCCGTGCTCATGCGCTACACCCTACGACTTCTAACCTTGCAACAATTCCAACGAGCCGCGGCTCTTCTGTGTGCCTGCGAAGTGATTCGACGAGAGGACGTAAAGAAGTGGGGCGACACTCCTTTTCGTCTTGGACTTTGGGTCGGGCGCAATGCAACACCAAATACGCTGGCTAAAGCGGCTGAATCCTTACGACAAGGGCGTTCAGGCGGGCGTCCGTCGGGTGGCGGAAGCCCTCACCAAATTACCTCCTGCCCTTGGTGCGGAACGGAGATCAAGGAAGCACACCTACGAGTGTATGAAGCCCCGAGCGATGTTGGCCGGTGCGTGACCTACTGCGGCGACAACCTGGGACGTTGTGAGTTTTCAGAAGCAAAGTCCCCGCGCGAAGGGCTTCCGGTGATAGTGGTTGACGAAGATATCTACCGCCATCCGCCGTCTCTGCTCATAGCTACTGTCGACAAATTCGCTCAGATGCCATGGCGTGGCGAAACCCAAATGTTGTTTGGAAAGGTGAATGGCATTTGCACGCGACATGGTTTTCGCTCACCAGAAATTGAGGATGCGAATTCGCATCCGCCAAGAAACGGCTTACCCAAGGCTCAAACACTCCCACACGAATTCCTGAGGCCACCGGATCTCATCATCCAGGACGAACTACATCTGATTAGCGGTCCGTTGGGTTCAATGGTCGGGCTGTATGAGTCTGCAGTCGACGAACTTTGCTCTTGGGAAGTCGGGGGCAAGCGTGTCAGACCCAAAGTGATTGCTTCGACCGCTACGATTCGACGTGCACCAGACCAGGTTCGCAAACTCTTCGTTCGTGAGCTTGATGTCTTCCCCCCGCAGGGAACGAGTATTCAGGACAGCTTCTTCGCTATTCAGCGCCCGATCGGCGAGAAATACCCAGGACGAAGATATTTGGGCATTTGCGCCTTTGGCCGTCGTTACCCCGTAGCGATGATCCGCACATACGTCGCCTATATGGCCGCGGCTCAAGCACTCTTCGATCAGTACGACAATCTCGCAGATCCGTGGATGACAGTTGCAGGGTATTTCAACTCCATCCGGGAGCTGGCGGGCACCCGCCGACTTGTGGAAGACGATATCCGCGCCCGATTGCGCGACGCGGACCAGCGTGGACTTGCGAAGCGACGTGTGCGAGCGGTAGAAGAACTCACCTCACGGAAGTCGGGCACAGACATCCCGAAGATTCTTGAACGACTTGAAGCGAGATTCGATAAGGCTCTTGAAGCTCAGCGGGCCCAGGAAAGAAAAGAAGGAAAGCCACCTAGTTCACCCACACCTTACGATGTGGTTCTCGCGACAAACATGATCTCTGTCGGGGTTGATATTGATCGTCTTGGATCGATGATCGTCGCAGGTCAACCGAAGAACACTTCGGAATACATTCAGGCGACAAGCCGCGTTGGCCGTTCGGCGGAGGGGCCCGGTTTGGTGTGTACCCTATACAATTGGGCTCGGCCGCGGGACCTTTCTCATTACGAAAGGTTCGAGCACTACCACGAAACTTTTTACAAACACGTTGAAGCGCTATCCGTTACGCCGTTCTCAGCACGAGCACTTGATCGGGGGCTCTCCGGAACAATGGTTGCCCTGATGCGTCTGTGGGATGAACACTTGAACGGGAACCAGACCGCCGGGCAATTGACGGACACCGACGTTCTGATGCCAGCGGTCTTCGAGAGACTGACAAAGCGTGCCGAGGATGCTACGCACGATAGACTAGCAGCGGAGAGAGTCCTCGACATGTTGGAACGGCGCAGAGATGAATGGCTCCGACGTGTTCACGGCCAGAAGGACCATCGACTGTGTTACCAACCTGAAGGTGACGCGACTGTCGGTTTGTTAGAACATGCCGCTTTGCAAGATTGGGAATTGTTCACTTGCCTTGACTCACTGCGAGATGTTGAGGGGACAGCAGCTTTGGTTTTGGATCAGCGAACTTCAGGTTTGCGCACGGATTGATAGTCGGACCCAGGGGAGATATGAACGAAATTGGTGAGATTCGCCCAACGCAGATGATCTACACGTTTGGTGTAGGCGCACTTGTGGACCTGCCGAACATGTCAGCTCTCGTGATGGGATTGGATGATTGGAATACTCAATATTGTCGCGAAATTCACGAAGACCGGTTGATCGCAGCAATTCAGCGCAGACTTGGTCCCCAGGTCTCCAAACTCTATCTACCGCCGATCACGTTGGACGACACGAAGATTGATCCGGGTGCACCAGCTATCGGTGTTCCAGTCACACCGTTCCCCCGATGGATGCGTTGCTCGTTGTGCGACACTCTGTCGACGGTCGAGTCTGGTGTCTTTCGATTGAAACAAGATCCTTGGAGGCCCGACCGGACAGAATTCCAGCATGAGGGGTGTAGTCGAGCCAGGGGCGGGGGAAATCCGTCTGCACTATCCGTGCGATTTCTTTTGGCTTGTCGAGAAGGACACCTGACCGACTTCCCTTGGGTTGAGTTCGTCCACAAGGGAAATGTACCTTGTAAGCCCGCCCAACTGACACTTCGTGAGTTTGGAATCTCGGGAGACGCTTCTGACATCATCGTCAAATGCCTTGAGTGCAATAGTGAGAGACGCATGGCGGATGCGTTCGAGCGAGACACCAGTTTTTCGTGCCCGGCACATCATCCACACCTGAGACTTATTGAACCCAAGGGATGCAAAGAGCCGGCACGGACTATCCTTCTTGGAGCCTCCAACAGTTGGTTTGCGGTTTCACTATCCGCTCTATCAATTCCTCAAGCGAGTGATTGCCTCGGAAAACTCGTCGAAGAAAAGTGGGTGGATTTGAAGGGCATTGATTCCTCTGACGAAGTCCTTTTCTATCGAAAGAACATTCAGAAATTTCCGGGTCTTATCATGCTCTTTTCGGAATTTAGCAATGCTGAGATCTGGGAGGCCATAGAAACAAAACGTGCAGGTGAGGGTAAGAATGAAGCGCTGGTAGAGGACTTGAAGTTGCCGGAATGGCAGGTATTTTCTAATCCGGATGCAGCCACAGAGAACCGGGATTTCAAGCTGCGGAAGGTAACAGCGCCAAAAGACTTCGAATTGCGGTTCGAGAATACGGTCCTAATCGAGCGTATCCGAGAAGTTAGAGCCTTGGTTGGTTACACACGAATCGAGTCGAACGCCGATTTTGCTGAGGTGACACAGCTAAAAGATAGCCGGATGAGTCCGCTATCCAGAACTGCGCCGACGTGGCTACCCGCATCTGAAGTCCGCGGCGAAGGTATCTTTCTCCGATTACGGGAGGATGCTGTTCTTTCTTGGGAAGCCAAGGAATCGGTCCAGGCACTTGAGAAGGAATTCTTTGAATCACACAAGCATTGGCGCAAATTGCGTAGACTTGATCCGGTACATGAAGGATTCCCTGGTATCCGTTTAGTTCTTCTCCACTCCCTTGCCCATGCATTGATGCGCCAAATTGTCCTTGATTGTGGCTATAGTTCTGCAAGTATCCGCGAACGGCTCTACTCTCGCAATCGAGACGAAGAGGGGGGGCCTATGGCTGGGATTCTTCTCTACACCGCGGCTCCGGACAGCGAAGGTACGCTTGGGGGCTTAGTCGAACTTGGTGATCCCCTGTCCCTTGGAAGACACCTTAAGCAGGCTTTTGAGAGTGTGAGAATCTGCGCGTCAGACCCGCTCTGCTCTGAACACGCGCCTTCCAACGATGGCCGCGGAATTCACGCCGCGTGTTGCCATGCTTGCCTCTTTGCGCCCGAGACTTCCTGCGAACGCGGCAACCGCTATCTTGATCGCTCCGTTCTCGTTGAAACATTTAGCGACAATGGCACGGCATTCTTCACTGAGTGACACATGAGCATGCCCGAACTCAGCTCTGCAATTGACACGCTAGTCCGGAAAGCACCGAGCTCCTGGCTTAGGGAAGTATGTCAGGTGGTGCGAGTTTGGCCTAAAGACGGTCACGCAGAAGGAATGATCGCCAGCCTGCCTATTACGCACAATGGCGACCTCGCATTTCAGATAAGAGAACTCGTTCGGTCAGCCGAGGGAGAAATGTCATGGGAAGCTTTGGCTACTTCGATCGAAGTGTGTGCCTCGGTCCGCTCCGTCTGGGAAAGCGAACAGAACATCGAATTGCTGTGGTCTGGGCCATCACCCGCAAACCATGTTCCCGCCCGTCGAATCGATCAGGTTCTTTACGACCTGCTATGCGGCGCAAGACGAGACATTCTCTTAGTCACGTTTGCCGCCTACAAAGTTAAGCTCCTGACGGAAGCTCTTATTTCAGCAAGTAGACGGAATGTTCCCGTTCGCATGATCCTTGAGTTCGAGCAAGCATCGCTGAATCAGCTTTCGATGGATGCACTCAAAGCATTCCCACCGGATTTGATAGCCCACGCTGAAATCTATTATTGGCCACTCAGCAACAGGGAGGTCAACGAGTTGGGCAGACCAGGTAAGCTGCATGCCAAGGCGGCTGTGGTGGACGATCAAGCGTTGCTCTCCAGTGCCAACCTTACAGACGATGCGTTCAACCGGAATTTGGAAATAGGCGCACTATTTTCTGGAGGAGAGATCCCCGGAAGACTTCGAGCTCATTTTGATGAACTGATCTTGTCAGGAACTCTCGCCCGTTGGTCGTTGTAGCAGACGAATTGTTCAAGAGTTTGGCTTTCCGATTTGTTCTTCCCTGCAGCCATTGCCTGATTCTTCGGAATGTAGCCATTGAGGTTTGCTCTGGCGGCAATATCGTTGTGTCGAGGTCATGTGAGGCGCATGAGGCCCAATCCAAATGTCAGAATCGGAAATTCTTGTTTATAGCTTAAAAACCAGTAATCGACTCGACACTAAGGTTCGAAAACCAACGGTACAATGGGAATCGTAGGTTAGATCATTACAACTGCTACTTCAACGATGATGAAAGTGCGATGTAACAAATATGGGATGCAAACGACCAACCCCCGCCAGGAAAGACAATTTGAGTGTAAATCTGCACGACCTCGACGATACCGGGCGGCTTCATTACTTCTATCACTCTCCCTCATCAGATTTGCCCGTTCGCGATGTCCTTAACGAGCTTTGTCAAGGGTACAAGACTGAACCCTATCTGGAGAAAGAGGCCGAGAACTATTGTTGCGAATGTATGCAAGGAAATATTCGGGGATTCTTGGGGAGTAGGGAAAAGTATCTATTCCTCGTGACAAGAATGCAGAAAGCAGCGACCAAATACCATGGGGGCCATCATCTCATCGGGTACATTAGAAAAAGGAAGGCGGGAAGTCATGAGTGGCGGCCAGGTGGGTTTTACGCCGTGCTCGGAGACGCGAAGATCTATTCGTTCCATGATGCATATCCCCTCGAATCGATGGCCAACTTCAGGCATTACCCGCGGAAAGTGAATGAGCGAATAACCGCGACGATCTTGGATCACTTCGGCGACGGCCGGAGCATTCTAAATGAATGCCTAGTCGAACTCGAAAGACTAAAGAAGGATCTTCCTGAAAGTGAAAGAAGAAAGCAGGCCAAGGAATGCAGGTAGTGCTGCTGCGGGTGGGCATTGATACTGGCGCTGGAGGTATCCACGGACCGCTTTTCAAGGACGGTTCATTCGAGTACATACCGATTCCAGACGGGTGGAACATGGATCCTAGAACCTACGGCAATACAAAAGGCAGGCACGGGCGCTCGCTCGTTGATTATTTCCTAGGTTCCCGACGTGCGAAGGTATTCAAGCAGGCCATCCACTTCGATCCTGAGTTCACCACATACACATATGGCGATCCGACGCTTGGTCCTAAATCATCTCTTCGTAAACTCGTCGAAGGAGATCTATTGGCCTTCTATGGCGGATTGGAGGGTTGGGGTTTCCAATGTTCGCCAGCGTTGTACCTAATCGGCTACTTCGAGGTCTTAAGAGCAGGGCTCGCGCCCAGTTTCACAAGTAGCGAAATGCGACGACTGTTTGGGAACAACTTTCATGTCAAACATCGGAAGATTCTGGAAGATCAACGGGAGCGCTTAGTTCTAGTCAAAGGAGGAGTAGGTAGCAGGCTGTTGCAGAAGGCCGTCCGGATTAGTTCGCTTGGAAAGAACTCCGATGGGCGCCCCTTGCACAGGCTGTCAAGAAAGATGCAGGAAATCTTTGGGGATTTCGACGGCCGCACCAGCATCGAGCGTAGCCCTCCTCGTTGGGTTTTTCCAGAGTTCACAGCACGCGCCGCCAAGTTTGTACGGAGCCTCATGTGAGAACAAGAAATGCCCGGAAGAATATACTTTCTTGTATGGGGTCAGGCTCTTTCTTGCCAAGATTCCTTTCGCCGCGAGCATTTTCCGCTAGCGCTCATCCGCTAAAGTTGGGAATCCGCGCAGCAATTGCGGGTGTGCCTCCTTTCAGATTGTTTTGGTGGTCGGCATGAATAACACTTCGGCGGACTCAAAATCCGTGAGGTTCGAATGAACCGGTCAGAGGTCGAATCATTTCCGGCAGAAGTGGCGCGCAAGCTCAAGACCTATGTTTACAGGCTTATTGACCCGCGAAACGGAGAGACCTTCTATGTCGGGAAGGGGCAGGGCGATCGCGTATTCTCTCATATTCGCGGCGAGCAGAAGCTGGAAGGCGATGAGCTCGACAACAAACTAAAGCGCATCCGGGAAATGCGGATTGCTGGGTTCGAGGTCGCCCATGTTATCCATCGCCACGGCATGGATGAAAAGACTGCCTTCGAGGTTGAGGCCGCTCTCATCGATGCATATCCGGGGCTCACCAATATTGTTGGCGGAGCGGGTGGCAATGACTACGGGACGATGCATGCCAAGGAGATAATTCGTCGCTACTCTGCCGAGCCTGCAGTGTTCCAGCATAAGGCCTTGCTGATCAGCGTAAATAGGACCGCCACCGAGACATCGTTGTATGAGGCAACACGTTACGCCTGGAAGATCAGCAAGTCCAAAGCCAAGGATGCGGAAGTCATACTCGCCACCCTGCAAGGTCTCATCGTTGGCGCCTTTGTTGCGGACGACTGGCTTGAAGCAACGGCAGAGAACTTCCCGGGTCGCGAAGATGTGCCCGGGCGCCCTTGGCTTTATTGGGCGGGAGGCACCTCCCGATATCAAAGTGCTGTATGTGGGCAAGCGCGTCCCTGACGAATACCCAAGCGCGGCGCGGCGAATCCAATCAAGTATACTTGGTAGAGTTTGGGGGCAGTATTTGTAGTGCAATTCGCGTAAGGTGATCATCGACGGTGGCGTGCGGTGGGGCCGAATAAACGAATGGAGCCAGCGCGCTCTTGATCTTGGCGGTGCGCAGCTAATTCATGGGAGTTAGCCTGCGCGAACAATCAACGTGGCACTCTACGAAAAACCCGTTCGGCTTCTCATGCGAGACATGGTTGCGGACCTCGGCCTTAAAAAAGCCGACATCCTCGCCAAGGAACGCGTCATCTCATGGTTCGCGCAAAAGTACCCTCGAGTCAAAGAGGGGACTATATCGGCCCATCTCATCCGGCTATCAACTAACGCGACCAGTCGGGTGCACTACAGCGCGAAGCCGGGGGATGACGATCTGTTTTTCCAACTCGATGGCGGTCATTTCCGACTTTACGACCCTGCAACGGATCCAGTGCCAATTCATGAGAAATCTCAAGGTGCCAGTTCGCAGGCTCCCGAGGTAGCTGAAGAAAAGGAGCCGCCGACGGAGTTCGCCTACGAAACCGATCTTCGCGACTTTCTTGCTAAGAATCTATCGGTTTTAGAGCCAGGTCTTCACCTATATCAAGACGAGGGCATTACCGGAGTCGAGTTTCCAGCGGGTGGGCGGTTCATCGACATTCTTGCTGTCGATGCGCAAGACAAGCTAGTCGTAGTGGAGTTGAAGGTCTCTCGCGGGTACGATCGTGTCGTCGGTCAACTACTTCGGTACATGGCATGGGTCGCGACTCACCAGGCGGAGACTGGCCAAAACGTTCGCGGCATTATAGTAGCCCGTGAAATATCGGAGGACCTGCTGCTTGCGTGCTCGACGCTGCCAAACGTCGAGCTGTTTGAGTACCAGCTATCGGTCACGCTTAGAAGGGTCCATTTTGATGCCGCGAAGCCAAACACGTGATTGCGACCTAGGAGCTACGATTCCTGCACGCCGAGACACTATCGCCTGACGACTATTCATGTGACCTCGACGGTCGCTTGTCCCGGCAGTTGGCTTACCGTACGTGTGCTCCAGTGCGGCATTCCGTATCTCAGCTTGCGAAAATCTCGATCTAGTGACTCCGCAAGAGACCTCCTCTTTTTTGCCATGAAGTAATCTGTCACTACTGAAACAGACTTTTAGGTAAGTCCGAGCTTCTAACCCAGGCCCGTTCAAATCATGTCAGCAATTGGTTCTGAGCACTTCTCCCGGGCTTGCCAGACCAACCTCTCCAAGAGGCCCACACGCGAGGCGACATCTTCGAAATCGGATAGCCACCTGGTGAGCAGGTAAGACCAAAATCGGGATTTTTGTTTCGAGCCCGGGGGGTCTTTCCTACACACAAATCCCAACAAGGAGCTAAGCATGTCTCAACCCGATGGTACACGTGTGTCTGCATGGACCCGGCTGCGATCTTCCGCGGTCGGCAAATACAAAGCAGTGCAACTCTCAATCGAAAGGAGGTCGTTCGAACGCAACCTGGAAAAGATCGTCCGGAATGCTCTTGCTCATCAATCGGTCGGGCTGCCGGCCGGCCATCCCCAATACAAGCTGCTTCGACAACAGGCGGACTCAACGTGTGCAAAGTTTGCACACCGTTGGGATATCGATCCCAACCTGCTCGACGCACAGATCCCCGCAATCAGGAAGCTGAAGTCACTCGCAGATCCTCCTCCCAAACCAGAGCCTGCAGTTCTGGTTTCTATGGGAGTTGCTGGTACGGTGGTGCTTTTCTTCCTGATGGGAGTCCTCGCTGGTCTCGCCAGCGTTGGCTACCACCTGATCGGAGGCCGTTAATCATGCTCCTTGAGTTGATTGTGGCAACCGAAGCGTCCGTGCTCTCTGCCTCGTGGATTCGGCGATCTCGAATGAGACGCCGACAAATCCTGATGGGCGGAAGCACACCTGAAATCAATCTGCCGTTTCTCGATCGCTACCTCAGACAACAAACAACCAACCCAACGAGGCTTCAGACCTTTGCAGCGCAGAAACTGGCTGCGGTCTGTCGCCACGCCGTCCACACCCAAGCATTCGAACTCCTGGTCCTGAAGCTAATCCAATCCGCATCCCGCCGGTTTCGGCGGGAGTCGGAAATCTCAAAAGTGGAGGTGATTCTGTGAATCTCACCCCGTCACAAAAGGGCTCGTTCCTTGCAGGTATCGGTCTCTGGGTGCTCATCTGGGCTTCCATCTGGAAGGCAGATGACATCGCCCGGGCCATGCACGTTCAGCGATGGTTCAATTCCGGTCGCTGTATACGCTGGATTGGCCGGCACAAGAGCACATCTCTGCTCGGAACCGAACTCGTTAACTATGGCACGCATGGCCTCGATCCGCTGGGCGTCTCGTTCTCGCTCGGCGGAACGTTGGTGAACGTGCTCTTCATTTATCTATTCCTGCCTTGTCTGGAAAAGCTGCTCCGCCAGAGGGGCATGACCACCGCAACACTCCAGTAAGAACAATCCGGGACCACATTAGTCTCGCTGCCTGCCCATTCGAACCTGAGTGGGCAGGAGGAGTGGCTAAAGGTCACTCAGAAAAGGAAGTGCAACCATGCGTATGTCCATTGGTGTTCCAGGAATCAGCGTTTACTTCGATCACTGTCAGATCAAACCGTTCATCAAGGATCACTCCAAGAAGGCGAAGGACCTCTTTAATGAGCGGGTTGTTCCTGCGGTGCTTCGGGGTACATGCAAGGCGTTGGAAGTGGTCGCGAATAACACTGCCGATGCTCACGATTACCTGATCAGCAAAACCAAACCTAAGAAGTCCGCATGATGCAGAACGACACTCACACAAAAAGGAGACGACAATGCAGAAATATCTGGTAGTGAGCTACGACGATGATCAGCAGCAATGGTTTTGGGATTACGTCGCGGCAAAGACGGCGGAAGACGCAGTGGCCCATGTCTGCGAGAGACGCCCTTACGTCATCGCGGCAGATGCGGCTTCTCTGTCTCATGTGCAGAGCATCGCCCGTGACCTGAAAAACCGCCCTATCGCCCGAATCATCCACCAATTCAACTGTGACACAGCAACACCAGAAGAAAAAGGAGGCAACGAACTATGAAACCAGAAAAAGCAAAGAAGTACCTTGAACAGCGCGGCCTCGCCTGTCTCTTTTGCGGTTCCTGGGACATCGAGGGTGGTTCCATGGACTTCGATGCGGGTGAAATCGCTCAGAGAATCTCTTGCCACAAATGCGACGAGAGGTGGACGGATGTCTACAAGCTCGTGGCCGTGGCGGACCCAGACTCTGGGGCGACCATCGCGTCGATCTCCATTCAAGCAGAGTAAAGAAAACGATCTCTCCCTTCTGTTCCTCTATTCGCCTCAGGATCTCTTCCCGCCGATCGTAGTCCTGACCTCGTAATCCGTAAGTTCTCCAGTCTCGCCTCAATCCATTTCCCCTGAACTCAAACACTCCCCGGTCGGGGTGTGTCTGCACGCAGTCAATTCCACAAAAAAGGAGCTGTGTCATGAACAAAAGAAAGAAGCACGTCTTCGATACTGGCGAGATTCCACACTTGTGGGCGCATCGCACACAGGATGAAGCACGGAATCGCCAGGGCAATCTCTACTTCACCGGCGACACCATCTACAGCTACGGCTCGCATTTCCCGATCGCTCGCCATGTGACGAATGAGGCTGGGGAGCGGGCCGTTTTATTAACCACCGCCACCTACAGCGTCACCACCTCGAGTCATTGCTCCGCTGTTCGTTCCGCGGTCCCTTCGGGCATTCCAGCCTTCCATGTTCCGAACGTATGCCACGGACGGTACAGCGGAAGCGGGTTAACCGCGGACGATCATGCGGGCAACCTGGCCGACTACGCCGAGCGGATAGAAAAGCACGTCATCACATCCGCTCGGGCTAAGTCTTCCTATGCAAAGGAGTGGAACCACGAGCATGCCGTTCGCTTGCGCGATGAGGCATTCGCCTATTGCACATTCTTCGGCCTGCCCATTCCGAATATCCCCGAGGTGCCGGAGCTAGACTCCGAGGCACTAACCGCCATCCGCAAGCGCGAAGCCAAGCGAGCAGCGGAAAAAGCAGAGCAAACCAAACGCGAGCGGGCGGAAGCCATCGTCCGTCAACAAGAACTAATCACCAAATGGCGGGCCGGGCAGTACTCCGGCTGTCTCTATGACATTCCCGCGATGCTGCGTATCGACGGAGATGAAGTGGTGACAAGCCGGGGAGCACGTTTCCCCGTTCCCCACGCCAAGCGAGCACTGGCTCTCGTCCGGAAAGTCTGCGAATCCGGGCAAGCCTATGTTCGCAACGGACACACCATCCACCTCGGCCCATATGCCCTTGACCGCATTGAGCCAGACGGAACAGTCAAGGCTGGCTGCCATGTCGTCTCTTGGGAAGAGATAGAGCGCATCGCACCAGTTCTCGATTCTGTTCCCGCGTCCCCTACCGCAATTAACCCCACCTTGGAGGTGCAATCGTGAGAATGACCACGCGAAAGAAAGAACTGCTTCGACTGTACCAACGCGAGCGGGCCAGAGGTTTTCAGGCTCGGTGGGCTTTGTCCAATGCCCGGACGCGCTTGGAATGGGACAAACACGAAGTAGCCGAGTATTCCAGCGGAGAGCCGATTGATCGCAAGCGTGGCAATGTACGGCTCCGCTTGGTGCCCGACGAATTGTGTTCCCTCGAGGACCTGGAAGGCGACTGCTTCAACCCCAAAGCTAACCCCGACATCCCCGCGTCAAGACTGGAACGCGATCGCAAGGAGTTCATAGAGAAGGTCAACGCGGACGGTGTGTGGGGAATCATCGGCGAGTACTTCGACGGGGAGACGTGGCGACATGCGGATTCCTGTTTCGGTTTCGTCGGTGATGACTGGAAAAACTCCGGCTACGACACCGACATCATGCGGGCGACATTGGATGAAGCGAAAGATGCCCGTGTATGCCGTTGCTGTGGCCGGCCGATCGTCAAGAAAACGGAGGTGCGCTAATGCGAGACGACCCCATACACGAGTCCGTGGCCGAGAAGAAATGTCCTCTTTGCGGTCGGGGTCTAGCACGAACTGATGGGCCGGAGATCCCTTGTGTCTTATGCGTACTGCTCGGTCCACCGTCCGTCCGCCGTTGCCCTGGTAGCCCCTCAGTTCGTGGAAAAGGAGAATAGAACAAATGAAAAAGAACCCAGACGTCAAGTCAGTGCTGCTGCAAACCCTACGTGAAGAACTTGAAGCGCTCCGGGTCTGGCAGCAGGAACCGGAACTCACCGATGACCTCGCCAATGGCATAGCGATCTCCATCGGTAAAGTCGAAGCCGCCATCCGCGCGGCAGATAGGAACAAATAATGAAATACGAAACCAAGCCGATTCTTTCAGGTGAAGACATCAGCAGAAACAAGCGATGCCGGCACGGAGCCAAACCGTACGAGCATTGCTCGGACCGTGATGCTGGGAAACTCCACGTCATTAACCTGAGCGACGAAGAGCTGGAGGTGATGATTCGCGCTTTGACCTTCGCCGCTGATTTCCAAGATGACTACTACACGCTCTATCCAGGCGAAGACTACAACACTGGCAATAACCGCAAACAGGCCAAAGGTGAGCGCGTTCTTGCTGATTTACGCGCCACGCTCGCGGGGTAAGTCTCTGCCACACATTTCCAGCCAAACAGGAGGCTACAAAATGAAGGATGCGAAAAGAAAACACCTGATCGTAAATGCTCCCTGCCATCTCTTCACACCCAAACTGAGCAAAACCGGGAAGCGGCTTGCCCTACGTCTCTCCGACGCGGATTGGGCAATAGCCAACCGCCACCATGGCACGCTCCGGATCAAAGGGGTTGTCACCGATCAGGCCACAGGCAAACGCTACCGAATCAAGGGCGCGGCTTGCGGCCTGCAGTGCCAGTGCGATGCCACTGCGGAGGAGGTTTAATGCCCAAATCCTACAAGTAGGCACACTCAAATCTCACAAAAAGAGGAGGAGAAGCAAATGGCGAAGCTCTATCACGTTGTCTGGGAAATCGATATCTACGCTCCATCTCCGCGAGAGGCGGCAAAGGAGGCGCAAGCAATTCAGCAAGACAAGGATTCGACGGCGACCGTCTTTGATGTGATGGAGGAAGACGGCGACAAAACGGTTCGAATCGATTTGGGAGAAGGCAGCTAGATCACGCAGTTGATGGAGGAATACAGCAATGTCAAAGCAAAAGAAACGACGTTTCAATGTAGCGATGAGAAATATACAGGCCGCACGAAAGGATGTAGCAGACGTTTTGAGCGTGGTCGATTATAAGCCAAGCGCCACGAGGAAACAATCGAAGCATACAACCGGGTGCGTTCTCTTTTGAAAGCCGCGCCGGAATTGCTTGAGGTTTTGGAAAGCGTTGCGGCGCGTTGGGACAAAGACGACGACCAGGACGCAGCCGAACTTGGAGCCGCTATCCGAGCCGCGATATCCAAAGCACGATCCTGACCCGCACAGCGGGAGAAAAGAGGAACGCATGAAGACAGTAACGAAAGCGAAGCGAACGAAGACGAAGCAAACGAAATACACGCCAGGGCCATGGTGCGTTGATGCTGCCATTCGGGGTCAATTGTACGTGATGAGTAAGAGTTCTTGCTTCATCGCTGACATGCAGCTACCAGAAGCCGATCCAGATGAGCACGCCGAAGTTCGGGCAAACGCTTGCCTAATGGCGGAAGCGCCAAATTTGCTCGAAGCGTGCAGGGCTATACAACAGTGGAGTTGGTCATTGCTACATCAATACCGCGAAGCCGACGTTTGGAAAATTGTGGATGTCGCCATCACCAAGGCAGAAGGCCGCTAACCCGCACAGCGGGAGAAAAGAGGAAGCATGAAAAACGAGACGAAAAAGATCGTAACAGTTTCTCTTGATGCAAACGAGCTGGCGACGGTGCTCGCGGCCCTGCGTTACTGGCAGCAAGACCTAGAAGCCAACGGAGACGAGCCTGTTATCTCGAAGCACTTTGAGGACGCGAAGCCGCTAACGCCGGACCAGATAGACGACCTCATCGAGCGCATCAATTGCTCCCCAGAGCCGTCAAGATCCAAGACTAAAACCAAGCGCCAGAAGTAGGTGCAGCGCGGAGTCCTCTCATTCAAGAGGATCATCCGCCCAGAAGGAGGCTCGGCCAGAATACAGGGTCTTAAACTCGTCAGTCCTGCCAACAAACCCCACGAATCTCTCCTCCGCAGTTGCTGTTGTCACCCGAAAGTCACACCAATGGAGGAATACACCAATGTCGAAGCAAAAGAAACGAAGTGTCCATATTTCAATTACAGAACGCGAGCACGCCACGATTCTTGCAGCTCTGAGGCTGTGGCAAGAGGCTGACGAGCACAACCGAGGAGACCTGCGAGACATCGCGGAGGCTGTAGGCATTCCCCTCAGCAACGAGGAAATCGATGTTCTGTGTGAACGAATTAATTTCACTGCAAATCGGGAGGTGTGAACGGATGGCCAAGAAGCTTGACGGGATTTAGTCGACGTCAATGGCGGGCTGGTTTGTTCCGTTGAACTTGACAGCGAACTGGCCAGCCGTATGACCGATTCAAAAACAAGACCCGCGCACGCGGGAGAAAAGAGGACAGGATGAGCACCGCTGGATCGATTGGGAATCAATTTGGATATATCTGCCCAAAATGTAAACAGGGAGACGATCTGTCCGTTGTCGTACAGGTCTGGGCAAAGCTTTTCCCGGATGGCACGGACGCAGACGGGGATCACGAATTCGATGGTCCTAGTTCCGCGAAGTGTGGTTGCGGATGGGGTGGGAAGGTATCGCAATTGTTACGTGCGGACGATTTCGAAGACTAATAGACCCGCATCGCGGGAGAAAAGAGGATGTAATGAAACGGAACATCGTAGTAGCGGCTTATGTTCTGGAAATTGAAGGCGACATCGAACCGAAGCTCCGCGGTCCCTACAAGAGTCCGTATACCAGGGACCGTGCTGCAAGGCGATTACGCGAAAAGGACGGGGAGAAAGAAAACGGTATCTTCGCTCTCGACCTGATGAATAACGGCAAGATTCGTGTCTGGGCATACTCTGCCGGATTTCTCGAAGGCACATATGAGGTCTCAGACGAAGACCAGACCGAAGAGATCGATGCTCCCAGCGAACCTTTGAAGAGTATCGACAGGCCTGGCGCTCGCAAGGATGCCAGGAACGCACTCCGTAGGTTCGGTGCGTAAGACTCCGCTAACAACGACAGAACGGTTTTCCCTCCTCTGACTTCCCATGAAGTATTTCTGATTGATTCCCGGTATGTCCGAACTGTGGTCCAGATGCCGGCTGATGTCTCAGCACGAACAACTCACCTGAAAAAGGAGAAATGCAATGAACTCGAAACAACTGCAACTGGAGAAGGCGGAGCGCGCGTGGTACCGAGCCAAGGCGTGCGCCGAGCAAGCGGTGGATCGCCTGTCGGATTGCGAAAGCAAGGTCGCGAGACTCAGAGAAGAGCTGAACTGCGCGGAGGTTCCGGGCAACACACCCGTTCAAATCGGGAGACGTAAGAAAATGGCCAAGAAACTGAAGGGCATTCTGATCGAGGTCAATGGAGGCGTTGTTTCCTATGTCCAGTTCAACGGTAAACCCGTAACCACCTATCACCTTCTCGACTGGGATGAGCTGCTCGGTGACAGTGACACCCGCACGGCATGGGAAGGCTTGAGCACCGAGGAACAGGAGTTTGTCCGCGACCGTTACCCCACCGAGTTCGCGGCAATTCAAGAGAGGCTCAAGGAGAAGGCAGAAGACGAATAAACGCAGAGCTAATCAGAAAAATGGAGGTCAATTATGCGAGACGCGTCTATACGTGAATCCCTCACAGATAAGCAATGGGACCGGATCTTTTACGGTTGTCCCGGCGCCTGGGCGGGAAACAAACCCAAACTAAACTCCCACGGCAGCATCGTGATCGACGGCGGGAACATTCTTGCCGCAGTCCAATACCTGAATCGTCAGCGACTCCGCGTTCTGTATGCCAAGGCACCCTTGCCGGAGATCTGGTGTTCAGATGGTGGAATCATCCTCGGAATCGGCCTGCGGTACTAATCGAAGAGCTAGCAATCGCGAAAACTCGACAAGGAGGAAAAATGACATGCTCGCAATTAAGCCAGATGGCAAAAAGAAAATAACCTTCACAGACCTGCTGATCTGTGGCGTGCTGGGAGCGGCCTGGTTGCCCTTGGGCATCGCAGCTGCTGCCGGCATTGGCGGCTATAAGTTTTGGCAGTGCAAGAGTGAGAAGTGGTCCGACGAGTACAGGAGAAATCATCCGGAGGAGGTCAAGAAATTGAAAGCTGAGTGAGTTCCAAATATCCAGGCTGTTCTAATTCCTCTTCTTCTCCACGCCTAACATCTCCTCGCTGTGAAGCCACTCCGCTCGAGTAATCCACTCAATTAAATCCGATTGTCGAACCCGTTCGATCGAACCAAATCCACACGTAAAGGAGAAATACGCAAATGCCGACTGCATACGAGATCGTTACCGAATCCATCATCAAGCAACTGGAATCCGGTGTAGCGCCCTGGCGCAAGCCCTGGCGTACGGAACCGCCAGCAAACCTTGTCAGCAAGAAGGAATATCGAGGCATCAATATTTTCCTTCTCGCTTCGCTGGGTTACGGCTCCCGCTACTGGATCACCTATCGTCAAGCCCAAGCCCTGGGCGGAAGCGTCACGAAGGGCCAACACGGGTCCAAGGTTGTCTTCTGGAAGATCGACGAATACCGGAAAGAGAACAAGGAGACAGGAGAAACTGAAAATCACAAATCGATTCTGCTGCGCTATTACACCGTCTTTAATCTTGAACAATGCGAGGGGATCAAGTCTCCCGAGCCACACCAGGTCATCCATCCCATCAAGCAGTGCGAACATATCGTCAACTCCATCCCAAATCCGCCGAGCTTCGAGCAGGATTCACGTGCCTTCTACCGGCCATCGACTGACACGGTAGGTATGCCGCGACGGTCGGCATTCGATTCTGCCGAGAAGTATTACTCCACTCTGTTCCACGAATTAACCCACTCCACCGGACATCCTTCTCGCGTTGGCCGCGAAGGGATCATGGAACACAACCCATTCGGCAGCGAGGATTACTCGAAAGAGGAACTCGTGGCCGAGATGGGAGCAGCAATGCTTTGTGGTGTGGCTGGCATCGAATCTCAAACCCTTGATGATTCGGTGTCCTATCT
The DNA here is from genome assembly GCA_020073705.1 of Terriglobia bacterium. Classification (GTDB taxonomy): domain Bacteria; phylum Acidobacteriota; class Terriglobia; order Acidiferrales; family UBA7541; genus Palsa-360. The sequence goes on from JAIQES010000008.1 coordinate 66,607, forward strand.
GCAGTCCTGGATCAAGAGACTCAAGTCCGATTCCCGTTTGATTGTTTCCGCCGCATCGCAGGCACAAAAAGCGGCCGACTACATTCTCGCCAAGACAGCAGCAGAAACCGAATCCGATATGAAAAGAGAAAACGAAACTATTTAACTGACGTTCACCGCCACACGATTCCCCGCCGAAGTTGAACCTCCTGTAACTCAAATCCCCAAAAACAAAGGAAGGATCCCATGGCAAATCCAGCCGTAATCCCTATCTCTATTCACAAGGGTCATCCGATCCGTATCAAGCGCGGTCGCATGACCATTCTGTCGCCCCAGGAAATGCTGTCCTTGCTCAAGGCCGCACGGAAACAATCCACGCGGGATTGGGCGATGATCCTGCTGGCGTATAGGCACGGACTCAGAGCGTCCGAGGTTTGTGGAATAAAGTTGGCCGACATCGACTTGAAGACCAGTTCCATTTCGATTCGGCGGCTCAAAGGCTCGCTCCACACCATCCAGCCGCTGTATCAGCATCGCGGGCAGCCGTTGCTTGACGAGACGGCTGCACTGCGGGCGTGGCTGCGCAAGCGACTAGCTGACGGATCAGATTACTTATTCACAAGCCAGAAGGGAGGAAAACTCGACCGAACGCAGTTCTTTCGCAACTTTCAGACGATTGCCGAAAGTGCTGGCCTTTCGGTCGAGAAGCGGCACCCGCATGTCCTGAAGCACTCACTGGCCTCGCATCTGGTCGCCGGGAACGCCAACCTGGCACTGGTTCGCCAGGCCTTGGGGCACAGGTCTATCAATTCCACCATGCAGTACATCGGCACCAGCGACAGTCAGGCGGCAGAAGCCCTGCAAAAAGCTCTAATGAGCTTGTTTTGATGGACTTGTGTCGACGCAACAAAATCTCAGTACTGTTGTGTTCTAGCTCCGATGGCTGACCGTTTCAAAGGACTTAGAGACGGTCAGTCGAGGCCGAGAAATGAACGTAATGTTGCATTTCGTGCTGCCGACCCGGTTTGGGGACGAGACAGTGTGCTTGACCCCGCTTACAGGGCCGTAACTCCTTCATAAAACGAAAGGAGAGCGCAATGTGGTGGATACCTCTTGCATGGTTGGGTTGGAAAGGGCTTCGGGCTTTGATCGAATGGGACCAGAAGCAAGCCGCTAAATACAGGTGTCATATCTGCAGGAATGACAGTCACACAACTGAAGAGCATCGGCGCCCCAAACTCAGCGTTAGCCGGAGGGCTGAGCTGGTAAGGTGCCAGATTGCTGTTCCGTTCGTTCTCGCAGCGTTCGTAGCGGGAATTTTGTTCCTAAACCACGATGTGCACCACTGGGTTGGAGGTGCTGTCGTAGGTGTTATCGGCTGGCCTCTCTGGGCCGCGGCAGTGCTCCACCGTTTTCGAAAGGCTCAGCGCAGGAAAAATGGATGGTAAGAAGGAGAGGAATATGAATGCGACCCCAGAATTGACCGCCAAGCAGAATGAAGCCCTCGACACGCTAGTTGATCTGTTCAGACGCTCACGTAAGAACGACCCCGATGCACAAACTGCTTTCCTGGGCGTGGCTCTTCTTCTCGCTCAGCAACGCGTGCTCGACTATCTGGTTGCTGCTTTGTTGACTCAGGCGCAGAACTTGAATATACCACCCACCAAATCTCTCCTCTTCAAAGATATGGCCTTCGAGATCGACGCCGTCATGCGCGAGAACAAATAAGGGGCATCACCTGATTCAAAGCGCTGGACACTTCCAGGGGAGCATCTTTCCGGGGGGATTTATTCGCGCTTACGAGGCTGGACTAACAGTATTACTTCCGGTTACGCCGTCATCCGGCCGGAACGACCAATCTTTGGCGCGGAATCGTTGCTAGCCCCCGAACATTTCGAAGCGACAAGGCGCTCTTGGATTAACGATCCGGTGCCATTGCAGAGCCAACACTCTTTAACTCCCGATTGAATTTCAGGCAATTCACCTATGCAGATCTTGATCCGTCTGTTTTTTCCCCCCTCTTCGGGCACGAACCGTGTGAGTGGATGAAAGAGCAGTGATCTGGATCACAGCATCTCTTGTGTGTTAAGCGAAAAAATTGTGTTGCGCTAGCGGTAGATCGTTAACTCGCGATAACCGCAGCAGTGGCGAGTACATCGATTGAAGAGGAGGTTTCGCACCATGTTTATCGTTGCTGAGCACATCATCACGAATCCGAATGTTTTTTTCGAAGCTCGGGCAAAGATCGCCCAAACGCCTCAGGGGGTCAAACGTCTTCAGTCCTTTCCGAGTGTCAGCAGAGATCGGGCAGTCTGCCTCTGGGAGGCAGAATCGCCAGAAAAGGTGAAGGCCTTCTTGGAGCCGGTGCTTGGGCCGTACAGTCGTAACACGTATTATGCGGTGGACACCAAGGAGGCCGTGGGCCTGCCGCCGATCGCAGCAGCAGCTTGAGAAAACGGACAAGTGAAACTAGATGGTATTAGAGCCGGGGCTTAGCCCCGGCTCTTTTTTGACGCGGTCGGGTGTGTGCTATCGCGCATTCACTGAAAGGGAGAAATGTATTATGGTCTGCACCCTATACGGGCCGTTTCTGAAGCAATTCGTGCCTTCGCTTTGCCGACTGGATCTGGGTGGAGCACCAAGTCGTATCTGGTCATCTCACCTGCTGAAGCACTGTGGAATTTACAGAAGCAGCGATGACGGCGCCCAAAAGGCCGTATGACACCCAACTCGGACATGTGGCAACGCAGAGTTTGCCGTTCACGGGCGTCGCAGCGGATCCGTCAATTCTGGAAGAGTAGTCGGCAATCCGAAAGTAATGTCGATTACGAAGAATTCTCTCTCACTCTCCTATGTACAAGAAACGCGGATCACGTCAATTTTGTCACGTCAATCTTGAACGCATGTAGCCACCATCCCAGTCGTCACTTCTCCAATGCCAAGGAACGGATACGATCGATATCCAAGTTCCCTTTGGCGCCCCAGCCTGTTACCCCTTCTGGAATCGCCGGCCGGAACTGCTCATAGAGACTGAATGCATTCTTCAAAAGCTGCTCCGGTCGGAAGGCTTTCGCGAGGTCACGCATTGCGTCGCGTGCAGTGCCAAGCGACTCGCCGAACTTGCTCTCCAGGTATCGCCACGCTCTTCGCTTCGATGGGTTTGTTCTTGATCACCGCCCGCACTCCATCCGTCGTATTGATCGCTGGCACTGGCCGCCCCGGCGGAGTGAAACAACTCCAGCCGCCTCTAATTGCGCCGTCTATTTTAAGAAGTGCGTCCATGGTGAGAATTTGTACCAGCCGGTTGAATGAGTGCAGCGGCCGAAAATTCTCATGAAAGTCTCATGGAGAATTCATCTCCGGTCAATCCGAGTTGTGTACAGTGCGTGGCCTCCACGGGACGTGGTGCGTTTCGGTGCGTCCGTAGCTTGAGTCGTAAAAAGGAAGTAATCATCAATGAGCAGCCCGTCACGGGAAGGCGTCGGACCCTTACCCATTCTGGTAAGTGAGAGACGCGAACACTTCTGGACCGTACGCGAACCGTCTGAGGATCAGCTACCCGGGCAGCCGGATGACGAAGAGTTGATGGCCCAGCTGCAAGTGCGCGCTCCGAGAGCACTGGACGTGCTCTTTGATCGGTACGCGCGTCTGGTTTATACGATCGCTCATCGCACTCTGCGAGATTCTGGCGAAGCGGAGGATGTTGTCCAGGACACCTTTTTCTACCTGTTCAGGAAGGTGGCGCTGTTCGACCCACTGAAGGGCACTGCGAAAGCGTGGATCGTTCAGGTGGCTTTTCATCGTGCGCTGGACAGGAAATCGCATTTGCGGCGGAGGGGCTTTTACCTTTGTACAGAAATCGATTCCATGAACGATACATTGTTGGGGAGAACAGACCTGGACCGGGAAATCGGCGCGAAGCTTAATCGTGCACACCTGGAAAGGGCTCTCGCGGAGCTCCCCGAAACGCAACGTCGCACGCTGGAAATGTACTACTTCGAAGGTTTGGAGCTGCGCGAGATCGCCGATGAGCGAAACGAACCTCTGGGCAACGTACGTCATCACTATTATCGCGGGCTGGAAAGCTTGAGAAAAAGCGCATTTGCCGGAAAGCTTCGGAAGGACTAGACCGTTGACGAGTCGAAAGGACAACCTGAACGAACACACCCGTTTCCTTGAACTCGCCGCAATTGCCACATGTGACGCGCTGACAAGCGGCGAGATGGCGGACCTCGAGGACCATTTGCAAGTATGCGAGGAGTGCCGAGAATTGCACCGGCAGTACCAGATTTTGGCGAATGAGGGCATTCCCCGGCTGGCTGGAAGCTACGAGCATCGGGAGTCGACTGGAAGCTGGGATGATACTTCGACTCGCTGGAAACTGTTCGCTCGTATGGAGGGAGGGGAAGAGCGGGATGCCATAGCGACGGCTGCACCCGCGATCCCGCACACAGAAACGAATCCCCTTCATCGAAATACCTTGCGCACGATCCAGGGAGCTGCCCTGGCTGCCTGTCTGGTTATCGGGGTGGCCATCGGCGCGTATCGCCTCGGTGGCTGGAGAGAGGCTCACGCAAAGCCGGATGAGGCTTCCGCCAAAGCGCACAGCGAGGCGATGCTGTCAGCGAAGCGGTCCGTGGATGCCTTGTTGACCGAACAAACAGAGCGGATCGCCCGGTTGGAGGCCGAGTCCACAGAGAAACGACAGGACGTCGAGAAGCTGCAACGGCAGCTCCAGGTCCTGCAGGATCGTTTGCGTGAAGAGCGCGCGTCCGCTAACGCTGGATTCAACGGCCTGGTGGCGGCGAAGGCGAACTCCGTTGAGCAGCTCAGCAACCTTGCGCAGGAGCGCGACCGCTTGTCAGTGCAGCTTCGTGAAGTCTCCCATGCCTACCAGAGCGTTCAGACCGAGCTGTCGAGTATGCGCACGGAACGGGATAGGTCCATGCTGCGCATGGCGGCTCTCGAGATGCGCGCGGACGAACTCGCTGCCATTATCGCGGATCAGGACCGCCAGTTGAAGAACAGCGAGCAGTACTTGTCATCGGACCGGGACATTCGCGAGTTGCTGGGCGCCCGCAATCTCTACATTGCCGACATCTTCGATGTGGGTGGCAGCAATCGTACGCGCAAGCCTTTCGGTCGGGTTTTTTACACGCGAGGAAAGTCGCTCATCCTTTACGCATTCGACCTCGACCACCAGCCGAAGGTGACGAAAGCCAGCACTTTCCAGGTGTGGGGTGAGAAGGAAACGGTTCACGAGGAACAGGCCAAGCCGCGAAACCTCGGTCTCCTTTATCTGGACAGCGAAGCGAACCGCAGGTGGATTCTGCAATTCGACGATCCGCGGACGCTCGCGGAAATTGACGCGGTATTCATCACCGTGGAACCAAACGGCGGCAGCCCAAAGCCCACGGGCAAGCCGTTTCTCTTTGCATTGCTTCGGAGAGAACCGAACCATCCATAGCCGTTTTCGGCGGCAAATCGCGTTCGCCAGCTTCTCCGGGGGAAAGCGCGCGGTGGACCTGCTTGTGAACCAGCCCTTACAAACGGATTTCAAGTGCGTGAACTTCTTTCGCAGCGTGGTACAGCTTTCGTCTTGCAGCCGCATACGTGGATAACCGACCCGATTCACAAGGTCGAAGGAACGAGCAAATTTCTGAATGATGAGAGGAGCAGCGCCCGTATGCGCAGAATTCTATTCTTGGTTGGAATCCTAGCCGGTCTTTTTTGCACCGGAGTTCTTGACGCCCAAACTCCCAATGCGTCTCTTACGGGCCGCGTAACGGACCCCAGCAAAGCGGTCATCGACGACGCCCACATTGTCGCCATTAACGTTGGCACCGACGTGCGCTACGAAGGCGCGACGAACGGCGTCGGGGAATACTACATTCAGAATCTGCCTCCAGCAACCTATCACATCGAGTTGGAGAAGATTGGGTTCAACACGGTACTTAAGCCAGACGTTGTTCTCCATGTTCAGGAAGCCATGGAAATCAACTTCGAGATGACCGTGGGGTCCGTGAGCGAAAACGTCACCGTCGAGGGTGGCGCGCCCACGGTTCAACTGGTCAGCTCCGCCCTTGGCACCGTTGTGGACTCGACGACAATCCGCGAGTTGCCCCTAAACGGACGTTCCTGGACGGACCTCGCTACTCTTGAGCCGGGTGTCAATGCTATGGATAACCGGAAGACATACGTTGCAGGTTCGGGGCGAGGAAACCGCGGCTACGGGGACCAGCTCACGATTAGCGGCGGACGCCCGCAACAAAACAACTACCGTTTGGATGGCGTAAATGTCAGCGACTACGCGAATGGCGGGCCCGGCAACGTTCTGGGAGGAAATCTGGGCGTTGATGCCATTCAGGAATTCTCGGTCTTAACCAGCAACTCTTCCGCGGAGTACGGGAGGACATCCGGCGGGGTCATCAGCGCTATCACGCGCTCTGGCACGAACCAGTTCCATGGCTCAGGGTACGAATTTTGGCGAAACAGTGCTCTCGATGCGCGAAACTTTTTCGACGGGAGCAGCATTCCGCCTTTCCAACGCCACCAATTCGGCGGGGCTGCGGGCGGCCCGATCTGGAAAGATCACACTTTTATCTTTGGGGACTACGAGGGCATCCGGCAGTCGGAAGGTATCACCAGTATCGCAACCGTGCTCTCTCCAGCAGCACGGAATGGGAACCTTGTAAGCGGCACGGTCACCGTGGACCCGGCGGCCCAGAAATACCTGACTTTTTGGCCATTGCCGAACGGGGCCGTTTCGGGAGATACGGGGACATACACTTTTGCGGGGCAGCAGAATGTTACTGAAAACTTCTTCACCGTCCGTCTTGACCACAAACTTTCCTCGAAAGATACTTTCTTCACGTCCTACTTTTACGACAACTCTGTTTTTAGCGCCCCTGACAATCTGAACGATGTTCTGCTCGGCCAGCAACCGACCCGCCATTTTGCAGCTTTGGAAGAGACCCACACCTTTAGCCCCAACTTGACCAATACATTTCGATTTGGATTCAACCGGGAAAGCGCTAGCGACAACCAAACCGTCAAGGCCATCAATCCGGCCGCGGCGGATACCTTCTACGCCGCAGTGCCAGGGGCCTACGCCGCTCCCGTGTCCATAGGCGGGATTTCAGGTTTCAAGGGAGGACTGGGAGGTGGTTCCCCGTGGCTGTATGCGTGGAATTCGTTCCAGGCCTCTGACGATGTCTCTTTCACCAAGGGAAACCATTCCTTGAAGTTCGGGTTTGTCTCGGAACGAATGCAGGTGAATATGATCGCCATGTCCGATATGGATGGCGGCTTCAAATTTGCTTCCATCGCGGATTTCTTTGCAAATAAGCCGAAGAGTTTCCTTGCGACACTCCCCGGATTGCTCACTCCGCGGGATATCCGGCAAACTCTCTTTGGCGGGTACGTTCAAGATGATTGGCGATTCCGGCACAATCTAACGTTGAACCTTGGACTACGCTACGAGATGACCACCGTTCCAACGGAGGTGCAGGGCAAACTCTCTTCCCTAGTTAACATGACCGATGCGCAAGCCCATTTGGGAAGTCCTTTCTTTGCGAATCCCACGCTGCACAATTTTGAGCCGCGGCTGGGTTTTGCCTGGGACCCGTTCAGCAATGGTAAAACCGCAGTGCGCGGAAGTTTCGGAATGTATGACGTGTTGCCCCTGCCTTATCAGTTCACGCTGTTGACCACCAGGTCGGCGCCTTTCTATATAGGTGGTGCCACATCGAGCCTGCCGCAAGGATCGTTCTACACTGGAGCCATCTCGGACCTGCAAACGAGTTCGCACGCGGCGACCTACATCGAACAAAATCCGAAACGCAACTACGTGATGCAGTGGAACCTGAACATACAGCGCGAAATCGCGCCCCGTCTTACGGCAACGCTCGGTTATGTGGGCTCCCACGGTGTCCATAATCCTTTTCGGATTGATGACACCAACATTGTTCTCCCCACGCTCACTTCCGCGGGCTACCTCTGGCCCTCGCCCGTGGGCAGCGGGACGCTTCTTAACCCTAACTATGGTCAGATTCGGAGTATGTGGTGGGCCGGGAGCTCGCTGTACCACGCCTTGGAGTTGGGAGTTACCAAGCAGATGAGCAAGGGCCTTCTGATTCGGGGCTCATTCACTTGGAGCAAAAGCATTGATGACAGTTCTTCGACTGTCGCGGGAGATGCTTTTGCGAATTCGCCTTCGAGCCTCCACTGGGCTAACGCAACGGGCGGGCTGGATTTGAAGCAGAATCGCGGGCTCTCCGACTTCAATGTCGGCCGGACTCTGGTCATTGCAGGGACTTGGCAGGTTCCAGACTTTAAATCGGCCAGCGGGCCGACGGGATGGTTGCTCAACGGGTGGGCGCTGAGCACAATCTTCAAAGCCAGCGATGGCGTTCCCTTTACACCTACCTTTGGGACGAATGGCGGTGATCCCCTGGGCCTCAACAGCAGTGATCCGTGGGCCTATCCGAATCGTCTGAGTGGACCCGGGTGCCAGTCGCTGGTCAATCCTGGAAACCCGAACAACTACATTAAGACTCAGTGCTTCGCGATTCCAACGGCGCCGTCCGCCGCGTTTTACGCGGCGAATTGTGATCCCCACTATGGTACCTATCCGCAGTGCTTTAACTTGGGAGGCAACGCGGGCCGCAACATTTTGATAGGGCCGGGACTGACCAATCTGGACTTCGCGGTCTTCAAGAATTTCTCCGGTTCAAGAATCTCGGAGACCTTCCATGTGCAGTTCCGGGCAGAGATCTTCAATATTTTGAATCATCCCAATTTCGCTGTCCCCGTTACCCCAGACAACACAGACATCTTCAATGCAGACGGGACGTCGAACTCAGCTGCTGGGGCCCTGACCTCGACGATCACATCGGCAAGGCAGATCCAGCTCGGGATAAAGGTCATCTGGTAGAAGAAATAGGCGCCCCTCAGCAGAGAGGAAATTCACGGGAGGACCTGCCGCCTAGGCCATGAAGGTATGTCGTCAAAGATGGCGGCAAGTCTCGCAGAAGCGTCCGGAGGAAATAGTTCAGATCAATCTGTTTCACAGAGGGTGTTCCAAAAGGAGAAGAGAGATGAAAAGGCTTCAGGCTTTCCTTATCACGTTTTTCATTTTATACGCACTCGGTGCCGCACCTCGAGCCGCGGCCCAATTGAAACTGGTTCAGACCATAGAACTGGAACGTGACGTTACCGGACATTTCGATCACTTCGGCGTGGACCTGAAACATGACCGACTCTTTGCCACTTCCGCGAGTAAATCCGTCCTGGTCTTCAATATCAAAACAGGAGAGCCGATTCACCATATCGAAGGGATCGGCAAGCCGGCGGCGGTGCTTTACCGGGAGGATCTAAATCGAATCTATGTAACCGATGCGGAAGACGGATCCTTGCGCATCATTGATGGCGATTCCTACCGCATCATGAAAAGCGTCAAGCTGCTGCCGGATGCGGATTCCGCAGGCTATGACCCCGCTACCAAATACCTCTACATAGACAATGGCGGTAAAGATGCAAAGCTGTCTTACGAGATGGTCAGCATCGTGGATACGACCACCGGCGAGAAAGTAGGGGACATCAAAGTGGATGGCGATTCGCTCGAAGCGATTGTGCTCGAGAGGGGAAGTCCGAGAATGTACGTGAATAACCGGGCGAAGAACCGGGTGGAAATCATTGACCGCGATAAGCGTAAGCTCATCGGCTCTCTGCCCATCACCCTTGGAAAGGTGAATGTGCCCATGGCGTTTGACGAAACGAATCATCGCCTGTTCGTGGGCTGCCGCGACGGGCACTTGGTGGTGTTCGATACCGCGAGCGGCAAGGAGTTGCAAGCCCTGCCCATTACCGAAGGCACCGATGATCTGGTTTTCGATCCGCCGAGCAAGCGCATCTACGTGGCAAGCGACGGGGCCGCGGATGTTTATGAACAGACGGATCCCGACCATTACAAATTTCTCGGAAAGGTGACAACCGGTCCCGTGGCCAAGACCGGGCGTTTGGTGCCCGAGCTGAACCGGTATTTCGTGGCGGCGCCGAAACATGACGATAAGCAAGCGGAGATCCTAGTTTTTGAAGTGCAATGAAGAATGGCTCGTGACAATCGCATCCTAAGGAGACTCTCGTGCACCAGACGCATAGCAGAACCATTCGAAAGTTTTGGGCCGCGTTTTTCTGTTTGCTGGTTGTTTCAACCGTGCTGCCGCTGTGCACGCGAGCGAATAGCGATCAGGCCGCCAAACGGCCTAATCTTGTGATCGTAATATCCGTGGACATGCTGTCCGCCGACCTCATGGAGCGATACGGACGCAACCTTCCCGGAGGGCTAGGCCGCTTGCAGAGAGAAGGGGTCGTTTTCGAGAACGCTTATCACGATCATGCATTTACGGAAACTGGCCCGGGGCATTCGGTGCTGCTGTCCGGCAGGCACCCTGCCTCGACTGGCATCACCGAAAATAGTTGGCTGGATCCGAAGACCGGGAAGATGATCTACTGCGTCGAACAAGATAAGGATGTAGTGAACATCGGAGAACCATCCGGGAAAATCGGTTCGAGCTTGCGGTGGTTTCGCGGAACAACTTTCGGAACGTGGCTGCGCGACCAGGTGTCCGGCAGCAGAGTATTCTCCATCTCCGGGAAAGACCGCGCCGCGATTCTCATGGCCGGGCCCAAGGCGACCGGGGTGTATTGGTTTCAAGATGGCTTTGGCTTCACAACCTCCACCGCCTATGCAACGTCCCTTCCCGAATGGTTGACCCAATTTAATAAGAATCTGCTCGAAGGGTTGCAAAACCACTCTCTATTCTGGACTCCCCTGGGGCCGATGGATGGGATGGTCTACCCCGGTCATTGGCTTGCTGGAAAGACCCCGATTATCAGCGCGCTACCTCGATTGATCCAGGCTCCCGGTTTGGCGATGGACGCCAAGGAGGGTTTTATTATTCACGAAACACAGGATGGAACCTTCTGGAGGCGCTGGCGCGGTTCACCCTTCTTCGATGATGCCACTTTTGACGCTGCGGAAAGTATCATCACCCAGGAGCATCTTGGCGAGGGGCAGGCCACCGACCTGCTCACTATTGGACTTTCGGCCACGAATGTCATCGAACATGCTTTCGGAAATCAGGGCCCGGAAATATTTGATCAGATTCGCCGCCTCGACCAGAGACTCGGAGTATTCCTCGACAGAATCTGCGCGGGAGGAAGATCGGTCGTGGTGGTCTTCTCCGCCGACCATGGAGGGATGGATTTCCCGGAGCGTTTGCAGGATCAAGGCATCCCCGCGCGCCGGTTGAACACCATTGCCTGGATGGCGGAGCTGCAGTCCAGGGTGCGCAAGGAACTTAATCTGGATCAGGATCTGCTTTGGTCCGGGAATGACCATTACCCCAACCAGCTCTACTTCCATCCGGAGGTTTCACAACATCTCGGCGAGCAGAAGGAATGGGTCCCCAAGGTGGTCAGCATCATTCGCTCGATGCCCGAGGTGGCGGAGGTCGCAACCCTGGAGGAACTCGAAGCCCTGCCCAATAAGAAGTTTGACGATCCCCGGGACGAGAGCCTGCGATACCGGCTGAAATACAGTGCCGTTCGCGGACGAAGCGGAGCCATCCTGTTCGCTTTCAAGCCAATGCTGGCTCTGAATGATCCACCGATTGGCGATCCCGCTCAGCACGGAAGCCCGTATGACTACGACCGCAAAGTTCCTCTTATCTTTTGGGGCCTCTGGAAAGGGGAACGACGTAAGGATCCCGTCAGCACGGTGGACATTGCCCCAACTCTGGCTAATGAATTTGGCATTAAACCTGAAGAACCATTGGACGGCACTGCGCTTCATCTTACAAAGGCAAACTGAGGTGTTCTCCCACATTGCAGGGTTGAGGATGGGAAGAACTCGCGAGCTTAAGCAAAGTATCTATTCCAATTTCCGTGCAGCTTCCATCGTTCGCAAAGGCCGGAATTGCCCAATCCATCTTGCACGCGGCTCTTAATGGCAGTATGCGATCCTCTCATCGCAAGCAGCATTACAAACGGGCTACGCGACCAAGCATTTGCGGTCGATGTCGCGGCAACTGGCACCCCGGCATTATATTTTGGGGCAAATAATAACTACGACTTGGCCATCATCGATTCTGCGATTACCATTCCCAATGGTCTCGCAGTGTGTCGCGAGCTGCGGGAGTTGGGATTGAGTTTTCCAATCCTCATGCTGACCTCACGGGACAGGGTGGGGGACCGCATCGCTGGCCTCGATCACGGCGCCGATGATTGTCTTTCGAAGCCCTTTGAAGTTCGCAAACTAAACTATTTTGCGCGAATGCGCGCGCTCTTGCGCCGATCCGAAGAACTGCGTCCGTCAGTAATTTATGTTGCGGACCTTTCCAGTTTTGTTGTCCTGTTGAATAGTCATCCTCTGAGGTTCTGACTTTTGCCGCATGCATCGGAGCTCGTCATTGAGCAGGCTGCGTGGGTGTTCCTTCACCAGCTTGCAACTCGGCTGAAATTTGTATTTTGCCGCCAGTGACCTTGATTTTCCTCCCCCAGCCACATTTTGGCCCAATGTTACGTGTGCGGCGCGAGCTACGCTGTGAGATCGATCATTCTCGCTGGCTTCCGCGACGCTATCGATCTGCGAGGCATCGTGGCCCACCGTCACGAATCAACGTCTGGAACCTGCTCCAATTGAGCCAGCCACGCGGTTGCTTCTCCATCGGTCGGGGCTCGGTAGTCCCCACGGGGCGACAACGAACCGCCCGACCCCACCTTGGGAGCGTTGGGTATGGCGCTGCGTTTGAACTGGCTGTACTTGAAGAACCGCTCAAGAAAGACTTTTAGCCAGCGCTTAATCTCGCCGATTTCGTACTGGTGTCGCCTTGACTCGGGCACATCCGGCCACACGCCTTGGTTCCGATCATGCCAAGCCGACCACGCAAGGAAGGCCACCTTTGAGGGCGCGTAGCCAAAGCGCAGCGTGTAATAAAGGTAGAAATCCTGTAACTCATAAGGTCCGACTACCTCTTCCGCACCCAGCACCGGCTGCGCGGCCGAGTTGCCAGGCACAAGTTCAGCAGTAATTGTTGTCTCCAGCACCTCTTCAAGCACCGTGGCGACCTCAAGTCCCATCTGTCTTGTCCCGGTAATCCATCGGAGCAAGTATTGGATCAGCGTTTTGGGTACGCTCGCGTTCACATGATAGTGTGCCATGTGATCGCCCACACCATAAGTACAGTAACCCAGTGCTAGCTCGCTCAGGTCACTCGTGCCCACTACCAGCGCGCCATATTGATTCGCCAGGCGGAACAGGTGGCTTGTCCGCTCGCCAGCTTGAACATTCTCGAAGGTCGTGTCGAATAAAGGCTCTCCGGCGGCGTAAGGATGCCCGATGTCTTTCAGCATTTGCATACAGCTTGGGCGGATATCGATTTCATGAACTTCGCATCCCATGGCAGACATAAGGCGGCGGGCCCGCTGCAATGTGCGATCGCTAGTGGCGAATCCTGGCATTGTGTAGCCGAGTATGTTCTTGCGCGGCAACCCAATCACGTCCATGACACGGGCACAAACGATGAGTGCCTGGGCCGAGTCCAGGCCACCGGAGACTCCGATCACTACCTTACTGATCCCACTCGCCCGCAATCGTTTGACAAGCCCTTGCACCTGGATTTCATAAACTTCCCGGCAACGCTCATCGCGGCGTGCGGGGTCGCTGGGCACGTAGGGAAAGCGCTCGTACAATCGTTCCAGTGGAAGGCGGTCACTGGCAGGCAAGCTAGCCGAAAAGTGGATTGTCCGAAAACGCGCCACCTCCTCGTGATGGTTACGCATCGCCTGGCCAAAGCTATTCTGGCGCATCCGGTCTTGTGCGAGGCGATCCAGATCGATGTCGCCCGTTATAATCTGGGCACGATCGAGGAATCGCTCGGTTTCAGTCACGCACACAGCATTTTCGTAAATCAGGCCGTGCCCGTCCCAGGCGAGATCGGTTGTCGATTCACCGCTTCCGGCTGCGCAATAGACATAGGCGGCAATGCAACGGCCCGACTGGTCAGCAACCATCAGACGCCGATAGTCTTCTTTCCCCACTGTCGCATTGGAAGCCGAAAGGTTGGCGAGCACCGTCGCCCCTGCAAGCGCGCCATACGACGACGGCGAAACAGGCACCCAGAGATCTTCGCATATCTCCACAAAGAACGTAAAAAGCAGCTGGTCTTCCGCCTGGAACAGCAACCGGTTCCCGAACGGAACGTCGCGGTGGCCGGCAATGTCGATGCTATCCCTAAGTCGATTGTCCGCTGGCGCAAACTGGCGAAGCTCGTAAAACTCGCGATAGTTGGGAAGGTAGGTTTTGGGGACCACACCAAGAAGGCTCCCGTGGTGCACGACTGCTGCGCAGTTGAAGAGCAGGTTATCGATAACAAGAGGCACTCCCACGACCGCGATGACGGGGATATCGCGGGAGGCCTCGATCACCTGGCAGAGAGCGTTTCTGCTTGTGTCGAGCAGGGGTTGTTGGTGAAAGAGGTCTTCACAAGAATAGGCAGAGAGCCCGAGTTCCGGGAACACAACTAGGAGCGCCCTGCGTTCAGTCGCCTTCCTCATTAAGTCTATGGTTTGGTTGGCGTTGAATGAGGGATCGGCCACGAGAACTTGCGGAATGGCTACAGCTATGCGGACAAAGTTGTGGCGATAGAGGTTGAAAAAGCTACGCGTGCCGTTCACTTCAGTATCTATCCTTAGATCCGTCTCGCACGAAGAAACGGAGGGCAATTTCGCGCATCGGATCTCATCTTGTCTTCCTGAACAGGCTTAAGCCAAATAGCATGGCTGAGAGGATAGCAATTGTGAGGCCCGCTGTGGAGAATTTGAACACAAAGAGGTTCAACAGGAGTCCTGCCGTCACCGAAAGCAGGCTGGGTGCGGCGGCGAGCAGAACGAAGTGCGACAGCTTTTCCGTTCGCTCGAAACTTACTCAGGTGGCCCGTGTCGGCCTCCGAAGAGCCATCGTTCACGCCAGTACGGCGGGTTCGCCCTGAATGCCGTTCGCTGGTATGAATCTGGCTCGGAAGCCTCAGAAATGCCATCGGAGAGAGAGAAACCTGGTCTTCTGCTACGTAGAGGTCTTGACTTACATCAACATTCTGACAGATCAAGCTGATAACGCTTGTTTAGCATGGAGATGGCCGAGCTGAGGAATTGAACGCTTGCACGGGCTCTGGAGCGGGTTTGCCGTTCACTTTAGAGCTTCCGGCCCTCATCCCCAGATAATCCTTTATGGCCTCTGGTAATGGGTATGGGTTGTGTCTCGCCTGGTATGCGCGCTGCCTTTCGGAGTGGGACGTGTACTTTGCATCCCTCCGGCGTTTGCGGCAGGGTTTCTCGATCTGCTCGGGCTTCGGCCGACTCCGACGACAGACGTCGACACGACAGTAGGGGCAACAGTACTTTGCCCGTGGACTCTTGAGCACGCCACGTGTTCCGTTGGAACCTTTTCGGCATCGTGGGTTCGCACATACCCCCTCGTGAGGAGGCTGGTTCTCTCCTATGTCCGGATTGGATTCTTGTTCGGGAGCCGGGCTCGAAACCGCGACTTCCTGTTCGATGGCGATGGTCATGATTGCCCCTACTAAACAAGTGGGGATTCCGTCTCCAAATTCAACAGAGGCGATATAAGCGACGATGCTTAACAGATAGGCCTGGAGGTCCAGAACGTCATTTTCACGTCTGCAAACCTTTATTTCTCAGCGAGCTGCGAGAGGGTTTTCGTCACATCTGCGACGACAAGGAGCTTTCGTTCTCGGTATCGTCGCTGGCGTTCAGCATGTCCCTTTCTCTGGGCTGTGGCTGTCCGATATTTTCTGGGTCTTCCGCCCTTCTTGGCGGGTGTTTTCACCTGATCAGGGTAGAGGGCTAGAAAATCTTCGTCGGAGATGCGATTTTCTGCAGGAGTCAATTCACTAAGAAACACCTTGTCCCATTCACAAGTTACACGCCGGCCTTTCGAAAGTTGCCAGGCCAACTTGCGGGCCCGGCGTTCGAGTTGACGATCTCCGGGCAGCAAAGAAAATAGCTTGAACAGGAGCGACTGGATGTCCATCGGTTTTTCTACCGGCGCCGGCACGTTCGATAAGCGGAGATAGACTGAGGCGTCTTTGCCCTCGAGGAAACCCCGAGAGTGCTTTCGGTGGTCAAAAACTTCTGCCGGATTGGCAGGGATGCTTTTCTCCCTGAGATCTACCGATCGCTCGTCGGGCACTAAGCCCGATAGTTCTGCTGATCTTTCGATGGTTGCTACGCTCATGTATGAATGGCTCCTATGTGAATGCTCGTGTGCTCGATGAAATCTCAAAACCTGATAGGGGAAACTGCGGGGCGGGAAAGTTCTCTACCTATTGTGAAATCTGATTCCCTTCGTTCATGTGACCATCTCCTGTTGTTTGGGGTTGCATTAAAAATGCAAATGGCGAATGCAAATCAAGCTGAAGACTGTCCAGGGATTAAATCCGTGGCGTTAACTTGCAGCCGGGTAGATAGAAAAAGGGATGATCCAGTACTCGTCCGTGATTCGCATAAGCTTCGGGAGCATCTTCACGGGTCTTCCACCCCTCTACTTCTACATATGCATCTGAATGCCAGGTCAAAAGCGCTATCGCTTTCTTCCTTTCGGTCTTCCAGATATGGTCTCCCACTTTGAAGTGAACGGACAGTACTCCCGACTTGGTTTTGATCTGCTCCACTGCTGAGATGAAGCCCCTACTTCTGACTGGGAATTTATAAGTCATACTTTTACTCATGGTAACTACCTCCATGTTCCTCCCTCTGACCTTATGTTTCAGAGTTGGGGGTTTTCTTCTGTTGAAGACACTACGCCCTTGGTCTCATGCCTGCCCGCCAAGGTCGTCGGTCGGAATCCAGTTATCGAGACTGATTACTCAGTTGAGAGTTTCACTGGACGGTCAGCAGGCAAGACCAAAGGTCTTGCGATAGTCTGTGTCTTCGGTGATCCCATCATGCCTTGAGTCAACCTGGCTTCTGCCAGCTACGATTTCGTAGGAAGGGCTCTGCTGATATGTCCGTGTTGAACGATCCGGCATGATACCAGCTTCAGAGAACTTGACTCACTGTGTAGCGGACTATTCGCCGCCAGCAGCAGAGGATGGTGCTTGTTGTATTGGGATTGGCTGAAACAGGTAGGAGAACTGCGGGTTCGCCAAGTCCAATATGTAGCTCGGATGTGGGATGGAGGACTTGGCAGTAGACCAGAGCCCACATCCAGCTCACAAATTTGGCTAGTATAGGTATTCGACGTTCAAGCACAGATGTTCAAGTAAAAAAGATATCGAACGATCTGCCACAAGCAGAGCGACTTCAGCATGGAGTACAGCCGAATCGAAGCGAGTAGGCTGTGTTAGGGTCTGACTGGATTGCCGGTGTGGGAATTGCTAAGGAGAAACCTCGGCGGTTTCTCCCCACGGGGAGTCATCCTCTCGGGGGATTCACATGGCCCCTCTTCCCCAACGCTTGCCAGAACCAGGCTTCGCGAGAAAGACAACTCAAGTAGATACTGAATCTGAGCATTTCATAAGACTCCTACCCGCTGCCTTTCTCCTGTATTCAGCGAAGTGAGCGAGCCCAAGCCGAGCGAACGAAGCGTCTAAATACACTCATCCCTTAGGTGTTCCAACCACGGTCGATCAATAAAGGACTTGGCAAGGTCTGTAGGAATATCTACAGGAGCACCAGAGCTGGTTTGCCTTCAATCCCGCAGCTCACTCTGGTGGATGCTTCCGCCGGTGAGGGCTCAATTTTAGTCCCATGTTTCACACCGGTGAACGGGCCGTTTCCAGCCCGCCGCTCAGACAAGGGTTTGCTCTCGGACTTCCCGTTCTAGGGTCGTATCAGTTTCCCGACCGAGAGGAATTGAAAATTCTCCCGTGCCGTCCATTATTTGCTTTTTGATTTACCTCATCTCAATTTCAACTTGGCCCTCTGCTTCCAACCCATCAGGAAGGAAGCAGTCGCTCCTGAGGTGTGTGGTTGCGTCGTGAAATAGTCTGCCTGGAGAAAAGCCCCACTTCTGCGCTAATAATATTGTGGCAGATGTTCCTGATGAGCCAAAGGCATGCTCGAAGATTTACCGCAGGACCGGCTTAGAAGAAACGTAAAGGAGCTTCTGGAGTTTCTTTCTCGCGAAAGGTTTCAGACTGGCCAGATAGCCGCTGAGTTCATATGGGTTGAAAACATTCCATACCGCTGCCTGAAAACGTGGGAGTTCGGCAGCAAACTCGGGGCTCCTGTCCGCTTCCCTAGCGAAGTTCAGCAACTTCTCGCCGACGAGATAATCTAGTGCGCTCTTAACACCGAACCGCTCACGAATCGTGCGGGTTGCCGCGCACTGCTCTAGCCAGATCTTGTGGAAGTCCATGTCAAACTCCAGGGCCGTTACTATATCGCTGGGCGCCTGGCGTCAGCAACACGCGCAGTAGAAATGGGTTCGTCGGACGGATACCACTAATCTGGCTAGTATAGTTCCAATGTGCCCACGAAGCGCTTGGAATCCCCTGAGAAATCTAGATTAAACGAGCTGAAACCATGTTTCGAGCTTGGTCACTTACGGCGAGCCGGTGAAGGCTTAAAGGCGGTCGAATGGTGAGCCAAAATCGCGAAATCGGCAATTCTGCCGATTTGAGGCGTCAAGCAGACTCATTGTTCCTCTTTTTCTTGCAGATGTGATGCGCTGCCAGAGCCAACAATCCTGTCCGGCCGGCCCTCCACACCCATCCTGTGTCCAAAGATTAGACACCGTTCTATTGCGACATGCGAACTCAACGTGCATATTCGGACATAGAGGACGAGAGGGGCTCGCTGACCTCATTTTGTAAACTATGAACCCACCTATTTACTGTCCCCAATGTGATAAAGAAATCCCTGACAAAGAAGAAATCAGTTCGATCCGGGACTTATTGAAACAATGTGGCATTTTGCTGAAGCAAGGCGATGTCGAAAGGGCTAGGGAGGCCTTGGAGTCTCTTCAGAATGTCTGTCTCTTTCCATTGTATGAAGAGGAATGCGCCACAGTTTCACGGGCTTCGCAGAGTGAAGATGATAGTTTGATGACCGATTTAGACAAGCTGTTCGAGGGCCTTGTTGCTCAATCGGGTCGGGACACCGGGTTCGTAAGACTCAAACTTCTGGCTTATGACAAACACCGTGAGTTCAAAGCCCCCAAGTCGCACAACAGGGCCGATCACATTCCTCCTTGGGGTCTAAGCAGCTTGTCGGTTCTCGAGTTGCTGAGATACTTAGATCTCTATTCGGAGGATCTGAGGACGAAGAAAAGACTTCTATGCGTATATGACGCAATAAGTGATCGGTGGTGGAGGCGTCCTGTCCCTGCCGATTCTCCTTTGCATGAAATAGACGCGGCGGATGTAGAGAAGCTGATGTTTGCGATTAGGGAAAAGGGGAACGAGGTCCTCTATTTTGAGCCACCGCCTGCCGGACCATGTTGGTTGCTTAAGCGCGATGCAAGCGACAAGATCGATCATCGTTTCCAGAAACACGTGAATTTGAATTTGTCGGATAAGACGAGAAGGCAAGCGATTGGATATCTTGTGGCCCCCATGCCCGCCCCGCGGCTGTTAGAGGAAGGATCGTTCATAAGAATTGTGAAAATGGTCCTTAACTTGTGGCATCCGGAAATCGCGTCTGCCAAAGATCCCATCACTGATGATGTCATCCGCAAAGCAATTCGTCTCGTTGGCCTGCAAAGGCTAAAAAAGATCAGCCAAGTCCCCGAGAGCGCTATCAGAGAGTTTTGTTTTACAAATCCTTCTTCCCTTGCGATTGACCCCGGCGATGTAGCCTTTTTCCTCGGTAAGCATCCAGATATGCGCCTGACGAATTACGACAACGAGATCCGCGCTCTGCTGGATGGATTTGACCCGGAGGCGCTCGCCGCACTGTGGCTACAGGCAGACTCCTATATTCGAAATCAAATCATCGACGCCTTTGAGAAGTCGGATCTCCGGTGCGCTCAATCTCACTGTAATCGATGCTTACCTAATAAGGAAGAGCGTCGGTGGGTCAACCTTACACGGGAGTGGCTAGGCCAGTGCGGCCTTTACGAACTGTACGCACGAGAGAAGCCATTTTGTCTCTGTCCTGAGAAAGATCTTGGAAGCAGCGGCGGCGAACCATCCCAGTGGCGCAGAAAGCGCGCAAAGTTAGTGGCAGCTGTGGTGCTGAAATACCCTAATTTGGATCGGGATCGCAAGCATGCCCGCAACGCTAGATTCTTACTCAAGATAATGGATGATTTGATGAATGGGAAGCGATTGCGGGATGAAACCGATGGAACTCTCAAGAGAGCGCTGCGTCGCTTTGCAGAGTTCGGGGATAACATTCTATACTGCACGAAATGGCAGGTGCCGGGCCACGGAGAAATTTGCGTTGCCGATTTGATTGATACTCCGTTGTTTTCAGACCTGCTAGGCCCGCACTCTTTTGATGAGCATCGTGGAGCTCCGGGTGAGTTACTAAAGATGTCACTCGTGCTGGGCCAGTTTCTTGACCCTTCACAGGCTGAGCACTTATATAACTCACAGTGTCCTATTCCGCGCATGGAGTACGATCCGGATGAAGCGGTATGGCGACGCATGTTCGATGATGATTTCAACGGAGACCCATGGGCTCGCGAATACACTGAAGAGGACTGCTACGACGACATTGACTATTTGAGTGAATATTGATAGTTACGATCCTGATGAAGAACGTGAGGCTCTGACTTGCTTGGAACTCCGAGTCATACTGACGAACGGCCGCGCCGAACCGCAGACGATGCAAGAACTCGAAACCATGTCCTACGATGAATTGAAAGCCAAAGTGCGCGACGACTTGAAAGCACGATTGAAAGCAATCGGAGACAGGATCGCTCTTCTTTTGCTCAGCTCCTCCTTAACTCACAGTAAATGACCTGCCGCACGTAATGTCGCCCCCGCCTGTATATTGAAAACTACTGGCCTCCACTGGAGGCTACCGAACTTTCCTCCCTAGGGTTAGGTTGCCAAATCCCAGAAATATCCGAGTTCGACTTGTCGGTCGGTCCTTCTTTTGAGTTGCGCTGTCTTTGCCTTATCTTTGCCCCTTTCGCCTTATCCCCATAACAACCCTGTCATCAATAACATAGAGATGACGCTGTCCGGGAAGAGGGGCCAGGGCAATTCTGCGTTAACGTCGTATTCGCCGACGGAGCTGGAACTGGCCGCCGGAACAAGGAGGATATATGAATCACGAAACAGCAATGACAACTTCCACTTTCGCTTCGACAGAATCGAAGCAAGAAGTGGATGTAGTACTGGGTGCATCTAGTGAACACACCTTCCAGGCCGGCTTTTCGGGTTTGGACGGGGTTCAACAATCAACAATCATCTCAACCTTGACGGAGAACGCCAAGAGTCTTTACGTCGGAATTCGGCGCAATGCCTTGACCCTCGGTCAAATCCTCACCCGTCTACATGCCGTGGTTCCTCACGGATCATGGGGCGACACACTAGCAGCAATGGATATTCCGGCACGTACTGCCGATGGTTATGAGTCTGATTACAAAAAAGCCATCGGCACGTTCCCGGAGTGGTTTGTCGCTCTCGCAGCACAACAGAAGGTGAATCTTGGCAGGCTCAATTTTATTGAGGCCGCCTCCACAATCACCATTCCAGCCAAGGAGCCGAGCGCCAATGAAGCGCTGGGCATCCTGAGCAAGCTGGTCCAGGCTGCCAAAAAGCGGCCTGAGACTTCACTCGAACCGGAGGCAACTCCACAAACATATGACGGGCTGTTCCGTGAAGCCGAGGCTTTCGTCAAAAAGCAAACTGGCATCAAGGAACCTCCGGTAACTTTGGTCTGTGATATCGCGGATTTATTGATCCGCCGTCTGAAGGCCACGCAGGATTCGGAAACAGGTGCTGTTACCTTTCCCGAGGCCGATTAACAACAGCCATGAGGGGGGCCCAATAGGTTTAACGACTGCCTGGGCCCTCCTCATCTCCAAATGGGAGGCCCCAGCCAGCGCGTCGGCAGGGGCCGCTCCCTACTCGGCGTTTTTAAGAATCGAGAGTAAAAGCGGGCGAACACAGCGGAGAAGATTCGACAGAAAGGAAATGCATGAAAAAAGGACCAAAGCTCTTACAGCGATTCGCGCACCAACATGGGCTCCAGGTCGAGCGCTACGCTATTCGGGGGCCTCGAGGAAAAATCTTCCAGGCTTTTGGCAGGTTGTACTATTCCCAACCCGGAACCGGTTATCACAAGTTTAATCCGATCATTCAGGCTGAACAGGCGATCGAGACAATCGGCCTCCAGTCCACGGCGCCGGTAGAACCGGTTAAGGAAGATCGCAGAGCGCTTCTGATCGCAACAAAAGAAGTAATAGCAATGACGATGACAGAATTTGCACAGAAATACGGCTTTAAGTCGAGCAAATATTTTCATTCTTGCTGTATTCACAAGAGTAGACGCCAAGCGAAAGGTCGCGGGAGATGGGGCTACATCTGCGAAAACGAAAACGGCCAGGTGACATGCTCCGTGACTCGCAGTGGAATCGGAGGCTTTCAGTTCGACCCCAATAACCCAATTGAGGCAGCCGCCGCTTTTGACGCTATCGGCCTGGATCATTGGTGCATCTGGCGTCGGTACGGACAGGAGGTGGATTCGCAGGACCAGGAAGCAGTGTCTGCCAGTCGGCATGAGTGGTTGCTGGCGGTCCGTGCTTGCCAACGTTCTAAGTTTCGCCAAACACCAATTACAGGATTGCTGAACTGTCTCGACGATGTATCTCATCAAGGCCATCGCCTGACACAAGACGAAAGGAACAAGCTCAAGATGTTCGAGTGGCATCTTGAGTTTGAACTCTCTGAAAGGATGAGTGCGGTTCTTCATGTCGGCCAGGAATATCGAAATGTGATTTCTTTTGCCTCCCGGTCGCCAATGAGGAAGGATGCGGCATAGTTCCATGAGCGATAGCCTATTGCACACGGAGGGTCAAAATGTTGTACCCTCCGTGTGTCAAAAGGCGGCGGTTCCTGCGAGAAAGAGAGGAAAATCAATGTCTCGCAGGAGCGGCCAAACAGGCTGGCTTGAAGTGAAGGAAAAGCAAGGAAGGAAAGCCTATTATGCACGGTTTCGGACTGACCAATCAGATCAAGATGGCAGGACGAAACGCAGCGTGTTCATAGGCTTTGTCGATGAGATGACACGGAGTCAGGCGGAATTCAAAAAACTGCAGCTTGTCTCGGAAGCCGGGGTGAACGAACCCGACTATCTTTTCAAGCTGACTGATTTGTTTTCCAGCCGGGTCACTCAGTTCGAACAGACATACCTACCGCGCAGAAAGGGGTCCACGGCTTGTACGATCCGATATTTCATTCGGAAGTATCTTCTTCCGAAATGGGGTCAGACGCCTGTGGCGAGTATTACGGCGGAAGCTGTAAACGAGTGGATTGGGGAACTTACCAATCTCGCGCCCAGTTCTGTGCGGCATGCGGTAAAGGTGCTCCAACTCATTATTGGTAGCCGATTCGAGAAGAAGTCGATCCATTATCCATCCTGTATTGAAGAGGAGTCCGAGACAGCGTGTTATTCCCAGGAGCAAGTAGAAAGAATTCTCGGAGCCGCGGAGGGAAAGTACGAAATCCTATTTGCGACTGCTGCCGGGACTGGGATGCGCGCAGGCGAGCTCTATGGCTTACAGGTGGAAGATATCGATTTCTCTCGGAACGTAATCCACGTCCGACGCTCTGCATGGGAAGGTGAACTGCAGTCGCCCAAGACGCGGAACTCACGAAGGGCAATCAGTATTACGAAGTCATTGGCCGATATGCTTAAGGATCATCTTGACGGACGGACAACGGGCCTAGTCTTTCCCTGCCGCGCTTATAACGGCAAACAGCGCCCGCTCCGTAACAGCAATGTTCTCAAGTGGGGTCTGCATCCGATACTGCGAAAGCTGAAAATCCCGATGGCCGGGATGCACGCTTTTCGTCACTACCGGGTGACAGCCCTGATGGAGAGCAATGTGCCGATCGAAACGATCAAGGCATGGATCGGTCACGGATCAGAAGCAATGATCCGCCGCTATTCACATCTTCGGCCGGACTGCTTTGAAAAACATCTTGCAGCCGTCCCGGATGTATTAGCCGGAATTGCCCCCAAAAGCCCCCTAGAAAAGAGGGAGCGAGCAGCGTAAGCTATTGATAACAAAGTTGCGCCCGTAGCTCAGCTGGATAGAGCATCTGCCTTCGAAGCAGAGGGTCGGGAGTTCGAATCTCTCCGGGCGCGCCATTCTAAAACCTATCCCCATATTGGCTTACGCTACTTTTTCGGAATCGATCGGCACGACATTTTGTAGCACAACGTCATGCGGCCGAAACATCAATCAACTCCAGATTAGGTGCCTTCGGTTCGGCAGGCATCACCGATTTCCAACGACGCGGTCGATATTCTTTTTATTTGTCCAATAGATGTCATTAGCGCCGAAACTGTTATCCGCTCTGGAATCGGAAAACCAGCAAAAAGTTTCGTCATTCGGAGAAAGTGCCGGGCACTGATTCCTGCCGGGACCATTGACTAAGGGACCCACGTTCACTGCAGGTCCCCACTTATTCGGCCCTAGCTGTTTGGAGGCCCAGATGTCCATAGTGCCATGCCCGCCGGGTCTCGATGAGGTGAAGTAAACCCAGCCCTGTTTGTCCTGCATGAAGTGGAACTCGGAAGCCGATGTATTTATATTGGGGCCCTGATTGACAGGTTGTTGCCACTTCCCATTCGCATCCTGCTGCGAACACCAAATATCAAAACTACCGTAACCACCTTCGCGCTGAGATGCGAAACAGAGGGTTTTGCCGTCCCTCAGCAACATCGGACAGTGCTCATTCCCATTGTCGGTGCTGATCGGGTATGGAACCAACTCCGGCGTGGCCCACACGCCATTCACCTTATGTGTGACGAAAATATCGTTCACATTGCGAGGATTGCTCGTCGCAAGTCTGTCGGATTTGAAATAGATGGTATTTCCATCATGTGAAATCCATGGCTCTCTGTCATCGCCCTTTCTTAAGGGATCGATATTCGTGGCAGGTGCCGAATTCACAGGCAATCCCATGTTTACAGGTTTATTCCACGTACCGGTCTCTTTGTTGAATGTTGCGATGTAAATGTCTTTGAGGTCGCCAGGCGCTACCGCCAAGTCCTGACGGCTGCTGCAAAAAACCATTGTTCCGTCATCAGCGAATGAGAGTTCGCCTTCATCCCACATTGTATTTATGGGTGCGCCAAAGTTATGAACGGCGAGATCGGCCCAACTCTCCGGACTGGAGCTGGCGGTGTTCGATCCACTGAACATAAGAAGAATCGCCATTATTACTAGGCAGCTTCCAATTTTCACTGCTTTCTTTAACATTGTTGGCGTCCTTTCTGCTTCTTGGATATGAACGGTTATTGGCTCGCCCAGTATACTGCTCGATGCGAATGAAAACACCTGTATTCCAGCGCAGGAAACATGCTGGCGGCGGGTGTTGTCGTGTTGAGGTTCCCCGCGTAGACGCGGTGCGGGGCGTTACGATTGGCGCTGAGCGCAGGCGATGTTGCCAGACAACTTGCGAATTTTTTCTGCTTTTTGATTTTTGGGGCTGAAAACGCGGTAAAAATGGGAAATCCGCGTTCTAGTTCATCTATGTCATTGAACAATTAACAGTTGCGACGGATTTGGTACGGTTTGTGACGGTGCTTGCATCGTGGTTACTGTCGGCTTACATCCGTTTTGCCGCAAAGCGTCACGCGACCTTTAACGTAAAAGGCGTTTCGAGAGTCCTAAGCGACACCAGAACAAGCATTTAGATTTGACCCTTCCTGCCTTCGAAGCAGAGGGTCGGGAGTTCGAATCTCTCCGGGCGCGCACTATATTCTGGGGCCGTTTGGACAGGACAGTGATTTGCCGCGATGGGGATCGAAACTCTCCGAGCGAGGAGGAAGCAATGCCAAGAAACGCGCGATCATTGCCGTGGCTCGGAAGTTGTCCGTCCTGCTTCACAATTTGTGGGTGAGCGGTGAGGTCTACGAGCCATTGCGCAATCACAGCGCTGTCGCGAGCGCAGCGGCGTCGAGCTAGATTGGAATTGTCGAGCGCAACCGCCGAGTTCAGGTGACTGCGGGCCAACTCCGGGCCAACTTCCGTACGCAGGTACGGAAGCCAAGGTCGATTCTCAGGTAGCAGCACCTGCTGAAACGAGAACGCCCAACTGGCACCGAGCGAAAAATCGCTCATAGAACAGTGCGGGTGGAAGGATGGCGGCAGAGCCGGATCGGTTCAATGCGCAGCAACTAGACAGGACGAGAAAGACAAAACCAACTTGACTCATACCGGCCTTCTCATGGAGGAACTTGGCTTTGTCACCTAGTGTCATGGGGCATGCTCAGGCAGCAAATTCGTTGTGTCCGGGGAAGGAGAAGCGTTAGGATGCGCGAACGAGAGGTCCAAATCGGAAATTCTGGTTTACGTTGAGGAGTTAGCCATGAAAACGCTGGGGAAAATTATCGTTGGAATACTGGTTTGCTTGGTCTTAGCGCTGTTGGTGCTGCGCGTCACGGGCCTCGAACCTAAGGATCGCAGGCCCGGTTTGTGGTTGAAAGGGGACCTCGTCACCACGCCGGTTACCGACTGGTCGTTCACCGACAAGGTTAGAAATGTCGAGCTTCAGACCCGAACGTGGTATCTGCTTCCACATTCAGTAAGAATTAATTGTGTCGCCTATAATGGCCAGCTTTATCTGAGCACCGTTAATCCTCCGGGAATTGAGTCCCCCCATGTCTGGAACGTCAATGTGGCTCGTGATCCGCACGTGCGTCTGAAGATTGGAAATCAATTGTACGATCGGGCCTTATCCTATGTCACCGACCCAGCCGAAAAAGCAGCCGTGCTGCAGGCCAGATTTAAAAAATACCCGCAACTGAGTACAGATAAGAACACGTCAGTGGCAGCGAATGCGAGAGCGAGCGTATATCACGTACTGGATAACTAGGAGCGCGTCCGAGGAATCTGCTTTCGAGTGAGTTACGCATGTAAAGTTTCCGGGTCTTTATTGGCGGGTCATTGTTCGCAGATGGGTCGCCCTTGCGTTGAGAAGCTACGCTGAAGTCTTCCCATCTGGGAAGTCGTCTTATCGGAACTGACCCTCTGCCCAATTTCCACATCCCATGTCATTCCTCACCGTGCTAATGTGACGTTCATTTCCAGGGGAGGCCGGGTGAGCGAGGAGGCAGCGGATGGGGCGATTCACGGGCGTGCTCGGATTGCTCTTGATGCTGGCGTTGGCGTATCTGTTTTCGACCAATCGCCGCGCCATCAAGCTGAAAACGGTGGCGTGGGGGCTGGGACTGCAAATTGCGCTCGCATTCCTGGTGCTCCGGTGGTCCTACGGGCAAGAATTGTTTCTGCGAGCAGGCAATGGCGTGAACAAGCTGTTGGCTTATGCGTTTGTGGGGTCTGAGTTCCTGTTTGGGGAGCTCGGGAAGCAACATTCCTCGCTGGGGTTGATCTTCGCCTTTCAGGTTCTGCCTGCGATTATTTTTATCGCGTCGCTATTCGCGCTGTTGTATTACCTTGGTGTGATGCAGGTCGTCATCCGCGCGGCAGCATGGGTGATGCAGCGCGTCATGGGCGCGAGCGGAGCCGAGTCTCTCAACGTCGCGGCGAGCATCTTCATGGGGCAAACCGAGGCGCCGCTGACCATCCGCCCGTTCCTGCCGGATCTGACGCAGTCCGAACTGATGACGGTCATGACCAGCGGGATGGCGCACGTTTCGGGCGGGATCATGGCGGCGTACATCGCGTTTGGAGCTGAGGCCCGGCACCTGCTGACAGCGGTCATTATGACCGCGCCGGGAACGCTGCTGATTGCGAAAATGCTGGTCCCGGAAACCGAGCAGCCGAGAACCATGGGCACTGTACATCGGGAAAATGTCGAGCGGGATTCGAATTTTCTGGCCGCCATCGCGCGCGGGACCAGTGAAGGGCTGGGCATGGCAGTGAACGTCGGGGCTATGCTGATTGCATTCCTGGCGCTGATTGCGCTGACCAATGGTCTGATGGGCGGCATTCATAACTGGCTGGGCGGCCACGGCATGGTGTGGTTCCCGACGAGCTTGCAGCAGATTTTCGGCTGGGCGTTCGCGCCGGTGGCGTGGGTCATCGGTGTGCCCTGGCACAACTGCGTGCAGATCGGAAACCTGCTGGGCACGCGCATGGTCCTGAACGAACTGGTGGCGTTTTCCATCCTCGGGCCGATGAAGGGAATGCTCGATCCGCGATCGTTCACGATCGCGACCTTCGCGCTGTGCGGCTTCGCGAACTTCGGATCGATCGGGATTCAGATCGGCGGTATCGGGGCGCTCGCGCCGAATCAGAAATCGCAACTCGCGAAGTTTGGCATCCGCGCGATGCTTGCGGGGACCATGGCGAATTTGATGTCCGCCTCGATTGTGGGAATATTCCTGAAATGAGCGCATTCGGCACAGCGCAGGCCATGCCAAGCCAGGATTTCCTGCGCACCGAGCGCGCGGCGAAATTTATCCTGGCAAGAACGAAGCTGCGGCCGCGCATCGGCCTGGTGCTGGGCAGCGGCCTGGGCGCATTCGCAAATGAGCTGGCGGGCGCCACGCGCATCGACTATAAGAAAATTCCGCACTTCCCGCGTTCGACGGCGATCGGGCATGCCGGGCGCATGGTCATCGGCAAGGTGGGAAACGTGCCGGTGGCGGCGATGCAGGGCCGCGTGCATTTGTATGAAGGCTACGCGCAGCGGGAGGTGATTTTCCCGATCCGCGTGATGGCCCGGATGGGAATCCGCGCGGTGCTCATCACCAACGCCGCAGGCGGAATCAACCGTGAATTCAAACGGGGATGTCTGGTCATCCTGCGCGACCACATCAACTTGCAAGGCACGAATCCCTTGATCGGGCCGAACGAGGAGCGCTTCGGCGTGCGCTTTCCCGACCTGACCCAGGTGTACTGGAAGCCGTACCAGGACGCGGCGCTCCAGGAGGGGAAGCGCCTCGGCGTGGAGATCTCCCAGGGCGTGTACGCCGCGCTCCCCGGGCCGAGCTACGAAACGCCTGCGGAGATCCGCTACTTGCGCATGATCGGCGCGGATCTGGTCGGAATGTCCACCGTGCCGGAAGTGATTGCCGCGGCGCACCTGGGAATCCGCGTGCTGGGAATCTCCTGCGTGACGAACATGGCTGCGGGAATACTGGATCAGCCGGTCACAGTCGAAGAAGTGCTCGAAACGGCCGAGCGCGTAAAGGCAGATTTCGTGGCGCTGCTGCGCGCCGTGATCCCGCGGATGAACGAGGACCTCCCGTGAGCGGGCATGACGCGCTCATTTCCGCGGCGCGGACTGCGCGCGCGCATGCGCACGCGCCGTATTCGAATTTCCGGGTGGGCGCGGCGCTGCGCGCGAAATCCGGCCGGATTTTCACAGGCTGCAATGTGGAGAACTCCACCTACGGCCTGACGCTGTGCGCCGAACGCGTCGCGATTTTCAAGGCCGTCTCCGAAGGCGAACGCGGATTCGACGCCATCGCTGTCGTGGCGGACACGGAGTCGCTCACGCCGCCATGCGGGGCGTGCCGGCAAATCATCTGGGAATTCTGCGGGGATGCCGACGTCATCCTCGCAAACCTGAAGGGGAGAGTCGAAGTGCATCGAATGTCGGCTCTGTTCCCGAAGCCGTTCGATCAATCGTTTCTGTGAAACGGGCCTCGCGAAAGCACGCACCTACACAGTGCAGGTCAAGAAGTCACTTGCGGCACCGGCGCAGTAGCTTTCTTGCGCGTTTCGCTTAGAAAATTAACTGGGCCCCCGTTGAGAGGCGCGCTGGCGCTGGAGGCGGTTTGCGGCAGTGCGCAGGGTATCGGGAATGTTCTTGTTATTCGTCAGAAGCTTGAGGTCCTGCGGGGTGATAGTCGGGAGCAAGTGGAGGGTAATTTCGAGCGGCATCTTGGGATTGGTCATAAGCGTCCGGACGATGGTGTAATTCTTGAGATATTTGCGATTGACCCCGATCAAACGGAGAGTTTCCTCGCTGAGGCTGGCCATGGCGGCAAAACCCTCGACTTCGCGGTCGCTGAGCTGAGGGGATTGGAGCACTGCGCGTTGCACAACCTTGCAGGGGTCGCGGATGAGCAGGATGCGCTCTTCGCGGGTTCCTTTGATCGCGAGCTGCACGCGTTCGACGACGCGCAAACGCGAGAGTTTCTGCAAGAGCGTTTCGCGCTTGGCACGGTCGGGCTCGGCGGCTTCCACGGCCTCCACGAATGCCTCCCTGGATGCAGGCTGCTCCTGCTGGAGCTCCAGGAGTTGGTTGCGCTGTTCGGCTGTCACTACCGAGGAAGCAACCAGTGCCGCCACCAATGCAGGAGATGTGCTCAGTCGGTCGAGATCTTCAAAAAGCTCCTGAACGGCCGAGACCGACAGATATCGGACAACAGGCCGGAGGACTTCGATTGGACAGCCGAGATTCTTGGCGAGTGCGTCGGCAACGCCGGGTCTGCGGGGAAATTCGGCGGCACAGTACGCAAACATTTCCGGAGCGGCGCCGGTGCGGGCGAGCGCGGCCAATACATTGGCCAGCGGTTGTGTCAGCAGAGCGCCCGCGGCCTTTTCACGGATCATTTCATCCGAGTCGGCTGCGAGAATTGCGAGGAATTCGATGCGGTCTTCCGGCGAGAGCGAAGCCGCGTCATTACAGATGGCGAGCTTGCGTTCCCGGGTCGCACGGACCGAACGGATCTCTTCGCGCAACCCGCCGCTAATGGTTGCCTCCCATGGCTCCCTTCAGAGCCTCTCGCGTGAGCGTGACCTTGCCGGCGTGACCCGGCGGACCAATTGGAGCCAGTGTATTTCCATTCAATTCGAGCAGCAACGCTCCTGCATCGCGAGCTGAGACTTGGAATTTATCCTGCGCCGTGAACGTGTGACTCTCGCCGGCTTTTATGGTTCCTTCGAAGACGCGATGGGCATCGGTTTCCACGGTAACGCGCGTGGCCTTGCCCGTTTCGATCCTGAGCTCGAATGGCGCAGGGGCAGCGGATATTGGGCCAATTGCGGGCGCGGGCGAAATATCTGCAACGGCAGAAGGCGCCGTTGGGGCTGCAGCAGAATTTGCCCCGGCATCGTTAGAAGGGGGAACGGCATTGGCGGCTGGCGGCACTGCCGGCGGCGCCGGAGTTGGCACAGCGCTCACGGCGGCATTGCGTGCGCCGCGGCGCGATGCGCGCCACGCAGAAATACGCCGCACGGCGAACCATCCTCCCGCGATGAGCACAATGAAGAAGACGGTAACGAGGATCCAAGCGAGCCAGGGTTGATCAGGCGTTACTGCGGGCGGGCTGCCCGTCCAGACCGGAACACTCGGGCGGTCGCCCACAGCCAGAGCATATTCGGCAACGATGCTTTCCTCATCGAGTCCGAGGTAGTGTGCCATGGCGCGTACGAAACCCCGGTTGAAGATGCCGCCGGGCAGTTGGTCCCACTGTTCATTCTCGATCGCCTGGAGAAAACGTGTGGCGATTCGCGTGGCCGCTGAAATCTCGTCCAGCGACACCCCGCGCATCTCTCGCTCGCGCTTCAAATGCTCGCCAAAAGTGCCCTTCGTCATTTTTTCTTCTGCACGCCGTCGCCAGCGAATATAGGCGGGCGTCGCAGGAGTGTCAATCTCGACGCGTGGATTCGCCGGGCAGCCCCCTTCCGGTTCAGACCTCATCCATCGGAAACACCAATGCAAGTCGGCGTTGCGCAGCCGGAAAAAAGTTGATTATAATTCAAGTGCCCCGATGCTCTCCGCAGAACGGCGGGCGACCCGCAAGGCGAATCAGGGACTAAGGCGTCAAGTGACCAAGACTGAGAATTTCAGCGGTGTCGAACGGCGTCGCAGCGCTGCTGTCCGAGGAGAACAACGCGAAGCGGGCGAAATCGCTGTTTTTCACGAACTTGGCAAGGCTCTTACCTCCTCCTTGCAACTCGACCAGGTCCTACGCACCATCATGGAGAAAATCGACGAGTTCCTGCGTCCGGACACGTGGTCGCTGTTGCTGGTGGACGAGATCAAGCAGGAGCTTTACTTCGAACTGGCAGTCGGGAAAGGCGCGCAAGCGCTTAAAGATGTGCGTATCAAGATGGGGCAGGGGATTGCGGGTTGGGTGGCGCAACACGACGAAGCCGTAATCGTGCCCGACGTGAGACAGGACACGCGGTTTTTCTCCAAGGTCGATGAAAAGACGGAAATGGAGACGCGGTCGATCGTGGCTGTGCCTGTCCGCTATCGCGACCATTGCCTGGGAGTAATCGAGCTGATCAACTGCGTGGGACAAGATGGCTTCCAGGAGCGCGATCTGGCACTGCTCGAGGCCCTGGCGGATTTCGCGGCGATTGCTCTCGAAAACGCGCGGCACGTCAAGCGCATCCATGAACTGACGATTACGGACGACTGCACGAGTCTCTACAATGCGCGGCACATGGATTTCATCCTGGAGACGGAAATCTACCGCTCGCAGCGCTATGGGTATGAATTTTCCCTGGTGTTCATCGATCTCGATCACTTCAAGAACGTCAATGACACGCATGGGCACCTGATTGGTTCAAAGCTGCTTGCTGAAGTGGGTCAAATGTTGAAGTCGGCCTGCCGGCGGATTGATTTCGCCTTCCGTTACGGCGGCGATGAATTTGTGATCGTGTTGCCTCAGGCGTCGAAGGAAAACGCTTTCGTGGTCGCCAGGCGGCTGCACCGGCTGATCGGCGAAATGACGTGGCTTTCTTCCGAAGGGCTGAACATTCACTTCACCGCGAGCGTCGGCGTTGCCTCGTATCCATCGGACGCAAAGAGCAAGGTCGAGCTCCTGCACCTCGCCGACGAGGCGATGTACCTGATAAAAAACACGACGCGCAACGGTGTAGCCGCTGCGAAAACAGGCCCCCTGCCTGCCGCCTAGCCGCGCGCCTAAGTTCAGCATTGGCTCTACGAATCTTCCCGGCCAAAGAGGCTAAGCCCCTGTTTTTCTCCGCGGTTACCCAAACACGAGGACTCACTTCTTGATGAGCAGCCACGACCGAACTTGTGTAAAATCGTGCCCGCAACTTGCCAATCGAAATGCGAATTATTGCCTAATGATGATTGAAGAATGAAGAAGACGAGATGAACTTCCGAGTCTTGTGTTTACTTTTTCTGATGACACTTGCCCAGGGCAGCGTCCTACTGTTCGGGCAACAGGAGACTGACGGGACCTCCCAATCATCTCCCGACCAGTCGAGTGCCGTGCTGCCGCATTGGCTTCAATTCAGCGGCGAATTGCGCTCGCGGCTCGAAGGCGTCACGGGCGGCGGATTCAAACCGAATGCAGATGACGTATATATGCTGACTCGCGTGCGGCTCGGCATGAAGATAAAGCCCACACCTTGGCTAAAATTTATGGTGCAAGGCCAGGATGCTCGTGTCTTCTGGAAGAATCAACACCCCGCCGCGCCTCCCTATCAGGACACATTCGATCTTCGCCAGGGTTACGTCGAGCTCGGAGACACGGAGAAGGAGACTTTCGGTTTCCGGGCCGGCCGTCAAGAGCTCGCCTACGGCGATGAACGCCTGGTGGGAAACACAAATTGGTCCAACGATGCCCGAAGCTTCGACGGTTTTCGCGGGACTTTCCGCCACGACGGCGTTCGCCTCGATGTTTTCGCGGCGTCGGTGGTCAAGATAGTCGACCTGAAGTTCAATAGATACGTTCCTGGCAATAACATCTACGGATTCCACGGCGGATTCGAAAAATTGATTCCGGAGTCGACGGTCGAACCCTATTTTTTCTGGCGACGTTCCTCCGGATTGACAACGGAAGCCGGCGTTCCCGGAATTCTGAATTTCGGCACACTAGGGTTGCGTTGGGTGGGCAAGCTGCCGAACGGGTTTGATTACGCGACGGAGATGGCCAAGCAGATGGGGAGCCTGGGAACGGACACTGTCAGCGCTTGGGCGGGCCACTGGGTGCTCGGCTATACGCGCGCGCGCGCGCGGTTCACCCCTCGTTTCTTCGCCGAATTTAACTACGCCTCGGGCGACCACAATCCAACCGACGGGCATCGAGGCACATTTGACCAACTCTACGCCACGGCTCACGACAAGTACGGAATGGCCGATCAAGTCGGTTGGAAGAATATCGAACATTTGCGTGGAGCGGTAGAGTTCAAGCTGAGAGCCAACTGGCAGGCAACCGTAAAGCACAACGCATGGTGGCTGGCGGATTCCCATGATGCGCTCTATAATTCTTCCAGCAATGTAGTGGCGCGCGTTTCAAGTGGCGCAGCCGGGCGTTACGTCGGCCAAGAAATCGATCTTCAAACCTCATACACATTCCCGCATAAGGTTCAGCTAGGCGGTGGATTCGGGCACATTTATCCGGGCACATTCCTGCTGCATGCCACTCCGGGAATTAGCCACAATTTCTCGTATGCACTGGTCGCTTACACCTTTTAAGCCTGAATTCCAAAAAGATGAAAAAAAGGCAGAAAAGGAACGCCGATGGCGCCGGCTGCAGGGGCGGGCCAAGCTCTGCCCTCCGTCGCGGCACATTCATCTGCCGGGCACCCGCCGAGCGGCCTACAGCTTCGAGAGCGCGAACCCGTCCACCTGCACCTCGAGGTGGTGGTTGATGCGGATGCCATAGACGCCGTCGGTCTTGGCTGTCTGCCCCGTCTTGGGTATCGTGTCGACGACCGTGCTGTTGATGACAAACTCGATCTTGTCGGCCATCACCCGCACTTCGAGCGCGTTGGTGGACATTCCGTCGGCGCCGGGCTTCTTCACGGCATCGCTGGGTGTTTTTGCCGATACGCTCGTTGTGGAGTCACCGGCTCGGCGTTTGATGAGCCAGGTCCCATCCGTAGCCACCATGAAGTAGAGGTAGTTTTGCCCCGCACCTTCGAGATTGCTCCCCCCGAACACGAGGCCGTAATATTCCGAGTGGCCGGTCGTCTGGATCAGCTTGAATGTGCCCTTGAGCGAGTAGTTCCCGGTGACCGTATTCGCCGGGTTCCAGAAGACGGCTGCCTGGGGATTGGTTGCATGGAAGCCCGATCCCATGGTGACGAACTTGATGTCGCCCGCAGCGTCAGGGTCCGACGCATTCGTGCTGCGATCGACGCGCACTTTCCAGCCCTTTGGGGCCTGTGCGCTTAATGGCACGACGGTGAGCAGCGCGAGCACCGTAACAAAAACATGGCGCTTCATGTGTATACCTCCTGAAGAAATAGGTTGCTCGAATTATACTCTCCATGCGCCCCTGCATGGCAATCACGCGCACCGTTCCCCGATTCGTGAGGCTTGAAGATACGGTGAGTGATTGTAACGCCTTCTGTAACGTCTTCTTCGATGTCCAACAACGGTTGGCCACCCGCGCGTTCCCGACAGCGTGCCGAATCGCGTCAGGCCGCTCGGAAACGCGGGGAAAACGCAGTTTTAACGCCTCCCATCTCCCATCGCAGACCCCAGTTGTCCCCTACCAACGCGTCCCCTATACTCAAAGTCTACGTACTCGAGGCTCGACCGATGCGCAATAGTGAAGCGCAACGATATGCGCGGTGGTCAGCGGCTTTGGCGATCCTGCTCGCCGTTGTCGTGGCCGGCGTGTATCTGCGGCGCGTTTGGCAGGTTAAACAGGCGGAGAAGAAGGCGCCGCCTGCGGTACCGGCCACCGTCGAGCAGCGCTCGGCTGAGTTTTCCTTCTCCAAGGTCGAAGGCCAGCGGACGATTTATACGGTGCGGGCCTCGCGTGCGACGGAATTCAAGGAAGGCAGCCGCAACCTCCTGGAAGATGTTTCCATCACCGTGTACGGGAAAAAGGGCGACCGCAACGACACGCTCAGCACCCGTGCCTGTGACTTTATTTCGGACACAGGGGAAATCAGTTGTGCAGGGGAAGTCCAGATCAACCTGCAGGCGAGCGGCGCCGCTCCCGCTAACGCCATTCAGGTCGTAACCTCCGGCGTTTCGTTTGACCAGCATACCGGCGAGGCGCGGACGGACAAGCCGGTAACGTTCCGCTGGCCGGCTGGAGAAGGCCGTGCCATCGGCGTGCGCTATGATTCAAACAACGGAACGCTGTACCTGGAGCGCGATGTTGAGATGACGATGACGGTTTCATCGCTTGGTCTTTCCGAGAAAACCATGACATCGCCGGAACAATCTCTCCATCTGACGGGCAGCAGCCTGACATTTCGCCGCGAATCGCGCACGGTGCTGGTGCAGGGGGACGTCCGTGCGCAGCAGACAACGCATGAGCTTTCCGCCGAGAGTCTGCTCATGGAACTCGACACTTCGTTTCACGCACGGCATTTAGTTGCCAGCGGTCACCCGCGGTTTCACGATTCGGACGTTCAAGGTCCGATATTGCTCGATGCGGACGAAATCTCCGCCGGGTTGAGGCTTGACGGATCGGTTGATCCGATCGTTGCGACGGGAAACGTCCACGGCACCCGAAACACGCCCGCGGGTGAGGATGAGATAGATGCCGGACACCTCCAGATGGACCTTGGCACCCGCCGGAACGTGCCTCGCCTTCTTACGGCCGGTGGCGGGGTCACTTTGATTTCTCGCGGGGCTACGGCTGCCGCCGGGACGCGCCGCGTTGAAAGCGAAGCCCTGGAAATACACTTTTTGAACAATTCCGGGCCAGGTCCGGCGAGGCTCGAAAGCGTGAACACGCTCGCCCCCGCGCGCGTCGAATGGCAAAACACTTCGATGGCCGGCGGAAAGCCCGTCAAGCAAACGATGCGGATGAACGGAAAGCAGATGAACCTGCGGTTCGACGGGCAGAATCAACTGCAACAACTGGTAAGTTCGGGAGGCGTAGAAGTCACGCGCCATCTCGGGGATGGACCGGAGCAGACCACGGCATCGCGCGAACTCACGGCGAAGTTTAGCGGCGCCGGTGAGTGGTCCGCGGTCGATCAAATTGGTAATGTGCGCTTTCGCGAGGGATTGCGTGGCGGACAAGGAGATCGCGCGCACTTGGATCGAGCCACGAATACGACCACGCTCAGCGGCTCGGTGATCCTTACCGATGCAAACATGCGCACAACGGCACAGTCGGCGATCTTCACCCAGGGTTCGAATGAACTGCGTGCGGATGGAAACGTGCTAACCACGGAGTTGCGCCCAGGGACGGGGAGCTTTTCGAACTTCGCGCCGGAACCCGCCCACGTTTCAGCGGAGCATCTGGTTGCCGACACGGCGCGCGGGCACGCCGTCTATTCCGGGAACGGCAGGTTGTGGCAAGGGCAGTCGGTGATCGAGGCTGACACAATCGAATTGGACAGCCCAACACATATCCTGGTCGCTCGCGGGAAGGTGCGGGGAGTATTCCCCCAGGCGGCATGGAGTCCGGTGGCCAGCCAATCAGCCGTGCAGACAGCGAGCCGAACTCCCAGCAGAACACCGAGCCAGCCTGGACATCCACAAACAGATCTGGGACATGTGCGGGGAGGCTTGCTGACCTATTGGGATACAGAGTCGCGTGCCAGGGTAGAACAGGATGCCAGGTCCGACTCCTCGCAAGGCTCGATCCAAGCCGACCAGATAGACCTGTATTTTTCCGCGGCGGGTGCCGTGAATGCTACTCAACAACTTTCGCGAGCGGTGGCGACCGGAAACGTGGCTGTTCGACAGGA
This sequence comes from Terriglobia bacterium, assembly GCA_020073705.1. Taxonomy (GTDB): domain Bacteria; phylum Acidobacteriota; class Terriglobia; order Acidiferrales; family UBA7541; genus Palsa-360. The sequence continues at coordinate 104,366 of JAIQES010000008.1, forward strand.
GGACCGCCGGGGCACCTCAAATCGGGCCGAATACACGGCAGCGGAAGGCAAGTTCATTCTTTCGGGGGGGAAACCAACACTGTATGACTCAACTGGAGACACGACCACGGGTCGTCAATTGACCTTCTTTTTTGCGGATGATAGGATCGTTGTGGATTCGGAGGAAGGCTTGCGAACTGTTACGCTACACCGGGTCGAGAAATGACGTGGTATGCTCAAGCTCCAAGCCGTCGAGCTCAGCAAATCATATCGCGGGCGTAAAGTCGTAGATGACCTTGACCTGGAGATCAGGCAGGGCGAAGTAGTCGGGCTTTTGGGTCCCAACGGCGCAGGGAAGACCACGACGTTTTACATCCTGGTAGGTTTGGCCCGGCCGGATTCCGGGCGCGTCCTTCTAAACGGGGACGACATTACCGACCTCCCCATGTACCTCCGGGCCCGAAGCGGCATCAGCTATTTGCCCCAGGAGCCTTCGGTTTTCCGCCAACTGACAGTCGAAGAGAACTTGTTGGCGGTGCTGGAAACTCTGCCGTTAACGGCGGAACAGCAGCGCGACCGGCTTGAGGAATTGCTGGCACAGATGAAATTGGAGACCATTCGACACAACGGAGCTTATACGTTATCAGGTGGCGAGCGGCGGCGGTTGGAAATCACGCGATCGCTCGTACTTGAGCCCGCCTTTATTTTGCTGGATGAGCCGTTTTCAGGAATCGACCCATTGACAGTGACGGACATCCAGAAAATCATCAGCGACCTGAGCCGTGAAGGAATCGGCGTGCTAGTTACCGACCACCAAGTGCGCGAGACATTGAGCGTCACCGATCGCGCCTACATTGTCCAAAACGGCAAAGTTCTCGCCGCTGGGACCCCCGCCGACCTCAGCAGCAATTCCGAAGTCCGCCGAGTCTATCTTGGCGATCATTTCCGTTTGAACTGACTCCCATGAACTGGCTGCAGCCAAAACTTCACCTACGGGTCGCGCAAAAGCAGATCCTTACGCCTGGTCTGGTTCAGATGGTGAGTGTGCTGGCGCTCAATCGTCTCGAGCTCCGGGAGATGATCAACCAGGAGATGGTCGAAAACCCGGTGCTGGAAGAACTGTCCGATGACCCGGTCACTACCGAGGATTACAGCGACGAAGCCTTTTTGAAGGCTGAAACCGAAAAAGTCCCCGAGACTGAGCCCGCCAACCCCTTTGACGAATTCGACGTCGCCTCGTTTTTCAACCAATATTTGGACAGTGGTGGAGGCAATGCAGATCGCGGCGAACGCGAGGTCATCGAGCGCCCCTCGTTCGAAAAATTTCTTTCCTCGGCTCAGGGGCTTTCCGAGCATCTCACCTGGCAATTGAGCGTGACCGTCTGCAACGATACGGTGCGGGAAATTGCGGACGCGATCATCGGCAACCTCGATGAGAATGGCTATCTGACGGCGTCGCTCGAAGAGATTTCGCAGAACGGAAAGTACTCGATGGAAGATGTCGAGGAAGCGCTGGCCGTCGTGCAGGAATTTGATCCGTTGGGCGTGGCGTCTCGCAACTTGCGGGAATGCCTGCTGACGCAGCTTCGCACTCTTGATTCGCAGAACGCGCTCGCGCAGCAAATCGTTTCCGAATGTCTGCCGAAGCGCCCTTTGGCGGCAAGCGAAGCCGAAGAGCAGAATCCAGAGACCCCGTTGGCGCGGTTGTTGCAGGCGAACCAGTTGAAGGAGATTGCGCGGGCGCTAAACCGCCCGGTGGAGCTGGTCAAGCGCGCCGTGGACGTGATCAAGAAGCTCGATCCGCGCCCCGGCCTGCGCTACAACAAGACGCAACCAAGGCTGGTCGAGCCGGATGTGTACTTCCGCAAAGTCGACGACCAGTGGCAGGTTTTTATGAACGACGACGACGTGCCGCAACTGCGCCTTTCTCCCGTGTATCGCCGGCTGCTGGCGCGCGACGCCGCCGACCGCGAGGTCCGCAATTACGTCAAGGAACGTTTTACTGCTGCGCTGCAGTTAATGAAGAGCATCGAGCAGCGGAAGCATACCATCCTGCGCGTCTGCCAAATTATCATCCAGAGGCAACACGAATTCCTCGATCACGGCGCCGACCGGCTCAAGCCGATGATGATCAAGGAGGTCGCGGAAGAAGTCGGCGTGCACCCTTCCACGGTAAGCCGGGCGGTATCGAGCAAGTACGCGCATACCCCCCAGGGCGTAATCGAACTGCGATCATTCTTTTCCGAGTCTGTCAACGGTCCGGAAGGCGACAACATGTCGCTGCAGACGCTGAAGCGGCTGGTGAAGAAAATGATCGAGGAAGAGGACACGGCGCACCCGCTGACCGACGACCTGATCGCCAAGAAACTCGACGAGGCCGGCATTCACGTCACCCGGCGAACCGTCGCGAAATACCGCGAAGACCTCCACATTCCAAGCACACACCAGCGCCGGGTAAGGGCATAGGCCGAATCCTGTGAAGCGCCGATCCGCGCGCGATGCCCGGCAACTGGTGATTCTCACCGGGCTGAGTGGCTCGGGCAAGAGCACCGTCCTCAAAACCTTCGAGGACCTCGGTTTCTATTGCGTCGATAATCTCCCAGTTGCGTTGATACCCACGTTCAGCGAACTGCACATGCAGGCCGGTGGTGAAATTCAACGCGCGGCTCTGATGGTGGATGCACGCGAGGGAGAACAGCTCGAAAGACTTCCAGCCATCCTCCGGCACTTGCGCGCGGAGGGCCCCGCGACACTCGTTTTCATTGAGGCCGGTGAGGAGGCTTTGCTGCGGCGGTTCAGCGAGACGCGACGGCCCCACCCGCTCGGACACAACCGTCCGGTGCGAGAAGGGCTGCGGCGCGAGCGAGTCTTGATGGAGCCGATCCGGAAGTTGGCCGACGTCGTCATCGATACGACCAAGTTCAATGTCCACGAGTTGCGTCAGTTCGTCATGCACCGGTTCCAGAAGTCGGACCGCCGGCCGATGATGGTTGCCATGGTGAGTTTCGGTTATAAATATGGGATTCCGGCCGACGCCGACCTTGTATTTGACGTGCGTTTTCTGCCGAATCCTCATTTCATTCCGCGGCTGCGCAAGTTTTCCGGACGCAGCCCGCGCATCGTCCGCTATATCCGCTCCTTCCCTCAAACCGGTGAGTTTTTGCGGCGCGTCGAAGGATTGCTGACCTATCTGATCCCGCACTACATCGGCGAGGGGAAGAGCTACCTGACGATCGCGTTTGGCTGCACCGGCGGGCGGCATCGCTCAGTCATGCTGGCGGAAGCCGTGCACAAGACCCTGCACCGGCGGGGTTACGCCTCTAAAGTGATGCACCGCGACCTCCATAAATAAATAGAGGACAAATAGGGCTCGGGCGCGGCGGCTTGACAAATGAACGGGCGATTCGTAGCGTACTAAAACTTGCAGTCGTGGTGGGATTTCCAGGGGACCTGGATTTTATTTGAAGCAACGCGGAGAACTCGGCCAGTTGTTGCAATACATCAAGCCGTACCGGATGCGGCTTGTGACGGGCATTGTGTCGCTTGCCATAGTTGGCCTCGCCGAAGGGTTGATCGCGCTGATGATCACGCCCATCTTTGACCGAGTGCTCAACCCCAGCGCTCCCGATACCAGACTCTTGCTGATCAGAAATCCCTTCACGCAACAGGCGGTTTACCTGAACTCCTTTCTTCCTCGCCAGATTCACAGTGTCGGAACAATGTTCGCCATCGCAATTCTCGTCGTATTCATTGGCAAAGGGATTGCGGAATTTTTTGGCAACACCCAAGTGCAATACGCAGGCATTGCCGGCGTCACCGATTTCAGGAATCATGTTTACGCGAAGGTTATCCGTCAGCCCATAGGTTTCTTTCAATATCATCCGACCGGACGAGTGATATCCACTGTCATCAATGACGTGGAGCGGGTCAGGAACACGTTTTCGGAGTACCTGTCGATCGGTTTCCGGCAAATCTTCACGCTTTTTTTCCTGTTAGTCGTCCTGCTCGGGACCAGTTGGAAAATGACTCTAGGTTCGTTCGTGCTGCTGCCGCTGGTGGTCTGGCCGGTGAGGACCTTGGGCAAGCGCATCCGGCGCTCGACTGAAAATATCCAGTCCGGCATCGGCATGTTGAGCCAGATCGTAGCGGAGACGGTCAGCGGGAACCGCGTGGTGAAGGCCTTCGGGATGGAGACCTTCGAGATCGAAAAGTTCCGTGAATCCTCGCGCCGCCTCCTGCGCGAAAACATGCGGTGGATTCGCGCGTGTGTCGCCACTTCTCCGCTGATGGATCTGCTCGGCGCCGTCGTGATCGTCCTGGTGCTGATGTACGCCCGTGTGCAAATCAAGCACGGCGCCATGACAGCGGGAATCTTCGTCACGTTTGTCTACGCGCTGTTCAAATCCTACGAGCCCGTGAAGGGACTGAGCGCGGTCTATCAACAATTCGAACAGGCGTTCGGAGCAACCAATAGGGTCTTCGAATATCTCGGTCTGGCAGAGGAGCCAGCGGAGGAACCCGGGGTGCGGGTGCTGCCTCCGTTTTCGCAAATCGTGGAATTCGACCGCGTGAGTTTCGGATACGATCGGGAGACGCCGATTCTGCGGGGTGTGTCGCTGAAGGCGCGCGCGGGAGAAGTGATCGCGATTGTCGGCTCCAGCGGGGCGGGCAAGACCACGCTGGTAAACCTGTTGCCGCGGTTCTACGCGGTGAATTCAGGTGCGGTGCGGCTGGACGGCATGGATGTGCGCGACGTGACGCTGCGTTCCCTGCGCGAGCAGATGGCGATTGTGACGCAGGAAACGATCCTGTTCAATGACACGGTCTGGAACAACATTTGCTACGGGCGTCCCGGTCTGCCGAAACAGCGTGTGGAAGCCGCGGCTACCGCGGCGCTGGCGCATGACTTCATCCTGGAGCTGCCGCAGGGTTATCAGACCGTGCTCGGCGAGCGTGGCCAGCGGTTGAGCGGCGGGCAGCGGCAGCGCATCGCGATCGCACGGGCAATTTTGAAGAATTCACCGATCTTGATTCTGGACGAGGCGACGTCGGAACTCGACTCCGAATCCGAGATGCTCGTGCAGCGCGCGCTTTCGAATTTGATGATGGGGCGCACCGCGTTTGTCATCGCGCATCGCCTTTCGACGATCCGCCGGGCGGACAAGATCATCGTGCTCGAAGACGGCTCGATCGCGGAGGTGGGCACGCATCAGGAACTCCTCGCGCGCGGCGGCACGTACGCCCGTCTCTACGAAATGCAATTCGCCGGTGCAGATGAAGTGGCGGCTCCTGCACCGAAGGTGAAGGGATGAAGGCCGCCGTTGCCCCTACTGGGATTCGTTCCATGACAGGCTTCGCGCAGGCGCGCATCGACCGCGATGGCAGGTCGCTGCGGATTAACTTGCGTAGCGTCAATCACCGTTTTCTCGATCTTCATCTTCGAATGCCGGACGGTTTTGAAGTGTTCGAATCGCGCGCCCGGCAGGCGATCCGGAACCGCTTGCGGCGGGGTCACGTGGACGTGAACGTCTATTACGAGCCGGCCGGTCCGGCCGCCGTCGAAGTCAATCACGAAGTGGCCGAGGCTTATATGAAGGCAGTGGAAGAATTGCGGCGGCAGTTCGGCGTGAAGACCGAACCGGACTTGATTGCTCTGTTTCGATTGCCGGGTGTTGTGGCCGCGCCGGGAGCGGCCAGCGAGTTGCAGAACGAAGAAGCGCAGGAGCGGCTTGGCGCGCAGTTGGAGGCATGCCTGGAACAGGCGCTCGGAAGGCTGGAAACGATGCGCAGCTCCGAAGGCCAGACACTCGCCACGGAAATGCAGGGGGTGCTCGCGCGGATTGTGGAAAAGACGGCTGAGATTGAGTCGCTGGCGGAACGCCTGCGTCCCGCCTTCGCGCGCCGGCTCGAATCGAAGTTGAACGAACTGCTGAACGGTGTACAGGTGGATCCGTCCCGGCTGGCGCAGGAGGCCGCGTTGCTGGCGGAGCGCAGCGACGTGAGCGAGGAGCTGGCGCGCTTGCGCAGCCACGTGGAACAATTTCAAAAATTGCTCGGTAGTGCGGGCGAAGTCGGCAAGAAGCTCGATTTCCTTTTGCAGGAAATGCAGCGGGAAGCCAATACGCTGCTCTCCAAGACCCCCGGAGTGGAGTCCGAGGGCCTGGCGATTACCGGCTTCGCGCTCGAAGTCAAATCGGATATCGAGAAACTCCGCGAACAGGCGCAGAACGTCGAATGACGATAGCCCATTCACAACAGCCGCTGGTGTTCATTGTTTCCGGGCCGTCCGGCTCGGGGAAGTCCACCTTGGTGGAGAAGATGTTGGAAGTTCCGGGGACGATGGTTTCCGTATCGTGCACGACGCGGCCGCCGAGGGCCACCGAAAGTCCCGGAAAATGGTATGATTTTGTTTCGGAAGCCGAATTTGACCGCAGGGCCAGCCGCGGTGAGTTTCTCGAGTATGCGCGCGTCTTCGGCAAGCATCTTTACGGCACCCCGCGGCGGTGGTTAGAGGAAGCAGCGCGCCAGGGCCTGGACCTGGTGCTCGAAATCGATGTACAGGGCGCCGAGCAGGTGAAACAGAAACTGCCTGCCGCGGTTGCAATTTTTATTCTGCCTCCTGCGCGGGAGGAGCTCGAGCGGCGATTGCGCGCCCGCGGCCAGGATTCGGAGGAAGCGATCAAGCGAAGGCTTGATCGAGCGCGGCAGGAAATTCAGCGTTACACGGAGTATGATTTTCTGGTTGTCAATGATGACGTCGAGCGCGCTGGACGCGAAGTACAGGCGATTGCACTGGGCGCACGCTGCCTTCGCAGCCGCTTAAGCGAGCGCGCGCGCAAAATTCTAGAATCTTTCGGGGGGTAGGGATCTCATGATGGTTGAGAGTCAGGCGCCAGATAGCAAGTTTGCATTTGTCGTGATTGCCGCCCGGCGGGCGCGGCAGTTGATGTTGGGAGCTTCGCCGCTGGTGGCAAATCCGCATTCCCACAAACCAACGCGGGTGGCGGTCGAGGAACTGCGCGCGGGTGTTCTCGAATTTCAGCTGCCCCAGATCCCGGGCGAGACTGACGACACGGAAGGGAAGCGGCGCAAGGAATAGTGCGTCCGGACGTCCATGCGTGTGGCACTCGGTGTTTCCGGAGGCGTGGCGGCCTATAAAGCAGCCGAGCTGGTGCGCAGGCTCCAGCAAGAGGGCATCGACGTGCAGGTAGTCATGACCAGGAGCGCACAAGAATTCATCACGCCACTGACGTTTGCGGCGTTGACCGGACAAAAAGTCATCACCGAGATGTTCGGCAATGAGTCCGGGGCCGCCAACGTGCAAAGTGCGATCGAGCACATCGCTGTCGCGCAGCGGATCGACCTGTTGGTTGTGGCCCCCGCCACTGCCAATGTCATTGCGAAGATGGCGCGCGGCATTGCGGACGACTTCCTGACCACGCTCTATCTGGCGACAACCGCACACGTGGTGGTTGCTCCCGCGATGAACGTCAACATGTGGGAGCACACGGCGACGCAGGAAAATATCGAGGCGCTGCGCGCCCGCGGCGTCCACGTCGTTCCACCGGAAGAAGGCTATCTGGCGTGTGGAATGACCGGCGCGGGGCGCCTGGCAAGCGTCGAGGCGATTGCGAAGGCAGTGTGCGGCCAGCTAGGCATCCGGCACGATCTGGAAAATGAAACCGTCTTGGTGACTGCGGGACCCACTTGCGAAGATGTGGATCCAGTGCGGTATCTGACCAACCGCTCTTCCGGCAAGATGGGCTATGCCCTGGCTGAGGCGGCGTCGCGCCGTGGCGCCCGCGTCGTCCTGATCAGCGGCCCGGCTCGGCTTGATCCGCCACAAGGCGTCGAATTTGTTTCCGTGCGCAGCGCCCAGCAGATGCATCGCGCCGTGCTGGAGCATTTGTCCCGCGCCACCGCAGTGATCATGGCCGCAGCCGTGGCCGATTACCGGCCCGTGGCGCCTCAGGTGAAGAAAATGAAGCGCGGCAACGGACGCGTGACCCTGGAGCTTGAGTCCACGCCGGACATTCTCGCCGACATCGCGCGCGGCAAGGGCGACCGGATTATCGTCGGCTTTGCCGCGGAGACCGATCATGTGGCGGAGCACGCGCGCGCCAAGCTTGAATCCAAACAAGCTGACATGATCGTGGCCAACGATGTGACGGCCGAGGGCGCCGGGTTCGATCACGATACGAATATCATCACACTGTACTCCCGCGACGGCAGTGAAAAAGCGTTTCCGCGGATGCCGAAAATCGACGCAGCCCATCGCATTCTCGACCGCGTGCTTGAATTGCGCCGCGCGGGCCGACAACTGCCTGCGGCACAGCCCGCGCGCTGACCTGCCCGATGAATTCCCGCCGCCCAGAAGCCTCACGCGAAAAACTGGAAGCTTGGCTTCGTTATTACGACGATTTGAATCTCGGAGAGTTTTACACCAGCCGGAGGAGCATGGGAAAACGTTCCGTCAAGTCGCCGGAGGATCCCTCGAAGACTGCTGCGCCAGTCGTGCCGGTAGCAATTCCTTTCGCAGTTCCCGCCGCGCCCGCACCCATCCTGCCTGTCATGCATGCCCCTTCGTTATTTGAGGCACTTGACCGCGTCGAAGGAGATACCCTCGAGATCATCCGGGAAAATCTGGGTGAATGCACGCGCTGCCAGTTGCACAAACAGCGGAACAAGATCGTCTTCGGCGTAGGGAACCCTCGCGCTGAGATCGTGTTTGTCGGCGAAGGTCCCGGACACGACGAAGACGTTCAGGGACTGCCTTTTGTCGGGCGCGCGGGCAAATTGCTCACGCAGATGATCGAAGCCATGGGCCTCCAGCGTGAAGACGTCTACATCTGCAACGTCGTGAAGTGCCGCCCGCCGGAAAACCGCAAGCCCGAGGATGACGAGGTCGCCACGTGCTCGCCGTATTTGTACCGGCAAATTGACGTGATTGCGCCGAAGGCGATTGTTTGTCTTGGTGGAGTTGCCGCGCAAGCGCTGCTGAAGACAAAGGACCCCATCTCACGATTTCGCGGCAACTGGTTTGACTTCCGCAACTCGAAGCTGCTCGCGACCTATCACCCGGCCTATTTGCTGCGCAACCCCAATGCGAAGGGCGAAGTTTGGAAGGATTTGCAGAAGGTCATGGCGTTTCTGGGCTTGAAACCCAAGAAATCTCCCCGCTGATGGCGCGCCCGCACTGGGTCCAAGGATAACTTCCGAAACTTCCGAGTGGCCGACCAACCGGAAGTTGACCGATTTGCTTCGAGCCGAGGTTTGCAATGCTGCGCCAAATCCGCTTTGGCAGGCTATACTCAGTGAACCTGTGCCTGTAAAGAAGCCATCGCTCCTTGCTCTCCTCCTAGGCTTGATTCCCTTCGTCGCCATGTGTTTCTCGGTCGCGCTCTGGGACCGCATTGATCCGATGATCCTCGGCCTCCCGTTCAATCTTGCCTGGCCGCTCTGCTGGATCGTACTCACTACCTTGTGCATGTGGGCCGCATACCGCGTGGAATCCGCGCGGGAAAAGAAGAAAGGCGGAGCCCCGTGAGTCCCAGTGCCGTTTCCCTCGCGATGATCCTCGCCATCGTCGGGCTGGGTGCCACCATCGGCTTCCTGGCCGGAGTCCGTAGGAAGATGAACCTGGAACAATGGACGGTTGGCGGACGAGGCTTCGGCACGGTGTTGATGTTCCTGCTGATGGCCGGCGAGATCTACACCACCTTCGCTTTTCTGGGAGCTAGCGGCTGGGCCTATTCCCGCGGCGGTCCAACCCTGTACATCTTAGCCTACGTCACGCTGGGATACGTTGTCTCATTCTTTATCCTGCCGCAAATCTGGGAAGTGGGACGGAAGTACAAGCTGCAAACTCAATCCGATTTCTTTAACATGCGCTACGGCAACAAGTATCTGGCCGCGTTTGTGTGCGTCGTGGGCGTCACCTTCCTGATCCCTTACTTGCAACTGCAAATCAGGGGACTGGGTATTATCGTCAACGTCGCAAGTTTCGATGGCATCGGTCGGACACCTGCCATGGCGATCTCAGTGGTTCTGTTGGCGGCATTCGTGTTCGCGAGCGGCGTCCGCGCCGTGGCGTGGATCAGCGTCCTGAAGGATGTGTTGATGGTATTCGCGGCGCTCTCCATCGGCATCGCCATACCGTATATTCACTACGGAGGCATCGGTCCCATGTTCTCTGCTTTAGCGCAGGCCCGGCCGGCACACCTGACCATGCCCGGCGCCACCGCCAACTTGGGCCACACATGGTACATCTCCACGGTCCTTATGACTTCGCTGGGTTTCAGTATGTGGCCCCACGGATTTGGGGCCACCTTCACCGCGAAAAGCGGCGACACGTTGCGCCGCAACGCCGTGGTGATGCCGCTCTACACCATCACGCTCGCTTTCATCTTCTTCGTTGGTTTCTCCGCGGTTTTGGTGGTGCCCGGCCTGCCCGATGGCGACCTCGCCCTTTTGACCATTGTCCGCCAGAGCTTCCCCGCCTGGTTCCTAGGCGTGGTCGGTGGCGCGGGAGCTCTTACCGCGATGGTGCCCGCTTCCATTTTGGTCCTGACTGCGGCTACGCTGTTCGTCAAGAATCTCTGCCGACCCATCTTTGCTCCGGCGATGACGGACGATCAGGTGGCGAAACTGGCCCGCGCAATGGTCGTGGTGCTCAGCGTCATCAGCCTCTATCTGGCGACGCATAGCTCCGCCACACTTGTGTCCCTGCTCCTGCTGGGCTACGCCGGCGTTTCACAATTCTTCCCCGGCGTGGTGCTGGGCCTCTACTGGAAACGCGTCACCATGCCTGGAGTGTTCGGCGGTATGATTGCGGGAGTCGCCACAGTCGCCTTCCTGATCTTCACTCACCAGGACCCCTTCTTAGGCTGGAGTGCTGGATTCGTGGCCCTTTGCATCAACTTTCTGATTACCGCGATCCTTAGCCTGCTCACGCCAGCAATGCTGCCGCCGCTCGAGCAAACCCAGAACTAAGCTAAACACAACAAGCACGCCATCGCTTAATACACCGATGGTGATCTCATTCGCTTGCATCGATACCCAGATCAAGCGTCGCAGGCATGCCTGTGCGCAACCCGGCTCCGCCTGGATGACGGCGCACTCGGAAGTGACGCACTTGTTCGTATAACGCGCCCAGTACCGGCCTGCCAATTCGCACTGCCGAAGTAATGTCCGCGTCAGGTAGCACAGACTTCAGTCTGTGTGCCTTTGCCTTTTCCTTCGCTCGCCACACCGCGCACAGACTAAAGTCTGTGCCACCCGTTACTGCTGCTACACTACGTCTCGCACATGCCTGCCACCTACTGCGAAGTCGCGCTGCCGGTCCCACTGC
>JAIQES010000009.1 GCA_020073705.1 Terriglobia bacterium
TCGGGATACAGAAGGGAGGCGCTTCAATTCCTCCATGGTGAAGACCAGGGGACGGTCCACCATGCCGTAAATCATGAGAGTGTGCTTTTGGGGATCAATGTTCATGATATGCATATCATGCTGAACCAAGTAATGATAAGAGGATGGTGTGATGACTCCTATCGAATCCTGAAGCGGAGTCAGATTTCGTAGTCCCGTGTCGCCGAGTGTTCCTATACTTGGTGAGCGTACGGTGGTTTCGTAGCGAGAACGCCCGCCATATAACAAATCCTGAATGTTGGGTTCGTCAGGGGTAACGCCTTCCTTGTTAGGGATGGGTTCGCTGCCGATGCCACCGTTGATCAAACCAGGGGTAACGCTCGCGAGCGCCTTGCCATTCGCGAACGGTATCGAGCCCACGGCCAAGCCGGCCAGAGCCGCACTTCGCTTCAAAAATCCTCTACGATCAGACATCTTGGAATTCATGGTGGCAACCTCCTAAACTAATACCTCTTATAAAGTTGAAGTTAGCCCTGAGATCAATTCATGTCAAGAAGGTAGTTGTAAACTCTTTGAGAAGGCGCCGTGTCGCCGGACGTGAATAGGCGTATCCTGCTCATCGCGTTTGTCGGGTTGCTATCGCAATTTTCCTGCGGCGTCTATCTTGGGGAGTACCCCACCCCGGCCCAGCCGAACCGCAGGCCTCCGCTCCGGCCGCCATCCTCCCCGCTAATCCCTGATCTCCCCTTCACTCCCCTGGTCTAGTTTTACTCCGCCCTTGACAGAGCAGTCCGCCCGAGACCTTTATTTCCACTATTTCCACGCCGAATATACAGGCTTGCTGACCAAATACGCGGGGTTCGCGCCCGCCCGTGGGGTGAACTTCTGCACGCGGCCGTTGTCCACTTCGGCGACGTAGAAATTGCCGTCCTGATCGACGCTGAATCCGTGCACTCCCCAGAACCCGCCGGGGAAATCGCCCCACGTGCCCCAAGAGTACAAGAAGTGTCCTTCAAGGTCATACTTCAACATTTTGTTTGTTCCACGGTCAAACGCCCATAGCATTCTATCGGCTCCGATATAAAGCAGATGTATGTCCGATGGGTCCGGGCCAAAGTTCCACTCGTAAAGATACTTACCCATATCGTCGAAGACCTGAACGCGGTGATTGGCACGATCATTCACAAATACATGCTTGGTCTGCGGGTCCACGGCGATCCCGTGGACGTTATTCATGTAATACGGCCGCTTGTCATTCGGAGGATCGCCCTTCTTGCCCCAGTCCATCAGGAACTTACCGGTCTTGTCGAATTTCGCGACGCGCGTGCCGTTGTATCCGTCGGCGACGAACAGGGTGCTGTCAGGCAACCACGTGAGGAACGTCGGCCGGTTGAAATGCGTGCCGTCCGCGCCTTTTACTGTGGGCGTGCCGATCGTCTGCACGAGCGTTTTCATGTCATGGTCGAATATATAAATGGCGTGCATGTGATCGTCCACGATCCATATGTGTTTATCCGGATCGTATGGGTTGATGGCAATGAAGTGTGGGCGCTTGAAGAGATGATCATATTGAGGAAACGTCTCGATGATGTTGCCCTTACCATCCACGATCGTCAGGCAGTGCTCCCACTTTGCGTCCACGCCGACGGTTCCTTTCCAAAGTTTTGGTCCATCGTCGGGATCCTGGCCCGTCCCGCCTGCCCCTGGCAGGGCGGACATCGTCGCGTCTCGCCACGGCAATCGCCCGATAGGATATTGGAGGCTGGGTCCGAACTCAGGAACCAGCTTGATCTCCGGACGCTTAATGTTGGGCAGTTCGCCACGGAAAAGCAGGAAGACACGATTTGGATTCTCAGCGTAGACACCCTGCCCTGCGCCCCAGGTCCAGTGCTCATTTCCCGGCAACGTGCTGATGTTCGCCGGCCAATTCTTGTCAATGTCATAGGGCCCTAAAATGTCCTGCCCACCCACCGCCCCTGGGATCGCCGCAACGCTGCCTGCGCTTCCCTGTCCAAAAACAGTCACCGGATTACTCGCGAGCAGAAAACCGACCAGGCAACCAACACTGATTGCCAGAACCGCTAAGGCAACTCTACGCATAGATGTCCTCCAGGAAATCTCGATTCAGGAACGGTATCGACGGGGTGATGCTGCATAATGCGCTCAAACGCTGCGTTTATACGCCAGCCCCTGCGAGGAGTCAAACCCCGCGTTCAGCGCAGCGCACATTTTCGTTTGATTGTCGTCATTCATATTGTCCATGACGCTTCATAAATTCTCTGCTAGGTTTATTTCAAGAATTTGAAAGCCGCATCATGGAGGATACACTTGAGAATGTCAAGGCCGGAGTGAAACTTGGGAGAGTGAAACTAGACCACTGGGGCGGAGGAAAACTAGACCAGGGGAGTGAAGGGGAGAAATGCACCTTGCATTCCACTCCGGCGACGCTCACCCAGGCTTCTCCGAAGTTCGCTTGTGCATTGCCAGGGGCATGGGTCAGCGGTACAAACATTTCCCTCGTCCGCACACGTCCATAGATCTCCACGGTGTCCATCCCTCCGGCATCCCGCGAACTTGGCCTTCTCCACAACCGTTCGTGAAACCAAGATCCGGCGGTCTACTTTTCCACTGCCGCATCACCCGTGCCCCCGGCGTGATGTGGCCTATTCTTGCTTCCTTCCGCCTTGCCTAATGTCCAGGTTTGGCTATACTGCTGTGTCCTATCTTGGTTTCCTAGTAGGCGCGGGTGAGATCAACTGTCGTGATTCCCGGCCAGACCAGGACAGGAAACTGGCGGCTGCCCATATGTGCCGGTACCTGATGTTTGATTTGTGAAGCACTCCAATGTCGACGCGCCGCGTGGGATGCGAAAAGACTCTGCGGCTCGGGAAGGTCACACTGCACCAGCGGATCGAAAAGGGACGCGGACACAGTTCCGGTCGTCAGGTCGCTATCATCGGCGGCTCCGCTTCAGGTTTTTTTGCCGCGTCTCTTCTGGCGCGAGCGGGCTGCTCGGTGGAAGTCATCGAGCGGTCCGAGCATCTCGATCCCACGCCCCGCACGCTGATCGTCACAAGCCACATGCGCACCCTGTTGGGCGAAGTGGGGGAGCGCGCCGTCGTCAACGAAATCCACAAATTTGAACTCTTTACCGACGGCCGCGCCGCCCAGGTTCCATTGGACCGCCCGGACCTGATTATTGAGCGCGCGCGATTGATCTGCAGCCTTGCCGAGCAGGCGCAGAGCCATGGCGCAAAGGTTTCGTTCGGCAATCGATTTGTATCGTTGCAAAGCAACGGAAGCGGCTTGCGCGTTGGCGTCGAGCGCGCCCGTGACGCCCGCAGGGAAGAACTGCCCGCCGATATTGTCGTCGGCGCCGACGGCGCTCTCTCCCGCGTTGCACAGGCTGCCGGGTGGCCGCGCCAGCCAACCGTGCCCCTGGTCCAGGCCATCGTCCGGCTGCCTGGGGACATGTCTCCGGACACAGTGCGTGTCTGGTTCGTGCCAGACGACACGCCCTACTTTTACTGGCTGATCCCGGAATCGCACGAGCGCGCGGTTTTGGGTCTGATCGGCGAAGACGGCCAGGAAACGCGACGCTGCCTCGAACGCTTCATGGAAAAGCGCGGGTTCACGCCACTCGGGTTCCAGGCTGCGCGCATTCCGGTGTATGAGCGGTGGACGCCGGTTGAGCGCCGCGTCGGGGCAGGACGTGTATTTTTGGTCGGCGACGCCGCCGGACAGGTGAAGGTTTCGACGGTCGGAGGAATCGTCACCGGTTTCCGCGGCGCGCTCGGCGTCAGCGAGGCGATCCTCAACCACGGCGAAAGCCGCGAGCTCCGCTCCCTGCGCCGCGAGCTTGATCTCCATCTACTCATTCGCAAGACGATCCACCAATTCAAGCAGGCCGATTACAGCCGTCTGGTGGATCTGATGAATGTTTCGACGCGCCGGTCGTTGAGCCAATACACGCGCGACGAGGCGGCACGCGTCCTTTGGCACATCACTCTGAGCCAGCCGCGTCTACTTCTGCTTGGCCTTCGCGGATTGCTCTCCGGCGGCTCGATCCTTCCCAAGAACCGTGGCTGATCCGTCACGGCGCGTGGACACGCATACCGTCTCCAAGTAAACTTCGCGTTGCCGCCTGTTCCTTGGGCAGAATTAGGGGACATTCGTGAACATTCTGGGACTATCCGGACTCGTGCACGATTCCGCCGCCGCTTTGCTGTCCGACAGCGGCATTGTCGCTGCCATGGAGGAGAGCAAGCTGGTTCGCAGCCGCACTGCCGCCGGGATTCCGCGCGAGGCGATCCGGTATTGCCTGGAGCGTGCCGGGACCGGATGGAGCGGCGTCGAATGTGTCTCCGTGGCCAGCCGCCCGCTGCGAGCGTGGGCTCGTCAGGCATGGCTGCGCACCAGGCTCACGCCGTTTGCCCCCATTCCCAGTGGCTACTATCAGACGAAGGCCCTCGGAGAGTTGGGCCGCGAACTCAACAATGGCCGCTTGCTCCATCTGCTGGGTGAATCGCCGCACCTTCGCGTCCTGCACCTCGAACATCACCTCTGCCATGCTGCAAGCGCCTTCTACGCGTCAGCAGCCGATCGCGCCGTTGTGCTCACGCTCGACGAGCAAGGCGACGGCCGCGCCGGTTCGATTGCGCTCGGTGAAGGCACGCGGCTGCGCATCCTTCGCTCGATCTCGTTTCCGCATTCGCCTGCTTGGATTTTTTCACAGGTCACGGATTTGATCGGCTTCACGCCCCATGGCGATGAGCACAAGACGCAATGGCTTGGCCTCGAAGGGGAGCCTGTGTTCGAGAAACTTTTTCTCGAGTTGCTTCGCCGCTCGCCGGGGAAATTGCCTCGTCTTGCCACCAGTTACTTTAACGGAGGCCTCGCCGGCCGCATTGCCTTCTCGGCCAAATTCTATCGGGCCGTGGGTGTGGATCCCGCCATCGGCAAAGCCGCGGAGAGCGATTCGCCCCGCCCGCAGATTCCGGACCCGCTTCGTAAGCAACTCGCCGCGAGCGTCCAGCAAGCTTGTGCCAAAGTGGCTGCGGAGTTGGCCGAGCGATACCGGAAACAGACCGGCGCGAAATCGCTGTGTCTTGCCGGCGGATTGTTTCTGAACCCCGTTGTGGTTTCGCACGTCGAAAGAAATACCGGCTTCGATCACGTTTTCGTTCAGCCCGCTGCGGGGAATGAAGGCACGGCACTTGGCGCCGCCTGGTATGTGCGCCACCACCTGCAGAGAAGTCCGCGGCAGGCTCCGGTGGCGCAACTCGATTGGGGGCCGAGTTACTCCAGTCAGGAAATCAAGCAGGTTCTCGACAATTGCAAGGCGCGCTACCGGTTCCATGTGAGCGAGGAGCAAAGTCTGGAAGAAACGATTCAATTGCTGGGTGCCGGGAAAATCGTGGGATGGTATCACGGCGCAGCCGAATTCGGCCCGCGCGCGCTTGGCAATCGGAGCCTGCTGGCCTCTCCCTGGGCGCCCTACGTCAAGGAGAACCTGAATGAATATGTGAAGCACCGCGAAGCGTTCCGTCCGTTCGCGATCTCTGTTACGTCTGAGCGCGCGGCGGAGTTCTTTGACTTCTCGCCGGCAGCGCGCTTCATGGCCACGCTCGGTTTTGCCAAGCCCGAGGCCGCCCGCTTGCTCGAGGGATTCCTGCTTCCGGGCGGGCGTGTGCGATTGCACGTGGTCGACCGCAGAGCAAACCCGCTCCTTTGGCGGTTGCTTGAGCGATTCGGCCAGCTTGCCGCTGCGCCGATGCTGGTGAACACTTCGTTCAATTTGTTTGGCGAGCCGTTGGTTGTGTCGCCCCGTGACGCCGTGCGCAGTTATTTTTGTTCCGGCATCGACGCACTCATCATCGGAAGCTTCTCACTCGCGAAAACCTGACCGTATGTCATTTGCAACACCAGCGTGACATTTCCACTTTCCCCGGCCGCGCGGATGGGAAAGCCTCCCGATCAGGATTGACCTCGAACGATGGGCGGGTTAGCATTCCGCGTACGCATCCTACGCCATGTCGCATGCCCGCTTCTATTTCCTGCGATGCTGCCCGTCTTGCAAGGGCTTGAACGTGCGCCGCTCGCACCGCCGGGGCTTGCTCGAGATGGTCCTTCTCCCATTACTGTTGTTGCGGCCATTTCGTTGTGAGGACTGCGCCAAGCGGCACTATAATCTCTTCTTCACTCGGGCATTGCACGACCCCGGGGAAGCGATTCACCGCAATGCCTGAGCAGCGGCACATGCAGCCCCTGCCAAAAATGGATGAGGTGTGGCCGGACTGTGACTGAAGCAAGGCCCAGAATGCGTCGCTGGCTGATCACGGCAGGAATTCTGACTGTGCTGGCAGTTGCTGGAATTGTAACCTTTGTCACCATCGGACAATGGCTTGTCGTTCAGGATCCGCTGGTTCACGCGGACGTTATCGTGATCTTGAGCGGCCACCTTCCTGATCGCGCGCTCGAAGCCGCGCAGATGTACCGTGCCGGCTATGCCGAGCAGGTCTGGATTTCGCAACCAATTTCTCCCACGGCAGAGCTAAAGACAATGAACATCTACTTTCTCGGAGAGGATTTCTATAACGAGAAGGTCCTGCTGGCGCGGGGCGTTCCTGCGGATGTAATTGAAATCCTGGAGCATCCCAGCGCGAATACGGAGGAGGAGGTGCGCGAAATCTCCGAAACGATGCGCCGGAACAATTTCCACAGCGTGATCGTGGTTACATCGAAGGCTCATACGCGCCGTGTGCGGACGATCTGGCATAAACTCGTGGGTTCCGATCCGCGCGCAATCGTCCGTTTCGCGGAGGATGACCCATACGATGGCGCACACTGGTGGCATCATACACAAGATGCCCTGGATATCGTCCGTGAAATTCTCGGCCTGCTCAATGCCTGGGGCGGCTTTCCGTTGCGTCCGAGCCGGTCCTGAACATGCCCGTCCTTAAACAAAGTCGAAATGAAATCGCACGGCAAGTGATGCCGCTCCTGATCTTCGGTGCCGCGCTGATTGCCTCGAATCGCAATTTCACGTTTATCGATGACGAGGTCTGGATTCTGGACGGCGCAGCGCAACCTGTGCGAACGACGCTTGCTTTGTTTCGGTCGGGCGTGGGCCAGCACGAGCATCCGCCACTCTACGATATCCTTCTTCATTTCTGGCTGCGTTGGACCGGGGGAAGCTTCGAATATCTGCGTGTCCCTTCCATTCTATTTTTTCTCGCGGGGCTCTTTCTTCTGGCGCGTGCCGCGCACCGGCTGGGCAGTCCGTCGAGCGCCCTTGCCGTGGTGTGGCTCGGCGCTCTGTGGCCCTTCGGCTTTTATTATGGACGCCTCGCCGCCTGGTACTCGTTTTCGTTTTTTCTGGTCGCCGGGCTGACGCTTGCCTACCTGCGGTACGTCGAGGACCAGAGCTTCGGCCGCTGGGCCGTGTTCTTTCTGTCCGGTGTGGCGCTGCTGTGGACGAATTATTTCGGCTGGGCCCTTCTCGGGTGTCTCGCGATCGATCAGTTTATTCGCCATCGCTTTGCCGAGCGCGTGGTTCGCCCTGCGGTGCTTGCGGGCACGGCCGCCCTGTTCGGCGTGGCCTATGTTCCGCTGTTTCGCGCGTTTCGCCACGAGATCGCCACGGGCGTGAATGTTCACCACGGCGCCACTGCGGTAATTGCCAACGCAGCGTTTAATGTTTACTCGCTGTTTGTCAGCGAATCGGTGGCGCCGTGGCATTGGTTTCTGAGCGTTCCCGCGGGACTTGCCGTGCTGGCCTGCGTCCTTCCGGTTCTTTTGTACGGCCCACGGTCCCCGCGGCGGTTCCTGCTCTACGGCGCTCTATTGATCGCTGTGATGGCGGTGACAGGAATTTTGGTCACCAAACGGCTGTTTCTGGTCGCGCCTTGGATCTTGTTGCCGATCGGAGTCGCTGTGGGGACGGATATGCCTCGCCGGGCGCGTTTCGGGCTGGCGCTGGCGCTGCTGGCCGTTGGCGGGATCGGGTGGTTTGGGATCTATTCGCGGCATTATTACTCCGCGCTGAGATTTATCGAGCCCTGGCCGACGATCGCCGAGGATGCGGCGAACAAAATTCAGGGCGGCGCGACGGTCATCGCCAATAATCCTTCTTTCTTCTTTTATTTGACTTACGCTCTTCGCGTCCCCGGCAACGGCGCAATATGGAAATTTGCAGGCGTGCTCCCCGATGACGTTCGCCATCCGCGTGTGACATCCGCAGACAAATGGCTTGCTTCGGGCCATCCATTGGCCACGACGATGATCTGGATCCGGGGGATGGCAGACCCGCAAACGCAAGGACCAATGGACGATGCGGCACACGAACTGGGGCAGTCGTGCGGCGCACAAACCTCACGCTTGATGATGCGGGATGAAGGTTACCCGTGGAGGCAACGTTTCTTTCCCGGGCCATCCGGACTACCATGGCGCATTCAGGTGCGCGAATACGATGATTGTGTGTCCACAAACTCCAAGGAAATCCTGCACATCCCCCTGCGCTGATCTTTAGCAGTTTGTTGAAAAACTCTTGCGGCTCGTCATTCCGAGGAGCGAAGCGACGAGGAATCTCTCTTTTTCTTGGGTTTTGTTTAAGAGAGATTCCTCGCTACGCTCGGAATGACACACAAAGTGAGTGTTTCCGCAGCCTGTTAGCAGAGAAACATTCCCTTGCCGGCCACCCTGCAAATCTCGCTGGCGGGATGCGCGCTGCGCTTTTTCCGACGCGCGCAACGGACACGCTTTCAGCTATAATCCCTCGCCATGCCGCGAACTCAGCCGCCCGCGCCGCAGACGACTCCCGCGTTCCAGCCGCCGCGCACAATTGCGATCGAAGGACCAATTCGCGTTGGCAAGTCCACGCTGGCGCGCAGCGTGGCCGACCGCCTGCACGCGCGGCGCGTCTTCGATTCCGAGGACAATCCGTTTCTCGCCGACTTCTACAAGGAAAAGCCCGGCTCGGCCTTCCGTGCGCAGATGTATTTCCTGATCGAGCGGCACCGCCGGATGAGCGAAGTGCAACAGAGCGACGCGGCTGTACCTCTAGTATCCGATTTCCTGTTTGAGAAGGACAAGATTTTCGCGTACATCAACCTGGACAATGAGGAACTGAAGCTCTACGAGCGCTACTTCGAGATGCTCGCGGCCGGCCTCAAACCGCCCGACCTGGTGATCTATCTCCAGGCCACGCCCGAAGTCCTGCGCGAGCGCATTGCGAAGAAACAATCGCCGGCGGAAAAACAGATCGCGCGCGCCTACCTCGAGGAAGTCGTCCGCGCCTACGAACATTTCTTCTTCCGCTACTCGGCGTCCGACCTGCTTGTCATCAATACATCGGAAATCGACTTCGTTGGTCGCAACGCCGACCTGCAACAGCTCCTGCGCCGCCTGCAGGAGCCGGTCAAGGGCACGCAGTACTTCCTCCCTCTGGGGACAGACTGACAGTTGATTGAAAGTGTCTCTAACCCACAGCTCGAAAACCGCGAGCAGGGGGGTAACCCGAGGTTCACAATCGCTTGGAGGCTGACGCACCTGGTCTAATCGTGTCTATTTTTTATGATGAAAGGCTTTGCGAATATCCGGCCAAAATTCCGCCAATACGCGCCACCCTACGCTCGACAGAAGCGCCGTTGATCCCCGCTCCAGCGCTTTATGGATGTGATCTTGGCTTGGAGGTTCCCAGGCGTTACCAATAAAGGCAGCGCCATAGACTCCTGCAAAGCGCGAGTAGGCCGGCATCGTGCCACCGCTGTTGGTGCGAGAAACAAACGTTCCCACGACGGCGTGCCGCGTGCGTCGCCATAGCCCGCTTTTGTTTGACGGGACGAAACGAGGGTCCTCGTGATCAACAGCGGCAACTCCGAACCCGATGGTGCGACCTATGACGCTTCGCCCGTAACCAGACGCAAAACGACGCCCATACCCTGCCCCCCCTTGCCCCCATTCCGGTGGCGTATTATCCGCTTGACCTATACCGGCCCCGAGTGCGGGCCCAATCAAGGACTCAGGGTTTGTAAAGGAACGCTCGTAAATCTTGAGCCGTTCGGCAAAAGTCAAGGTATGTGGAGAAGGAACGGAGGCATTGTTAGAAGGAACATTTGGCAATGAAATATTTTTGGTGCTGGTGTCATGGGTGGGTTTAAACGGCAGGTCCGCAGTCTGCTGAGCGTGCAGCAATCCAAGACCTGACGTAGGCATGCATCCCCACGCAAGCACGCATACCGCAATAACCTTATTTGTCCCCAGATTGTTCCTCAAACGTCTCACGGCAGTTCCTATCTTTCTGTCTCGGCGCCTGGAATTGACTTTCAAGAGTACTGCACATGACAAGAACGCTGCCATATGAGTTTGTTTTTGGAATGCTTTATTGCGTCTATACTTACCTTCAGCAGGCAGCGGCCCGGTTCCGATTGAAAGTGTCTCTAATTCTTTCATTCCGAGCCACCCACAAGGGTGGTCATTCCGAGCGCTCGCACCGTTCACGGTGAACCGAGACCTTCAGGCTGAGGTCTCGCGCCGAGGCGTAGCGAGGAATCTCCCTGCGGTTTTCTCCCTCGTCAGGCAACAGCACAGAGGGATTCCTCATCGCTTCGCTCTTCGGAATGACCCGTTTCAAAGAAGTCCCAAGACCCTCGACACAATACTGCTCATTGACCTACCGCAATGGTATTATCCTCACCAGTGTCGCAGCGAGCACTCGACGCCCGGAAATCAGAATTCATTGGTGAAGGATGGCGATGTCCATTGATGACCCACTGAGCGCGCTGGATCAGCAGTTCGAAAACGAAAAACGGTCGACAGACCCAGTGATGGGCCTCCTAGCGGATTTGGCCTCGATACTTCCTCTGCCGTGGCAAGTGGACAAAATAGTGCAACGGATAATCCGTCATCTCGGCGCTGACCGGCTTGAAAAGATTGAGTTGACGATCAACGCCATTCGGGACGAACTCCGGCGACACGAGGATCGCCTTCGCGAGATGGCCACCACTGACGAAGAGCAAGCGGAGCAACGCTTGCAAGAATGGCTTGAACTCGCTAAGGATGGGATAGAGAGGGCTCAAAGAACGAGAGCTCGCGAGCGGGTCGAGAGAATCGGCAAGATACTGGCCAACTCTCTCGTGGCTGTGAATGTCCCCAAAGCGGACGATGTCGAAGAGATGATGCGGGTAGCGATGGAGCTTTCGGATAAGGAAGTAGCGCTGTTGGCTGAACTAGTCCGTGTCCAGGGTAATATGCTGGAAAACACAGGGAGGGTGCCCCGTTACCAGGCGTGGGAGTCCTGGCGCAATGGGAATTGGGGCGATACTTCTAACGGCGAGATCGAGAGTATATTTAGCAAGCTTGAAAGCTTTGGCTTGGTAAGTCGGCTAGCCGCCCCTAATAACCTCAACATTATGGCCGACATTCAGAATCGTTACGGGCTGCTGAAGAAAGCCTTGGACTTTATCAACTTCGCTCAGCATTAGGCCAGGCGGCGCAGCCTTTGAAGCCAAGAGATTTTTCGCGCGGCGGGTGGCGCAGCCTTTGAGGACCACATGAATTTTCGGGTGCCCTATGCTTCAGTTTTCTTGAAGCGTAGGGCTTTTGGGTCACAGGGCTCCGAAAATCGCCAAGACCTAGGGTCTTACCCCATCGCGCGTGTCGTTACTTCATATCGTTTCGGAAAACCACCCCACCCTTCATCACAAATGTGACTCGTTCCATCCACGGACTAGGAAACTCACGCCCGCTTGTTTTCCGCTTGTAATTCGCTATGCTGTTCCACGTGGAACGCGCGAACATCGTAATTATTGGCGGCGGCGTGGTAGGCTGCGCGGTGGCGCGCGCGGTGGCGCGCCGGTGGAGCGACGTTTTCCTGGTCGAGCAAATGCCGAAGCTCGGCATGGGAGCGAGCACGCGCAACAGCGGCGTGATTCATTCGGGCATCTATTATCCGCCCGGCTCGCTCAAAGCGCAGTTGTGCGTCGCGGGCAACCGGATGCTGCATGAATTCTGCGCCGCGCATGACGTGCCACACCGGAATTGCGGGAAGCTCGTGGTGGCGCACGGCAGCCAGCAGGAAGCGGCGCTCGAACATCTGGCTGAAAACGGCCGCGCGAACGGCGTCAACGGCCTGCGCATGGTGGACCGGGCCACGGTTCGCGCGCGCGAGCCGCATATCGACGCGACCGCCGCGCTCGAAGTGCCTTCGACCGGCATCGTCTTGGCGGAAGACCTCGTGAAGGCGCTGGCGCGCATCGCTGCCGGCCAGGGCGCAAGCATTTTGACGCGCGCGCGCGTGGCCAAGCTTGAAGAACGCGCGGAGTGCGTCGCTGTGACGCTCATCGAGGGCGACGCGAGCAGTCCGGAAACCTTAAGCGAAGAGACTGTGGAAGCGCGGTGCGTGATCAATTGCGCGGGGCTCTATGCCGACGAAATTGCGGCTATGCTCGGCAACCGCAGCTATCGCATCTATCCCGTACGCGGAGAATACTGCGAACTGGTGCGCGCAAAATCCTACCTGGTGAACAACCTCGTCTATCCGCTGCCCCACACTGATTTGCTGACTCTTGGGATGCACTTTACGCGCACGATCTGGGGCACGGTACTGGTGGGCCCGACGGCGGATTACATCTCCGCGAAAAACGATTACGAGAACAACCGCCTGCCGGTCGAAGAATTCGTGCGCCGCGCAAAGCCCTTGCTGCCGGAACTTGAGGCTGCGGATCTGCAACTTGCCTACTCGGGAATTCGCGCGAAGCTGACGCCGCCCGGGCAAACAGGCGTTGCGGATTTCATAATCACGCGCGACGCGCATGCGCCGCGTGCGATTCAACTCATCGGAATCGAGTCGCCGGGACTGACGTCGTGTCTGGCGATTGCGGAGCGAGTTGCGTCGCTGGCCGCGGAAGTCCTCAACTGAACTCCACCCCCCGCCAATTTCAGCGCGCCAAATCGGATGCAAAAACCAGGGTGATGCCCTGGCGCTCGATGCCCGGAAGCATATCGGTGAGGACCTGCAAGGTTTCCGGATGCGGGTGACCAATGGCCAACGCGGAGCCTTTTTCCCGTGCGTTGCGAACAGCCACGGCGAATTGCTTTCGGATGGCACCGGACGACTGCTCATCGTCGAGAAAGACATTGCGCGAAGTGGCCGGGACACCGGCACTATGGGCTGCAGCCTCGGCGACAGTGGCGGCCGTTGTCCGGCTATCGACAAAAAAGAGATTGCGCTCGTGCAATAACGGCATCAACTCGTTCATCAGCGTGTGGTCGGATGTGCCGAGCGAACCCTCATGATTGTTGACGCCGGCGGCGTATGGGACAGTGTCCAGCATGGCCGCCAACGTCTGCCTCACCGTGTTCGAATCCATGCCTGGGCGCAGCTCAATCGGCTCGTCCTTTTCTCCGCCGGTTGAGGCCATGGGCAAATGGAGTAGAACCTGATAGCCGCGCCGGTGCGCCTCTTCGGCGATCTCCCCGGAGTCGGGCAGATGCGGGAGCACGGAAAGGGTCAACGGAAAGGACAGTCGAAACAGGGCGTCGGCCTGGGCGGGGTCGTTGCCGAGATCATCGATCACGATCGCGAGGAGCGGCCGGCGAGACGTGGGTCGTGCGGAGACGGCAGCGGCGAGCGGCGTAATCAGATGAATCGACTGCGTGCGCCGACCGTCCAGCATGTAATCGAAACGCTCCATGCCGGGAACTCCGGACCGCGCGACGCGCCGCAGGTGATGAAACTGAGCGACACGGGCTAACTCCTTTTCGATCGCATCGTGCGCGGCCCGGTCCGGCAGGCCCGCGCGGGTGAGCGGCACTGTGATGTAAATTTGATCGGTGGCGAGCGTTTGGGGCTTGCCGGGTTGGCGCGGGGCATACTCAGGGCGCATTCCGACTTCGGCCCGCCCGCCAGTCGCATTCCGCGCGGCGAAAACCAGTTCGCGAGTTACGGCGCGGATTTGCGCGGTTGCCGGAGGGGGTTTTTTCTTGCAGCCAGCCGCGCAGATCAGCGCGGCTCCAAGCAGAAAAAGAAATACAAGCCGTGTGCGGAAAGCACACGCGGCGTGCTGGCGGAAGCCTTCCAAGCCGCGCCTCACACGTCAGGCGGCCTTGCGGGCCTCGCCGCCCTTGAGCAGTTCGAGCGCCTTGTTGTAAACCGGGTCGTCCGGCGCAGGCAATTGGCCGGGACCCAATGGCGGTGGTCCTGCTGTGTCGCTACTCGCAGATGGGTCAAGAAACGTGGGATGCACTTCAACGGTCGGCGCAACGCCTTCGTCCACGATGGACTTGCCTGCGGGCGTGGAATAGAACGCGACCGTGAGGATCACGGCTCCGCCATCGTCGAGTGGAATGACTTTTTGTTCGGATGCGGAGCCAAACGTGCGTTCGCCGACCACATCGCCGCGCTTATTGCCCCCAATTGCCGCGGCCAGGACTTCCGCGGCGCCCGAGGTGCTCGGCGAAATTAGGACGTCCACCGGGGCGCGCCACACGACCTTGTCGGCCTCAGCCGGAAACTCCTTGCGTGGAACCGTTTGTCCTTCGAGAGAGGTAATCTTGCCGGAAGATAGGAAGAGCTGGGCCGCAACAATCGCATCGGGAACTTGCCCGCGTGTGCAGCCGCGGAGGTCCAGAACAAGTTTGTGCACGCCCTGCTTATCGAACTGCAGAAGTTTATCGCGCAATTCCGTCACATCCAGGGTCTCGATCGCCGGCAGGCGCACGTAAGCGACATCCTCGGCGACGCGGTCCGCCACAACATGCTGCGGGCCGATCACGGCGCGGTTGACGCTGACTTCCTGCGGCTCTGACTTGCCGCGCTGCACGACGGAGAGATTCACGGCCGTGCCCGGAGCGCCTTGCAAAAGTAGGTTGGCCTGCTCGACCGACATGTCGCGCGTACTAAACCCGCCAATGGCCTCGAGGATTTCTCCGCTGCGCATGCCAGCCTTCTCGGCCGGACCATCTGGCACAACCGAGACGACGACGATGTAGCCGTAACGCTTTGAGAGCGTCATCCCGGCTTCACCATGCTGCGCGTTCTTCCTCCGGTCGCGGTAGTCCGCATACTCGCGCGGGCTCAGATATCCGGACAGCGGGTCCAGAGATTCGAGCAGGCCGTGCAGGGCCCCGGCAGTTACCACAGCCATGTTTGGCTCGTCGACGTAGTCGTCCTGGATGTGCTGCAACACCTCGCCGAACACGCTCAACGAGCGGTAGGTCTTGTCGTCGCCCGTCTTGCCGAGAACGTAGCCTAAGCCGACATACAGAAACACAACGACGGAAAGGGTGACGATAGCAACTCTTGCGAGGCGGCTCATATTTTGTTTACCTTTAATCTCGAATCCTGCCTAGTAATTATAGCACGCTCAGCGACTTCCTCGTGCGGGGATTGTGGAAGGATTCTCTAGCGGGACATTGCCGCTTTGCGTGCAGCCGCCGGCGGCTCATCGACTGCAAAATTTTGAATCGGCGTGAGAAACGTCTGAGAGATGCGGTCTTGCCAGCAGAGATGGTCTTCATCCCACAGCGCCCACAGGAATCCCAGAAGGCAGGTTCCAGCGGCAACCAGATAACCGAAACTCCTCCACACCATCTGCCGGGATGTTGGTACGCTGCCATCGAAGCTGACCACGTGCAGTCCGCGAAGCGTCATCCCAGGCGTGGAACCGCCGAAAACCGTGAACAGCGCAAAGTATTGCGCGTAAAACAGTATGAGTGTGACAACGGTGACCACGGCGTCTAGCTTATTGAATCCGAGGCGGCCTCCCAGAGCCCAGAACAACGCGAGCATCCCGCCATAGCTGAACAGCAGGAGCGCGGCGTCCAGCAGTGCTGCAAGTCGGCGTTCGGATAGCGAAGCAACTGGGGAAAAGGCATCCGGTTGCGCTCCGAAACCCGGATGCGCAGCCGCCGCACGATGAATTCCTGCAGCCGTGGATGCCATCTCATATCTTGGGATCGAGATCTCGACGCGCTCGGCGCGCTGCCGCCGTTGACGCGGCGGCTGCGCAGCAGGCGCCGGCGGAACAAATTCAGGGGCGGTGTCAGAATCTTCAACCGAGGGTGCGGAGACAGCCTCAAATGGAAGCGCAGACTGCAACTCAGCGGTTGCACCACCATGGCGGCGGGCACGATACGCATGAAGCCGGTTGGATACCTCGCGCCGCCATTCGGGCTGGACGGCTAGGTTGCCTTCCGTGCGAGTGACGACGCGACGCGAAACAGCGGTCCGCCCCGTATAGCCCAGGGGTGCGTCACAAGAACAGCAAATCTCAGCCGGTTCGCCGTTAACGGCGCCGCAATGCTGGCAGGTTTTTATCACCATTTCCGTTTTGCGCTGCGGATGTCTCGCCGAACGGAAATCGGGAGTCCCAAAGATTTTAGCAGCGGTGCGAGCAGCGGAAAAGGAAATGCTTCGAATTGTCGCGAATTGGATACCCTCGGGCAGCCCGCAGTACGCGATCTGAATCTATGGAAAGCGGCGCTGCGGTCCGATTCACCAGCGTTGTAAGCATCCGGGGGGAATGCTAGGCTAGCGAGCTATTTCGAGCGAAGCTCTCCAGGATGGCCGTTCTCCGGGCGGGCGGCTGAGTTGACTCATGGCCATCTTCCACAAGATCACTGGCGCAGTTTCGGCGCGCATCCTCTGCGCCCTGCTCGCTGGCGCAACTCTGACGTGCGGCGCCGCGGCACAACAGGGGCTCCCGCCGGCCGGCGAAGCGACGGTGCGTCTGGAAGCCGAACAGCAGCGCAAGGAAGGCGACCTATTTTTCGCCGACGGCAACGTCGAAATTCACTACCGCAACTATCGCTTGCGGTCCGACCACGTGCAATACAACGCGAAGACCTACATGGCTGTTGCGCGCGGCCACGTCCAACTGGACGTGGACACGCAGCACTTGACCGCGGATTCGGCCGACTTCAACGTGCGGAGCGGTGAAGGCCGTTTCGAGCACGTACGGGGCGAAGTGAGAGCGGAACATCGGCCGAACGCCAACGTCCTAGTCTCGCCCAACCCGTTGGTGTTTGAGGCGCGCGAGGTACGGCGGCTCGACGACCGCACCTACATGATTGAGCAGGCGTGGCTGACCGTGTGTGACCCGGACAAGCCAACCTGGAAGTTCTTCAGCACACACGCCACGCTGCATGTAGATCGTTCGGTCGCCATGGTCAATGCCAACTTCCGCCTGTTCCGAATCCCGTTGTTGTATATGCCGTACGCGACGGCGCCCGCGGGGCGCAACCTGCGGCAATCCGGATTTCTGTTGCCGGAGTTCAGCGACACTTCGCTCAAGGGAGTTGTCTTGGGCGACGGCTATTACTGGGCGCCAAGAAGCTGGACGGATATTTCTCTCGGCGGGGCATATCTCAGCCGCCGTGGATGGCAGCAGAACGTCGAATTTCGCGCGAAGCCCTGGGAGAATGTGACTATTTCGGCAAGATATTTCGGCGTGGTAGACCGCGGGTTGCCAACCACTGTCATCAGCTCCTCGGGGAATTCCGTCGAGAAATTGGACAAGCAGGGCGGCC
The DNA here is from genome assembly GCA_020073705.1 of Terriglobia bacterium. Classification (GTDB taxonomy): domain Bacteria; phylum Acidobacteriota; class Terriglobia; order Acidiferrales; family UBA7541; genus Palsa-360. The sequence continues at coordinate 17,509 of JAIQES010000009.1, forward strand.
ACAGCGCGCAGTTCAAACTCGACGCGCGCCTGCGTGACGGCTGGCGGGCCGTTGCGGATCTCAATCAGCTCACCTCGCAGATTTTTCAACTAGCCTTCGCACCCACGTTTGGCGAGGCAGTGAATTCGGAAGTGCGCACCTCGGCATTTCTAACGAATAACTTCCGCGGCTTCAGCGTCAATTTCGCCGCGGAGAACTATAAGAACTTCCAAGACGCACAGCCGCAAGTCGACGTGGTGGTACGCGGCGCTCCGGAGGCGCGGTTCAGTTCGGTGGACCAGGCGCCTTGGAAGCGCCTGCCGATTTATATGGGCGTGGATGCCTTCGCCGGAGCGGTACATCGCAGCGATGAAAATTTGGTAACGGATCCGGTGACGGGAGCGCAAAGTGTCGTGCCCAGAATTAATACGGGAGCAGCCGTGGAGCGCTCGGAATTCGCGCCACGCGTCGTCGTGCCGCTGCGCTGGGGGCCCTGGCTCGGGGTCACCACGAGCTACACGGTGCGCACCATGAGTTACGGCGCGCAAGTCCTCGCCGGTTCGGTGGTGAATGATCCTCTGCGCCGGACCACGGGCGAGTTGAGTATCGATCTCCGGCCGCCGACTTTCGAGCGCGTGTGGGAAAACCGGAGCGGGAAATGGAAACACACGATTGATCCGAAAATTACGTACAACTACGTGCGGGGCGTCAACCAATTCGACCATTTCATTCGCTTCGACGAAGATGAAACGCTCACGGACACAAATGAATTCATGTACTCGATCACGCAACGGCTGTTCCACCGCGCGAGAGACGGGCAGGCCGACGAACTTGTAAGCTGGAAGATCGCGCAGAAGTATTACTTCGATCCGACATTCAACGGCGCGCTCGTGCCCGGAACGCGCAACGTCTTCCAGGCACTCGATTCGATCACTCCGTTTGCCTTTGCGGATGAGCCGCGCCGCTTTTCACCGATCGACAGCGACCTCCGCATCACGCCCGGCGGCGCCTACGATGCCGAGGTCCGATTGGATTACGATACCGTGCGTCAAAAGATCACCACGGCGGGCACGCTATTGAAACTTCGGCCTTACCAAAATTTCAACTTTACGCTGGCGCATTTTTCAATTGACAACTCTAATGTCCTGCAACCTCCCGCGAACCAGATCCGTTCGCTGGTGGGATACGGCGACTTGAACCGCCGCGGATGGAACGCTTCTTTGGGCTTCAGTTACGACGTCAAGAAGGAGCTCTTGCAAAGTCAGCTTGTGCAGATTGGCTACAACGGCTCCTGCTGTGGGATCGCAATCGAGTATCGCCGTCTGGCGCTCGGTCCGATTCGCACGGAAAACCAGTTTCGCGTGGCTCTGACCATCGCTAACATCGGGACTTTCGGAAATCTCCGCCGGCAGGAAAAGATTTTCTAGCGGTTCGGCACTTGAGATCACACAGCGGCGTTCGAATCCGGGAGAGACGCAATGACGAATGAAGGGCTCCTCGCATTTGCCACAATCGAAGAACTCGCCGCACGCTTGGCGAAACATGAAGTTTCGCCCGTCAATCTGACCGAGCAGTTTCTGCGCCGCATCGAGCGGCACAACCCGCAACTCAACGCATATCTAACCGTCACGGCAGAGCGCGCGCTTACTGCCGCGCGGCGCGCGGAGAAGGAGTTGACCCGCAGCCGCAGCAGGCCAAGCGGCCGGCATCGTCCGCTTCTCGGAATTCCCATCGCGCTCAAGGACAACATCTGGACGCGCGGCATCCGCACGACAGCGGGATCGAAGGTCATGCGCGATTTCGTTCCGGCCGAAGACGCAACCGTTGCGCGGAAGCTTGCCCGCGCGGGCGCCATCCTGCTCGGCAAGACCAATATGCACGAATTCGCCTACGGGATTACGAACAACAACGCGCATTATGGCCCTGTGCATAATCCTTGGGGACTCGATCGGATTTCCGGTGGCTCGAGCGGCGGCTCCGCCGCAGCCATTGCAGCGGGTCTCTGTGTGGCGTCTGTAGGCACCGATACGGGCGGCTCGATTCGAATTCCGTCCGCGATGTGCGGGATTGTAGGGCTGAAGCCGACCTTCGGGCGCGTGAGCGTATACGGCACGGTGCCGCTGGCTCCGACTTTTGACCACGTCGGCCCCCTCGCGCGCAGCGTCGCGGACGCCGCGATCTTGCTCGGCCTGCTCGCCGGACGCGATCCGCTGGACCCGGCATCCTCGGCGCGGCGTGTGGAAAATTTCAGCGCCGCTCTCTGCAAGCCCATTCGGAAATTCCGCCTCGGCCGCCCGCGTGAATATTTCTGGGAAAAACTCGACGGCGAAGTGCGCCACGCAACGGAAGCAGCCGTGCGCGACATGGAAAAGCATGGCGCAACGGTCCGTGAAATCTCCCTGCCGCATTTGGGCGAATCGGTCGAGGCTTCCACGAATATTTCTCTTGCCGAAACGCGCCACTTCCATGAAGCGGCGGGTTATTTCCCCGCGCACGCGGACGAATACAGCGAAGAAGTACGGCAGCGCCTCGATGCGGGTGGGAACGTGCTCGCCGTGAAGTATCTGGATGGGCTCGCCGCGCAGAAACGCGTGCGCGCAGAATTTGACGCCGCATTTCGCGAGGTGGACGCGATTATAGCGCCCACGGTTCCGGTTCCGGCGCCGCCAATCGGCGCGGAATTCGTCGACATTGACGGCGAGCAGCACGGCGTCCGCCCCGCATTAGTGGGGATGAATCGCCCGGCAAACTTCACCGGTCATCCTGCGATTTCGGTGCCGTGCGGTTTCACCCGGGATGGCTTGCCCGTCGGCCTTCAATTGATCGGCCGCGCATTCGACGAAGCCACGCTGCTGCGCATTGCGCTTTCTTACGAACGCGCGCACGGTTGGCGTGTGCGCCACCCTCGCATCGATTAATCTGCCGCACAATGCGAACCGTCAGTGCCTTTTCGCGGCAGCCGCCGGACCTCGTGCCAGTGAAGGATTCCACAAGGCATGCACGTGCCTCGGATAAATGCGCTGTGGATTGAATCTTCGGGGTATCCGCAACTGTCCGAATGATACAATATTTATTTGAAAGCGTGGCTCGCCGGAGGCCATTGACCTGATGCAAGTTTCTATTCTTTACGCCTTCGTGGCAGGGATTATTTCGTTCCTGTCTCCTTGTGTACTGCCTCTGGTGCCTGGATACGTCTCCATGCTTTCGGGGATCGGGGTCGAACAACTCCGAGCGGGCCAACCGGCGCGTAACAGCCTGTTCTTCTCGTCGCTGGCATTCGTTGCGGGATTCTCTGTCGTCTTCATCAGTTTTGGGGCTTCAGCGAGCGCAGTGGGCCAGTTTTTGCTGCAGCATAAATCGGTGATGGGGCCTGTGGCCGGAGCTGTCATCATCCTGTTCGGGCTGCATTTGGTCGGCTGGCTGATCAAGATTCCTGTGAACGCGGGACTGGTGATCGGCGGCGTGCTGGCGTTTGGGGCTGCGATCCTGTGGCGCCGTTCCGGGACCGAAGCCGCGGGGCCCGCGGGGTTGTTCGGCTCGGTGCAATTGTTTTCGGTTGCGCTCATTTTCCTTGTGGGTCCATCGCTGACGCGCTGGCTCAACCGCGACGTCCGCTTCCGCAATCTTGGCGGCCGGACGGAAGAAGAAGCCAAATCCGGCGGGGCATTCTCGGGTGTGACCAGCGGCTTCCTGCTCGGCTTCGCATTTGCCTTTGGTTGGACGCCCTGTATTGGTCCGATCCTCGCCGCCGTACTCGTTCTGGCGGCGAACGCCGAGACGGTTTCTCGCGGCGTTTTTCTTCTCGCGGTCTATTCGGCCGGCCTCGCGGTTCCGTTCCTGCTGACCGCGATCGGGATCAACAGGTTCCTGCGTTTTTATCAGCGCTTCCGGCGCCATCTGCACACCGTTGAAGTTTTAAGCGGCGTGTTGCTGTTGTTCGTCGGAGGGCTGATTTTCATGAACCGACTGACCTGGCTATCAGGCAAACTGGGTTTTCTGAATCGTTTCGCGCTATAGGAGTTTCTGGGATGAAAAAGGGCCTCCTTGTTAGTCTCGGTGTGATTGCGTTGCTTGCGATCATGGTGTGGGCCGATCGAAAATTTCCGGCGGTCGGAAGGCCGGCGGCGAATACGCCCAGCGCGGCCAGCGAAGCCCCGATGCCCGCCGTCGTTATCAAGGATCTGAACGATCGGGACGTGACGCTTGATCAGTACAAGGGACAGGTGGTCCTGGTGAACTTCTGGGCCACGTGGTGCGCGCCCTGCAAGATCGAAATCCCCTGGATGATCGAGTTTCAGGATAAGTATGGCCCGCGCGGCTTCACCATCCTGGGGGTTTCGATGGATGAAGAGGGCAAGAAAGTGGTCGAGCCCTTCGTCGAAAAAGAGCGTTTTGACGTAAGTGGGCAGAAAGAAGCGATGAATTATCCGATTCTGCTCGGCAGCGATTCCATCGCGGACAAGTTCGGAGGCATCATGGGTCTGCCCACCAGCATGCTCTACACGCGCGATGGCAAGAAGATCAAGACGATCGTTGGCCTGGTCAATCACGATGACATTTCCAAGGCCATCGAGGGCCTGCTCTAGGCCTCTTCCTTGCTCGTCCGGACGCTTCGCGGTACTGTTCTTGCCATGGTTGAAAAAGAGTTCCAGAAACGCTGTGATGCCGCCTTTGAAGGTCTCCGCCGGCGGCTGGCGGAGCTTGGCGACGTTCACGGATTCGAAGTCGAGGGCGGAAACGGAAAACTCGAAGTGCTGTTCGATCAGCCCGAAGAAACGAAATTCGTCATCAGCCCGAACGCGCCAGTGCGCCAGATCTGGATTTCCGCACTCTCCACCAGTTTCAAGCTCTCCTGGTCGGATGCAGCCGGGGCTTTCGTTTTTGAAAAAACCGGAGAGACGCTGATGCAGCTCATGGGCCGCATCCTCACCGAGCAACTCGGCAGCCCTGTGAGCGTCTAATAGGCATGATCCTCTTATCCCAGGACGTCCCGCAGAGCTCCGGCCTCTCGACGAATGCCGCTGTTCTTGTTCGCAGCATCCGCGGGCCAAAGCGGCGCGCGTTTTTCACATTCCTCGTGTTCGTGGCTCTGGCCGCAACCGCGCCCGCGCAGGACAAGGCCTATCCACGGGCGGCAAGTGTGCTCCAGCCACAAGCGTACGTTTCGCTTCAACCCGTGCCGCGCGGCCGTTCCTTTGAGGTCGCCATAGTCGCCAAGATTACTCCCGGCTTCCACGTCAATGCGCACGAGCCGTCGGAAGACTATCTGATCCCCACCAAAATCACGGCGGACCTCCCTCCCGGCATTGTCCTTTTGGAAACGGCTTATCCACGGGGAGTGATGCGCGGCTTCCGGTTTGCGAAAACACCACTGCGCGTATACGACGGCTCATTCACCGTGCGGATGAAACTGCGCGCTGAAGCGGGTGCGCCGCTCGGGCGGCAAAAAATAGGCCTTACGGTTGCCTACCAGGCGTGCAACCAGGACGCCTGTCTGCCGCCGACAAAAATTCCGGCCACGGCTGAACTTGAAATTGCCGCCATGGGCGCGCCCGCCCATCCGGCGAACGCCGGAATCTTTCCCCCGGCGTCTCCGATGGAGTTCCCTTCACAGCGCTAGATTTTTTGGCGGAGGCTTTTTTTGCCGCAGGGTCAGCGCGCGGCGAGCGCTTTGACGGCGCGGCGCAGGCGGCTGACTACACGCTCCTGCCCGAGCACGACCATCGTTTCGAACAGCGGCGGCGCCACGGCCTGCCCTACAATTGCGACGCGCGCCGCGTTGATCAGCAGACCGGCCTTGACGCCTTCGGCCGCGGCCAGTTCGCGTAACACGTGGTCGCACCCGTCGTGGTTCCAGTCGGGGAGCAACGCGAGGCCATCCGCAAGCTTGTCGAGCATCCCGCCCAGGCGCTCATCCTTCCAGAACTTCTCGCAGGCCCGCGGATCGTAGTCGAACGAATCGCTGAAGAATGCGCGAGCCCACGTCGAGAAATCCGGCAGCAGGCGCGTGCGCGGGCGCAGCAGGTCCACGGTCTTCGAGAACCACTCGCGTTTCGCCGCCGCCCACTCCGGTTGCCAGAGTTTCGCGCGTTCGAGCTCGCCCTGCACGGCGGGCAGCAGGTCGTCAATCGGCAGCTTCTGCAGATATTGCGTGTTGTACCACTCGAGCTTGGCGCGATCGAACACGCCATTGTTGCGGCTCACGCCTTCGAGCGAGAAACGAGAAACGAGTTCGGAGGTGCGCAGGAATTCGGTGTCGTCGCCCGGCGACCACCCGAGCAGCGCAAGAAAATTACGGAATGCTTCAGGAAGGAATCCCTCATCGCGGTAAGAGCCCACGCTGGTAGCGCCGTGGCGTTTCGAAAGCCGCGTGCGGTCCGCGCCGAGGATCAGCGGCACGTGCGCAAAGACGGGGGGCGCGGCGCGCATCGCGCGATACAGCAGCACCTGCTTCGGCGTGTTGGAGATGTGATCGGAGCCGCGGATCACATGCGTGATGCGCATGTCGATGTCATCGACGACGACGCTCAGTTGGTAGGTCGGCGCGCCGTGCCCCTGGTCTTCTTTTGGCGAACGCAGGAGAACGAAATCTTCGATCTCCTCATTCGCCACTTCGTGCGGGCCGAACACCGCATCGTTAAATCTCGTGGTCGCATCAAGAGGGACACGGAATCGGATGGCCGGCTTTTGATTGGACGGGGCAGGCTTGCCGGTGCGGCACGCGCAGCGCGTGACGCGACGCGGCCCCGCTTCCTTCTTCGCGTCTTCTGTTTCCTCGACCGCGTCGCCGCCCGCGTATTTCTCCGGCGGACAATAGCAGAGATACGCCGCGCCGGAAGCAAGCAGCTTTTCTGCTGCGGCGCGGTGCAAATCCAGGCGCTGCGATTGGAAGTACGGCCCTTCATCCCAATCGACACCCAGCCACCGCAATCCGTCGAGAATTCCTTCCACCAGTTCCGGCCGGTTCCGTTCGAGATCGGTGTCCTCAACGCGCAGGATCAACGTGCCACCCTGCCGGCGCGCAAATAGCCAGTTGAAGAGCGCCGTGCGCGCTCCTCCAACATGCAGATAGCCTGTCGGCGAGGGTGCAAATCTCACGCGAACACCGCCCAAAGGAATTCCTAACGCGTTCGAAGTGGTGGCCATACGTTCTGTTGGTATCTCCCGCGATGAAAAACGCCCCATCTTAGCCGAACCTGAGCCGGAACGCGAGCGCCCCGTATTGGGACTGTCGCATGATGGCAGGACAAACACTTTTTCATCAGGAGTAGCGGGCAATTTTTCTTAGGAATGACAATGTGCCAAACGAGGCTACTGTGAGAAGCTCGCCACTGCCTTGACCTCGTCATTGTGAATCTCGAAGACGGGGTAGAGCTTTGTGATTTGCAGGAGCTCGCTGATTCTCTTGGTGAGGTTCAAGAGCTTCAATTCCCCGTTTTGGGCCTTCACGAGCCTGTACCCGCTCACCAGTTCCCCGAGACCCGTGCTGTCGATATAGTTTACTCCGGCCAAGTTGAGCAGGAGCATCTTATGCCCGCTGTTGACTTTTTCGCGAATGAGGTCGCGCAGCAACGCGCCTCCATCGCCAAGCGTGATTCGTCCGTCCAGATCGATCACGGTCACGCCGCCGATCTCGCGACTGGTTGCCTTAAGACTCATCGCAAACCCTTCCCCTGTTTTCATGAGAGGATTTCGTATCCGGCGGCTCCCCTACATTGCTTGCGAGTTGTTCTGCGCGCGGTAGCGCTTTGCCATAATGACTTCGCCGCCTCCGCCCTGCACGACCTGCACGTCAAACTCATCCATGAACGTCCTCATCAGGAGAACCCCACGGCCGGAATCCCCCAGCATGTTTTCATCCGTCCGGGGGTCTGGCACATCTTCAAGCCTAAAACCAGTTCCCTGGTCCGCCACGTGGATTACCATCTTTTCACTGAATAGTTCGAACAACACGTGAATCTTTCTCTCCCGCTGCTGCTGATTGCCGTATTGAAACGCGTTCATGACCCCTTCGTGTACCGCCAGACCGATCTTGTACTGATCATCCTCGTCAAATCCCGCCGCTGCGGCAACAGACACTCCGATCTCTTCTGCGAGAGCGATGCTTTCGAGCAACGTCTCCAGTACGACTTCGATCCGTCGTGGTTTTAAGGGCATCCAGCAGTTAGGACCAGGGTCTTGAACCTGTATGCGTAACACAGCCCCTTTAGATAAGTCAATCCCAATATTGGGTCTGGTTGAACCTGGGCAGCAGGAAATCGGACCGGCCGATCCGGTTGTTATATTGTATTCAGGGTGACACGGGATTACGGTTTACGGCGAATTCTGATGCGGAAGAATGTTAAGTTGTATTCCTCGAAATCGTCATGGGTGCCTATCTATTGCTGGCTTGCGCTGCGTTTGCCGCGGGGCTGATCAACTCAGTCGCGGGAGGAGGTTCGTTCCTCACCTTCCCCGCGCTTGTTTTCACCGGCGTGCCCTCCATCATCGCCAACGCTTCGAGCACCCTGGCGCTGTTTCCGGGGAGCTTCGCGAGCGCCTGGGCCTATCGCGATGACTTCAAAAAATCTGAGGGTTTCCCGTTTCGACCGATGCTGATCGTCAGCCTAGCCGGAGGCATCACGGGCGCGCTGCTGCTGCTCTTCACGCCGCAAAGAACCTTCGACGCGGTGATCCCATGGCTGATGCTGGGTGCGGCACTCTTATTCACATTTGGCCCGCGTGTGTCGCCGATCCTCCAGCGAATGTTCCACATCGGCCCGATAACACTGGTCTGCATCCAGGCCCTGGTCGCTATCTACGGAGGCTATTTCGGAGGGGCGATCGGGATCATGATGCTCGCGGCGTGGTCACTGTTCGGCCTCAAGGACATTCATGTGATGAACGCGAACAAGACCTTGCTGGGGGGCTCGATGAACTCTGTCGCGGTGGTCCTGTTTGTGATTGCCCGCAAGATCTGGTGGCCCCAGACACTGGTGATGCTGGTTGCGGGAGTCATTGGCAGCTACACCGGCGCACGCACGGCCAAGGCTGTCAACCCGCGCTATGTCCGGAACGCCATCACGGTCGTCAGTTTGGCCATCACGATCGCGTTCTTCCTGCGGCGCCACTAATCCGAGCTAGATAATCTGAATCCAGCCGGCGGGCAATCCTAAGCGCAGGAGGGATAGGAGTTTGTCCCGCAGGAAAGAGGGAGAGAGATGAGTTTGCGTTGCATGGCAGGGCGTAGTGCTGTTTGCGGTGAGGGAAACGCACGGGGAAACGCGGTGTCTGCAGTCAAACCTCAATGCGTCCACCCTCAGTTGACTTTCATACGAGACGGTAAGCTCTTCGCCGCCAATTGAACCAATCCTCAAACCGTCCTACAATAGGCCGCGCATCACCCGCACCACTGTATAATGTAAGTTTCCACGAGCGTTTGCTGCGCGCCCGTAGCTCAGATGGATAGAGCACGTGCCTCCGAAGCACGGGGTCGCCAGTTCGAATCTGGCCGGGCGCGCCACTGTTAACCAATGTTCATAATTGTTATGGCGTCACAGGCAATTTTCAGTTGGTCGCCAAGCGGTCACGAGAAGTCATCTCATGAATGGGCAACGAAACAAGCTCGATAGGACTTCAGGGGCTAAAGCCGTTGCTCTGCGGGCCTTTGAATGTCGCGGCTGAAGCCGCGACCCACAAAGATTATTTATGAGATCGCTTCTAGAATAGGACGTCGGTGGGGGCTGAATTGTCGGCAACAACATGACTACATAAAGAAATTGAGCGTGCACGTCGATTCGGTGAGCAAATCGGGGACCTTGTCATACGAGTAGTCGATGCTGCAGCCTGTCCTGATACTGCATCTCTGCAGCGGTTCCCAGCAAACCATAGCGAATCTACCTCTCAACACCCGCACCTGAAACCGCCAGGGGCCGCGATTCGTCTATATCCATGTAGGAAGAACACGATGTGGTATTTGCTTTGCCAAAGTCGCGCTTGAAGTTATGCCAAACATCGGACTGATCTCATATAGCATTGCGAGGCATCTATTCGATGGACACTTGGCGAACGCTTCTCACCGAACGAACAAATCGAAAGCAATTATGGTGACTCAGCATGCGCGGTAACGTCCTGTTAGTGGAAGACGAAGAAGCGTTGCGCATGACCGTTGGCGACCGCTTGCGGAACGAAGGATACGCGGTGGAATATGCAGCCAATGGGGATGAAGGATTTGAGAAGGCAACTCTCCTTCCTTTTGATCTAATCATCCTGGATGTCATGTTGCCGCTCAAAAGTGGACTCGTGGTTTGCCGCGAAATCCGGCAGGCGGGTCTCGTCACTCCCATTCTCATGCTGACGGCTCGCGGGCAGACAGCGGACAAAGTCAATGGACTGAAAATCGGCGCCGATGACTATGTCACTAAACCATTCGATATGCGGGAGCTCGTAGCCCGAATCGAGGCGCTCCTCAGGCGACCGCCGAGCCGGCCAGTTGTGCAGACCGACGACTTTCACTTTGGATCCGTTCATGTTGACCTTGCGGGGACGGAGGCGAAACGGGATGGCGCAGTTGTGAATCTGTCTGCCCGCGAATTCCAACTTCTTCGGTATTTCATCGAACACCGCGGCGCCACACTTTCGCGCGACGAACTGTTGAAACAGGTGTGGGGATACAGCGCATACATGTACACCCGCACCGTGGATGTCCACGTTGCCAGCTTGCGTCAAAAGCTGGAGAGCGACCCGAAGCAGCCGAAATCCATTCTGACGGTGTGGGGACTCGGTTACAAATTCAAATCGTAACCAGTTCGAGTGTCCTGAACCGGTGCGGCTCCAACTAATTTCGGGTAATCCCCAGCCATGTAGCCAAACGTTGCCGGACGCACGGTTTTTCCTCTTTGTTGCTTTGCGATTCGCATGTGTAATCACAGGCTCATCAAGTTGGAACGGCACTAGCAGACCTGCGTTCGAATATCTTTCCTGGGCCATCCATACCAGGATCGTCTTGAATTTCAAGCTTTGCAGCGAGAGGTCTTGAATTCCAGTCATGGCGGCTGATCGCTCCTTGCGTCAAACGTCGGCATCGGACGCAATCAGAGGTCGACAGTAACTTCCATCGCAAGCCCCAAGGCAGCGCCGCGGATTCCGGCAGCTGCCTTGGAGTCGTTCGCTTCTGTAACGTGCTTGCGGCCCGTCCTACGGGAGGTCGTAGCGGAGGTTGATGTAGATCATGCTGGTGTGAGCGGTTGCCGGAGTACCGGGAGCGACATACCAGGGCGTGCGCGACACGTAGGAATATTGAGTCATGAGCCTGAGGTCCCCATAATTTGGGTTCCGCCACATCATGTAGTGGATGCCGAACGTCGGTTCGTAGAGATACCGATTGTTGTTGTTGCCCGAACCCGGGAAGCCGTATCCTGTGTAAGTAGTACCAGTCAAGTCGAAGTTCCTGCCGAAATACGCTCCGCTGTAGTATGCATAGATTACTGTCTTCGGGTTCGGCTGATATTCAAGTCCACCAATCCCTGATCCCGAATGGATTCCGGAAAGCGTCCCATTCGGGCGAATGATGAGATCAGGGCCGCCGGTGCTTGCGATATAGCGGCCACCGCCGTAACTATAGAACGCAGTAGTGATGAGCCGCAAGTTCTTGACTAGCTCGATGTTCATCGTGCCGGCGACGCCGCCACCATGAATCGTAGTCGTGACCGTGTTGGCCTGGGTAATCGATGAGGGGGTTGCGATCAAATTAACTGCCTTGAAGCTACGGAAAAGGCCCGCGACGTCGAAGTGCACCTGGTGACCGCCCGGCTTAGCGTCGAATGCGGTCTTGAGAATGACATCGGGGTGAAGGTTGGGCACGTTCGGGTTGTTTACGCCCGTGGAGCTGCTCGTGTTACCGCTGTTGCTGTCAAACCCCTGGAAACTATTGGCCGTGGAAGTCGTGCCTGAAGGTACTGTTACAGAACTCGGGAGAGTTTGTTGGGGATTCTCGAGCGCAACGCCAAGGGACCAATTATTGGTCGGGTGGACGATCACGCGGAATGACGTTTGCCGCGCCCAGGTCAGACCCAATTGGTAGTTCGTGTCCACGTCCTGGGAGTAAAAGAGATCCCCGGGCATCGCGGATAGCCCATTGCGGTTCGGAGTCATGAAGCTCCAGGATTGCCCGCCGAAGACTTCAATCTTGCCGCGCTTGTAGTTCACCCAGTAGAGACGCATGCGGAGCGAATTGCTGTTGCTCGTATCGTTGCCGTTGGGAGGCAGATAACCCAGGAAGTCGGCCTCGAGGTAGCCGGTCACATCGGCTTCGCCGAACTTAGCATGTGTCCTCAAGCCAATGCGCGAGTTCTGCGTTGAAAACCGGAACTCGCTGAGCCGACCAGGTATCGTGTTGCTGAAGTTGATCGAACCAAAGTTTGTGCCGATGCCCCCAAGGTTCGTGGTGCGGAATACACCCGTCATATCCATGAAGCCCAGAGGATAAAACTCCGCGGCGCCGATCTTGAAATAGAGTGGCGACGGCTTTTCCGCTTCTCCGCCCTGTGCCGGGATTGCAGCAGCATTGGAAAGCGTCCGTGGCGTCACGCCAATCTCCGCGACGGGCGTTACTGCGGAGGTTGCGGGCGATGCCGTGACCGGATTGCTCGCCGGCTCCGAAGGCGTCGTGACCAGCTTCTCCTCCAAAGCTTCCATCTTCAATTGCTGCGCCTTGAGCGCTGCACGCTGCGCTTCGAGTTCCTGCTTCTGCTCCTCCACCAGACTGCGAAGGTCTTGCATCTCGCTCTCGATGACTGCATTCTCTGACCTCGTTGTTTCTTTCGGTTTGTCTGCCGCGGTCGTGACGCGCGATTCCTCCGTGCCGGCATCTTTGGCATCATTCGCCAGTAGAGGCACAGCCGCAAGACTCAAACTCAGCACTACTGCTGCAAATGCTCGCATTCCTTTCCTCCTTGATGGTTTTCCGCAAACTTGTTCTGGCTCCTACGACACCTTGAGCTGGAGGAATACTATCGCGGGCGGCTTAACAGCCGGTTAGAGGAGTGTGAATACTCAGTTACAGCTGTGGAAATCGGGTATATGGGCCAATCTCTCTGGAAGGCCTTCCTTGTACTCGGTGCACGCAGGAAGACAGGCAATGCATATCTTTTACACACTTATCACCGAGTTTCAAACCGGGAATCCGGGGCTAATGATCTGTTACAAATGGCCGCGTGCATCCGAGTGCACAGGACTGTTGATTCTAGACTATGTATTGCTCAAGCTGCATCGCTGTGTGCGGCTTGCCGCACGAGTCGAGGCGCCATAATCCGGGCGCCAGGCGCAAGGATGTGGACGGGATGATGACATGCAAATTCCATCAGGCGTATTGCGACGGACAATTTGGACGCAAGGGGCTGTGCTTCAATGTACCCTTCGGCGCGCACTACAATTACACCCGAACAGTTCTCCACTTCCAGACGCCGGACGCCCCGGTAAGGTTTGGCGCCGAACGCGTTTGCCAAACGCAACATAGCGGCCAGAAGGACGAGCGACTGCCGTAACGGAAGCTGGTAGGTCTTCAATATCTTGTGGTGCAGATCGGGCAAGGCACGGCGATGGAACCGCGCGACCAACGCCACCAGGTCGAGGTCCCTCTTGGACCAGCCGACCGGCGGCGTGGTTCTGCGAATCATCCGATAGGACTCTTTGTGGTGGGCTTTGCTCTTCCGGAAAAGGCCAACGTCCTGCAGCAACGCCGCAGCATGGAGAATGAACCGCTCCTCGATATCCGAATCGCGTCCAACCAGTCCGCAATTTGCAAACCCATCGTAAATTTGCAATGCGAACCTTGCGACCTTGCGAACGCGAGGGAAATCGGGCGTTACAAAATAGGCCCAGGCGGCAAGCCTCGCCAATCCGGCGGACCGCAGTTTCCTTTCCCCAGGCAATCCCTCTCGCCAGACCCAAAGGGGAGACGATTTCCCCGCCATTTTCGCGCGATATTGTTGAAGCCGGGAGGAGCGCTCCGCTTCCAGCTTCTTGGCCCACAGGGTACGGGTTGCTTCGTCAGAACGACGCCTGTTTTTCACGATCATTTGTGAAAGGACATCCAGGTCGTGAATTTCCCCAAGCAAGTCCTGCAGAAATTTCAAGTCTGGCGCCCAGCCGGGATACATCGAAGGAAGGAAATTCTCGACGGCGTATCGAAATTTCTTGAGTTCCACGCGCAGCCGGTGGTACGCGATACGGCTCCGGTTCTTTTGCGCGCGACGATGCAGGTCCCGAACGGCCTCCCAAGTTTCGAGCGCCAGGGCCTCACAGGCAGACTGATCGGAAACCAGGTGGCGGAAACGGCCGGTCAATTCCCTCACCCAGGCGCGCCATTGCTTCCTGTCAAACTCTCTTGCGGCGTCCTGCGCCGTGGCGCGATCCTGCTCATATTTTGCCTTCAACCCTTCAAGAAGCGTTGCGGTTGAAGCTTCGCCCGGAGTGCCGAGCCGCTCTACCCATTCCGTCAAGACCTGTGCGTCCCGCAATGCTCCTAAATGCTGGAAAAGGTGCCTCCCTGCCTTTCGCATGGGCTTCCAATCACCGCCCGGGTCCAAATCTTTCATGATGTCGGCGATTAGAATGCAGCGGCGTAAGGCAACACGCAGGTCATGGACGGGGTCGGCAGACAAGTGATCGCCGAGTTTCGCGTGTTCCTCGAGGACCTGGTCCATCCAGTACATGAGACCAGTCTTCTCCGGATTGATGGCGCCCGATACAGCCACGGTAGGGGTAAACGCCTCTCTGAGAGATCTACAGGAGACGTGATTCTAGCTGTTTGGCGTGAGAAAAGGCAAATTCTGGGGGCTCTCAATCTGTCGCGGCGGTCGTGGGCTCTTTCCGCGTTACGCTGCCTGGCAAAGGACGACGGTGGGAACCATGCAACCAGAGGAATAGCCGCCAGCTGAGCAGAATCGCGACAATTGCCGCGTATTCAAGCGGTTTATGGACGTCTGATTTTACCTGCCAGTAGTAATGAATCACGCCGGCCACCGCGGTCAGGTAAATCAAACGATGCAGCATCTGCCAGCGCCACCCCCCCAGCCGGCGAATCCACCCGGCTGTGGAAGTGATGGCTAGCGGGATCATCAGCACAAATCCCGTGAACCCAACCGTGATATAGCGCCGCTTCATCACATCTTTCCACACGTCACGCAGATTCAACATCTGGTCAAGACCCAGGTAAGTGCTGAAGTGCAGGCACCCGTAGAAAAACGCGAAAAGACCGAACATGCGGCGGTAACGGATCAATTGCGGCAAGCCCAGGATCTTCCGCAGAGGCGAGATGGCCAGCGTGATGGCGAGAAACCGGAGTATCCAGTCACCGGTGGCATGCTCGATAAATTCAGTCGGATTCGCGCCCAGGCCACCATTGAAAGCTTCCCAAACCAGCAAGCCGAGCGGTCCCAGACAAGCCATAAATACAGCGGTCTTCGTCCATTTGTTGATCAGGATGCGATTCATCGGCTGATGTTTCTCAATAATTCTTGACCAGGTCCATTCCGTTGTACAGGCTGGCCACTTGGTCCGCGTAACCGTTGAACATCAGTGTCGGCGTATTCTTGAAGTACCCAGGCAGGCGGCGCTCCCGAGCCTGGCTCCAGCGAGGGTGATCCACCTTCGGATTCACGTTGGAATAGAAGCCGTATTCATGAGCGTTTGTGATGTTCCAGGTCGTTTGCGGCTGATTCTTGACGAATTTTATTTTTACCAGCGACTTGATGCTCTTGAACCCATATTTCCAAGGGAGAACCATCCTCACCGGCGCGCCATCCTGGTTTGGAAGTGTTTCACCGTACATGCCCACACAGAGCAGTGCGAGTGGATGCATCGCTTCGTCGAGCCTCAATCCCTCTACATATGGCAGTTGAATCCCGGCGTACTTCCACAAAGGCATCTGCTTCGGATCGAAATAGCTTTCGAACGCCACATATTTCGCTTTCGGGGTGGGCTCCACCAGATTCGCCAGCACACTGAACGAAAAACCGATCCACGGCACGACGATCGACCATGCCTCGACGCATCGGTGCCGGTAGATTCGCTCCTCCAGCGGCGCAAGCTTCAAGATTTCGTCCATTGTGAACTTGCGCGGCTTGTTCACTTCACCTTCGACGGAAACGGACCACGGCGAGGTCTGAAATTTGCCCGAATTTTTGGAGGGGTCGCGCTTCTCGGTACCGAACTCATAGAAATTGTTGTAGGTCGTCACCAACCCCTCGGGAGTCACCTTCTCGTCTGTGCTGAACGGTCCTTTGACGACACCCTCGAGCTTAGTGGAAGCGTATGCTCGAACCGAGGGGTAGAGTAGATTCGCCAGGTTCTTCCCGGCCAGCGCTACTCCACCCGTTAATCCCATTCCGAATAGGAATTTACGCCGATTCAGGTAGACCTGACGTGGGGTTACATCAGAATACTTCAGGTCGGGAGAACGCTTCAGAAGCATGATACACCTCTGCGGAATATCGATGCCTTAGTCCTGTCTATCCATTGGATTGCTATACGTCAGGTTTGATTCATGGGATGCGGATTGGGGTTTCCTTCGCTTCCCGGCGCGGATGTCTTGGAGGAGCTTTACGATGCCCTGCCCGAGTGGGCACGATTAATCAGGTAATGGTTGCCCTTTGGTTTCCACGCCCCAAGGCAACAGCGCCAGGCCGACCACGAACGCGAGCGACGTCATCGCCACGGGAATCCCAATGGTTTGGTAATGTGATACGCCCGCGCCCACAAGGAACGTAAAGCCCGCACACACGAACCGACCGACCGAGGTCGCAAATCCAAAGGCGCTCGCGCGGCATTCGGTTCGATACTGCTCCGGGAACCAGAGTGAGTACATGGCCTGGTTGGCGCCGCCAAATCCCATAACGAAAACCAGCACCAGGAACCACTGCAGCGCGTGTTCTTGCATGTAGAAGGCGTAACCAAAGCCCAGGGAGATCGAGAGAAGCATCAGGGTGAAAAAGAAGGCCTGCGTCCAGCGACGGCCGAAACGCTCAGCGAGCGGCGGTACGGCCAAACATCCGAGGACTGTGCCGAGGCCTAGAAGAACAGTTCCAAACGAGGCAATTCGCACAGCCCCTGTCGAGCTAAGCCCTGCCTTCCCCGCCAGGAAAGTCAGCGCTGCAGGCGAATACACCGAGCCGGCCCAAAGTCCGATGATCGAGACCAGCAGGTAAAGCGAGTTCAGAATCGTGCGCTTGCGGTACTCTTTGGTGAAGAGCATCCTCATGGCGCGCACGGTGGACTCGGCCGGCTTCCAGCGCTTCGGTTCATGCACGCCCTTGCGGATGAAGATCACCAGCATCGCGGGAAATCCGCCGACTGCGAACATGGCCCGCCATCCGAAATGAGCGCCGACAGTAGCATTGAGCAGCGCAGCAAGGAAAAATCCGAAGTAGTAGCCAGTATGCATCAAGCCGGCGCCCATCTTACGCCGATCCTCGGGCCACTCCTCGGCGATGAAAGTTCCTCCGATGGTCCACTCACCGCCGATGCCAATGCCTCCCAGCAGTCGGAATGCCGCCAGTTGCCATACGTTCGTCACGAAGGCGCACGCCCAGGTAAAAATTGAATAACAGAGGATGGTTAGCATCAGTGTGCGCACGCGTCCGAAGCGATCTCCTATCGGTCCCCACAATAACGAAAGGCCCCAGCCAACCAGGAAAAGAGCAAACATGATTCCGCCGTAGTAGCCGATTTCCCCGGTGGATGCGGCGATTCCCGAGCGCGGCAGAAGTTCACGCAAGGCCGGCACAAGAACGAGCGCGTAGATGAACGAATCCATCCCGTCCAGACACCAGCCACCCCAAGCGGCCCAGAATCCGCGGATCTGATTGCTGTTCAGCTTGGTTCTTTGGGTGGCACGGTTGCCCGCAGGGTCAAGGACGCTCTGTTGTGTGTCCGTCAAGGTTAAGGACGCGCTTCGTGCATGGCAGCAATTAGGCGGCACATCTTATCAAATATATTTTTCATACAAAAGAGACTAATTCGAGCTTAGTTGAAAGTTGTGGCTCTCGACTTCGGGCACCTTACGCCACCCGCCGAAGGGCTCCCGGCGGATGTCTTGGACGGGCCTTACGATGCCCTGTCCGCCGTGGCCGAGAAACCCGCGACTGGCTGCGGTGGAATGACGGATAGATCAATCGTGAGGATCGCACCCCTGCGGAAACCGCAAGGATGCGGCGCCCCGAACTTCAAAATCGCCCTAGCTGTGCCTTGAAAGTCTCAAACCCTTATACGCCAAGAATCCTGCAATCACGAAAGCGACCCAGCTTACCCACATGGGCACGGTCCAACCACCGAAAGTCACGTGCCATCCTAGGGCAAACCGCAAGGCGTGCATGACCGCGACCAGGAGAAAAACAAGGCCAGCCACTAAGCAAAAGTTTTTCTGGCTCATCGGATGTATCCCTCCAATGAAACGAGAGCAGCCGGAGTTTATGAACTGGATTGTACTCTGTCAATGCAAAGTGGGAAGGTTTTGTGCAGTGCCGATTCGGGGTCTCTTTCCGCCCGCACTCCCCACCCCGAAGTTGGCACTCGATAAAGGCGCGGCCACCCGCCAACCAGCCTCACTCTAAATCGAATGATGGCAATAACCTTCTGTCCATGGCGTATATGTTGAAGCAGTATTCGATTAGTGAAAATGCCGGAATAGGTTCGGCGAGCGTCTCAAACTTGCTAGATGTTGGAGTGCGCCTTTCGTCGAATGAAACATCCTTTAAAAGCATTTCTGCCGCCAACTCGCCAGCGAATCCATAATGTGTTAAGTGCGCCACAGGCCCAATGTCCAAGAACGCGAAGGAGTCCCAGCTTATCCTCTCCAGCGCCGCTTGAACGGCAGACTCCAGCACGTGACCACCGATGTCGTTCCTCATGTCTTTGAGAACTGAATGTGCCTTGCCCAAAGTCGCGGCCACCGATGTAAATTTGGCTCTGACTCCGACCGATTGCTTTGCTAGCAGTGCTTTGAATTCCGCGTTGCACAGCAAGTTGTGCAGAGCGCTCGAGAGCTCCATTTGAGTTCTCGCCAGATTTCGCAGAAAGTACATCTTCCGAAACATTGGTGAGAGCCCATCAAGTTCCTCGATGTCTTCCGTGCGCAGGCCGTGCATTTCAAGGAGCAAGTCTTCTCTGAGAATGCAAAGCCGGGCGATTTTCGCCGCCAGCGGGTCATGGGGCGGAAACCATTTTCTCAGCACGACGGTTCTGACGTAAGCTCCGGGCATATGAGATTATAACCGCCTAGGCGGGTGGCCAAGCCTTTCGTGTTTTTTTCTGTTGACGACTGCTCATAATTGGATGATACCACTCCAGTACATCACCGCTGAATGACGGTTTTGACTTTCCGGGTGCCTGACCCTTTGGGTTGGAAGGGTGAGTGTTTAGAATTCTCTGGGCGGGTGGCACTCGATAAAGGCGCTGCCACCCGCCTGCGGAAAAACTCAAAACGTTGTCATTCCGAGGCACGCTGCGTGCCGAGGAATCTCTCTTTTCCTGGGTCTTGAACAAAGAGAGATTCCTCGCTTCGCTCGGAATGACACCCTAACCCACTTTTTCCGCAGCCTGTATAGTTCCGCTCGGGCGGGGTGGCGGCTATTTCCCAGAGAGTTCCTTGAGCAAGGACTGGCGGAGGCGTTCCTGATGCTCTGGAGTGAGCTTGCCGCCCGAGGAGGTGAGATAAAATACGTCGATGGCCGTCTGGCCTTCGGTATCAATCAGGGCGATGTCGATGTTGCAGTTCTGATGTGAGAGGACAGAACTGATCCGGTACAGCAGGCCGGGCTGATCCTGCGTAATGACCTCCACCAGCGTGCTGTGGGCGGAGCAACCGTCATCAAATTGAATTTGCGTCGCCACCACGCCCTTCGTAAAACGATCCTTCTCCGAACGAAGGCGTTCCCGCACCATGCGGTCCAAGTCTTGCTTCCCTGACAGGACAGCGTGAACGGTCCCCTTGAAGCGCTCCCACTCCGGCAAGTTCATTTCCAACGTTCGAAAGCGGTCGGTAAAACAAAACGTGTCCACGACGGTGCCGCCTTGATTGGAAAATGCGCCCGCCTTCACGATGTTCATTCCGCAGGCAGCCAGCACGCCAGCCACGGTGACGAACAGGAAAGGACGATCCGGAGTGACAAGCGTCAGTTCATACCAGTGGCGGCTGCGCTTCAGCGCCAACTGCACGGGATCCTGTCCGAGCCGGTTTGCCATTTCGAGGTGCCTCAGAATCTCGTCCACAGGATGCGTGCGCAGATACCGCCGCGGTAAGCCTTCGAGGAACGTCTGGAGCTTCTTCCCTGCCGCCGGGGCCAGCGACCGGAGGTGATTCAGAACCTCATCGTGGGCGTCTGCGTGCACGCGTTCGTCCACGCTTCGGTCGAGATAGTTCGCGGTGCCGATATAGAGCTGCCAGAGGTCTTCCGCTTTCCAAGAGGTGAGCGCTTCCGGACTGACCGCCTTGATGTCCGCATACGTAAACAGGCAGAGCATCTTGAGGCGATCCGGCGCGCCGACGGTATCCGCGAACTGCGCCACGGTGCGTGGGTCGAAGATGTCCCTGCGAAGATTGGCGCCCATATCCAGATGATGCTCGATCAGAAATAACACGGTCTCCCGGTCGGGTGCGGGGAGTTCCAACCGTTCGAGGCACCCTTTCGCGATCACTAAGCTGGCCTGGACATGATCCTCCAGCGTGACAGCCTTTCCGGTATCGTGGAGCAAGATCGCGAGATATAGCAGCTCCGGCTGCTCAAGTTCATCGAGGATCTCTGCATAGCGCTCGTCCCACTTGGATTTGGATTGGCGCAAGGCCTGCACGTTTTCGACGGCTTGGAGGGTGTGTTCATCCACGGTAAAACGATGCGAAAAATCTCGTACGGCCAGGGCGTCTATGCCCTGAAGCTCCGGCAGAAACATCGCCAGCAAGTGGAGGGAGTGCATCGCTCGCAAAGCGTCCCCCGCGTGCAAATCCCCCAGGATTTCCTGAAGAAAGCGCCAGAAATCGCTCCCCTTTGGCGGATGGTCCGCCAGCGGCGGCAGCGCCTGCTCCAGTTGATGCTCCGCCGCCGGGCTGAGCTTGAAGCCGCGTTGCGCGATGAGGCGAAAAGTGCGGAAAAATAATCCGGGATCTGCAAGATCCTCGGGACGCTGCAGGAAAATCAGTCCGTCCACGACGGAAAAGTCCGCATCGGAAAAGCCGGTCCGCCAAGTTTCGAGTTGCCGGTAAAACAAAGATTGGGCCGCCGGCATTTCCTCCAGGAGATGGCCGGAAATCCGGTGAACCGCGCGGGCATGTGCAAAGTAGATCCGCATCCACTCGGCGGAACTGGTGCGATCCGCAGAGCCTGCGCCGACTCTCTGGGACGCTGCGTCATCCTGCGCATCCCAGGTCAAGATGTTGTCATCGCCTCGGTGACGAAAATGGAGAAAGCAGCGCACGGACGCGAAAAACTGCAGCGCTGAGTCGAGCGCTTTTCTAACCGGCGGAGAAACGATCGTGTCCGGTTCGGGCCAGCCATGCCGCTTCTCCATCGCCGAGATCAACGCAAGCCAACAGGCTAGAGTGTAATCGCGGTAACCGCCCGGACCATCCTTCACGTTCGGTTCCTGATGAAGCACCGTATTCCCGAATTTGCGGTGGCGGGCCCTGGTAATTTCCGCCAGGCGTCCCACAAGGACCTGCGACTCCCGAGCTACGATCTCAGGAATCAGCTGATTCCGAAGATTCGCGAAAAGCTTTGGGTCACCCGCGAGGTAACGGCTATCGAGCAAAGAAAGGACCGGCTCTGGATTGTCCGGGTCAAATGGATTGAATTCAGAGAAGGTCCGCATCGTTGTGTTCAATTTCAACCGAAGATCCCGCAATCCTTGTGAAAATCGATTCGTTGAATCCTTGAACTTTTCCACTGTATCTGCTGCCGCATGGAGAAAGAGAAGGTCGACCTCCGAATAAGGAAACGGTGACCGGCTCCCCAAATCTCCTAGGGCAACCAGCACAAGACCCGAAGGCCCGGCTTTTTCGGAGGAAACGAATTGCTCCCAGAGGCGGGAAGCGATGGATTCCACTAGCGCGGATCGTTGGAGCAGAAAACTTAAGCCGTCTTTCGTGACGGAGAACTGCTGTTGCAACCTCGAGGATTCGGTGTCGTACAGTTCCCTTAATTCACTGCCGGGTGGGGATTGTGTGGGCATGCCTGCTTTTCTGGTCTGTGACCGGGAATCGCGCCAACTGGAACCGCAACCTTGCACCCACTAGGCTTCGGGAACGGCGGAATTGCGATCAGAGAACCAATTGTTACGCCTAAGCCTCCCAGTTATACCCTTCCTCTCCATGTTGCGAAAGGTCCAGACCCTCATTTTCCTGCTCCGCGGAAACGCGGAGGCCAACGAGTTTGTCCACGACGAATAAAATGGCCAGCGTGCCAACGATGGCCAGCACCCAGGCAATCGATACACCTAACAACTGGTTCAGGAGTTGATGCGCGTTTCCATCGATGAGGCCGGACGCAAGCACTTTCCCATCCGAGTTCTTGAAGATCGGATTCACGGCGCTGACGGCGAAGACTCCCGTAAGGATCGCGCCAATGGTCCCACCTATACCATGCACGCCGAAAGCGTCAAGCGAATCATCGTAGCCAAGGCGCGCCTTTACTTTCGCAACCATTAAGTAACATAGAACACCCGCGACGAAACCAATGACCATGGCGGGCATGGGCCTGACAAATCCTGAAGCCGGTGTTATCGCCACTAGACCGGCCACGGCGCCAGAGATCGCGCCCAACACGCTTGGCTTCCCACTGCGCTTCCATTCAGCCAACGACCAGCCCGCTGCGGCAGTAGCGGTGGCGAAGTGAGTCGCTACAAATGCGCTGGTCGCCAAGCTGCCGGCCGAAAGTGCGCTGCCGGCGTTGAATCCAAACCAGCCCACCCAAAGAAGGCAGGCGCCAATGAAGCTCAGGACCACGCTATGCGGCGGCACGGATTCTCTCGGGTACCCGATGCGGTTTCCTAGATAGAGTGCGCAAACCAGCGCGGAGACGCCCGAGGTAACATGCACGACCGTGCCGCCTGCAAAATCGAGCGTGGGGAAACGGCCACCGAGAGAGGCGTTCAGCAATCCGCCCGTGCCCCAAACCATGTGCGCCATCGGACTGTACACCACTACCGACCACAGGGCCATGAACAGCATCATGGCCTTGAATTTCATACGCTCGGCGAAGGCCCCAGTTATCAGAGCGGGTGTGATAATGGCAAACATGAGTTGGTAAATCATGAATGTCTGATGCGGGATCGTCGCCGCATAGTCGGGGTTCGGATCTCCGCCCACACCACGCAGAAACAAATGCTTGAATCCGCCGATAAAACTATTCCCTGGACCGAATGCGAGGCTGTATCCAAATATGCCCCACATGATGGTCACCAAGACCATCATGGCGAAACTCTGCATCATGGTTGCCAGCACGTTTTTCTTCCGCACCAACCCGCCATAAAACAAAGCCAGGCCCGGCCCGGTCATCAGGAGCACCAGTGCCGAGCTCGTCAGCATCCACGAGTTATCCGCCGAACCCTTTGCTTCGGCGACCTGCTGTTCCAACGCCGCGATGCGTTCCGTATCCGTCTGAACGGCCGGAGCGATCAAAATCGTTGCGAACCGCCCAGTCCCGAGCGTACTCGCAGAGACGGTATGTGGTGAGATCCAAAGAATCGAAGCCATGAACAACAGAAGCAGATTTTTTGTCATTGTCGCAGGTCCGAGTTCGGAACAATACCAAATCTGAGGTTGCAACGCCACAATTTGCGCAACACATCGAGAAGTAAGTGATTCGCTGTCTTCTTGGAATTGTGTGCGATACGAGAAGTTCAACACTCCCTGCGCCCCGGCAAAGGGATACCAGATTCCGCATCCGTGAAAAGGCTTGTCTGTATTCAGATTCCGGCGCTATCGTGGCGTGGAAGTGCTTGAGGCCGACAACCTAGACTATAATTCCGTGATCTCCGGTTCCGACCGGAATTGGCGAATCACTGGAGAAATTCTGTGGTGGACAAGATTGGCGCCCTGAAGTGCAGGCCATTATGGCCGGGCCAACCGTCCAACAAACATTGAAGGGCCGCTCCGTGATTTTCAAAGGGCGCTACGCCAGTCTGCGATTGACTAAACTGATCGAATTGCTCCCACTCCGTTCTTCGCCACATCAGAAGGCTGGGGTCTTCCACGATTTCCAAGCGCTACCGAGTTTTCAGATCCGACCACAAGCGACGCAAATTGGCTGACCAAGCCCTCATCCAGCCAGCCCCGATCCGCTTCTTCAAAGAGAACAATCAACGCGCGTGACAACGACAAGCCCTTCCGATACGAGCGATCACTCGTCAGCGCGTCACAGATGTCCACGATCTGGAGTATGCGCACAGTCAAAGGGATGTGTTCTCCCTGCAAACCGTCGGGGTAGCCGCTGCCATCCATGCGTTCGTGATGGTGGCGAATGATGGGCAGAACGTGACGGAGCGATTTGAGCGGCGCGCAGATCTGCTCTCCGAGGATAGGATGTTGTTCGACAATCTTGATCTCTTCGGAATCCAGCGGCCCGGGCTTGGACAGAATGGTATTCGGGACTCCGATCTTGCCGATATCGTGGATCAGACCTCCGATTTTTAAAGCGTCGAGATCGTCCTGACTCAGGTCCAGACTCTTTCCGAATCGCACGGCATAATTCGAAACTCGTGAACAATGTCCTCCGCCACCTGGGTCTTGCGTTTCGATGCTGTGCGCGAGAGAAAAGATTACGGATTCCGCCTGTTCGTCGATATAGGTTTTCAGTTGGAGCAAAGAATGAACCCGGCCCAGCGCCTCCCCTGGCGTGGGCGCGTGCTCCCAGAAATCGTCGGCTCCAGCTTCGAACCCTCGCGAAACGTCGGAGGAATCACCGGAAGCCTTAAGCAACACGACTGGTGTCAAGCGATTGCGCGGGTCAGCCTTTAGTCGCCGGCATATTTCGAAGCCATGAATGTCCGGCAACAAGTCATTTAGCAAAACCAAATCGGGTTGGAGATGTGGACAAATGGCAAGAGCAATTTCCCCGCCTCTTGCCGCAATGACCTCGTACCCTTGATTCTGCAGTATTGCTTCCCAATCCGCACAATTCCGATTCAATGGATCCGCGCCTACAATCAGAACCGTTGCGGTCATTGTCATCTCTCTTTCGTCACGCATTACAAGGAAGCCGCTGCGAATGAAGAATGCAAGGGCACCATGAAAACTGCATGCACCATCAGTGGTCTCCCCGCCGACGATCCAGCCTGAAGCCCCTCGGGGATGAAGGACATTGTTGACGGGCACCCGCAGGTATTGCACGGCGCCGACCACACGACGTTGCCCGTAATCTTTTGGAAATCTACGACTTATTTTGTGTACTAGATGGAATCATACCCGCCTAAAGGTCAAAATTTCTATCGGCGTGGAGATCTTACCCACTTCGATGACCTCTCAAGCGTTCGTCTGATTTTCGCCTGGGCGCAACTGCAATGCGAATCCATCACGGAATTAATAACAATTTCCCCGTCGTCTTGCGTGCTTCCAAATCTCGATGTGCTTGCTGCACATCCCGCAAAGGATAGATATGCTCAATGCGCAGTTTCACTGTTTCGTTTGAGATCATGTTCAAGACCTGGGCTGCGCGCTGTTGAAGTTCTTCATGGGTAGCGATGTAATTGACCAAGGTAGGACGCGTAACGTACAGGGAACCTTTTTGCGAGAGTCTTACCAGATCGAAAGGCGGCACTGCCCCGCTTGCGGCGCCGAAAAGAACCAAATAGCCGCGCGGACGTAGAATATTGAGATCCTTATCAAACGTGGTCTTGCCAACACCGTCGTAAATAACGTGAACCCCTTTCCCGCCGGTGAGGCGCTTCGTTTCCGCCTCAAAATCCTGCTGTGAATAGACGATGACTTCATCCGCGCCGGCTTCACGCGCAAGCTTGGCCTTGTCCTCAGTGCCAGTCGTAGCGAGCACTCGCGCGCCAATGTTCTTCGCCATCTGGACAAGGAGTCGCCCGACGCCGCCAGCAGCCGCGTGAATCAGGGCCGTCTCACCCTTCTTCAACGGATATGTGTCGTACACCAGATAGTGCGCAGTCATCCCTTGCAGCATGGCGGCCGCGGCCTGTTGCTGGGTGATTCCTTCTGGCACGCGAACGAGCCGGTCTGCGGGCACTGCGGCATATTCGGCGTTCGCACCCATAATCCCTGTGTAGGCGACGCGGTCTCCCGGCTTGAATGACTTCACTTCGGCGCCGACTTCGCTCACAATCCCGCTGGCCTCCTGACCCGAAACGAATGGCAGAGCCGCTGGATACCGGCCTTCGCGAAAATAGACGTCAATGAAGTTGATTCCCGCAGCCGAAACCTTTACGACGACCTCATTTGGCTTAGGTTTGGGCACTGGAATGTCAACAAGCGTAAGGGCTTCAGGTCCACCGGGTTTTTGAACTTGTATCGCTTTCATAGTGATTCCTCTTGAAATCGTGGTCTTGTAATTTCCATTCGCCCCGCACCAAGGCGCTGGGTCCGTCTCATTTCTAGTCGGCTAGTATATTCCACCTGGAGCCTTTAGAGAGCACGCCCTGCTATTTAGTAGCTGCCGGTTTCTTCAACATGAGCGCGAGCCGCTGGCAGGACGCGACTTCCTCATCGTGCTGATTGAAGCAGCGGTGAATAAAGGTCACAACACCCCGATCGGGTTTGCTACGGCTTTCCCGCACACCGATCACTTCGGTTTGGACCCGGATGGTGTCGCCATGAAAGAGTGGCTTTGGAAATCGCACGTTGTCCCATCCCAAATTGGCTATCGTCGTCCTTAACGTGGTATCTCCGATCGATATTCCCACCATCATGCTGAGCGTAAGACAGCTATTGACCAGCGGCCGGCCATATTGGGACTTTTTCATGTACTCGGCATCCAGATGGAGCGCGGAGGGATTGTGCGTCATCGTGGTGAAAAAAACATTGTCGGCTTCGGTAATCGTGCGGTGCAATGAATGATTAAAGATCATGCCCACTTTAAACTCTTCAAAATATAGGCCTGTCATCTTCGTCACTCCTATCGGCCCAGTCGCATGGGATCTTCATGAGAGCACTTCAATGTCGTGATCGAAACCCCTTGGAATAATACCGGCATTCACGTCCCCACGAACAGTAGAAATGAGGAGATAGCTATGACGCATCATGGGACGCCCGCAAGAACGACACAGAACCATCTTGGAGATTCCGTGAGGGCGTCGCAATCTGAACTTATGGCAAGCATTGGCATTGGGCGCCCATCTCTGCTGCCGGAGCCGGCGTTGCCCACTTCGAGTTTCCGGAAGTGAGCAGAGTAATAATTGACGCTCTTCAGGTGTTCGGAATGCGGCGCTGTCGATTGTCCGACAGGTGTTTCCGCAGAGCATCAATAATCTTCTGACGCCCATCGCCCTGTATGTCCTTGCGTAGTTCCTGAAGAGCGATGTGAACGACGTCGTGATGATGAAGTTCCTCCGGCGCGACTTCATTGCTGAGTTCGAGCCAGATGCCGTGGAGCAGATCAATTTCTTTGGAGGTCAGCCGCGGGGCGTGGGGACCCAGATAAAATACATGCTCCTGGCCGCTCGGCGAATAAATTTCGAGCGTCAAATGAGGTCTCGGTTCAGGCAGTGCTTCCCAGGCCAAGCCTGCTATGCGAGCTTCGTCCGCTATCGCTCTCCAAGACGACAATCCCAGTGCAATCGTGGAGGATTGAAGACTTTGCGCCGCGCGAAGGATGCCATCCCATTTCTCTGTCGCAGGCGCGACGGCCAGATGAATGGATTTGCCTTTCTTCTCTGCCAAGGCCAGCGCGCGGGTAAATAAATCCTGTTCATTGACGCTAAAGAGATCTTCGGCTGAGAGTTCGTGCTCTCCGGCACCGGCACGAGCGAGGAGCCGCAAGTGAATGACGATGACGTCTTGCTCATGGGGATTGACGCGGTCAAGCACCGCAGACAGGTTATAAAGTGTGTTGTAGTTCCGGACCATCACAAGTGTGTTCCCGGGGCGAACGTCGAGGGCGGTAGGGGTTAAGTCCCCGCCGGCCTCCAGGTTGAACATATCGAGTTCGGCATGGATCCCGCCATGCTTCCGAGTGGCTTTTTCTGAGATCACAAAAATGGAAAAAAAGATTATTGTGAAACCAACCCCGGCGAGCGTGGCCACCTGCTTTGTGAAGAGATTGATAATGCTGAGAGCAAAGAGCGTGAGCGTAAGCAAACCCAGCCCCAGCGGAATTTCCAGTTTCCCCAATTTAAAATTCAAAGGCACACGGAATTCCCGTTTCCCGGGCTGTTTGTACCGGAGCACCAGCACCGCCAGACCCTTCATCGAGAAGCTCCACATCACGCCAAACGCATAAGCTTCACCGAGGACAAAAATATTTCCCCGGCTCAGTATGATCGTCAGCAGTTGTAGAGCCACGATGAGGTTGATTAATCGATAGGAGGTCCCAAACCGTCGATGCGGGTGACGGAACCACGGCGGGAGAATGCCGTCTTCGGAGACCCTGTTGAGGACGCCGTTCGAACCCACGATCGCGGTATTCACGGCGCCCGCCAGCATCAGGACGCCCACGAGCACAACAAAGGCCTGGAAAACCAATCTCAGGTGGTAGGGTCCGACAAAATTCATGGCCAGACCACTTATCAAGTTGCCGAAGTATTGGGGGCGAACCGCGTTCGGGATAATCATGAATGCAAGGAATGAGACACCTGCAGTGAAAATAACGCTGTAAACGAATATGACAAAACCTGCCTTCTTCAAATTGAGAAGCTTCGGATGCTCAATTTCACGGTAGACCTGCGCCAGGGTCTCCTCGCCGCTCATTGCCAAAACGGAGTGCCCAAGGCCAATGAGAATGCCGATGAGGCCGACCGTGTAAGGCAAATGGCTGAAGCGCAGCCACCCAAGGGCTTCGTCTGAAAACGTCAGATTCGAGGGCCTCGGCAACGGCGGGAGATGAACCCCGCGCACCCAGAGGGTCACGATGCCCCAGACAACCATCACGATGACCATGGCCGTGGTCACGTACATGATCTGCAGCGCCTTCCCGCTCGCCTCCGGTATTCCTTTAACGTTCTCCCACCAGAAATAGACAGTGATCAGGACGGCGAATACCGCCGACGTCGAATTGATGGGAAGCGCGAAATGCATGTGCAAACCGCTGAACACCTCGTTGAGGAATCCGGTCAAGTATTGGCCTGCCGAGACGCCGCTGATGGGCCCGGTCAAGATGTAATCGAACATCAAGGCGGAAACGGAAAAGTTCGCGAGCGTGCTGCCCATCGCTTCTTTAACTACACGATACACACCCCCTCGCACGAACATGCTGCAGCTCTCGATGTACATCGCACAGACCGCATATGAGAGCAGCATGATGCCCAGGATGAACCAGGGCGCTGCCTTGCCGATGGCTTGTTCGGCGATTGCTCCCGCATAGAAGGCAGAGGAGCCAAGATCATTGAGTACGATGGCGGCCGCCCGCCAGAAAGAAATGAAGGACAGCATGGCGGTCGTCGCAAGCACGACCCGTGGCAGGCCGGGCTTGCCAGTTGCGCTCGGCGTCTGTGGAACGCTATTGGTGGACATATCAGTCTAAGTAGGTATCCGCTCCGACGCAGCGAGCATCGCGGAAATGTTCTCCTTCGTAAGTATAAACAGAACTCGTAGCCCGCATGATTGGAGAAAGGCAGCCGGCTTTTGCTCCTGAGTGGGCAATCAACGCCTCTTGCCGCCGACGAGAATGATGGATTCGGGTTCGAGAACATTCGGCAAGCATTGTTCCTTGTCCCTGCACAAGCATACCCGAATTACGATCTCCAAGTCCTCGCAACCCGCCGCGGCCAAGGATTGAAGGCGTTGTTCGGTGAACGTTGTAGGGACCGGCGGGACTGTTATGGAAAACTGGCGCGGAACGATCTGGGGGAACCAGCGCACGATTCGAGCGCCCAGACAACGTGCCCATTTGCTAGCCGTATGCAACGCAACTTGAGCACCAAGCCAAGTGGTAAATATGACGTTGACTTCGAACTTCGCATCGAATCCTGAGCATTCGCGGGGCACAGGAATCGCCATCTGCTCGCCCACCGTGAGCAATCCAGGTTTTCTACTCTCTGACATGCAGTTCACGGCCTAAATAAATACATTAGAATTCGTAAGGAACTCATAAAGACCGCGGGAATTTCACTGAGGCACAGAAATGCACCAACCAGCTAAATCGCTGTCAAATCAGTGAATGAGACGACTTGCGACTAAGTCTGTGGACGGAGGGTAAACCGAGGAACAAACGAACGTTTCGGCTTCATCGCAACATCGCGCCGATCTGCGCGTCCGGGGATCAACGCCGGCTCATGACATGGCCCCTATCGCGAGGAACCTAAATCCGACAGGTTCGGTGCATCCGCCCTGCGAGCGATCGGCGCGCCAATAGGCCCACTGGGGACTTGGCCGTGCGAGGAAGGACCCGTTTCGGACTCAACACCGTGCTTGCGGCCGAACATGCGTGCTCCCCACTCCTTCGCCTGTTCCATATAGATATAGACGACTGGCGTGAGGAAAAGTGTCACGATTTGGGAGAAAGCCAGCCCGCCGACTACTGACACCCCAAGAGGCCGCCGCGTCTCACCGCCCGCCCCAAGACCCAAAGCGATCGGGAGCGTGCCCATCAGCGCCGCCATCGTCGTCATCATGATGGGGCGGAACCGGACCAAGCAGCCCTGATAGATGGCCTCGGCCGGACTCAAGCCTTCCTTGCGTTGCGCCTCGAGCGCAAAGTCGATCATCATGATGGCATTTTTCTTGACGATGCCGATGAGCATGATGATGCCCACAAAGCCATAGATGTCCAGGTTCATATCGAGGAGCGGTGAAACCCATCCCTTCGCCGCAGCCATATGGAAAAGGTAGAGTGACAGAAGCGCCCCAAAGCCCGCTGCAGGCAGTCCGGATAGAATCGTAATGGGATGGAGGAAGCTTTCATAGAGAATGCCGAGAATGATGTAGATCACAAGGACGGCCATCACGAGTAGCATGCCGAGACCCGCAAGTGATGACTGAAAGGCCTGCGCATTTCCTTGGAAGGTGGTCGTGGTTGTCGGGGGGAGAGCCTCCCTTGCCAAGTCATCGATTTCGTTCACGGCGTCTCCAATCGAAGTGCCGGGCTTTAGGTTAAAGGAAATAGTTACCGCGGGCAGTTGCCCCAAGTGATTTACCGAAAGCGGTCCCAAGGTGGGAGTAAGTTTCGCCACGGCACTGAGCGGCACGAGTTGCCCGGACTTTGTCGAGTGGACGTAGAGTGACGCAATCTTATTCGCATCGCGCTGATATTCCGGCTCCAGTTCGAGGATGACCCAATACTGGTTATTGGGCGCAAAAATGGTAGAGATCTGGCGTTGGCCATAGGCAGAATACAGCGCGCTTTCGATTTGATTCACCGTCACCCCATACGAGGAAGCGGCGTCGCGGTCGATATCGACGTTGATCTGAGGATTTCGGATTTGGAGATCGCTGCTGACGTCTGTCAGACCCGGCAGGGCACGCATCTTCGCCGTGAAACCCTGCGCTGAATCGTAGAGGTCCTTCGTACTCGGGCTTTGTATCGTGAACTGGTAGAGGGCCTTGCTTTGCAAACCGCCGATACGGATTGGAGGATCGTTCCGGAGATACGTTGTGATCCCGGGCACCGCGGCAAGCTTGGGGCGTAACTCGTTGATGACCTGGTCGACCTGCAGGCGTTCGGAGCGCGGCTTCAGCCGGATGCTGAGGTTTCCTTGATTCATGGTTTTGTTGCCCACGCCAATCCCTGACATTACGTAGGCGACCGCAGGATCCTGCACCAGGATCTCGCAGACTTGTCTCTGGTGCTCCCGAATGGCGTCAAACGAAATCCCTTCAATGGCTTCGGTGGTCCCGTTGATCTGATTGGTATCCTCGCTCGGCAGGAAACCCTTCGGGATGATGACAGCGAGATAGTACGTCCCGACCGCCAGGGCCGCCGCAAACATCATCGTGGCCAACTTATGCCGAAGCGCGACCTGAAGACAACGGGTGTATCCCGTCTGGAGCCCCACCTGCATGGACTCAAAGAAGTTGTAGAGGCGGCCATGCTTTATCTCGCGCTGAGGTTTCAGGAAGCGGCTGCAAAGCATCGGCGTGAGCGTCAGGGACACGAAGCCTGACACCAGGATGGCCGTCATGATCGTCACGGCGAACTCGTGCAATAGCCGGCCGAGGACGCCCCCCATGAACAGCACCGGAAGAAACACAGCCGTAAGCGACAGCGTCATCGAAAGGATCGTAAAACCGATCTCCCCGGAGCCGTTGATGGCGGCCTCCATCACGCCTTCTCCGTGCTCTATGTGACGCACAATGTTTTCCAGCATCACGATCGCGTCGTCCACGACGAAGCCCACCGAGAGACATAGGGCCATCAGCGAAAGGTTGTCGATCGAATAGCCGCACAGATACATCACGGCAAAGGTGCCCACAAGCGAGAATGGGAGCGCAAGGCTGGGAATCGTCGTTGCCGACAAGTTCCGCAAAAACAGGAAGATGACCATGATCACAAGGCAAAGTGCAAGCAAGAGGGTGTACTTTACATCATCCACCGAGTTGCGAATCGTGATCGAACGGTCGAAAAGTACGTACATGTTCACGGACGGAGGTAGCTCCGCCTGCAAACGGGGCAGCATCGCTTTGATTCCGTCCACCACTTGCACAGCATTCGTGCCAGGCTGTTTAAAGATGGCCATATTGATGGCGAGCGTACCGTGGGGCGCGTTCGCGTCATAGTAGAAGTTCAGGTTCTTGTCGTTTTGGACGCTGTCGATGACGCGCCCTAAATCAGCAATCCGGACTGGGGAGCCATTACGGTAAGCGACGATCAACTTGGCATAATCAGCAGCTTTGA
Organism: Terriglobia bacterium; assembly: GCA_020073705.1. Classification (GTDB taxonomy): domain Bacteria; phylum Acidobacteriota; class Terriglobia; order Acidiferrales; family UBA7541; genus Palsa-360. The sequence goes on from JAIQES010000009.1 coordinate 50,460, forward strand.
AGAGCTGGCCCTGGGTCTGCACGGTTGGCGCGCGCTGGGGCCCCCAGATCGTGCCCGTCGGGAGGTTTACATTGCCACTTGTGATAGCGCTCTCGACGTCATCAATGCCGATTTGCCGGGTGGAAAGCGCTTGGGGATCCAATTGAATATGCGGGGAATATTTAAAATTTCCCCAAATCTGCACCAGCGCGACGCCGTCCACCGTTGAGATACTCGGGGCGATCATCGTCTCGGCATACTCATCCACATCGGAAAGCCGGAGCGTGTTCGAGGTGAGGGTTACTGCGAGGACCGGATAGTCGGCCGGGTTTTGCCTGGTGTACGAAGGCGGGGCCGGCATACTCGGCGGCAACAGCCGACCAGCCTGCGAAATAGCGGCTTGCACGTCCTGAGCGGCGCCGTCGAGATTGCGTTCGAGACTGAACTGCAGCACGATCTGGGTCGCGCCGACCCTGCTCGAGGACACCATGGAATCAAGACCAGCGATATTGGAGAACTGTCTTTCCAGCGGCAACGCAACCGCTGCGGCCATCGTGTCCGGGTTCGCGCCGGGCAGGCTCGCATACACGTTGATAGTCGGATAGTCTACGTTCGGTAAATCGCTCACCGGCAAGACCCGGTAACTTGCGATCCCAAATAGCAGGATGGCCATCATGACCAGCGTGGTTGCGATCGGCCGCTGAATAAATCTTTCAGGAATGCTCATGTCCTTCTCCTGTGAAATTCGGTCGACGCCCTTTACTGTGCCTTGGGACGGGTCGATTTACCTGTTGATGGATCTGCAGCACCCGCTTGCTGATCTGCTGGGCGGTCCGCAGCCTTATCCGTTGGTCCGGCGTTGCCATTCTTGACCTCGACCTTCGCGCCAGGCACCAAATTTACCTGGCCATCGGTGACGACGGTCTCGCCGGGCTGGAGCCCCTTCTCAACTACGGTATCAGCGTCAATGGTCCTGGTTGGCACAACAGCGCGCTGTTCGACCGTATTGTTCGCCCTCACCACGTACACATACGAACCCTGCAGGGTCGTGACAATGGAATGTGCCGGCACAACGGTAGCATTGGGTTGTTCTGAGAGCGTAAGCAAGACATTAACGTACAAGCCGGGCCAGAGACGATTCCGCGAATTTTCGAATGTCCCCCTCAGGTGAATCGATCCGGTCGTGGAATCCACGATGTTGTCCACGAACGTTAGTGTGCCCTGTATTGGCGGACCCGGATCCTGCGGTATGGTGGCCATGACGTGGAGCGCTCCCCGGTCCACATGTTCCTTGATATCGGGCCAATACTGCTGCGGGACGGTAAAGTTCACATAAATTGGGTTAACTTGATTGATTATAACAATGGGCACATCCGCTACCTTCACCAAATTGCCGGGCTTCACCATGATTGTGCCGGTCCGCCCGTCAATCGGCGACTTGATCGTGCAGTATTCAAGATTGAGTTCCGCTGTCTTGACGGCGGCCTCATCGGCATGCACGATTGCATCGGACGCGTCGGCTGCGCTTGTATAAGAGTCCACCTGCTGAGCCGGCACTACCCCTTGATCGAAAAGCGTCTTGTAGCGCTGCGCTTGCGCGCGATTGTACATGCCTGTGGCCTTATCGCGAGCGAGCGCAGCCTTTGCTTGCGCGAGCGCGGCATCATAGGGCCGCGGGTCGATCGTGAGCAATACTCGTCCCTTGGTAACGAAATCACCCTCTTTGAAATGAACGTCTTGAACCTCACCGGGAACCTGCGCCCTAATCGAGATCGTAGAAATCGCCTCCACGTTGCCCACAGCCGTGACCTCGACAGGCATCGTCTTTTGGGTGACCGTGCCGACAACCACAGGAACCGGTGGCCGCGGTGGCGGCGCGGCCTGCTGCTTCGCACAACCAGAGGCAAATGCACCTAGAGTAATCAGGGTGGCGGGCGCGAGTATCCACCGTGCCCAGCACATGCGTGTTTTCAAGTTCCAATCATGATATCTGCTCATATTTACCAGTCACCTAGCCAAGTCTGCGTCCACATTCCCGTAGGGGTACAATCTTCAAATTCTTAGACGTTCCACGACCTACCTGGGTTACACGCAGAAACATGCGAGCGGTCATAAGTTTTAGTGATAGCACCCCTTACGCAACTTCCGTCGGACGCTACGACCCCCAAACCTACGCCGACCCTATTCATCATCAGATTCTATAAACAGCCTCTTTGATAAGTGGGCCTGATGCCATCCTTTGGCGATGGAACTACATTTCATGGCTCTCGTGATCTTAAAAATCTAGCTCAAATGGCAGCGAGTTCCGGGCCCACTTCGCGCGTAAGTCCAAAGGCGAACCGGATGGGAGAACCGGCCATTTCAAACGCGTATTCGTAGTGTCGCGCCAGCGCTCTTTCCGGGAATCTACTGCGAGCCCGGCCGTTTCTTCCAGTCGTCCAAGGGGATGCGAGGCATTTGGAAAAGGTCTGATGTACGCGCATACCAGCCAGTGCCGTGCATGCGGCCGATCAGCTTTAGCTTTGGCGTGTCGATGTACTGCTTTGAGGCGTCGATCACCACGTCATCGCGAATGTGCATCACTAGCACACGGCCCAGAACCAATCCGTAGTTCGGGCCCAGGTCGATGATCTGCATCAGTTCGCATTCCATCGCGACGGGGCTCTCCGCTATGCGCGGCGGCTTCACGCGCACGGAGGGAAGGGTCGTCAGCCCTGCTTGCGTCAATTCATTCACCCCAGGCTCGAACTCGATCGCGGTTACGTTCATCGCCTGGGCGATCTCTTCGGAAACCAAGTTGACGACAAACTGCCCGATCTCCCGGATGTTGGCGCGGCTATCCTTCGGCTGCCCCGGCTTGTGGCTGCCGATACCGATACCCACAACGGGAGGATCTCCGGCGAACGCATTGAAGAAGGAGAATGGCGCGGCATTTATTACGCCGTTCCGGTCCTGGCTCACCACCCACGCGATTGGGCGCGGCGTGATGGTGGAGACCAGCAGCTTGTAGCGTGCATTGGCAGCAAGATCGGCGAAGTCGAACAGCATTGGCATCCTCCCGGGATTCATAGAGCGCAAATAGGTCGAAGTCGGACGGCAACGTCTTTCAAGTCAATGAGTATAATCGAAAAACTGAGCGCTGATCAGATCACGGTGCCGGCTCCCTTCGAGCGAGTAGACTTGGTTGATTTCTCTACTACCCTCGCAGCGCCCGGCACACCCTGCCCAAGACCTCCGCGCTGTAGCTCCTTCCTGTTGTTGTTAACTATAACGAACATTATAATTCTTAGGTATACTTCCATTTGAACATCCATTCCGAGCGGCAGGATTCAGGGCTAGTCCCTTCCCTTGGCTCAGGGCAAACCGCGCCTCGCATAGAGGCGCGTGAAACTCAATCCCAGGCTGCTAGGCTGATTTTCGGCTCGCAATCGGGTAATAAAGGGGCTTACGTGGCCCGAACGACACACGCTCGGGGAGTACGGAATCAAAAGAACCAGAGCCGCACGTCGATGTAACAGTTTGCTAGTCGACCGGAGGCAACTTGGAAACATCCCAGCCGCCGCCCAGCGCTTTCACCAGGAGAACGCTGGAGGTCATGCGGCGTGTCAGGAGATCGACGGCAGTTCGCTGATTCGCCAGTGCAGTGCTTTGCGCCGTGATGACGGTCAGATAGTTGTCGATCCCGCCCTTGTAGCGGTTGACGGCTTGATCGAGCGAGCGTTGCGCAGCGGAGACAGCGGCGTCTTGCGTCTTGGCTTCTTCCTCCAGAACGCGAAGGTCGGAGAGGGAGTCTTCCACTTCCTGAAATGCCGTCAGAACCGTCTGTTGGTAGGACGCCACGGTTCCGTCGTAGGCGGCTTTCGCCTGATCGGAAATGGCCCGCCGGCGTCCGGCGTCGAAAATGGTTTGAAGCGCAGACCCGCCAACCGACCAAAGCCCGCTGGGACCGGACAGCCAAGACGTGAACGCACCGCTCTCGAAGCCACCTACCAGCCCCAGTGAGATTAACGGGAAGTAAGCCGCTCTGGCTATGCCAACTTGAGCGTTGGCTGCTTCGACGCGTCTTTCCACATCGGCGATATCAGGACGCCTCTCAAGCAATTCCGAAGGCAGGCCGGGGGGAATCGTCGGCGGAGTTGTCACCAGCGGGGCCGCCGACAAGCTGAAGGTAGAGGCTGGCTGTCCGATCAGGACTGCGATGGCATGTTCAAACTGGTCGCGGGCCGCAGTGATGTTAATGTCCTGAGCGCGCGTCTGCTCGAGCAGCGTCGTCGCCTGTTCTACATCTTCTCTTGAGGCAAGCCCGCCCTGAAAACGGTTTTGGGTCAGTTCCAGCGCCTTTTCGAACGCCGCCACCGTCGAATCAAACAGGTTTTTCTGGGCATCCAGGCCGCGAAGGATGAAGTAATCCATGGCGAGTTCGGCATGGAGACTCAAACGGACTGTTTCCAGGTCAGCCGCGCTCGCCTGCGCCTGCGCACGGCTCGATTCTACGGTCTTTCGAACCCTGCCCCAGACATCAACCTCATAGGAAATATCACCGCCGGAAACGAGAAAGTCTGAATAATTGAACGGCCTGTTTGGGTTTGCCAGCGTACGATTGCGTGATATGCGGTTTCGCGTGATGGTGGCGCCCGCCGTGACCAGTGGGAATTGGGCAGAACGCGAAATTCGCAGCGCGGCACGTGCCTGGATAAAACTGTCCTGCGCTACCCTCAAAGTCTGGTTCGATACAGTCAATTGCTCTTCGAGAGCATTGAGCTGCGGGTCCTTGAAGATCTCCCACCAGTTTCCCTTGCGAGCTTGGTCACTCGGCTCAGCGGGCTTCCAGTTGCCGATTTCTTTATATGCAGGAGGAATCTGCGTAGTGGGCTTTGTGTACTTTGGGCCCACCGAGCAGCCTTCGATCAGAGCAAGGCAGAGAATCGCAAAGGCGCTCCAGGAAAAACATTTGCCATCGGGGGAGGCAGGCCTACGAACGTTGACACCAGACATTATTGCTTTCCTTCCGCAATAGGTTGGCCTTGAGCAAGTCTGACAGCCTGCCCGTTTGCAAGTGAATCGGAAGGGTTGATTACGACGGATTCGTCTCCTTTGAGGCCCGCAAGGATTTCCATCTCGGTTCCAAAGTCGCGACCAGGTGTAATTGGGATCAAAGCGATGGTTTTCCCATCCTTCACCGTGGCGACCTGCATGCCCGCAGCCCTGAAGATCACGGCGTTTATGGGCAGCGTGAATGTTGTTACCGACGTGGGCAGCTTGAGATGAACTTCCACATAAGAGCCCGGTCTTAGTTCGCCCAACGGATTGTTGACGTCGATTTCCGTGAGCAAGGTGCGTGTTGTATTGTCGATCGAACCCGAATTTCGAACAAGCGTTCCTTCGAACCGACGTCCGGGATATTCAGACAACGCCAGCTCCGCACGCAAGCCGGGCCGGATGAGGGGAGAATAAACCTGTGGCACATTGACGTAGACTCGGAGCTGCTTGACCGCTGCGATATGAAATAGTTCACGCGCAGGACCGCCGCTACTTCCCGAATCAATCAGCGCTCCGATATCCGTGTTGCGTGCCGTGATCAGACCATCGAAGGGAGCGTAGATCTTCTTGAACGATTGCATCTGTTCCAACCGCCTCACATTGGACTTTGCCGATTCCACGGTGGTTCTGCGCGCCTCGAGGCTCCCCGTTGCATTGTCAACGTCCTGCTGGGCAACCGACTCCGTTTTCAACAAATCCTTGTACCGGGTGGCGGTAATTTCCGCCAAGCGCAGATTGGCCTCGGCAGTCGCCAGATCGGCACGCGCCTGTTCAAGTTGCTGGTCGATTTCGGGCGTATCAATCTCGGCCAGTAATTGGCCAGCTTTGACGTGCGCACCGATGTCCACCTGCCATCTCTTCAGGTACCCATTGGTCCGAGCGTAGATCGGGGCGTCCGTATAGGGTTGCATGTCACCAGGAAGAATAATCTCCTGTTGAGGTGCCCCGCGCTTTGGATGAATTACCATTACTGTTGGAATCGCAAGTTCATGGGTTTCCTGTGCAAGTTGAGCATTTGCCTCGTGCCTGCTGGAAATCCCCGAAATGACGGCGAAAGTGACTATGAGAACAGTGAGAAGTAGCAGGATTACACGCGTAGCCGCACTGCCGGACGCAGACGAACGAATATGTTCCTCACGATCCTTGACCAGTGGCGCTTGTCTCTCCCTACGATTTGCAAGATCTTCCATCTAATCCTCCGAAAAAATCATGCGAAACCTATGCATCCGGAAGCTCAAGAACTACAGACTTGCTGGGGTTCTTACGAGAACCATAAATCAGGCTGTATACCGCGGGGACAAAGAGCAGCGTAGCAACGGTGGCGAATACAAGGCCGCCGATGACTGCGCGCCCCAGGGGCGCATTCTGCTCACCGCCTTGGCCGAGGCCGATAGCCATCGGCACCATGCCGATGATCATGGCCAGGGCCGTCATGATCACGGGACGAAAACGCGTAAATCCCGCTTCTTCCGCCGCGCGTACCGGATCCATTCCTTCATGTAGCTGCTGTTTACAAAAACTCACCACGAGGATGCTGTTTGCGGTGGCCACACCCATGCACATGATGGATCCAGTCAAGGCGGGCACGCTAACCGTCGTGTGTGTCAGGAAAAGCATCCAGACGATTCCTGCCAGCGCCGCTGGCAGAGCCGAGATGATAATGAACGGATCGAGCCAGGACTGGAAATTAACTACGATCAGCAAATAAACCAGCAGGATGACAAACGCCAGTCCCGACAGCAGACCCACGAACGACGACCGCATCGTTTCTATCTGGCCGCGCACAATAATTTCCGAGCCCCTGGGAAGCTGACTGCGATTCCGGTTCAATATGGCCTGAACTTCGCGAGCCACGCCGCCCAGGTCCCGCCCCTGCGCGGAGCCGAAAATATCGAGCACCGGCTGAGCGTTATAGTGCGACACCGTGGTCATCCCCGCGCCGCGCGTGATCGTTCCCAGGTTGGCCAACATTTGCCACGGTGCATTCCTGCCGCCGCTCACTGGAATGTTTTCGAGGTCTTGCAGAGATTCGAAGTTGTATTGCGGCGATTGCGTATTTACGAAATAGGACACTCCGGTCCTGGGGTCCAGCCAGAACGAGGGAGATGTCTGAAAGCTCCCGCTTAGCGAAGCAAGCACATTCTGCGCCACATTGATTTGCGTAAGTCCGGTTTGGATGGCTTTGGTGCGATCTACGTCTATGTGCAGTTTCGGTTGGTTGAAGGGCTGCTGAATGCGCAGATCGGCGATGCCCGTGACCGTGCTCAATTGATTCATCAGCGCATTGGCAAACCGGCGGTTGCCTTCGAGATCGCGTCCCATGATCTGGACATCGATCGGGGCGGGCAGACCGAAATTCAAAATCTGGCTGACCATGTCGGCCGGGGGAAAATAGAACACCATGCCCGGGAACTCCCTCGCCAGCTTCAAGCGCAGATCGTGAATGTATTCGGCTGTAGGCCGGTGCTTCTCGGACAGCGAAATCATGATATCGGCGTCTTCCGGACCAATGGGCGCCGAAGTGCTGTAGGTGTAATTAATCAGGCTGTAGGGCAGCCCGATATTGTCTATGATGCTGGTAACTTCTCGCGCGGGAATCAGCTCGCGGATCGAGTTCTCGATGTTCCCGCATATGGCCGCCGTTTCTTCAATCCGGGTGGCGGTTGGCACGCGCACATGCAGCTTGATTTGTCCCGTGTCTATTGTGGGGAAAAAATCCTGGCCCAGCCAGGGAACCAGCGCGAAAGAGCCCAGGCAAAGAGCCAAAAATCCAACTGGGAAGAGAATTCTGTGCGGCAGGCAAACGTGAAGCACCTGCCGGTATGAATCGCGAAGCCTTTCGAACCACAACGTAAATTGTCTCTGCAACAGCACTAACGGGTTCCAGGTGGAGCGCGATTCTTGCACGCGCTCTTCGGCATGCGCCTTCAGCATGAACCGCGCCATGGTCACCACCAGTGTCCGGGACAACACATACGAAGCCAGCATCGCGAAGACCACCGCCTCGGCCAGCGGCACGAATAGGTAGCGCGCCACGCCGGTGAGAAAGAACATCGGCACGAACGCAATACAAATCGAAAGCGTGGAAACAAAGGCGGGCACCGTGATCTCCTGCGAACCTTCCAGGATGGCCTGGATGTTTTCTTTACCCATCGCCAGGTGCCGGTTGATGTTCTCGATGGTCACGGTCGCGTCATCAATCAGAATTCCCACGGCCAGCGCCAGGCCGCCCAGAGTCATGATGTTGATGGTTTGTCCTATGGCGCTCAAAATGATCAGCGACGTCAAAATCGAAAGGGGAATCGAAACGGCGATGATCAGCGTGCTGCGCCAGCTTCCCAAGAAGACCAGGATCATCAGTCCCGTCAGACACGCGGCAATCACTGCTTCCCGCACCACGCCATTGACCGCCGCCCTGACGAACACGGATTGGTCCGCAACGGGATGGACTTCGAATTCGGGCGGGAGGGTAGCAAGCACCCTTGGCAGCTCTTTTTTGATTCTAGTCACCACGTCGAGCGTGGAGGCTTTGCTCGACTTCATGATCGACAAGTACGAGGCACGCTGCCCATCTACGTGCACCATGTTGGTTTGCGGTGGGGAGCCGTCGCGCACGTGCGCTACATCCCGGATGTAGATTGTGTTGGTGCCGATGGTCTTGATCGGCAAATCATTCAGTTCCGCGACGGTTTTCGGGCTGCTGTTGAGGTCAACGTCGGTTTCAAAAGCTCCGATTTTTGCTGTGCCCGCCGGCAGAATCAGGTTCTGGGAATTGATGGCGCTGACGACATCAGTCGGGGAGAGTCCTTTGGCTTGCAGCGCCGCGATATCAATGTCCACTTGGACCTGGCGTTGTCTTCCCCCGTAGGGAGCCATAATTGACGCGCCCTGCACGGTTGCCAGTTGCACCCGCAGGAGGTTCGAGCTGAGATCGTACAGTTGCTGCTCGGTGAGGCCCTTGCCGCCCAGCGCCAGCGTCAGGATGGGCACCGATGACGCATTGTAGGCGACGATCATGGGCGGGAAAGTGTTCGGCGGCGAACTCCGGATGTTGCTTTGCGAGACGGGCGTCACCTGCGAAAGCGCCATTTCAATGTTCGCGCCGGGATGAAAATAGATTTTCACCGCGCTGAATCCGTTCAGGGACTGAGATTCGATATGTTCGATATCGTCCACGGTCAACGTCAAAACTCTTTCGTAGTTCGCTACAATGCGGTTGGCCATCTCATCGGCCGAAAGCCCGTTGTAGCTCCAGATAGTGGTGATGACTGGAATGTCAACACTGGGGAATATATCGGTGGGAGTGCGGTAAATAGCCAGCGAACCTAGAATTAGGATGAGCAGGGCCATCACGACAAAAGTGTAAGGCCTCCGCAAAGCTAACCGTACTAACCACATAAACTGCTCCTGGGGGCTATCCGCAGATACTGATCAATATTCTAGAGACGCATAACTTAACATTTTTCTGATTATTCCCACAACGCATTATGTTCCCTCTTCGCGAACGACCCTGGACACCGGATTCGCAGGCTGAATTGTTCCAGACAAGACACATCTTCCGTCAGTCCCGAAGAATTCCGGTTTTCATTCTTCCGTGACACGGTTTGACGCGAAAGTTCGCAATCTCGTTACAAGTTTTTATGGCTGCTTGAAACGGTTCTGGGTTTTTCCGCCGCCCTCGCGAGGCCTTCTTTGAGTGCATTTTGCAGCTTCTCGGTTATACTGTCGCAGTTCGTGCCGCCTGTTTCCCAAGCGAAACGAACCGTGATTCGCTTGTTACGCGCGAGAACTGGAGTTCGGTTGTATCCCTACATTCACATTGGCCCATTGACACTCGGCACGTATGGCCTTCTGGTTGCCATTGGCCTGGTCTGCGCATTCTTCGTTCTTCGCGCTGATTTTGCACGCCGTGGGGTTTCGGCCGACGCGGAAGCGATTATCGGGATCACTGGCTTGGCTGGACTGGCGGGCTCACGGCTTTATCATTTGCTCGAAAGCCCGGCCGAGTTCTTCGCCGACCCGTGGCATTTGCTTTTCAGCACGATGGGGTTTGCCTTTTTCGGCGCGGTGATTGGCGGATTCATTGCGTTGCTGCTGCTGGCATGGCGCTTCCGGATGAAGCCTTTGCTCATGCTGGACGCCGCTTCACCTGCGGCCGCGCTGGGCTATGGCATCGGACGCATCGGCTGCCTGCTTTCCGGCGACGGGGATTACGGCATTCCCACATCACTGCCCTGGGGCATGAGTTTCCCGAACGGAATCGTGCCGACCACGGAGCGCGTTCATCCAACTCCAATTTATGAATTCCTCGTTGCACTTTTGATTTTCTGGATTCTTTGGCGGCTGGGAGCGCACGGTCTTAGAACGCATGCGTCCTACGGGATTGTGTTCTCCGCTTATCTTGTCCTTACCGGCATCGCAAGATTTCTCGTTGAAATCATTCGCATCAATCCGCGGTCGTTCTATGGACTGACGAATGCGCAGGCTGCGAGCGTCGTGTCGATTCTTGCCGGTATAATCCTTTTTGTATCTGTCCGCCATACCTCCTCTGCGCCTCGCCGCGCTTGACGCTTTCGGGCAGGTCGCTTAGTGTCAATGTCAGCAGGCCTTCCAGAGTCCAGCGGCAATGCTGGAGAGGTGCAAAATGGGACGTCCGGTCGGAGTCACAATCCTCGGTGCGCTAATGATCGTTGCTGGGCTTGGATTCGCTGTTGTGGGGATCGTATTCTTGGACATGGGATCGACGGGTGCAATGAAGGCCACCCACACAAGCGGCGCTGCTCTTCTGGCGGCCCTCGGCGCCGCCGCCGGAGTGATATTTCTGCTTTTCGGCGGGTTGCACATCGTTTTGGCGATCGGGATCTTCAAGATGCGCAACATCGCTCGTATTCTTACGATCTTCCTGTTTGTGCTTATCGGAACTGGGGCGTGCTTGGGTTTGATCGCGACGCTGCTGAGTTATAGTCACGTCGGATTGGCCTGGAACGGCTCGCTGCTTGCTGTGGATGCGTTGGCGCTCTGGTATCTGCTTCGCCCGGACGTCAAGGAAGCCTTTGGCGCGTAGTCCCTGCGCACAAGACAGAAAGCGGGCTCACCGCTCCTGTTTGAGAAAAATCCGCAGCCTGACACTTTACCGAAGGGCTCGTCTCAATTCATTACTGCAATCCCGCACCCGTTGATTTGCTTCCCTCAACCGCAGGCTTGCCGGACGCGTCCACGATTTCAACCGTGCCGTATTTCTCCATGACCGTTTTGATTTTGTTTGCGTCGCCGACGGCAACCACCTGCATCGTTGCGGGATTGATGTATTTCTTTGCGACGCGTTGGACATCATCCGCTTTGATCGCCGCGATCTGAGCCGGATACTTATCCCAGTAATCGGCCCGGAACTTGTACGCCTTCCGCGTGATGGCGTAGTCGATTAACTGCTGCGGGGATTCGAGCGAAAGCGCAAAACGCGCCACGACCGAACGCCTGGCGGCGCCGAGTTCATCGTCCGGCACTTTCTCATCGCGAATGCGGTTCAACTCGCGCAGGAACTCTGTCATCGCTCCGTCGGTCACTTCCGTGCGCAGGTCGCCGCCGGCGGTCCACGGACCGGCGTACTTTCGCGCGATCAGATTGCTGTACACGCCGTAGGTGTAGCCTTTTTCTTCGCGCAGGTTCAGGAACAGACGGCTCGCCGAGCCGGCACCGAGCACTTCATTCAGAACCACCAAAGCCGGAAAGTCCGGATCGCCGCGTTTGATCGCCAGATTACCCATCAGCAAGGTGGTCTGCACGGATCCGGGCCGGTCCACCAGATACACTTTGCCCTGGGTTGCGGGAGGAGGCCCTGCCGGGAAATTTACAGACGCCTTTGACCGCTGCCATTCCGCCAGCCATTGACGAAGCTTGGGGATCAACGTTGCGGCGCGCACGTCGCCTGAGATCGCCAGGATTGTGTTCTCGGGCGCGTAGTGCTTGTCGTGCCAGTCAGCAAGCATTGCCGGTGTCAGCGAGTCAATCGACTCTGGCGTTGCCGATACGACGGCAGCAGGGTAGGCCCCGTACAACGCGCGACTCAATGTCTGGTTCGCCAGAAAATTGGGTTGCGAGCGCTGTTGCAGAAGAGCGGGTTTTGCTCGCGATTGATATTGCGCCAACTCGCCGGCTGGAAAGGTTGGGTGGAGGAGCACATCCCTCGCCAGACCGAACCACTGTTCGAAAGTGTCCGACAACCCTGAAGCGGTTAGGATGGCAGCCCCGGAACCGAATCCCGCGGAAGCGGAGAGGGTTGCCCCCAGCGAATCAATTTGTTCGGCAATTTGCCTGCTCGTGCGGGTCTTTGTGCCCTCATCCAGCAGCTGGGCCGTTGCTCCGGCCAGTCCGGGCTGGTTTGCCGGCTCGTAGAGAGGTCCCGCACCGTCGATGTCGAATTGCACGGTGACGAGCGGGAAGCGATGATCCTCAAGGATCATCACGTTGATTCCATTCGGAAGAGTCACCTCGACCGGACGCGGCAGCTTCACCCGCAGGATTTCCTTGGATACCGGCGCGCGGTTCAGCCGCTCGACCTTGCTGGCAGGAATAGACTTGTCCTGGTCCTGGTTGGTCTGGCTCCGGCCCGTTGCTGCCGTCGCGGCGGCCAAGGCCGCAGCCGTCCACATAAGGAACTTCATCCTTACTTTGAGTCTCATCGGATTTCCTCCGAGCCTTTACCGAGCCGGTGCCGCCTGCGGTTTCGGAATGGTCAATACAACCGTGCGCTGCGCTTCTCCCAGATACTGGCGGGCCACGCGCTGGATGTCAGCCGGTTGAACTTCACTGTAATTTGCGAGTGACGTATTGATCAGGTTGGGATCATGGAAGTACACCGCGTATCGTCCTAGTGTACGCGCACGATTCAGAGTATTTGTCAGCGACTTAGCTTGCTGCAGCCGGTTCTGTATGCGTATCTTTTCCAGCTCCGCTGCCGTTACTCCATCGGTCTTGACGTGTTCGAACTCTTCGTAAATCAGTTTCTCGACCCCTTCTGCGTCCTGCCCCGGTTTCAACACCACAAAAGCCTGAAATAGAGCGGGACCGCGCCGCAAGTCGATTCCCCCAGCCACCCGCAGAGCTACCCCTTTCCCCTTCACCAGCTTCTGGTAGAGCCGTGAAGATGTGCCGCCGAACAAGATGTCACCGAGCATGTCGAGCGCATACCAATCCGGTGTATTTCCGGGGACGGCCTTGTAAACAATGTCCAGGCGTGGCAGGCGCGCAAACGAATCCTCGATCACCGTCCTGCGTTCTGCTGTCTGCACGGGTTCGGTCATGTCCACCGGCGGCGACGCAGGCTGCGCCGGGATGTCCTCAAAGTATTTCCTGATCTTTTCCAGCGCCTCGGGCGTCTTGAAATCTCCCACGAGGGTTAGCACGGCATTGTTCGGCGCGTAGTACGTCTTGAAAAATTGCGCCACGTCGGCAAGGCTTGCCGCGTTCAGGTCGGCCATGGACCCCATCGTAGAATGTTTATACGCAAAATTGTCGTACGCGAGGTCTTCGAGGATTTCACCTGTTCTGCCATAGGCTTGGTTATCGATGCGCAGCCGCCGCTCTTCCTGCACTGTGTTCCGCTGGTTATCGAGGTTCGCCTGATTGATCCGGAGCGCCCGCATGCGGTCGGATTCCAGGAACAGCGCCATGTCCAGCTGGTTTGCCGGCACGCGTTCGTAATAATTCGTTGAATCGTCACCCGTCGTACCATTCACATCGCCGCCGTTGACTCGAACAAGTATCAGGTGCTCGCCCTTGCCGACATTTTGCGAGCCCTGGAACATCATGTGTTCGAACAGGTGTGCGAATCCGGTGTGTCCCGGCTGCTCATTCCTCGAGCCTACGTCGAACGTCACGCACAGCGATACGGTCGGCGCCGCGTGATCTTCCGAGAGCACTACGCGCAAGCCATTTTTCAGCGTGAGTTGCTGGATGGGGATCTGCACGCTCGGTGCGGGTGCGGCATCGGCCGGCCTGGGTTCAGGGCGTGGGGTTGCCACTATCCCGGTGGTCATGATCCCCAGCCCCAGAAAGAGTCCGAAAGTGCAAAGGATTTTGAAACGCCTCATTTCGTACTCCCTTCCAGGAGATCTCACCTCGACCACGGTCGGATGGCGGTGCCGCCCCTGAGCCTCGCTTGAATTGGCGGACTAAAACACACGTACGGGTGCGCAAAGGGATCGAGCGCTCCAGCTTTGTCGAGGCGAGCCCGCAATTCCGCGGGGATCGCAAAGTCCAGAGACGATAAGTTGCTGTCCAGTTGATTGACCTTCGTAGCCCCGATAATCGTTGAAGTCACTCCGGGTTGTGTTGCCACCCAGTTCAATGCGACTTCGGCCGGTGGCCGGCCCATCTGTTTGGCAACGTCCACAAGCACATCCACAATTTTCCAATTTCGTTCGGTGAAGCGTTCGAAGAGCGCAGTGCCTGCCGTCTTCTGAATGTCGAGGCGCCCTTGCGGGGAACCAAGCTTCCCCTCTCCCTTGTATTTGCCTGAAAGAATGCCCCCCGCGAGCGGACTCCACGGACAGACCGCCATACCCAGCTCCTGCGCTGCGGGAATGTGCTCGCGCTCGATATTGCGTTCCACAAGTGAATACTCGAGCTGCAGAGCGATAATCCGTTCGCGCCCTAACTGCTCAGCCAGCGTTTGAGCGCGAGCTACGTACCACGCCGGAACGTCCGAAAAGCCGATGTAGCGAATCTTTCCTGCCCGCACCAGCGTATCGAATGAGGACAGTACTTCTTCCACCGGCGTGACCATGTCCCATATATGCATCCAGTAGAGATCAATATAGTCGGTTTGCAGGCGGCGCAAGGAGCCCTCGATGGCGCGGTACATATTTTTCCGGCCGTTTCCGCCTGCGTTCGGATTCCCTGGCTGCGCGTTGAAGGTGAACTTCGTGGCCAGGGCGACCCGATCCCGGGCCTTCGCTTCCTTGATGAATTTCCCAACCATTTCCTCGCTCTTTCCATTCGTGTAAGCGTCCGCGGTGTCTACAAAATTGCCGCCTCTTTCAAAATAGCGGTCAAAAATGGCGCGCGATGCGGTTTCGTCAGCACCCCAGCCCCATTCCGTTCCAAATGTCATCGTTCCCAGGCATAGAGGGCTTACGCGTAAGCCGGATTGTCCCAGAGTTACGTATTCATTAGGTTTCATTGGAGGGAATCCACCTTTCGGCTGTTTCTTATAGCGACGTCAATTTATTATGATGCCGTACCGTCCCGATTGTCACATAGGTGAAGATATGGGTAGCGAGACGGCGCCCCCAATGATCAGGGACACCAGGGGTAATCTTTCCTGTTCAGCTCGCTAGAAGTTGAATTTTAGCGCCAGTTGAACCACGCGGGGGTCGCCCGCCGAAGTGATCGAGCCGAATGCCGAGCTCCCCTTGGTCACATTGGGCGCGCCCAGCGGCGGCGTGTTCGTCAGATTGAAGATTTCCGCGCGGAAGTCCACGCTCATGCGTTCGTTAATGTCAGTCCGCTTGATAAGGGCGAGGTCGGCATCGCGGTACGCGGGGCCGCGAATCGGATTGCGCGAGCAGGTGCCTAGTGTGAAGACCGGCGCGGTCTGAAATGCACTTACATTGAAGAACTGCGACACGCTTCTCTGTGAAGCGGGAAGCGCCGTGTCAGCCACGCAGTTCGGGCGTTGCGTGGCGAATCCCGCGAAGGCGTTAAAATTTGTCGTCTGCGTCACGGCCAGAGGGAGGCCCGATTCAAGCGAAATGATTCCCGCTACTTGCCATCCGCTCGCAAATTTTCCGGCGGCACCTCCGGGATGAAACCGGTGATTCGGGCCGATGGGAAGGTCGTAGGTATAGCTAATTACGGTGACATTGGGGATGTCGCCGGTCGAAACACCGCGCTCGAGCTTGCGGTTGTAACTGTCCGCGACCGGAAAATTGGCCACCGACCCGAGACCGATCGAAGCATCGAAGACCGACGACGCATCGTCGATCAGCTTCGAATGTGTGTAGCTGGCCAGCAGTGTCGAGCCGTGTGCGAAGCGCTTCTCCAATTTGACCTGCACCCCGTTGTAGTTCGAGTTTCCGATGTTGTTCCGGTACAAAATCACATTCTGAAATCTTGGAAAAGGTTTCAGAAGCTGCCCCTGCGGTATGGTCGGACCGTTCAGAGAAGGGTTGGAAGGAATTTGTCCGGCGAAGGGATTCGGCACGGATTGCTGGAGCGGGCTGCCCAACGCAAGTTGCGCAGCCGTAAGTTGATTGAGGTTGTAGTCCGGCACGCCGAGGTGTGTGGCCTTCGAACCGGTGTAGGCAATCTCAAACGTCAGATTGTGCGTCAGCTCACGCTGAATCGCCAGGTTCCACTGTTGCACGTATCCGGAGCCGAGCGTACGGTCCGCCGAATAAACGCTGAGTCCTAACCCAGCATCAGGAGTGAGAGGGATTGGCTGTACAGTCGGTCCATTCGCTAGGACAAACGCGGGGGTCGTATTGTTCAGATTCGATTGCGTAACTGTCTGGACGAAAGGGAACGCAGGATTCGTAAAGGGCGTCGTGATTCCGGATTGATCGAAGAACACGATGGCATAGCCGGAGCGGATGACAGTCTTATTGGTCAGGCGATAGGCAATTCCCACGCGCGGACCCAGATTTTTCCAGTGCAGCGTCCGAGCAGAGCGCGGAAAGCCGTTTTGACCGAGGTATTGGAGTTGCTGCGTCTGCAGATTGAAGACGGCGCCCTGGTTGTCCACTTCGGTCGAAGGAAAATTCAATGTGTAACGAACCCCGCCGGTCAGCGTCAGCCGGCTTGTTGCCTTCCAATTGTCCTGGACGAACCATTCTTGGAACCATGCGCGCGGCCGCAGCACCTTCTCTTGCAGATCGATCGAGAACGACTGCACCTGGCCCAGCAGGAAGCTCGCCAGCGAGTTGCCGGTATTCGTTGAGCCAGTCACACCCGAGGGGTTCGTGAAATTCGTGAAGAGTGTGTTGAACGTGAACGAACCGGTCGGGGACGGCGGTTGAATGACATCGAGACGCGATATGCGGTTGTCGATGCCGAAGCGAATGGCGTGCCGTCCGTGCAGGTAGGAGACCGTATCGGCAATCTCGATGACGTCGGTTCGAAATATCGAGTTCACATTCGACTGCGGCCCGAGCTGCTGAAACCCGCTGACTAGAAACGTCGGCAGCTCGTTGTTAAATGCTCCGTTCGTGGGGATACCCGGCAAGTTCAAGCCCTGCGACGGTGTTTGACTCATGAGCAGTCCCTGACGATTTATCGAACGGCGCGTGTACCCGGCACGCACCTCGTTTGTCAGCGTGGGAGAAAAAACGTGCAGATAGTTCGACGCGAGTGATTGGCCCAGAGTGTTTTGCGGACCAGTGGACGCGCCCGTCGTCGTGTTTCCGTAGCCGTTTGGCAGTGGCGTAACCGGTTGCGTGAAGTCCTTCGCGAAGGAATAGCGTCCGAAGACCTGGTCGCTGCTTGAGAATCGATGATCGATGCGAATATCGAACTGGTCCGCCGTGTCCGGCTCATTCCCGATGCGGCTGAAATTATTGGCTGCCCCCGAAGAAGTTGGTTGCGGATAGAGATTGAGCAAAGACGCGGCGACGGCGTCGAAGCTGGTGACCGGAATGAAGTTTCCAGCATACGCTCGATGGTCCGAGGGACGGAAAATCATCCCTTGCCGCACCTGAATCGTGTTGCCGTTCGTGTCCGTGGTGTTGAGGGGTGTGTTACCAGTGGATGTCGTGGTCACCGCGCCGGACGGAGTGACATAGTAAGGAGAGGAAAGAAGCGCGGAGAAATCCCCGCCGCGTTCCGCCAGTGTGGGCACGGTCGAAGTCACGACGCGACCGATGAGTTGCCGCGTGCCCTGGTAATCCAGGAAAAAGAACGTTTTGTCGTGAACGATTGGCCCGCCCACGACGAAGCCAAATTGATTTCTGCGAAATTCAGGCTTCCTGGGATTCACAGCCGTAGCCGGAGCAAATAAATTGCGCGCGTTCAAAGCCTCATTGCGCAGGAACTCGAAAGCCGAGCCGTGGAATTGATTCGCACCGGACTTGGTGGAGAGATTGATGACGCCGCCATTGAATCGTCCGAACTCCGCCGAGGCGTCATTAGTCTGCATGTTAAATTCCTGAATGGCGTCAATGATAGGTACGAAGGCAATCTGGCCCGGTTCGGGTTGCAGCACTGAGATGCCATCGTACATGTATTCATTCGTTCGCGGACGGCTTCCATTCAGTCGTGGGAGCGGTGTGGCAGCGGGCGGCAGGGCCACGCCTGCCGCAAGTCCGGCCAAACTCATGAAATTTCGTCCGTTGAGGGGCAGGGCCATGATTGTCTCGTTGGAGATGACCTGGCCCATCGTCGCGGATTCCGTGCGCAGCGGAGAAACTTCCGCCTTTACGGTTACGCTTTCCGCTATGCTGCCAATCGTGAGAGTCACGTCGATATGGACGCGCTCGCCCGTCGCAATGTTGAAATCTTCCTGTGTGAAGCGCTTGAATCCCGTTGCTTCGACCGACAGCGAATACCGCCCGGGCTTTAAACTCGAGAATACGTAAACCCCGCCGCTCGTGGTCGTTGAGGAATACGTCAAGCCCGTCTGAAGTTGGGTCAGCGTAACCTGTGCGTTTGGGACCAACTCCTCCGACGGATCGCGAACTTCTCCCGTCAACTCGCCGCTTCCGGCCTGGGCGAGAGCCGTGGCAGGCAACGCCAGGACAATCAAAGAAAATAGGATACGTGCCAAATTCGAGAAAGAACGCGAGTGCATGTCGGATCCCCTTATGCGAACAATGAGCGCCGCCAAAATCTTGCGCCTGTCCAACATGCGAACGATTTAATACAACAAATACCGTTATGTCAAATCGACTTAATACGAATAGAAAATGTATGGATTGATGCGGTCTTTCGCGGATAAATCGTACTGACGGACGGCTGGGGCGAAGGAGCGCCTTCCCAACCGTTCTCGAGGATGCGATTTGCCCACTCCCAATTCGCAGGAAAGCGGTTAATTGGCAGGGGGGACCCTATTCGCCCTTGAATACGCTTCCGTCCTTCATCACAAACGACACTTTGCGCACGGCTTGGATGTTTTCCAGGGGATTTTCCGGCATGGCGATGATGTCAGCGGCGAGGCCTGGCTTGATCGCGCCACGTTCACGGTCCACGCCCAGCAGGCGGGCGGCGTTAATCGTCATCGCCTGCAGCGTGTCTTTAGCTGGCACATGCGCTTCGACCCACGAATCAACATATTCCGCCGCAAGTGTTCCGCGAGTTTCGCCGGGGACGGCGACAATCACGTCGGTGCCGAACGCTATCGTCACGCCGATCTGATAGGCGCGCTTCAGCCTGTCCACAAACACGGCATGAAGTTCCGGAAAACCCTCTTCCTGCGCGGCGCTTTCAGTGAAATCCGTTCCGACCAGGACAACATGATTTTTCTTCGCCAATTGGAGATCGTCATTGGTCATCATTTCGCCGTGCTCGATAGAATCTACGCCCGCCTCGGCCGCGTTGTGCGCGCCGGGGTGCGTCCAGCAATGCGCGGCGAGTTTCAGTCCATCGCGGTGGGCTTCTTCGACCATGAACCGGATGTCGTCCGCGCTGTAGATATATTTCTGGTCGTCCACGACGATCTTGATCAGTGTCGCCCCGTAATGGATATTCTCGCGGATGGCCTTCAGCATTTCGTCGCGCGTATCGGCAAAAGCGTATTCCGGAGTTGCCAGGTCCCTTTTCTCCGGCTGCAAATGGAATTGCCCGCCGTACGGCGCGATGATGCGCCCGGCATTCATCATTGTCGGACCCGGCACCAGTCCGCGTTCAATGGCCTGGCGCAGCGCCGTGTCGGCATAGTTGCCCGCGTTGCCAACATCGCGGATGGTCGTGAATCCTGCTGCCAGCATGTCCCGCGCGTTCGCAACGCCTTCGATGGCGCGGTAGGGAGTCGGGTCAAGCAGCGTCGTGATGTAATAGTTTCCCGCATCGCGGTTTTTCTTGACCGTCATGCACAGATGCGTGTGCGCATCGAACAGGCCCGGCAGCACGGTGGATTTCGAAAGGTCAATGATTTGCGCGCCCTCCGGGATCTGCACGTGGGGACCGACGGCTTCGATCGTCTTCCCACGCACCAGAATGATCTGATTCGTCGCCGTCGTTCCTTGCTCGGGATCGACAAGCTTGCCGGCCTTGATGGCTATGAGCAGCGATGGCCTGTGCTGTGGATATTGCGCCGCCGTTCTCGGCGCTGTGGCTGCCAGTAAGACGAGTGATAGCGTTAGAATACAGAGCAACAGGACTCGTGGGCGCATCGGTGACTCCTAGGAAAAAGAGGAAGTGATGTCGGCCAAAATGTGAAAACCATGAAAACGCAAAACACACAGCAGAACGAGCAATCGCGTCCGAGCCATCAAAATTACAGATGATGCCGCGTCACAGCATTTGCCGCAGGACGTACGGCAAGATGCCTCCGTGGCGGTAATAGTTGACTTCCTCGGGGGTGTCGGCGCGCGCGATGGTCTGAAACACTTTTTCCTTACCGTGGTCATCCCGGGCACGGACCTCGATCGCCAGCCCCGGAGCGAGTTTCGCGATGCCGTCGATTGTGAACTCTTCGAAACCGGTGAGTCCAAGCGATTGCGCCGTTTCGCCCGCGCGATATTGGAGCGGCAGCACGCCCATGCCGAGCAGATTGCTGCGGTGGATACGCTCGTAGCTTTCCGCGATCACCGCGCGCACGCCGAGCAGCAGCGTGCCTTTCGCCGCCCAGTCCCGGGACGATCCTGAGCCGTATTCTTTTCCGCCGAGCACGATCAGAGGGACGCCGTCTTTTTGGTATTTCATGGCTGCATCAAAGATTGTCATTTTCTCGCCGTCGGGAAGGTGCACGGTCCAACCGCCCTCGGTGCCGGGCGCGAGCTGATTGCGCAGGCGGATATTCGCGAACGTGCCGCGCATCATTACCTCGTGGTTGCCGCGCCGCGCGCCATAGGAATTGAAGTCCGCCGGCTTCACGCCCTGCGCGATGAGCCATTTTCCGGCCGGGCTATCGGCGGGAATCGAGCCGGCTGGAGAAATATGATCGGTGGTGACGCTATGCCCGAGCATCGCCAACACGCGCGCGCCACGGATGCCGCCCAGCGGCGCTGGCGTTTTCGAAAGCCCATCGAAGAACGGCGGCGCCTTGATGTAGGTGGATTTCGCGTCCCAAGCATAAATATTGCCCTCGGGCACCTTCAGACCTCTCCAGCGGGAGTCGCCTTGGAATACTTCACCATACTCCTTCTCATACATCGAGGTCTGCACGCTGGCGCGCACGGTGGATTCGATCTCCTGCGGTGAAGGCCAAATGTCCTTGAGAAACACCGGCTTGCCGTTCTTGTCGTTGCCGAGCGGTTCGGTGGCCATGTCGAAATCCATGCGGCCCGCGAGCGCGTAGGCGACCACCAGCGGCGGGGACGCCAGATAATTCGCGCGCACCAGCGGATGAATGCGACCCTCGAAATTGCGGTTTCCGCTCAGCACGGAAACGGCGACGAGGCTGTTTTCCTTGATAGCCGCGCCGATGTGCTCTTCGAGCGGCCCGCTATTGCCGATGCAAGTTGTGCAGCCGTAGCCGACGAGTTGGAAGCCGAGTTGGCTAAGGTATTTCTCCAGTCCCGCGGCTTTCAGGTAATCCGTTACGACCTTGGACCCCGGCGCCAGGCTGGTCTTCACCCAGGGCTTGCTGCGTAGCCCGCGTTCGACCGCTTTTTTCGCGACCAGGCCGGCTCCCAGCATCAGGGATGGATTCGATGTATTCGTGCAGCTGGTGATTGCGGCGATGACGACCGAGCCGTTTGAAAGGTCGAACTTATCGCCATTGTTCTGCACGGCGATATGCTTTTGCGCGGCGCCCTCGAGCGATTTTTCGAACGACGCTTTCGCCTGGCGCAGCGGCACGCGGTCCTGCGGGCGCTTCGGTCCGGCAAGTGTCGGCTCGACGTTTGCCAGGTCCAGTTCCAATTTGTCGGTGTAGATCGGGTCCGGCGTGGCGTCGGTCCGGAAGATGCCCTGCGCCTTCGTGTACTCCTCCACCAGGCGGACGCGCGCAGCGTCGCGGCCGGTAAAGCGCAAATAGGCTACTGTCTCCGAGTCGACGGGGAAGAATCCCATCGTGGCGCCGTATTCGGGAGCCATGTTGGCGATTACCGCGCGGTCCGGCAGGCTCAGGCTCGAAAGCCCCGTGCCATAGAACTCGACGAATTTCCCGACGACGCCCTTCTTGCGAAGCATCTCGGTGACAATCAGCACCAGGTCGGTGGCCGTCGCGCCCTCAGGCAGCCGCCCGTGCAGCTTGAAGCCGACGACTTCGGGGATGAGCAGCGGAAGCGGCTGGCCAAGCATGGCGGCCTCTGCTTCGATCCCGCCGACGCCCCAACCAAAAACGCCGAGACTGTTGACCATGGTCGTATGCGAATCGGTCCCAACCAGCGAATCGGGGAACGCCTGCGTCTTGCCGTTCACCGTCGCGTCAAACACCACGCGCGCAAGGTATTCGAGGTTCACCTGATGACAGATGCCTGTATCCGGCGGAACGACCTTGAAATTGTCGAATGCCTTTTGTCCCCAGCGAAGGAAGGCGTACCGCTCGACGTTGCGATGAAATTCGAGCTCGGCATTGAACGCGAAGGCCATGTCAGAGCCGGCCTTGTCCACCTGCACGGAATGATCGATGACCAGTTCCGCGGGAAGCAATGGATTCACCTTTTTCGGATCGCCGCCTAGGCGGCGAATGGCTTCGCGCATCGCAGCGAGATCAACGACAGCGGGCACGCCGGTGAAGTCCTGCAACAGGACGCGCGCGGGCATAAAGGAAATCTCCTTTTGTGTCGCGGCGTTCGGATTCCAATTCGCGAGCGCCTCGATGTCCCCGGAGTGGACGAAGCGCCCATCCTCCTGGCGCAGAAGGTTTTCGAGCAGCACGCGGAGCGAGAAGGGAAGGCGGCCAATGTGGCCCACTCCTTTTTTCTCGAGCGCACTGAGGCTGAAAATCTCATAGTTCTTGCCGCCGACTTGAAGTGTTTCGCGCGCGCCGAACGAATTCTTAGATGAGGGAGCCATTCTTCTATTATTCCTTTCCAGTATTTTGCAAGATCACAATCATAGCGCATCCCGGTGGTTGATACAGCCTGTGATTTGTGAAGTTGGCCGTGCCGCGTCACGATTCAGATAGAATAGAGACTGTCACGCGGGAGACAGGATGAAAATCGTTCTCATCTCGACGTATGAACTTGGCAGGCAGCCGTTCGGCTTGGCGTCGCCGGCAGCATGGCTGCGCGTCCGGGGCCATAGCGTCGAGTGCCTCGATCTTTCACGTGAAGCGCTCGATGAGGCGGCAATCTGCACGGCCGATTTGATCGCTTTTTATGTGCCGATGCACACGGCGACGCGCCTGGCAGCGGGGTTGATCGCGCCGGTCCGCGGGATGAATCCGCGCGCACACATCTGTTTCTACGGCCTTTACGCGCCGGTGAATGAAGCATACCTGCGCGGGCTTGGCGTGGGCACGATTCTCGGAGGCGAATTCGAGGGAGGCCTCGCGAATCTCGCGACGCACCTTGATGAGATGCGGGAAGATTCTTCAAGTGTGTCATTCCGAGGAGCGAAGCGACGAGGAATCTCTCCTGTCCTTGATTTGTCGGACAGAGAGATTCCTCGCTCCGCTCGGAATGACGGGGCGGTACAACAAGAGCCCATCATTTCCCTGGCGCGCCAAAAATTTCTTGTGCCGGACCGTGCGGGGATGCCTGGTCTGGAGAAATACGCGCGTGTGGTGATGCCTGGCGGCGAGCGGCGTATCGCGGGCTCGACCGAAGCGACGCGCGGCTGCAAACATCTCTGCCGGCACTGCCCGATCGTGCCGGTGTACAACGGCACATTTCGTGTGGTCGAACGCGAGGTCGTGCTCGAAGATATCCGGCAACAGGTGGGCGCGGGTGCGCGGCACATCTGCTTCGGCGATCCGGATTTCTTCAACGGTCCGACGCATGGGCTTTCAATCGTTGCGGCCATGCATCGCGAGTTCCCCGAACTCAGTTACGACGTGACGATCAAGATCGAACACCTGCGAAAGCACGACGCTCATCTGGCAACACTGCGCGACACCGGATGTCTTTTCGTCACCAGCGCCGTGGAAGCGGTGGATGACCGCGTGCTTGAAAAGTTAGACAAGGGCCACTCGCGCGCCGATTTTCTCGCGGTCGCGGCGAGATTTCGAGAATTGGGCATGACGTTGCTGCCCACGTTCGTGCCGTTTACGCCGTGGACGACGCTCGCGGGCTACAACGATCTGCTGGATGTGATCGCGCAGCAGGAACTATTTGAAAATGTCGCTCCCATTCAACTCGCGATTCGCCTGTTGATTCCTGCGGGTTCGCGGCTGCTCGAATTGCCGGATGTGCGCGCGGAGGCCGGGCCGTTTGATTCCGCCGCGCTCATTTTCCCGTGGAAGCACGAAAATCCCCGTGTGGATGCCCTGTGCCGCGAAATCTTGGAGCTCGTACAGCGCGGGGAGAAACTCAAGCTCTCGCGCACGGAAATCTTTTTGCGCATCCGGCATGCGGCGCGCGCGGCAGCCGAAATCAGGGAGGCGCCGGGAGCGCCGCCTTCGCAAGAGCGACGTAAACCGGTGCCTTTCCTCGATGAACCTTGGTACTGTTGTGCCGAGCCTATGCAGGATCAGTTTGTATCCATCGGAAAAGTGGAGGAAGCGGTCGCCAAGACGGGTCAATTCGTGTGAACCCACGAGGGCTGACTCAGGAATGTTCCTTGTGTGTCGCGGCTCTTGTGGTGAGCTGAAAGCGAACCATCAGCCGCGACAATCACGAGCCTGAATAGCAGGGGCTTCAGCCCCTGAAGTCCACGCATGAAGCGTCTCTTGATTCTCGCAAGCAAGATGGGCTACCAGACGCGCAGCTTCGCTGAAGCCGCGCGCGCGCTGGGCGTCGAAGTCGTGTTTGCGAGCGACCGCTGCGCGCAACTCGAGGACCCGTGGTCGGACGGCGCCATTGCGCTGCACTTCGATCAACCGGAGGAAGCCGCGCGGCGAATCGTCAAGCAGTCACTGTCGCGGCGCGTGGACGGGCTGATCGCGTTAGGCGACCGGCCGACCACGGCAGCCGCTTATGCTGCACGCGCGCTAGGTCTTACTTACAACCGTCCCGAAGCCGTGGAGAATTGCCGCAGCAAACTCCGGCAGCGTGAAGTCCTGTGCAAAGCCGGTCTTCCCGTACCTGGATTTTTCTCCTTTCGTCTCGGCAAGCGGTTGGAGCGCATTCTCCCGCGCGTCCAGTTCCCATGCGTCATCAAACCGATGCGCCTGGCAGCAAGTCAGGGCGTGATCCGCACGAACAATCCTGAGGAATTCCGTGCGGCCGTGGGACGGATCCGGACACTGCTGGAGTCACCAGAAATTCAGGCCACGCACGAGGCCGAACTCGACTGTTTGCTCGTAGAACGGTATATACCCGGTGTGGAGGTGGCGGTCGAAGGCCTGCTAACGCATGGAAAGCTAAGAATTCTCGCGATTTTTGACAAGCCAGACCCGCTGGAAGGGCCCTATTTCGAAGAAACGATCTACGTCACGCCGTCGCGCCAGCCTGAACAGATGCAAATGCGAATCGCGGACTGCGCAGCGGCGACGGTTCGGGCGTTGGGCCTCGAACACGGACCGGTGCACGCCGAATTTCGCGTGAACGAAGGCGGGCCGTGGGTGCTTGAAGCGTCGCCAAGACCGATTGGCGGCCTATGTTCACGCATTCTGCGGTTTGGACCTGAGGGCATTCAGCTGGAAGAACTGCTCGTGCGGCACGCGCTGGCAATGGAGGGAAGTGAACTCGGACGCGAAACGGATGCTTGCGGTGTCATGATGATTCCCGTGCCGGGAACGGGCGTCTTGGAAGGGATCGAGGGCGAAGAAGAGGCCCGCGCGACACCGGGCGTTGAAGACGTGCGAATCACGGTGCGCCTGCATGATTTCATCGCCGCGTGGCCGGAGGGATCAAGCTACCTCGGATTCATTTTTGCGAGAGGCCAATCGCCCGCAGAGGTCGAGACCGCGCTTCGTCTTGCGCACAGCCGGATGGGGTTTAAGATTGTGCCGCGGCTGCCTGTCGAGCATCCGCTGGCGCGAAGACTTCCGGAGACGGGGGCGAGCTAACTTTTGGCTTTCGGTGCGACGTACCCTTCGGGCAGCTTAGCGCTTTCTCCAAAGAAGAATTGCTCCATCTGTTCTTCCATGATTTTCTGAGACTGCGGGTCGAGCGGATTGAGCCGGTACTCGTTCATCAGCATCTTCGAGTGCTCGATCCACATTTTCCAGGCTTCCTGCGACACATTCTCGTAGACACGCTTTCCCAGTTCGCCTTTCCAGGGAACACGCTCCAGGCCGGGCATGTCTTTGCCGAATTTCACGCAATGGACGATGCGTTCGCCGGGCTTTGCGGGCTCGCTGGAAGCCGCGGGCTTCGTCGGTCCACAGGAATCATCTGCCATCTGCACCCTCCGTCGAAAGGTTCGCGCGACTGATTTACATACGATACTGCAAGTGTGGGCGAAATCCAAACCCGTGAGGCACGCGACAGTGTGGTGGTAGTCGGGAAGGAAACGGGTGCTGGGCCGAGAAAGCGACCTATCGGGATATGGCCCAACTTCCAATGGTATCTGGTACCGAGTACGTTGTGACCAAGATTACTAGGACGTATGACGGGTGTCACAGCAAATTTTTATCGACAAGGTAACCTTTAAACAGAGCGGTACACACTTTTGGGAGAAGCGTACGATGTGCCCGAGACAGAGTTCCAAATCGGAAATTCCGGATGAGTTCGCTTCTAGGAGGCGATCATGAAACGATTAGTTCTGTGTGCAGCCAGCCTCGTGGTGTTCATGAGCGCGGCGCTGCCCGTACAGGCGGATGATCTGATGCAAGCGGCTCAACAAAGGTTCAAGCCGATCCCGTCAGCGGTCCCAGCCGTCAAGGGCAATGCCATTACCCATGAAAAGGTTGAACTTGGCAAAATGCTGTTCTTTGATCCGCGTCTTTCGGCCAGCCAAATCATCAGTTGTAACTCATGCCATAACCTGGGCACTGGTGGCGTAGATGCCGGACCAACATCGATCGGTCACGCCTGGCAAAAAGGGCCGCGCCGGGCCCCGACGGTCTTCAACGCCGTCTTCAACATCGCTCAGTTCTGGGACGGCAGAGCCGAGGATTTGAAAGCGCAGGCCAAGGGGCCGATGCAGGCGAGCGTCGAAATGAACGCCACACCCACGCTAGTAGAGACGACTTTGAGCTCAATGCCAGGCTATGTCGAACAGTTCAAGAAAGCCTTTCCGCAGGAGGCTTCACCCGTGACATTCGACAACATCGCCAAGGCGCTCGAGGCGTTTGAAGCTACACTGATTACCCCTGGATCCCACTTCGATCAATTTCTCGAAGGCGACGCCAATGCTTTGAACGCGCAGGAAAAGGAGGGCCTGAAACTCTTCATGGATAAGGGCTGCTCGGCCTGCCACAACGGAATCAACGTGGGTGGCGAGGCTTATTTCCCCTTTGGCGTGGTCGCAAAGCCCGGCGCGGACATCCTGCCGCCGGACGATAAGGGACGCTTCGCGGTAACCAAGACGGCCAGCGACGAATATGTTTTCCGCGCGGGCCCTCTGCGCAACGTGGCATTGAGAGCGCCTTACTTTCATTCCGGCCAAGTTTGGAGCCTGAAGCAGGCGGTGGCCATCATGGGCACCAGCCAACTCGGGCAGAAGCTGACCGAACAGGAGGAAAACGCTATCGTCGCGTTCCTGCAAACACTCACGGGTGAGCAACCCAGGATTGAGTTGCCGGTCCTGCCGCCCAGGACAGATGCGACGCCGCTACCTAAGCAGTAGGCTATTCCGAGGGTCAATCTACTGCCCCGGCCAATTTGCAGGGAATTGTCTGGCGATTATGCAAGCGCCATGGGAGCGCGGAATTGCTCCGGCGATGTGAGCGGCTGGATGTGTGTTGCCGGGCGAGAGGATGCTTCGCGGAAGTTGAAGTTCACGATTTATTCTCTTGTGGAGCATTAGGCGAAGATCATCGTATGTCAGATTTCGATTGGACTGAGGGTTATTCCGAACTACGTTTCTCAACCTTTTGTGTGTGGTTGCGAAGTACATCGAGGAGTCACACAGGTAATAGAGTTTTAGGCTAATTGATGAAAACCGCACTTTGTTAACCGAGGATACTTTCCCAGCAGGATTTCGCCTGAGAAACGCTCTCCTCGGAAACTGATCCACCACCAGGAAACGGCAGTTGAAGACTGCAGCCCTTGGTGTCCCAGTTCGCTTACAATGAGGAGGCCTGTGGGGCAGTCAGTGGGGAGGCGCTATGGCGGATGTGACGGCGCTGTTTTGGGATATCGGCGGGGTGATCCTCTCGAACGGGTGGGATCGCGCAACCCGCGCTAAGGCAGCCAACAAGTTCGGACTGGACTGGGAAGACTTTCAAGACCGGCACGAGCTGGCAAGCCCCGCGTTTGAAACGGGCCGGATTACACTCGATAGCTATCTCGAACGAACCGTCTTCTACCGCAAGCGCGCATTCACCCGGGACGAGTTCACCGCCTTTATCTTTCAGCAGTCGGCGGAGTTTCCGGAATCCCGCGCGGTTTTGTCTGGCGTGGCGCAGGCGGGGAAGTATCTTCTGGCGGCGATCAACAACGAGTCGCTCGAGCTCAACGTGCGAAGGATCGAGCAATTCCATTTGCGCCGCGAGTTTGAGGCTTTTTTCAGCTCCTGCTTCGTGGGCGTACGGAAACCCGACGAAGGAATCTACCGCATGGCGCTCGAAGTAACCCAGCGCCGCCCGAAAGAATGTTTGTTCATTGATGACCGGGAGTTGAATCTGGAGTGTGCGCGGCAACTCGGGATGCGTACGGTCCGTTTTCAGAATGCGGCGCAGTTGCGGCAGGACCTGGCGGCCAGCGGCGTGGCGGTGGCCGGGAAGTAAATCGGAGGCGGGCATGGAACTCGGAATGGTTGGGCTGGGGCGCATGGGTGCGAATATGGTGGAGCGATTGATGCGTGGCGGGCATCGCGTGGTAGGTTACGATCGTGACGCGGCGGCCGTGGCGCGCGTGGTGTCGGCGGGCGCCGAGGGCGCCGACTCGCTGCCAAGCCTGGCGGGAAATCTCGCGAAGCCCCGAGTGGTGTGGATCATGGTTCCTGCGGGCGCGCCCGTGGATGACACCATTGCTGCGCTCACGCCGCACCTTTCGCAGGGCGACATCTTGATTGACGGCGGAAACAGCAATTATAAGGACACGCAACGCCGCGCGACGAGCTTGAAAGGCCAAGGATTTTCGTTTGTGGACGTCGGCACCAGCGGCGGCGTCTGGGGACTGAAGGAAGGGTACTCCATGATGGTGGGCGGCGAGAAGGCCGCAGTCGAGCGTTTGCGGCCGCTGCTCGAAACGCTGGCGCCCGCAAAAGATAAAGGCTGGGGACGTGTCGGCCCGTCCGGCTCAGGACACTACGTCAAGATGGTGCACAATGGCATCGAGTACGGAATGATGCAAGCCTACGCAGAGGGCTTCGCGATCCTGAAGCAGAAGAAGGAATTTGCGCTCGATCTGCACCAGGTCGCGGAGATCTGGCGGACGGGAAGCGTCGTGCGGTCCTGGCTGCTGGACCTGCTCAGTATCGCGTTGAAGGAAAATGCCGAAATGGAGGGCGTGGCGCCGTATGTTGCGGATTCAGGCGAAGGCCGCTGGACAGTCGCCGAGGCAGTGGATCTCGACGTTCCTGCGCCGGTGATCACGCTATCGCTGCTGCAGCGGCTGACGTCGCGCGATTCCGATTCATATGCGGACAAATTGCTGGCGGCGATGCGCAACCAGTTCGGCGGGCACGCGATCAAGAGCGCCGCAAGAAAATGAGGCCGCGACAATGACATCACGCAAACATGACGTTGCCAATGCCGTCGAGCCCGCCAAGAAGAGCTCGATCTCGCCTGCGGACCCGTGCACGATCGTAATCTTCGGCGCTTCGGGAGATCTTTCTCGCCGGAAACTGGTTCCGGCGCTCTATGGCCTAGCGGCGCAGAATTGCCTGGCTCGGCGATTCGCGATCATTGGTTTTGCGCGCACACCGATGACCGACGAAGCATTCCAGCAGTCGGCGGTCGATTCCGTAAAGAAGTTCGCAGATGCCAGCACGGCAAACGAAGGCCAGTGCAAAGAATTCGCTCATGCCCTTGCCTATGTAGCTGGGGAGTACCACCATCCGGAAGCATTCGAAAAGCTGAAGAGCCGATTGGAGGAACTCGATCGCGCCCACAAGCTCAACGGGAACCGGCTGTTCTACTTGGCCACGCCCCCGGAGGTCTATCCTCTGATCATCGAGCAGCTTCACAAAGCCGGTCTCGCGAAGCATCCCAACGGGAAATCCTGGGTGCGGATCGTCATCGAAAAACCGTACGGCCGTGATTTGGCTTCAGCGCAAAAGCTGAACCAGATTGTGGTTAAATCCTTCGATGAGCCGCAGGTCTACCGCATCGATCACTACCTGGGAAAAGACACGGTGCAGAACCTGTTGGTGCTGCGCTTTGGAAACGGAATCTTCGAGCCGCTGTGGAACCGGAATTACGTGGACCACGTGCAAATCACCGCGGCGGAAACGCTCGGCGTGGAGCAGCGCGCGGCGTTCTACGAAACTGCCGGCGCTACGCGGGACATGATCCAGAGCCACGTGCTGCAGTTGACGTCACTGGTGGCCATGGAGCCGCCGGCCGCGTTTGATGCCACGGCGGTGCGAAACGAAAAGATCAAGATCCTGCAGTCGATCCGGCCGTTTACCGAGGAGAGCATTAAGAGCGACATCGTGCGCGGGCAATATGGCCCGGGAAGCACGCCGGGGAACACGTCTCTCCTGACGGGCTATAGGAAAGAGCCGGGTGTCAAACCGAATTCGACAACAGAAACCTACGTCGCCGCAAAAGTGCAGATCGACAATTGGCGTTGGGCGGGCGTTCCGTTTTACGTGCGTACCGGCAAACGCCTGCCGAACCGCGTGACCGAAATCGCAATTCAGTTTCGGCGGGCGCCGCACCTGGTCTTTCGCGGACAGAACCTGTCGACCAACACTCTGGCGCTGAACATCCAGCCCGATGAAGGAATTTCGATCTCTTTCCATGCGAAACTCCCCGGCCAGGAGATGAAACTGAAAACCGTGACGATGGATTTCAGTTACCAGAAGGAATTTGGCGGAGGCGAGCGGAGCGCCTACGCCACTCTAATCAACGACTGTATGCGCGGCGACGCCACGCTGTTCGACCGCGCGGACGGCGTGGAAGCCGCCTGGGCACTGGTGAATCCAATTCTCGAGTCGTTTGAGGCTCACAAACCGAGGTTTCCTAATTATGCGGCGGGAACCTGGGGCCCGCACGAGGCGGACAAACTATTGGAGCGCGATGACCGGCACTGGCGAAAACCTTAAAGGCGTGCCCCGGGAAATCCTCCCCGGCGTGCGCGTGTATCCGAACCCAACCGAGGTGGCGCGCGCGGCGGCGCGGCTTTTCGTGGACTTTGCGTGGCAGTCGATTGCTCGCCATGGCCAGTTCCTTGTGGCGTTGTCCGGCGGCGGCACCCCCCGCATGCTGTTCGAATTGCTCGCGTCGAGCGAGTTCCGCGGCCAGGTGGACTGGGCCAAGGTACATGTTTTCTGGAGCGACGAGCGCGCCGTTCCACCCGATCATCCGGACAGCAACTACGGCATGGCGCGGCGCGTACTGCTTCTCCGCGTGCCGATCCCCCAGGCCAACGTCCACCGCATGGAAGCGGAGAAGGCGAATATCGGACGTGCGGCGCACGAATACGAGGAAGTCCTGCGAAAACATCTGGAGCTCGATGACCGGGGCTTCCCGCAATTCCATTTGATCTTTCTCGGCATGGGCGCCGATGGCCACACCGCTTCGCTTTTTCCCGGCACTCGCGTTACGCGGCAGACATCGCGATGGGTGAGCACGCCCATGGTCGCGAAACTCGACGCCCGCCGCATGACGCTGACGTTGCCCGTGCTCGACGCGGCGCTGCGCGTGGTTTTTCTCGTCGTCGGCTCAGAGAAGGCGGAAATTCTCCGTGCCGTTCTGGAAGGTAAAGCCGAACCGCCGTACCCGGCCCAACTGGTTCAGCCCCGCGACAACGGTTTGAAGCTGTTTTTGGTAGACCAGGCGGCTGGCGCTTTGCTCGAAGCAGCCACTCCGCAGCCTGCTGTCTTGCCACGAGGGAAGCCCGCGGGGACGACTCGGGGAAAGCCCGGGAGGGCTACGTGATCTTGGCCGGGGATATCGGCGGCACAAAGTGCAACCTCGCCTTGTACGAGTTTCGCGGGACGACCTGTCAGCAGATTGCCAAGCGCCAGTATGAAAGCTGGAAGTTTTCCTCCTTTGACGGAATGATCGCGAAATTCTTGAGCGCTATTTCGAACGGGACGAAAAAGGCCGGCGCGGGGAAGATCGAAGCGGCAGGTTTTGGCGTGGCCGGGCCCGTCATCGATCACCAGGTAAGGGCGACAAACCTGCAATGGATTGTGGACGGTCCCGCACTCGCAAAGCAGCTTGCCACGGATCATATCGTATTGCTGAACGACCTGGAAGCAACCTGCTATGGCCTGGCCTTAGTGGGCCCGTCGGAGATTTCAACTCTCAATCGAGGAGTGCCTGCTCCGCAGGCCACGCGGGCGCTGATCGCCGCTGGAACGGGACTCGGCGAGGCCATCCTATTCTGGGATGGACACCGCTACATTGCCGCAAGTTCAGAGGGCGGCCATGCTGACTTTGCGCCGCGCAACGAGCGGGAAATTGAGCTGTTGCGCTACATGAAGAAACGCAACGAGTTTGTAAGCGTCGAACTGATTCTTTCCGGCCGAGGATTTCGTGCCGTGCATGAATTTCTTGACGCATCCGTGCGGCATCCGAGCTTCGATGACCCCGAGGCGGATGCTGCCCCTGAGATCACGCGCCTGGGACTTGCGGGGCAGTGCGCGGTTTGCGTCCAGACGCTCGACCTCTGGGTTGCCATGTACGGCGCCGAAGCGGGAAACCTGGCGTTAAAGGTCCTTGCTCGCGGCGGAGTTTGGATTGCTGGCGGGATAGCGGTCAAAATTCGCAAGAAGATGGAAGACGGCACATTTTTCCGCGCATTCTGCGAAAAAGAAAAATTCGGCGCTCTCCTGGCAGAAATTCCCGTCCAAATGGTGCTCAACGAAGAGGCACCGTTACTCGGCGCCATGTCGCAAGCGGCCCGGATGGCTGGACTTCAAAATAAAGCCAATCACTTCTGGGCCTGAAAAGCATCCCGTTAGTACTGTGGTAGTTATATGTATTCCGAGCGAATGTCTGCGCCGAGTTGTTAACATTTAATGATGACATATGTGCCCGTGTTCAAAGGAAAGCCGCTGTGGTAACCATCGAATGCCCGCCTGTTCGGCGAAGTTGTACTCACTGTTTCCATGGGAAGAAATTGCGAGTTTTTGCCAGCGAAGTCTTCAGGGTTCACTTTTCGCGCTTGAGAGCTGCCTGGGCCTTTTTCAAGTCCCTGCGCTTCTCCGAATCCATTTTGGGGAAAGAGAGATCTAATTCTTCGAGTGAATGAATGAGGGCTTCTGCCACGACAAGACGCGTAAACCACTTGTGGTCGGCCGGCACAACGTACCAGGGCGCGCACTTCGTGCTGGTATTCCGAATCATTTCTTCGTATGCGCGCATGTATTCGTCCCAGTATTGCCGTTCCAGGACGTCGGACGCAGAAAATTTCCAGTTTTTTTCGGGCTCGTCCAGCCGCTCCAGAAACCGTTTCTTCTGTTCCTTCTTCGAGATGTTCAGAAAGAACTTCAGGACAACGATGCCATTCCGGCTGAGATAGAGTTCGCTCGCGTTGATATCCTCAAAGCGTTCCTGCCAGATTTTGCCCGAGATCAGACGTGGCGGCATCTTTTCCCGGGACAGGATTTCCGGGTGTACTCGAACAATGAGCACTTCTTCGTAATAGGAGCGATTAAAAATGCCAATGCTGCCGCGTTCGGGAAGGAAACGCATGATCCGCCACAGAAAATCGTGCTCCAAGTCCTCGGCAGAGGGAGCCTTGAACGAAGTCACGCGGCAGCCCTGGGGGTTCACACCGGACATGACATGCTTGATGGTGCTGTCTTTCCCCGCTGCGTCCATGGCCTGGAGGATCAGCAGAATCCCCCAGCGGTCCTGTGCGTAGAGTTTTTCCTGCAGTTCGGACAGGCGAGCGATTCCACGCTCAAGCGTTTCCTGTGCGTGCTCCTTGGATTTCAACCCGAGCGTATCTTCAGGATCGAAGTCCTTTAGGTGAAAATTCGCTCCGTCGGCAACACGGAAAGGCTTTGCGAATTCACTTGGTTTCATAGCTGCAAACTGCCTTTCCGCCAATGACGGTTTCTGGATGCATCACTGTTGCTTCCCCGGGAGATGGATGATGAGTCTCCTTGACCTTGATCTGACAACTGCGGCGGCTGTAGGGTTTGCGTTCTGCCGCTGTGATTTTCAATAGCAGTTTAAATGATGCCGGCAAATGTTGTCGAGGTGTCCCATTTCATCGAATAGGTTCACCGTGAAGGGAAAAGACGAAGCAGGGCACGCACGATGAGCGCACACGATGAGATTGACACGACAGCCCGGCTGGCGTATGGTCCAGCACAAGGATGGAGTTGAAATTGGAAATTCCGTTTTACGATGGAGAAAGTGTACCGATGACTAAAACCCCAGCCAATGATTTAGATCACAACGAGTTCCTTCCCCTGCCTGGCACGAAGGAAGGAAGAAGGCGCTATCGCAACAAAGTCGCGCGTAGGAGATTGACGTTTCTGGCGGCGGTCTTGCTGGCCCCGCTGATCTTTGCACAGGGTTCTCCGCAGGTGACAGGTGTGGAACCGTCGTCCGGGAAGGTGAATGACACCGTGACCGTAACGGGACAGAATCTGGGGAAAGACTCCGTTTCCTCTGTGTTCCTATCCGACGACAAGAACGATTACAAGGCCGCCATCGTAGAACAAAAGGCGGAACAAATTGTCGTGAAGGTCCCTCAGGTGAAACCCGGCGAGTACAATGTTTCCATTCAGGTGGGCGATAAGATTTACATCAAGCCTCTGCGGTTCACGGTGCAGGAATAAGGCGCCATCACCGAGTTCCTATTCAGCCGTTGGCATCCCTGCCCTTAAGAGAAAGGGAAACACCAGCACGCCTTTTCTATCCAGAATTCTTTTCATAAATTCCTCCTCGCCTGTGTGCAAATATGGGTCAGCCGAAATTCCCGCTCGGGCGGAATTGACGGCCAATGTTGGAATCACAGCAATATAGCTTTGTCGAAGCAACTCAACTCAGTCGCGGAAGCAACCGCTCGGCATTTCCGCGATGGATACCGCGAAGTTCCGCAGCGCTGAAGCCGCTCTTTTGCAACCCTTGGATCTGGCTCGCGGGGCTCTCAATCATCGGCCAATCGCTCCCGTACACGATGTTCTGAGACGTGCCCAGTATCGTCTTCAGTGCCTGCAACTGCGCCGTGTTGCATGAGTTCGCGACGTCGTAATAGAAGCGTCTCAGGTGGTATAGCCTCGAGTTCGGCTCCGCAGGGCCAGCGAGGACGTCGTTGTGGGTACCGGGCTGGCCGACCCCGAACCGTTCGATCATGGACGGCATGGTTCCGCCAGCATGGGAAAAGATGAAGCGAATGTCGCTGTAGCGGGCAGCCGCGCTGGTCGAAACCAGGCTGAAAATTGTTCGCATGGTGTCCGTGAGGTACTCGTTCAAGCCCGGCACCACGTTACCCTCATTGAATGAATTGTTCGGATGAACAAAGACCACCGCCTTGCGCCGGTTGAGCTCATCGAACACCGGCCGGAATATCGGGTCCCCCAGCCAGTGGAACTGATAGCTCGTATATATACCGACTCCGTCGGCATGGAGCGTGTCGAATGCGTACTCGATCTCACGCAGGCTGTCGTCAATGTTAGGAAGCGGCAACAAGGCCCAGAGGCCGAAGCGGCCCTTGTGATCCGACATCATCTTGGCACCGAACTCGTTTAGCTCGCGCGCGAGAAAGCGTGTTTCGTCCGGGTCTCCGAACCATATGCCGGGCACAGTGTTCGAGACAATAGCAGTCGCTACTCCCTGCTGCTCCATGTAATCTACATCTCTGACTGCCGACCACTCCTCCCCCCATTTTTTCGGATGCCTGGGAGCCACAGGTTGGAAACGAGGATCGTGGTGGCCCACCTTGGGGGCCAACGCCTTGGCGTAGGCCGGCGATCCGAAGTGGTGGTGGCAGTCAATGGCGCGCGCATTGCCCGCCGGCGCCTGTGCCGATAACTGGCTGCTCGGAAGGAGCGCGCTCGCCCCCACAGCCGAGACTCCCTTCAGGAAGTTTCGCCGCGATGGGTCACCCACGCCGGCCCCGACACTTCTTAGGAACATTTCTTCCATAGTTCCCCCCTCCTCGTTTAATTCGGAATTTCCAATATATAGGTCTCCTTTTCGTCGAGATTGCATACACCCCGCCCCGCGCTGGTGTCAAGCTTCCGGCAGGTTCTTGCCGCGCGGGTCTACCAGCAGGCCTTGCAGGTGGATCGGAGACATCAGCTTTAGCGAAGTGTTGGCGGCCTTCACAGGGTGATAGAACGCCGCTAACTCTATGAGGCGGTCTGAAGTATTCATGAAGTGGCTCGGCACGCGAGCACCCAGAGAAGAAATATGTCAGTCAGATTGTCGAGCTTGCCCTGGAACTCGCTCTAGCCATCGCTGCCTGCCAAACAAACTTTGTTTTTCCCGGTCCGCTTTGCCCGGTACAACGCTTCGTCTGCCGCCTGGATCAGCTTCTCTACATTCTGGCCGTCATCGGGGTAGGATGCCACCCCGATGCTAGCCGTTACATCCGATTCCTCTTCGATTTCCTTTCTCATGCGTTCGGCTACTTGCGCGGCGCGATCTTTTGGGACTCCTGTAAGGAGAACAATCACCTCTTCACCCCCGAATCTTCCGGCAATATCAGACGCCCGCAACTTTCGCCGGAGAATATAGGAAACATTCTGCAACGCCCTGTCTCCCGCCACATGGCCGTAGGAATCGTTGTATTCCTTGAAATCATCCAAATCGATCATCACAACAGAGAACAAATTCGATAAGCCCCGTCGTGCCCGAGCGACCTCGCGATCGAATCCCTTCATGAAAAACCGGCGCGTCGCCAAAAGAGTGAGGCCATTGGTTGCCGCCACTCTTTCCGCCGCCTTCCGGTACTGGACTTCCTTGTCAAAAAGGTATCCCAGCGCAACCGAAACACCTGTTGTGCCGATCACCCACGGCGTGAATGTGAGAATGTGTTTTTGGAAGATGCTCACTAGCGTCCGGCCAAGAAGGTCCCAGCTCAGGACGGTGCGGTCTACGAGGGCAAGCTCCAATTCGTAAAGCATGGTTCCAGCCATGTAGGTAGCAATAGAAAAAATAATGCCACCTATAAGGAAGCTCAACTTATATCCCCATCCGGGTGCAGGGAGTTCCAAAGTTGATTGCTTTTCTTGCGGGAGCGCCGCTTTATCATCCGGTTTCATTGTCGATACTCTCCATCCCATGTATGATCTTCAAGATTTCGTTCCGCCTGCCTCGCCGTACGTTTTCCTGCAGGGACATGCGGCACCCCTGCTCGGTTCGCTTTGGGAAACTGGGGACCATGAAAATCTTTGGATGAGAAATGATTGTTCTCGTCCGGAATTAATTTTTTGGCCTCCGCGCGGTTGAGAGTATATACCCACTTGCTTCCAACCGATTCCCTTAGTCGCAGTTTGGTACTGGAAATACGGGGGAGTCACATCCCGGTCATTCGAGGGTCCCCGCGCGGTCGTGATGGCAGCTGTATACGGCGGTATGTGGGCCACGTTTGCAAGCAGGCCCGTT